>JBCDDF010000050.1:0-21791 GCA_039180525.1 Pseudomonadota bacterium
AACGCCCCCATTCGGCCCTCGGGAACGTTCCGCCAGTCGAATTCGCAGTAAAGATGAGGATGGAAAATCGGGCCACATAGGCCCATCAATGTAACCGAAGGACTCCCCGATCCGCTGGAGGGAACTTGGGGCTCAGGTCACCACCCGCGCGCCGCTGATCAAAGACGCACCATGGCTGTTCGCAGACTTGCCGCGCCATATACGTCGGGAGCATGGCATCCTCCTTGGCCTGCGTGCCACTGTGATCTTGTTGACCCCACCACTCGTTATCACCCCTGTTGAAGTGACGCAGATCTGCAAGGCACTCCAGGATACCATTGGGGCGATTGATCTGCAGACATTCAGGCCGGCTGACGTATGAGTCGCCAACGCAACATGCTTTTTCCAAAGGTGCAGGCTTTCGCATACTCCGTTTAGGCAGGATCCAGAGGTGTTTCAAAATCGGCCTCGATGCCAGCATAACGCGGGCCATAGACACCCAATCCAAGCTGAGAGAGAAACGGGACAGGGGCCGGCAACAGGAACGCGGCGATGGGTTGACCATGAGACCTGAGCCCCGACTTGCCCCAGCCGGGATGCAGGCGGAAGACACTCACTTAGATCGATCCAGTTTTCGGGGAGCAGGGCACCGCCCCGTTCAGTGAAAGTCGAACGACTTCCGTGTGGAGTATGAAAGCAGCGCCTTCGTCGTTGCGCTGTCTGTCCGGGTGGCATCGGGATCGACGCCGACCAGTGTCACCACGGCCTGCGCTTCGCCTTGCCAATCTAGGATCGGTGCGGCAACGGCCACCAGCCCGGGGATGAAGTTGCCTACGGCCGAGGCGTAGCCCCGTGCCCGGACATCTTCGATCAGTTTGGTCAGTTCGGCCTTCGTGGTCGGCGCCGCCGCGCGCGCGGCCGGGTTCTTCGCAAGCTGGCGCATCTGCTTTTCCGCCGTCGCCTTGACGATGGCGGCGGGCGCCCAGGCCAGAAAGGCGTGGCCCGTCGCCGAGTTCAGCAATGGCAGCGTGGTGCCCAACCCGGTCGCCGTGTCCGTAGGCGTCGCCCCTCGTTCCCAGCGCACGACCGTGCCGCCCTCGTTGGCCCAAACGGACAGAAGCGCCGTCATGCCGGTATCCGCCACCAGATCGGCCAGTCCTTCGGCGGCATCGCTGACGAAGTCGTGCTGGGCGATGGCAGCGACACCCAAGCGAAGCGCCTCTGGCCCGATGCCGTAACGTCCAGATCGTCCTTCCTGTTTGACCAGGCCAGCTTGGACGAAAGACGCCAGATAGCGGTAGGCCTTGCTGGGCGTCATTCCCGCATCCCTCGCGATATCCGACAGGGCTTGGGGCGCCGGGTAACGGGCCATCAGCGCCAAGACCCCAAGTGCCGTGTCCAGGGATTTGAGGCCTTGGCCGTGGCTTGCGTCATCTTTCATGGATCACCCTAAAAGGTCCTTAAGCGGCGCAATCGCCCCGGCGCGCATTCCCGTTTCCGTGGCCAGGAACATACAGCGGACCTCCACGCCTGTGAAATGCGCCACCGCGCCGACCCGACCGGTATAGTCCAGTGTCAACGACCGTGCGCTCCAGGTGAGGTGATCGATGCAGATGTCCACCACATCCCCTTCAACCACCGGTCGGGCAAACTGCGCCTTAGCCGATGCAAGCCCCAGACCGGCTGCGCCCAGGCGTCTGCAGATCGCCGCGTGCCCGCCATGCGGGCGGAGCAGCCCGTGAAACGCCGCGTCCATCCAGCCAAACATCCGCGGATAATAGGCGATCCCGGCCGGATCACAGTCACCGAACAGCACCCGATGGGTATGGGCAGAGCACATCAAATTTTCCATATTGTAAAACAGTTTTTATAATATAACACATACGGACTTGATTCACCTACGTCGAGACGGTTTTGGGAGGGCCGGTATCGATGCTTGGAAACGTCGACATCTTGGGGGCCGGGCCGGCCGGGCTCTACACTGCCATCCTGCTGGCGAAGGCGTTCCCAAAGGCGCGCATTCGCGTCACGGAGCAGAACCCGGAGGGCGCGACCTTCGGCTTCGGGGTCGTGTTCTCGGACCAGGCGCTGGCGTTCCTGAATGCCGATGACCCCGAAATTCACGATCTGATCGCGCCGCGGATGCAGGTCTGGCGAAACATGACGCTGAACCATCCGCACGGGTCGGTGACGCTGGATGGGGTGGGGTTTTCGGCGATCGGACGATTGGATCTGATCGAAGTGCTGAAGACCCGCGCCCGGGATCTTGGGGTCGAGATCCGGTTCGACACGCATCTTGCATCGCTTGACAGCTTAGGCGGCGAACTGGTGATCGGCGCCGACGGCCTGAACTCACTCGTCCGCAGCGCCATGCCCGACCGGTTCGCGCCCAGGCTCGATCACTTTAAGACGCGCTTCGCCTGGTTCGGCGTGGACAGGCCCTTCGACACGTTGACCCAGACCTTCATCGAGACGCCGAAGGGCCCGCTGAACGCGCATCACTACAGGTTTTCGGAAACCCGCAGCACATTCATCGTCGAATGCGAGGCGACGACGTTCCACGCCTATGCGTTCGATACCATGGAAGAGGACGACAGCGCCGCGCTTTGCAGCCGGTTGTTTCGCGACGTGCTGGACGGCGCGAAGCTGATCACCAACAAGTCCGCCTGGCGACGGTTTCCCAGGCTCTGGTGCGACAATTGGGTGGCGGATCGGTTTGTGCTGCTTGGCGACGCGGCGCATACGGCGCATTTCTCCATCGGGTCGGGTACGCGGCTGGCGATGGAAGATGCGATCGCGTTGACACGCGCGCTGCAGAACGCCGAAGACATCGAAACCGGGTTGCAGGCTTATCAGGCCGCGCGTCAGCCGATTGCAAAAAAGATCGTGGATGCCGCCAACACTTCGGCGATCTGGTATGACGGTTTCGGGGCCAAGATGGCCCTGCCACCGCTTGAGTTCGCCTATGACTACCTCGGACGATCGGGCCGGATGAACCGGGATCGGATGCGCAAGATCGCCCCGGCTTTCGTTGCGCGCTTTGAGGCAGAGGTCGAGGGCAAGTGCGTCGACCCGGTACCGGCGGATACGCCCGGTGCGGCCGAGATCGGCTTTGACAGGTCGCAGCACCGCAATTGTGGTGATGTGCTCTGGCAGAATGCGACGCGAAACCCCGACAAGACCGCGCTGACCGGCCCGTTCGGCGCGTTGAGCTATGCCGCGCTTATCGCGGATGCCAGCCGATGGGGCCATGCGTTCATCGCCGCCGGGTTGAAGCGCGCCGATCGCATCATCTTCTTTCTGGATGACACGCCGGCGTTCGTCGCCGCCTTTTTCGGGGCGGTGCGGGCGGGGTTCGTTCCGGTTCTGCTGAACACGCAGACCAAGCCTGAAACGCTGGATTACTTCCTCAAGGACAGCCGTGCGCGCGTGGTGGTCTGCGATGCGGTGTTCCAAGCTTTGTTCGCGAAGGCCGCTGTTGACGTCACCGTGGTCGCCAACGGTGCGGTAGAGGTGGCCGGGGCGATCGCGGCGGAGGCGTTCACGCAGGGCAAACCGACGGACCTTGCAGCCGCGGACACCGAAGCCGACGACATGGCTTTTTGGATGTATTCATCGGGGTCGACGGGGCAGCCGAAGGGTATCGTGCACCTGCATCACGACCCGGCCTACATCCAACGGGCCTATGGCGCTCATATCCTGCAACTCTCGCCCGATGACATCTGCTATTCCGTTCCCAAGTGCTTTTTCGCCTATGGGTTCGGCAATTCGCTGATCTTCCCTTTCTCTGTGGGGGCGACGACGGTGCTGATGCCGGGCCATCCGCGAACCGACGTCGTGCTCGATGCGATGGAGACCTTTAAGCCCACCGTCCTTTTCGCGTTGCCCACGCTCTACACCGCGCTCGCGCATCATGAGGGGATCGGGGGGCGTGATCTGTCCTCGCTGCGCCGGTCGATATCGGCGGCGGAGATCCTGTCGAAAGAGGTCTATGATGCGTGGGCCGCTAAGGTCGGCAAGGGGCCGACCGAAGGGCTGGGCTCGACCGAGATGCTGCATGTCTACCTGTCCAACCGGCCCGACGATCACCGGTTGGGGGCCGCGGGCGCGCCGGTGCCGGGTTATGAAGTGCGGCTGGAAACCCCCGCGGGAAGGCCCGCGCAGCCGGGCGAGGAAGGCGTCATGCTCGTCCGCGCCGACAGTTCGGCACCGATGTACTGGAACCGGCCGGACAAAACCGCAGAGACGATGCGCGGCGACTGGATCCATACCGGCGATCTCTTTATCGAACGTGACGGCTATTACTATTTTCAGGGCCGCGCCGATGAGTTGATCAAGGTGTCGGGCCAATGGGTTTGGCCGATGGAGGTCGAGCGGTGTCTCAACGAACATCCCGACGTCCACGAATGCGCCGTGCTGGCCCATCAACTCAGCGATCAGCGTATGACGCTGCGCGCCCATGTCAGCCTGGCACGTGGCAAGACGCCCGATGACGATGTCACGGCCGCGCTGCGCGCGTTCGTAAAACAGCGGCTGATGCCCCACAAATCGCCACGTTCGTTCCAATACCTCGACGATCTTCCGAAAACGGGGACCGGCAAGATCGACCGACAGGCCCTGATTGCCGCCGCCAAGGCGGACGCGGCTTAAACAAGACCAATGGGAGGAAGCCACATGATCAGATTGAAACTCGCGTCCCTTGCCGGCGTATTTGCGCTGAGTTGCGCGCCGGCGCTGGCGCAGGTGGAGTCGTTTTCGACACCACCGCAGGGGTCGGTGTGGAACACCATGGCCTCGGTCATCTCTGGGCAGGCGCGCGACAGCACGGGCATGAAACTGGTCGTTCAGCCCTATGGCGGGAACGCCCAGATGATGCAGGCCGTGAACGAAGGGCTGGCCGAGTATTCGCTGAACGACGTGAACGACCTGATCACCGCCATCTCGGGCACTGGCGAGTACAGTGCCGCGATGGAAAACCTGCGCGTGGTGGCGCGCATCAACCCGTTTCCGGTCGGCCTTTACGTAAAGGAAAGCTCTGGCCTGACATCGGTCGCCGATCTGGCGGGCCGGTCCGTCCCCTCGGGTTGGGACGCTTTTCCCATTGCGCGGTCGCATCTGACGGCGATCCTCGCGTCCGGCGGGCTGACCTGGGACGATGTGGAGCAGGTGCCGGTGCCGGAACTGATCCGCGGGTCCGACGATATGGCATCGGGCCGGGTCGACAGCGCGTTTTTCGCCGTCGGGGGCCCGAAAGTGGCCGAGATCGACGCTGCTGTCGGTGGCGTGCGGTTCCTGACCATCGATCCGTCCGATCAGAACCTGGCCAAGATCCAGGAGGTTCGCCCGGCGTTCTACTTCATGGAGGTGCAGCCGGCGCCGCCGCGGGTCGGCGTGCCGGAGCCGATGCATTTCGTGACCTGGGACAATGTGCTGCTGGCGGGCGCGCATGTGTCGGATGAAAGCGTGATGAGCCTGCTGGCCGTGATGTTCGATGAGAAAGATGCGATCGGCGAGGCCTATCCGCCGCTGCGTCAGCTCAATATCGACACGGCGTATCAGGAATACCCAGGGGTCGCCTATCACAGCGGTGCAAAGGCGTTTTTCGACGCCCGCGGCATCGCGCTGACACCGGCGAAGTAGGGATTGCGGGGCGCGCGCGCGCCCCTCTCTCTTGCCATGAGGGCCGCAGGTTGACGCAGCAGGAACAGAGTGGCGCGCATACGGGCGTGGGCGCGGCGGTCATCGCGGTGCTGGCCGGCGTGCTGACGATCGTGTCGGTGTTGCAGGCGGCGGATGTCCCCGCGCGGCTTGGCTATTCCTACTACACCGAGCAGTTTCTGGCGCTGGTGCTGGGGCTGAGCCTGGCGATCATCTTTCTTGCGCCGCGGCGTCGGGCAGGGGGCGGCGGGCAGGCCCCGCATGGCGGGTACCGGTATCTGAACTGGGCGCTGGCGGCGGCGGGGCTGGGTCTGTCGCTTTACGTGTCCGTCGCCTATCCAAGCCTTGTGGGCCGCGCGATGAGCCTGCCGCTCGATGCACTCCTGGTCGGCGGCGCGTTGATCTTTCTGGTGCTGGAAGGGCTGCGCCGCGCGGTGGGCTGGACCCTGGTCATCGTCGTCGTTGTGATCGTCGGCTACGGTCTTGTCGGGCATCTGGTGCCGGGCGCCCTGCAAACCCGTGAAGTCGCCCCGCAACGTCTTGCCGTCTATCTGGCGTTTGATCCCAACGGGCTTTTGGGGCTGACGCTGAACGTGGCCGCAACGGTCGTCGTGGCGTTCGTGTTCTTCGGTCAGCTTTTGCTGCGCTCCGGGGGCGCGGATTTCTTCAACGACATCGCAATGGCCTCGATGGGTCACCGGCGTGGGGGCGCCGCCAAGATCTCCATCGTGGCGTCCGGGCTGTTCGGGTCGATCTCTGGCGTCGTCGTATCCAACATCGTGGCGACCGGCGTCGTCACGATCCGGCTGATGATCCAATCGGGTTTCCGCCGCACCTCTGCCGCGGCGGTGGAGGCCGTGGCCTCCACCGGCGGCCAGATCGCCCCGCCGGTGATGGGCGCGGTGGCGTTCCTGATGGCCGATATCCTGCAGCAGCCGTACACGAATGTCGTTGTCGCGGCCATCGTACCGGCGCTGCTGTACTATGTGGCCCTGTTCGTTCAGGCCGATTTGCAGGCGGCCAAGCAGGAAATCGAGCCGCTCGACACCTCGGACATGCCGGGGGCGGGCCGGGTGCTGTCGCGGGGCTGGGTGTTCGCGCTGCCCTTCGCCGCGATCATCATTGCGCTTTTCAACTTCAACCAACGGGCAGAGACCGCCGCGCTTTATGGCAGTGCGGCCGCGCTGCTGATCGGGTTCACGATGGGCTATGGCAAGACGCGCATGGCGCTCAAGGATCTCTGGCGCGCAGCGGTCGAAACGGGCCGGTCGATTACAGAGATCATCATGATCTCCGCCGCGGCCGGGTTCATTATTGGTGTATTGAACGTCACCGGTCTGGGGTTCGCCGCCACCTTCGCGCTGGTCGATCTTGGCAATGGCAGCCTGCTGGTCCTGTTGCTGATTTCGGCGCTGGTCTGCCTGATCCTTGGGATGGGCATGCCGACCGTCGGCGTCTATCTGCTGCTTGCCGTGCTCATCGCGCCCTCGCTTGTGCAATCCGGGGTCGAGCCGATTGCCGCGCATTTGTTCATCTTCTATCTGGGGATGATGTCGATGGTGACCCCGCCCATCGGGATCGGTGCCTTCTTCGCGGCCTCCATTGCGCAAGCCTCGCCCATGCGGACGGCTTGGGAATCAATGAAATTCGGCTGGACCGCCTATATCGTCCCGTTCCTGTTCGTGTTCTCGCCGGCGCTTTTGCTGATCGGCTCGCCCAGCGAAATCGCGATTGCGGTGACCGGCGCGATCATCGGTGTCTATGCCGTCTCTTCCGCCTTCGTTGGCTGGTGGCGCGGCCCCGCGCCGGCCTGGAAGCGGGCGCTTCTCGCGGCGGCGGGCATCGCGCTGCTTCTTCCCGGGGCCGCCACCGGCGCGCTGGCACCATGGGTGGCCGGTGCCGGGTTGGTCGCGCTGGTTCTGTTGTGGATCGCAACACCGGTGTCGCGCGCCCCATCCTCAAGACCAATGGATCAGACTATATGACCTACGTTTTCCCACCCGCACCGCAAGCCAGCGTGGCTGTCGCAAACAGTGCCGACCGTATTCCCGTACGCCGCATCTTCTGCGTCGGGCGGAACTACGCCGCCCACGCCCGGGAGATGGGCACCGACCCGGACCGCGACCCGCCGTTCTTCTTCACCAAGCCCGCGGATGCCGTGGTCGAAAACGGCGTGACGGTGCCCTATCCCGCGCTGACGGAGAACTTTCACTACGAGGCCGAACTTGTCGCGGTCATCGGTGCGGGCGGGCGCAACATCCCCGAGGATCAGAGCCGGGATCACATCTGGGGGTATGCCGTGGGCAACGATTTGACCCGCCGCGACCTGCAATTGGCCGCGCGTGAGAAGGGCCGGCCCTGGGACTGGGGAAAGGCTTTCGACCGATCCGCGGTCATCGGTCCGGTGCATCCGGTTGCCGCGGTGGGCCATCCGCAGGACGGTGCGATCACCCTGACGCTGAATGGTGAGACGAAACAGCAGGGCGACCTCAGTGAGTTGATCTGGTCCGTGCCGGAGATCGTGTCGATCCTGTCGCATTCCGTCGACATCGCGCCGGGTGATCTGATCATGACCGGCACGCCGGCCGGCGTCGGGCCGATGGAGGTCGGCGACGTCTGCGTCGTGTCGATCGCCGGTCTGGGGTCGGTCGAAACCAGGATCGGCCCGCGTCGATGACGCTTCGATTGCACAACTTCTTTCGGTCCTCGACCTCCACACGGCTGCGCGCCGCGCTGAACCTCAAGGGGCTGGGCTACGTGTATGTGCCCTATGTCCTGCGGGCGGGAGAAACGCGGATGCCGGAGTATCTGGCGAAGAACCCCCAAGGGCTTGTGCCGACGCTGGAACTGGGCGACGGCACTTGTCTGTCGCAGTCCGTGGCGATCCTTGAGTGGCTGGAGGAGACGCATCCCGAACCGGCGCTTCTGCCCCGTGATCCCATCGCCCGGGCCCGCGTCCGGGCCATGGTTCAGATGATCGCGTGCGAGATTCATCCGTTGAACAATCTGCGGGTGCTGTTTCGCCTGCGCGATCAGTTCGGCGCCGACGAGGCCGCGCAGAATGCCTGGTTCATCCATTGGGTGACGACGACTTTCGATGCGCTTGAAACCCAGCTTGACGATGGCGCGCGATATTGTCTCGGCGATGTGCCGACGCTGGCGGATGTGAGCCTCTACGCCCAGGTTTGGAACAATCGGCGCTTCGACATCGATGTCGCGAACTGGCGCCGCATCGCAGGGGTTTTCGCCCATCTCGACAGCCTGGAGCCCTTCGCCAACGCAGCCCCGCCGCGCCAACCCGACGCCGCCTGACAGGAGACGCCTGATGCGCAACGCCCAAACCCATGAAACGGTGGTCCACGGCATGCAGCCCGAGGACAGCCCGGAACTGCGCGCGCTCTATGAAGGCTTCGAAAAGGAAAGCCTGATCCCGCTTTGGACCCAGTTGGGCGATCTGATGCCCATGCATCCCAAGCCAAGGGCAGTGCCCCATGTCTGGAAATGGAACCGCCTGCTGCCGCTGGCCAAGGCCTCGGGCGACTTGGTGCCGGTCGGGCGCGGTGGGGAGCGGCGCGCGATCGGCCTGGCCAATCCCGGCCTTGCGCCGAATGCCTATGTCAGCCCGACGCTTTGGGCGGCAATCCAGTATCTGGGCCCGCGAGAGACAGCGCCCGAGCATCGGCATTCGCAGAACGCGTTTCGGTTCGTCGTCGAGGGCGAGGGCGTCTGGACGGTGGTCAACGGCGATCCCGTTCGGATGTCGCGGGGCGATCTGCTGCTGACGCCGGGCTGGCATTTTCACGGCCATCACAACGACACCGACAATCCGATGGCCTGGATTGACGGGCTCGATATTCCCTTCAGTCAACAGATGGATGTCGGCTTCTTCGAGTTCGGCGCCGACCGTGTGACCGACTATGCGACGCCCGAGTTTTCGCGCGGCGAGAGGCTGTGGGCGCATCCGGGGCTCAGGCCGCTGTCGGGGCTGCAAAACACGGCGTCCTCACCGCTTGCCGCGTTCCGCTGGGAACACACGAACTGCGCGCTGGCCGAACAGTTCGCGTTGGAGGACGAAGGCCACCCGGCCACCGCAGCGCCGGGCCATGCTGCCATCCGTTATGTGAACCCCACCACGGGCGGTGATGTGATGCCGACCATCCGCTGCGAATTCCATCGGTTGCGAGAGGGCACACAGACCGCGCCGCGTAACGAGGTCGGATCCTCGGTGTTCCAGGTGTTCGATGGCGTGGGGGCGGTCACGCTGGCCGGTACGAGGACGGCGCTCGAAAAGGGCGATATGTTCGTCGTGCCGTCCTGGGTCGCCTGGTCGCTAGAAGCGGAGACGTCGTTCGATCTTTTCCGGTTCTCCGATGCGCCGATCATCGAACGGCTCGATTTCATGCGCACCTATGTCGAAGGTCCGTGATGCCCGCCCGGGTGGATGCCGCCGCGGCGCCACATGCCGACTTGTTGGACATGCGGCGGGGGACGGCCCACCTGGCGCGGGTTCTCAATGACCTGAGCGACGCACAAATCCTGGTCAGCGCGACACGGCGAAGGATCATTGCGGACGTCAGTCTGACCGCGCGCATGAAGGCGCTTGAGGCAAAGGCGCTGCGCAGCGGTTTGACCGACGAGGAAGACGCGTTCGACGCGGATGTGCCTTTCACGATGACCTTGCCCATTCCCGCGCTGCGGCACCTGTTCACCCACAGCGCATTGCATTTGAACGTCGAACTCCGCGATCTTGACGACCGCCATTGGCCCGTTCTGGCGCATGTTCCAAGGCAAAGGGCGGTCGCGGTCTGGCGTGCCGCTTCCGCCATGCGCGCGGCCGTCGCGGGATCGGGTGCGCCCGCCTCCGTCTGATGCACGCCCGGCCAGCATCCCAGCGCGGCCGCGTTTCACCGCCGGTGCGCCAGACCGACATGCCAGGCGGGGCAGGGCGACGGGGATCACATGACCGCCGAACGCCTTGGCGCGGGGCCGGGCGCCGGTGCCAGGTCGCGGGCCAGTGCGGGATGCAGGGCGCCCGATGCATCGGTGACCAGCGTCGGTTCGAAATGCCCCAGATAGCGCGCATCGACCCGGATCATCGGTTTGTAGAGTGCGCCCAGAGGCTGCGTCGACGTCAGATGCGTGCGGATTTCCTGGGGCGCGGCGCGGGGCAGCCAGCCCGCGTTGCTGCGGTTCACCTCCGGCAGACAAAGCCGAACACTGTTGCCGATCATGTTGACCATCTGCGCCCCGGACAGCGCCCCACCATAGCGCCGGAAAAAGCGCAGACTGTGACCCGCCGCAGCGCGGGAGGCCCAGGAAAGCCGTTTGATTCGCCGAATGAACGCGATGACATCCGCGACCGGATCGAGCGGCTCCATCACCAGCGTAACTCCGTCGAAATCCCGAAGCGGTGCGTGGGGCATGAACCGCCCCTCTGCCAGGCACTCGTCGAAGTAGGGGGTGCCCAAAAGCGGGATGGTCATGCTCATGAACGCCGGCAGCGGGATCCGGTCGCAGCCCAGTACGAAATCGAGCTGCGCTTGCATGTCGGCGATCCGCTGTGTCGACGGATCGAAGATCAGCCCATACTGGAAGGCGATGCCCGCTTGCAGACACCGCTCGGCCGCTTCGATTTGCGGGATCGCCGTATTCTGCCGCTTGCCGTAACGGGCGAGTTGCGCGGCATCGAGCGACTCGATCCCGCTGAACAACCCGACGCAGCCGGCGGCCTTGGCCCGTTCCAGGTTCGCGGCATTGGCGAAGAAATCGCCGGTCACCAAAGCTATCCACCCCTTGAACCGACCCTGCCGCCACAGCCGACCGATAAGATCCAGCTTCGCCTCAAACGCGGCACGGTTGTTGCCGAAGAACGTGTTGTCGATGAAGGCGAGGTATTTGCCGGCCGGTTGGGACAGGATCTGCGCCTCGATCTCGTCAAGCGGGTAGGGACGAAAGCGGCGTCTCTCACCGGTCAGTGCGCAGAAGGAACAACGGAAATTACAGTAGCGGCTGGTCTCGGCATAGATCACGCGGGATTGCCAACCAAGCAGATCGAACCGGGGCAGGGGGCGTTCGGCGGCATGCCCGGGGCCAAACACAGCGTCGACGACAGCGCCGAGTTGCTCCACATCGCCGTCGCAGGTGTAATCGAAAATGTCTGCCGTCAACTTCGGTAGATTCCGCACCACCGGGCCGCCCGCGACGATGATCGCCTTGGGTGCCAAGGTGCGGATATAGGCGGTCAAATGGCGCATCCGGTCGAGTGCGGAGGTCACGCCGGTCAGCACCACCATATCGGGCCAGGCCAGCAGGCGCGTGTCTGTCAGCGGGCCGCTGTGGAATTCGGAATACAGGCGGATATCGAACCGCGCGCCATTCAGCGCACCGGCCAGAAAGGCGTGACCCACCCCCTGCGGCATGAAATTCGGGCGGCCGCCGAACTGCCGCATCTCATCGAAATGCGCCAGAACGATGAGGACACGGGGCCGGCGCTCAGCCATCGCCCGCCTCCAGCACCTCAAGGGGTGTGGGTTTGGCGAGACGGTCGCGGAACCCCGGCGGCACGTTTTTGAGCGGACGAAACGGCATGGCCGCGCGCGATGGGCCGGTTTCGGGTGCCGGGGGGGCGTTGTCACCCTGGGCCAGCCGTTGCCGCAGCAGACCCGCGAAACGCGGCATCTCAAGCCGGTCCGCCGCTGCCAGCCCCCGCCGCCACGCGCGCCGCGCCGCTTGGGTTCGACCGGCCCGGGCCAGGCCATCGCCCTTGCACCTCAGCGCCTCTGGCAGACCGATGCGATAGACCCGCGCGAACTGGAAGAAACGGCCGGTCGCCAGCCGACGCAGACGCTGCAGCGGCTGGGGCGCGCCGCCTGCGGTGTCTGCCCGTTCCACCGCATCGTGGAAAAGGCTCAGCGCCGCCATCGTGCGCGACTTCATCTTGGCGTTCAGATCCGCCAGCAGCCCGGTGCCCTGGCCCAGCCAGTGCATCGCCGTTTCGGTATCGTTGTGATCCAGCGCCAGATCGGCCAGATGAGCCAAAGCCTCGATCCGGTGGATCGCTTCGACCTCGCGCTGGTCATCCGACACGATCATGCGAAGATCGGCCGCCAGGGTCGCGACCGCGCCCGGCCGTTCGCTCACCCGGCAGCCGCGGGCATACCCCAACGCGCCGCACGCGAATACCTGCATGTCGTTTCGGTCCCGCCCGGCGTCCAGGATCTCCTGGCACAGCGCCTCCCAGTCCTGCCAGCCGGCAAAGGCCGGGGTCAGTAGCCAGGGCCCGCAGATCGTCTCCAAACACACGGCGTGTTCGTACCAAAGCCGCGCGTCGCCGGTGCGCCGGGCCGCCGCGAGGCCGGTTTCGAAACGATCCCGCGCCGTGGCCCAGGCGCCGATGCTGGTGTCGTAAAGGCCGGAAAGCAGGGCGACGCGGCCATCGGTGCCGGCGTCGTCGAACGCCTTTGCCAACGCCTCCGCCCGCCGCAGATAGGCCGCGGCCCGACGGCGCAGCGGGATCGTGCCGCAGATCGCCCCCAGGCTGGCATAGCTGACCGCCTGCGACGGCGTCGGCGCGCCGCACCGTTCCGCGCAGTTGGCCGCCGACAATGCCGAAAGCAACAGCCGTTTCTTGTCCCCGGCGAAGTAGTAGATCCGCGTCAGCGTCTCATGCGCCTGCGCGGAGTGCAGAAACGCGCGCCCGGCGGCATCAAGGTTTGGATCGGGATCGTCGCCGACGGCACCGATCGGCATCCTGGATACCGGGCGGCACTGGCGCAGCGCGTTCGCGATCAACTGTCGGGCAAGCGCGCCGCCACCCGACGGCAGCGGCTGGCCCAGCATCGCGAGGCCGGTCTGATAACTTGCCAGCGATGCCCGCATCCGGCCCGTGCCCAGCATCGCCCGGCCGTGCATCAGATGGCACATCGCAAGCCGGTCGGATGGGACGGTCACGCCGGCCGTCTCGATCATCTCAAACAGGTCCCCCAGAAGCGTTGCCGCGCCGGTTGGGTCGTTCTGGCGCAGCCTGAGCGCCGCGACCTGATCCAGATACTCGGCCGTCTTCTTCGCCTGCCCATGTCCGGCCGCGCGCCAATGCGCGAGGATAGTGGGCAGCCGCTCCGCCCCTTCGCGGTCGCCCTGCGTCTCCAACACCTTTGCGACTTCGGCATGGGCCGAGGCGCGCTGCGCCGACAGCATGCCGGAGTAGAGTAGATCGCGGATGATCTGATGCCGAAAGGCAAGCATGCCGGGCCCCGCGACCCGGAACAGATCCAGTCCGACGATCCGCCCGACCGCCGCCTCGAAGTCGTCGGTGGCAGCCTGGGCCGTCGGCAGGTGGTTCAGTATGACGCGCGAAAACCGCATGCCCAGAACGCTGGCCTGGCGCAGGATCGCCTGATCCCCCGGTGGCATCGCATCGACCCGGCTGAGAATGACAGATTCCAGCGATAACGGCAGGCGCACCGCATCCGGCCCATCGCCATCGAACTGTGCGCCGGTCTCTGCGCTGCGGCACAACTCCTCCACGAACAGCGGATTGCCTTCGGACGTGTCGATGAGAGAGGAGACCATACCCGGCCCAAGCGCGTGGCGTGGCAGAATGCGCTGCGCAAGGGCGCGAATGTCCTCCGCGTCAAGCGGGTCCAACCCGAACTCATGCAGTTCGATCGCGATGTCGGCGAGCCGTGTGTCAACGATCTGCGCGCGCGCTTCGCTGCGGCAGGTCAGCAGGAAACATGCCGGCGGCGCCTCGCGCGTCAGCGCCGACAGAAGCGCCCACGAGGCGTCGTCCATCCACTGCGCGTCTTCGATCAGAACCAGATGCGGCCGGTCGTGCAGGCGGTCGCAGATGATCGCGACCAGAAGTCGGCGCAGATTGTCGGCGCGCACCGCATCGCCCATGCCGAGCGTCAGGCGGGTTTCAGCGATGCGAAGGTCGATGACATCGTTCAACAGCGGCGCGAAATCGGCGGACCCCATGCACCGGGTCAACAGGGCGTTGACGTGCGCTTCAAAAGCGAGCCGATCCGTTTCCGCGGTATCCGCATCCAGGCAGGCGCGAAGGACGCGGCGCCAGGCCAGATAGGGCGTCAGGCTGTCCATCGCGTCGGCGACACCATCGAGCACGGAAAGATCGTCGCCGCGCGCCTGCGTGGCGGCGGCGGCGACGAGTGCGCTTTTGCCGATGCCGGGCACACCGTGCACCAACGCAAGCGCGGGCGCGGCATGCCACAACTGCCGAAGCCGCGCGCGTTCGCTTTTGCGCCCGACCAGGGCGGTCTCGACGCTCCGGCCCTGCAGATTGCGATGCGCGGTGGGCAAAAACGCCTCCACCGCCCGCCGGATCCCGGCAAGCCTGAGCATCCACGGCCCGGTGAAAGCGACCGAGCGGATGGCCGCGCGGGTGGCGGCATCGACATAGGTCCGCCCACCGGCCACCGCGCAAAGCCGCGCCGCCGCGTTCACGGTGGTTCCGTGGACCGTGTAGTCGCGCCGGTGATCGGGGCCGAGCGGGCCGCAGAACACGCGCCCCGTCGCGATGCCCGCGGACATTTCCGGTGCCAGTTCCGCCAGCCCGTCGCGAATCTCTGCCGCGGCCATCACCGCGCGTTCGGCGTCGTTCTCATGCGCAACCAGCGGCAGGCCAAAGACACACAGCATCGACAGATCGCGCCCATCGCGCGTGATCCGCAACAGATCGCCATCCTGCCGGTCGATCGCGGATTGTGCCACGGTTACGATCCGGTTCATTTCCTTTGGGTCGTCCGCCGACTTCGCCGGCGCGATCTTGAGAAACGCGACGCTGACGGTGCGGATTTCGCCGACCAGCGCGGTACGGTCGCCCGCCGGCCTGCGGCGCAGGACCCTCGGCAGATACGGCGCAAGGTCACGCGCATCGCCCGTGGCGATCGGGGCCGCGCTGAGCGCTGCAGTTTCCCGCCGCGTACCGGTCGGCTGCAACGGTGGCGCATCGGCGACCTGCGGTGCCGTTTCGGGATCGAGCGATGTCTCGCCGGCCTCCGTTTCCAGCAGAAGCTGCGCGCAGCTTTCGACGGCCGCGCCGGACAACACGACATGCCGGCGCCCTGTCGCCAAACCGAAATGCAGCACGTCGATGCCGCCGACACCGACCGCGATCCGCTGCCGCAGCCGCAGATCGGGTTCGAAGTCCTGCTTGCCGAGTTGATCGTGAACGGCTGCCGCGCAGCGCCGAACAAGCGCGCGTACCTGAGGCGCGCGGTCTTCGCGGGGCCAGCACCAACAGGCGGTCAGCGAGTCCCCCTCAAATCCGAACACCACGCCGCCATGCTGCTCCACCAATTCGACCAGGGCCGTGAAATAGCGGCCCAGAACGGCTTGGATCCGATCAACGCCCGTCTGCCCCGCACGCGCCAGGCGATCCGTCAAATCGGTGAAGCCAGAGACATCCACCACCATAACCGCGCCGCGATAGCGTTCCCGCACGGGGGGCGGCTGCTTCAACACATGCGGCGATGACCAGCGCGACACAACCGACGAAACGAAAGGATCTTCCGTAGTCACCTGCACGCGCGCCACCATTCGCCCCGCTGACACTAATACGTCACCTTAGCATTTTGTGCGGCACCACAAGTAATCGTTTTTCAAATCGCCATTTGTGCCCGCGATGCATGGCGAATTACATGGCCGCTTCCTGCATGATGCGTCGCGCGACCGGGCCCGGAAGCCCCAAAAGATGTAAGCGGTCACCCAACTTTTTGATTTCGGTCTGGGGCGCATCGCCGCGGCGTTGAGCCTGCAGATGCGCGATCGCATCCGCACTGGACGCAATCATGGGGGCCGCACCGACGATAGCGCCGATCTCCGACGCGGGTCGTGGTGTCTGCCCGGCGATTTCCGCGACCTTTGCGATAATCCGACGATCTTCCATCAGGAAAGCGTGCTGGGCATCGGTAAAATCATACACGCGCGGATCGGGTGTCTGCGCCAGCCGCGCGGACCAAAGCGGAATGGTGTGATCGCCGGCGTCCGCATGGTGGACAAGCGGCGACCGAGACTTCGCCGGGTCGTAATCGGGCGGCAGATGCGCATTCCACTGAACGGCAGAGACGGTGGATTCCGGATCGCTTCCGCGAATGTGGTGCACCCGCGCCGCGACATCTTTTGGCAAGGGTGCGGCCAAACGCTGACGCACTTGGATCGCCCGCGCGAATTGTTCCCGCCGGACCCAGGGGGGATAGCGCGGCTGGGTGGTCGCGGCATGGGCGTCGACAACGGCGCCGGTTTCCAGATCCGTCACCGGGTAATGGGAAAGCCCCAAAGTGGCGCCGACATCCTGATACTGAGCCAGATCGATCGGCATCAGTTCATATAGACCGGGCATGCTGGACGTGACCTGCGCCACGGTGCGGGCGCCGTAGAGTTCATTGAAATACTTGGCGCCTTCGAAGAAGCGGATCAACTGGCCGAAATAGCCGTAGAACGGCGAGCCAACAGAGATCATGCCGGCAAGCTGTTTGGCCAGATCTGGGCGGTCGGTCAGCAGCAGTTTGGCCACCATGCCGCCCATGCTGTGCCCGACCAGGGTTATGCGCGGCAACAGCGCCCCGTGCCCTTCGGCCTTGGCGCGCTGATCTAAGCGGTCGAGCGCATAGGCGATGTTCTCAACGGCAAGCGGCACCTTTCGCCGCCAATCCCATCCGATTAGCAGAACGTTCATCCCCACCGCGCGCAGCGCCCGCACCGCGTCGTCATAGGGGTCGATGACGAAGTCGACCTCACCATCGGCGATGATGATGCGCGTGCTTGTGTCGAGGCCGTCGCCGTCGATGAAAAGCTTTTTCGCATCCTCCGCCAGGAACAGCCCGCAATCGACCCAGACGGTAGAAAGCCGCGGGTCGACCTCTGGGGCGTGGGCATCGAAGGGATGGCGCGCGCGGCGCAGGCGCGAGCCCAACCCCCCCGGGATCAACACCACCGTGCGTGCAGTCGGATCAAAGCCGTTCCGTTCAAAGAACGCATCGACCGCCCGGTCGATATGAAGCTTCGTAATCGCGGAAACCGAACTGAAATAGTCCATGAGAAAGCCCCGTAACGCCGAGCGCCAAACACTGGATACATTAATCCCATTAAGCGAATTCCGCAGCGTTTTCGCAAGGTTTCGATGTGAAGACGTCGAAAGTGTATCGGTCGGCCGCGGTAACCATAGATCGGCCTATGCCGCGCTATGCCGCGCTAAGCCGCGTATGGTTCGCCAGTCTTGAGTCGCATTCGGCGCCTGGATCAATTATTCGACTTTGACGGAGAATGCGTAATCGAGCGGTTCTGTCAGACCGGTGAAGACGGGCCACCGGAGAGTGCCAAAGGCCATATCCATCCGCTGCACCCATTGGAAAATGCGCTGTGGTCGGCCAATTCACTCGGTATTTGCAATAAAGGATCAGACGGTGTTCGTACCGCCATGGCCAGTATCTTCACGTGATTTGCAAGAATACCCGGCGCCCCGTCGAAGCCCTGGCAGGCCGCGAGATCGAAGGACAGGAAACCTGGGGATGCCGGTCTGACCCTGGCTCGTGAATTCGCGATCGGGTTCAACCGGCTTGTGAGCCTCGCCGGAAAACCCGTGCGATGTGAAATTGAAGTGGCGGAGAGTCGGCGAGATATTTCGAACTCCGCCGCCCAAGGCCGCGACTGCGGCTCGCCCGGTCAGGGCGCCCCCGCAGAGCGCCTTTGGCGCGTGAGCGAAATAAAACTGGCGGGCCATGCTCGACAAAGATGCGAAATACATGCTCTCGATTGCACTACTCTAATACGGCTCCGATGTTCGAACGAACGGCATAGCGTGATCTGCGGCGATATTTTCCACTACGCCGACTTTTCTGAGCGAATTCAGTCTATCGATAAGGCACGTGTTTGACCAGCGGATGCATACCTCAGAAACAAGCCACATAGATCGATGACGGTTGGTTTCCAGAAGAGGCATTCAAGATTTCGGTGCTACTGTATAGGTATTTACAAACGCAGGCCTCGTAAAGTTGTGCGCCGCTAGCAGCGCGCCGATCCGTTTAATATCATTCAGGACATTCTCATCGCCGAGAGCCGCACAAAACGTCGCAAACGCCGACTTGAGTAGTTCCACTTTGGGTTCGGTAATTATCCGCATGCGCTCTACTGCCGTCGCCGCCGGGCCCGGCTTGCGCAAATGGTGCACCATGATCGGTGTCACATCGACGGCATCTGTGTACTTTTCCGTAAACTAGCTCATGGATTGCTCCAACTGGCCTAGATCAGTTTTTGAAATACCTTGCTCGGATGTGGCACCGCTCTTGGCTTCGATGACGAAATAGTGGGGACCGTAAAACGCCCAAAGACTGTCGGGCCCTTCGCCAAGCTGCTTTTCAGGGCGTTGTGCGCTTAACCCGATATATCGTCCCAATGCATCCAACGCCGCCTCAAATTCGTTTGTCCGCTCGGGATCGAAGGTTAAATCTTCAACTATTGACTTCGCCTCAAGAACCCGGGACGTTGCATCAATGAAGCGTTCTCGGTGAACTGTTTGCACGCGCGCTGCCTGATCACTCGTCGGTGGTGAGAGCTTTTGAAAGGCAACGCCTTTTATAGGCTTCAAAACGCTGGAGTTTGTTTTGTGGGCCGAGGCTAGCACTTTTTGCGCCTCAGCAGGGTCGACCATGTGTTTTATCTCGGCAAGACGCACTTTGAGCCACGCCTTTTGGTCGGGATCTTCCGCCGCATTTATCGCATCGCGAAGAACGGTTTCTGCTCCGATCGGATCATCAGCCCTGGCGAGGTCAAATGCAGAGCGCAAAGCAATCGCTGTATCGTCGAGCGACAAGCCATCATCGGCTTCGAGTTTCAGTAATGTCTGCTTACTGACTTTTATCCATGTCTTATCTCGATCCAAGCATTGATTAGCGACATCTCGAAGATCCTTGATCGTGGCGCCAGCTATTTTTTTAGTGAGCTTACCAGACAAGTCCATTTGTGCACGGGTCGCCGGTGTCAGCATCGCTTGTCCGTCGGGCGATTTAATGCGTTGCGCGAGCTTCGCCCCGCACAGCAATACGACACAATGGTCATCATTCGATCGAACGCCCCGTCCCATGCCTTGTTCGATCCGTTGAACCTGTCGGCGCAATGTCGCATCCGTTGTGCTGAGAACGGCATGGTCTGCCGCTTCGCGAAACGATGTCACCTCCGGTAAGTCGAAAATGGCAAGAACACGGCAGGCTTTGCCCGGCAAATCAATGCCGTCATATCGGTTGATCAGAACAGTCAAGCCGACATGGCCTTCGCGTAGCTTATCGACACCCCCGACGATATTTTTCGAGGTCAGAATTTGATGAGCGTCATCTTTCCAGAGATTCGCTGATTTATCCGAAGGAACAATCACTACGACGTTATGATCTTTGGCGATTTCCACCAGCAACTGCCGTATATCGTCGAACTCCAAATCTGCATTGGTATCCTGAGGGACCAGGATCATTCTCTCGCCCATCGATTGTGATGATTTCGGAACAATCGGCGGTTTGAGGTTGTTGGCGTCAGCTGCAAAATGAGTCGATAGAACGCTGTCGTCAGAGAGCGTAGCAGTCATGTAGATTCGGCGCTTCGCCTTTGCGAATGATATAATGAGATCCGACGGCGGAAAAATCGGTTCGATCTCGAGGTTCTGACCTCCAACTATGCAGCGGCACAATGGCAAAACCTCCCTAAGCAGGGGGTATGAGAACATCAATTCGTCGCTCTTCCGCTCTGCGTGAAGCGCTTCGAGAATGTCGTCAGCTTTATCTTGCCAGGCCCAGAAAGGCGCCTCGATCACCGCCCGCGGATCGCCGTCTCGCAGATCAAGAAAGCGCGGTCGTGCCTGCGCCTTTAGGGCGTCTTCCATCAGTGCGAATATTTTCTGGTAGGCTGGATGCGTATTTTTGAGCGTGATTTTGAATTGCTCATTTATCGTCGCAAGACAGGCATGGGCATCGTCTACGATAACCGAGCCGATAGGAATTCTGATACCCTCCTGTCCAACGCCGAAAACTGATTTTCCATTGAACACCTTGTAGACATTGGTCACGCAGATGCGCTGACCGGCTTGAAAACCATCATCTTTAGGGTCCTCTGTTGTTTCAATGCCGAGGTCATGGGCTTCGTCTAGCACTTGCGAAACAAGCTGATTATCCGGACAGACGTAGAGCGCCGGTCCGAGTCCCTCGTTGAGACAACTCTGCAACAGCAAAAGACCAAGCAAGGTCTTACCGCCACCAACATTGAGCTTGATAATCGAATCTCGCTGGCCGCGAGTCTCAAACCAGGCGTTCATGACCTCAGTTTGAATGTCTCGCGGGAACTGAAAGGCGGGCGCCCGGTCGAGGGTCAAGAATATTTCCCGCGGATGCAGGATCGCCTCTTCGTCGTCGTCCAGTAGGTCAGAAAGGTCGACCATTATATCTCCTTACAGAAAACCTTAAAAATATATAGCCGCTGCCGATTTTACTGGGCAAAGTAGGAGTCTAGCACCTCCAACTACAAACTGTTCGCCGTCTAAATTTAGCAACATGCTCTCCTGTTTAAGACTTAGCCGAACCTAAATTTTCATATAATCACGAAATGCATAGTACCGAGCAAAAGAAACCTGGTAGCACAGATTTTTGGCGGGTCACGGCTGGGATGCTGCCATCTCCGAGACGCCGCAGCTCTCTGGCGTGATCGCCCGAGCGAAAACGCAAACTCTCGCTTACGTTAGCAAGACCGACGAAGATTGGGCGAAAGCCTCGTCCACGCCCGGAGTCCCCGGCATGGCGTGAAACACCTTCTGTCAGAGCCAACTCCAGAGCACTTCCACTATCGCGGAGACCTACGTATCTTGGACTGGATCTGAGACTTCCGAGCACACCGATACCCGTATCGGCAACGACAAATTCAAAACAATTCTCGTACGCCGCAAAGGCCACATAAGCACCAGCAGCTGAACCGCTGTGTTCAATGACATTGCTGTAGAGTTCGACAATCGCGGCTACAAACGTAAGCGGTGCGCCGCCCCCACACTTCCGAGCTGACGGCTGATCTGCGATTCAGAGGCTTCTTTGGTTTGTGAGGATTTTCTCGATGGGAGCTATAAGCGAGTTTCTGGCAAGTGTGCCGCGTCGGGCGGATGGCAA
>JBCDDF010000051.1:0-21747 GCA_039180525.1 Pseudomonadota bacterium
CCACCGTCACACTGTCCTGGCCCTCGCCACCAAAGGCCGTCACCCGCTCCACGTTCGTCAGCGTCAGCGTGTCGTCGCCGGCGCCGCCGAACAGCGTCAGGTCGGTGTGCAGCGCCCCCTCAGAGTTCGTGACCAGCGTGTCATCGCCCGCGCCCAGGTCGATCACCGCGTCCAGGCCGGTCTGGCCCGTGGCTCCGGCCTCCAGCACCACGCGGTCGGCGCCGGCGCCGGTGGTCAGGTCCGTCGCGCGCGCCGTCTCGGCCAGGTGGCTCGTGTCGTGGCCGTCGCCGGTCTGCACGCTGTTCTCCGCGCCCGCGATGCGCACAGTGTTGTGCCCGGCGCCAAACGTCACCAGATTGCGGTGCGCCGCCGCGCTCAGATCCAGGCTGTGGTCGAAACCGGCCTCCAACCGGATGGTGGTGGCCGAAGCGGTGACGACCGCCGCGACCGCCGCCTCCAGATCGAAGACCACCGTCTCAAAGCCCTGCATCGCGGCGGCAAGATCGTCACGCACCGGCATCGTCGCGGCGTCATGGGCGCCGGCGGCATGGATCGCAAAGGTCGTCTCGGCTCCCGGCCGCGCCTCCGGGCCAGTGAACCGGATCAGGTCCGCCCCGCCGCCGCCAAAGGCCACCACCTGCGCGGGGCTGCGCACGAAAGCCGTATCGTCGCCACCGCCGCCATAGAGCGTCAGATCGGATTGCGCACCGCCCTTCAGCGTCTTGAAGACATCCGCGCCGCTGCCGCCCCGGGCGTGGCCGGTCTGCAGGAACACGCGGTCATCCCCCGCCCCGCCATAGATCTCGCCGGCAATGTCCTTCAGCACATCGTCGCCGGCATCCCCGAACAGGCGGTCGGACCCGGCGCCGCCCCACAGGAAATCATCGCCCGCGCCGCCGAACAGCGTGTCATCGCCGGCCTGACCGAACAGCCGGTCCTGCGCACCCCGGCCATACAGCGTGTCGTCGTCCGCGCGCCCGCGCAGTTCATCACCGCCCGCGCCGCCGCGCAGCGTGTCATCGGCCGTCGTCCCCAGGATCAGCCGGAACGCGCCGGTGTCGAACAGCGCCGGCAGCATCCGATACGCCCCCGTCATCCACGGCGCCCAAAACCCCGAATCCGCAGCCCCAGGCAGGTTGCCGACAGCGCCATATGGCAGTAGCAGGGGGTCGAAGGGCGATATCTCGATCAGCGGGCGTGCGGGACCATCAAGCGACATGTAAAACGCTCTCTTTGCAACAGTGATGCCCCGCGCCCACAGCATCCCGCCCATCGCGGCGAAAATCAGCCCTGACGCGCGCGTCAGCTACCAGAAACACGCATGACGGCCACATACCGATGCTAAAGATCCGCGTCATTCCCTGCCTGGACGTCAAGGACGGCCGCGTCGTCAAGGGCGTCAACTTCGTCAATCTGGTCGATGCCGGCGATCCGGTGGCGGCGGCCAAGGCCTATGACGCCGCCGGGGCGGACGAATTGTGTTTCCTCGACATCGCCGCCACCCAGGAAAACCGCGGCACCATGTATGACGTTGCCCGGCGCACCGCCGAACAATGCTTCATGCCGCTGACCATCGGCGGCGGGGTGCGCACACCCGAAGACGTGCGCGCGCTGCTCTTGGCCGGCGCCGACAAGGTCAGCTTCAACTCCGCGGCCGTGGCCGATCCGCAGGTGGTGGCGCAGGCGGCCAACAAGTTCGGCAATCAGTGCATCGTCGTGGCCATCGACGCCAAGGCGGTCGCGCCCGGCACCTGGCACATCTTCACCCATGGCGGCACGCGGCCCACCGGCATCGACGCCGTCGATTTCGCGCGCGAGGTCGCGGCCCGCGGCGCCGGAGAGATCCTGCTGACCTCGATGGACCGCGACGGCACCCGCGACGGCTACAACCTGGCGCTGACCCGCGCCATCGCCGATGCGGTGCGCATCCCCGTGATCGCCTCGGGCGGTGTCGGCACGCTCGACCATCTGGTCGAGGGCGTCACCCAGGGCCACGCCAGCGCCGTGCTGGCGGCCTCGATCTTCCATTTCGGCGAACACTCCATCGGCGCCGCAAAGCGCCACATGGCCGGCGCCGGCGTACCCGTGAGGCTGACATGAGCGATACCCTGACCCGGCTCGCCGCCACCATCGCCGCGCGCGCGGGCGACGATCCCGACGTCTCCTACACGGCATCGCTTCTGGCCCGCGGCACCGGCGCCTGCGCGCGTAAATTCGGCGAAGAAGCGGTGGAGGCGGTGGTCGCCGCCCTCGAAGCCGACCGCGACGCGCTGACGGGCGAGGCCGCGGATGTGCTCTATCACCTGCAGGTCCTGCTCCAGGCGGCCGGGGTCGAATGGGACGATGTGCTGACACGGCTCGCGGCGCGCGAAGGCACGTCCGGCCATGCCGAGAAAGCCGCCCGCGGCTAAGGCTGCCTCGGTTTTCGTCGCAACGCGCCCCGGACCCGATCCGGGGCGTCTTGCCGCGGCGCCGGACGCGAGGCCCGGGTCAAGCCCTGGGCGCGCGCGCATGGCGGCGGCGGCCCCGTCGGCAGTGCTCAAAGCGTGCCCGCGCCGGCTTTCGGCCACATACGCGCCAAAACCGTTGGAAATTTCGCTTAGTTTGTCCGCTTTCCGTGCCCGGCCGTTAACCGGTTCTTAGGGCTTGTGGCGGCAATTTTGTCCGCGTCGAGGCAAACGAGGGGCCCGGGCGACCGGGCGGCGAAGCGATGGAACCCATGCGGAAATTCCTGAAATCCGAGGATGGCGGATCGACCTTGGAATTCGTAATTTGGATGCCGGTATTCGTGATGATCCTGACGCTGATCGTGGATGTCTCCACGCTGGCGATGACGCAGGCGCATATGTGGCGCGTGGCCAGCGACACGACGCGGCACGTCGCGCTCGGCAGCAAGGATCTGGCGCAGGCCGCCGACTACGCCCGCGATCAGGCCCGCGCCGGGCAGTCCTATGCGGTCAGCTTCGCCGATGACGGCACCACCGTGTCGACGGTCATCACCGTGCCCGTCGCCGATGCGGCGATGATGAGCGCCACCAAACTGCTGGATTTCGACCTCAGTGTCCGCGTCTCGCACCGCAAGGAAACCTGACCCGGCGGGTTTCGCGCGCGACTGCCGGGGGGCGATGTCCATCTGGCAGATGCTGTGGACGGCGATCTTTCTGATGATCGGCGGCGCGGGCGTGGACTATGCCAACGCGGTGCGCGCGCTCAGCCACCTGCAGGCGACCTCCGATGCCGCGGCCCTTGCCGGGGCGGCGGATCTGCCCGATATCGCCGCCGCGCTGTCGGGGGCGCAGACCTATGCCGCGCTCAACGCCCCGACGGAGGATTTCGGCCAGGTCGCGCCCGATACCGCGATCGTCGTGGGCTTCTATAATTTCGTCACCGACACGTTCACCGCCTCGGCCAAGCCGCGCAACGCGGTGCGCGTGCGGGCGCTGCGCACCCGGGCGGGCGGAAATGCGCTGGATACCGTGCTGTTGAAACTCGCCGGTTGGACCGCGCTCGATATCGGCGCGCAGTCGATGGCGGTGGCACAGGCCGACCGCTGCCCGGGCGGCGCGCTGATGTCCCAGGCGGCGCTGCAGGTCGATGCGGTTTTCACGGCGCCCGGCGATTTCTGCGTCTCCGGCAGCGCGATCACGCTGGGCCCGGGCGGGCCGCCGCTCGCGCCGCCCGAACCAGGGCCCGGCTTGCCGATCGCCGCCGACCCCGCCTTCGACACGCTGGCCGCCCTGCCCGGCATCGTCGCCGATCTGCGCGCGGGCCGGATCGACGCGCTGCCAGAGGCGATCAATGCCTCCGTCAGCCTGGGCGCGATCACGCCCGACATCGCGCTGAGCCCGGGCACGCTTTACCGCGTCTCCGGCGCGGTCGATCTGGGGGGGTATCGCACGCTGCGCGATGTCGCCCTGGTCGCCGATGGCGATATCGCCGTGGGCCCGAACGTGGTCCTGCAAAACGTCGTTCTGGTCGGGGATGGCGCGATCACCTTCCAGGCCAGCGCCAGCCTGGGCACCATCGACCATTGCCCCGGCGGCACGTTCAGCACCTATGTCTTCGCGGCCGGCGATCTCAGCTTCGGGCCGCTGGCGCAATTCGATGGCGCGCTTCTGGCCAGCGGCGGCGCGCTGACCTTCGCCGGTCCGGCCCGGCGGCTGGGCAGCCTGCATGCCGAAGCCGCCGGGCCGATCCTTCTGCCCGGCGCGGCCGAGGCTACCGCCTGCGCCGACCGTCTGGTGTCGCATTTCGACACCGGGGCCGGCCGCCAGCGGCTGGCAAACTAAGGGCCAGGACCGATCAATCCTGCACCGCTGGTGTGTCAGACGTCCCGCCTGGCGCAAGAACAAGGGCGCAGAAGCAGCGGCCTCTCTTCGGTCCCCTGGTCGCGCGTCGGACGGAAAAATCGTCAAATCCGAAAAGCGCCAAATCCACGCCATCGCGGCGGCTCGGCGCGCTTGGAACGGGGCCACCCTGCCCTGCGCAGGTCGCGGCCCTGATGTTTCGGGGATTTGGCCCCGGCGGCGCAGTATCGATCGACCCCGACCCTACCGCCCTTACCGGGATGCCCCGAACCGCCGCGGCCCGAACGCGATCCGGGGCCTCGACCCGCGACCGGGAGGCCCCGGGTCAAGCCCGGGGCGCGTTCTCGACAAAGCCCACGCTGTGCCGCCCCCAAATCGCCCCAAGTCACCACCACCTGCCGGCGCGCGGCGGGCCCCCACCGCAAAGGTTAACGCGCCACCGCCGCCGGCGGTTTTGCCAGACGCATGCCAGACGCTTGCCATACGCATGCCAGCCCCGTTAACCTTTGCCCCGGGCGCGGCGCGGTTCGGGCCAAGATCACCGGATCCGGCCCCATGAACCCGCTGCGCGGCATCACCCTCAAGATCCTCTCCGTAACCGTTTTCACGGCCATGGCGGCCTGCGTGAAGGCCGCCGCCGCGGCCGGCGTGCCGCCCGGTCAGGCGGTGTTCTTCCGGTCGATCTTCGCGATCCCGGTGATCCTGATCTGGCTGGTCTGGAAGCACGATCTTGCACATGGGTTGGAGACCCGCAATCCGCTGGGCCACCTGTGGCGCGGGCTGGTCGGCGCCGCCGGAATGGCTCTCGGTTTCACGGCCTTGGGCCTGTTGCCGCTGCCCGAGGTCACCGCGATCAGCTATGCCGCGCCGCTCTTGATCGTGATCTTCGCGGCGATGTTTCTGGGCGAACAGGTCCGGCTTTTTCGGCTGAGCGCGGTCCTGATCGGGCTGGTCGGCGTGATCATCGTACTGTCGCCGCGCCTGTCGGTCGCCGCCGCGGGCGGCGCCACCGACACCCAGGCGCTTGGGGCGATGATGGCGCTGATGGGTGCGACGATGGCGGCGCTGGCACAGGTCTTCATCCGCAAACTGGTGCAGACCGAACGCACCGCCGCGATCGTCTTCTACTTTTCGGTCACCACCACGATCCTGTCGCTGTTCACCATCCCCTTCGGTTGGGTCTGGCCCGCGCCATGGGTTATCGTGGCGCTGGTTTCTGCAGGCATTTTCGGGGGCTTGGGGCAGATTCTTCTAACCTCCGCCTACCGCTTCGCACCCACGGGCGTGGTCGCGCCCTTCGAGTATGTGTCGATGCTGCTGGCGATCGCGGTCGGCTATGTCGCCTTCGCAGAAGTTCCCACCAGCCGCACGCTGGCGGGCGCGTCGCTGGTGGTCGTGGCCGGGCTGTTCATCATCTGGCGCGAACGCCAACTGGGCCTGGAGCGCGGCAAGGCCCGCCCAGCCATGACGCCGCAAGGGTAAGGCGCGCCCGGAAATCCTTCCAGTGGAAGGATTTCAGCGCCGAACGGGCGAAGCCCCGGGCGTATATGTTTGTAACCACGCAAAAAAAGCCACCACCCTCCCGCCATCCTGTTCCCCAAGCCCGGGGCGCGCCGGGGTGGGGGCGCGCCACGGCGCCACCGGTGCCCCGACAGCCCGGGTGGGCGGCGCGGCCCGGGCGCGGGCGGGCTTGACCTGCCCCCGGACCTCGCCCATCACGGCGCCGATGATGATTTACAAGATCTTCCGGGCCGCGGAATTCACCGCTTTCCAGGCCGCCGGCAGCACCACCGGCGCGCCCGTCGATCGGGCGGACGGCTTCATCCATTTCTCCACCGCTGGGCAAGTGGCGGAAACTGCGGCCAAGCATTTCGCCGGCGCGGATGGCCTGATGCTGTTAGCCCTGGAGGCCGACGCGCTGGACGCCCTGCGGTGGGAGCCGTCGCGGGGCGGCCAGGATTTTCCGCATCTCTATCGCCCGCTGGAGGCAGCGGACGTCCTTTGGGCCAAGCCGCTGCCGCTGAGAGACGGCGCGCATGACTTCGCCGGGCTTTTGTGATTGCGCTGGCGGCGCTGCGCGCGCTCGATCCCGAAACCGCCCATGGGCTGGCGCTGGCGGCGCTTCGGCGCGGGTTGGCCCCGCGGCCGGCACGCGTGACCGACCCGGCCCTGCGCACCCGGGTCTTCGGGCTCGACCTGCCCAATCCACTGGGTCTGGCGGCGGGGTTCGATAAGAACGGCGTCGCGGTCGATGCACTATTGAACGCGGGCTTTGGCTTCGTCGAGATCGGTGCCGTCACACCGCGCCCGCAACCGGGCAACCCGCGTCCGCGGGTGTTTCGCCTGCCCGCCGACCGCGCGGTCATAAATCGGTTCGGCTTTAACAATGACGGGATGGAGGCGGTCGCCGCGCGGCTGGCCCGGCGCCGCGTAACGGGTATCGTCGGGCTGAACCTGGGCGCCAACAAGGACAGCCCGGACCGGGCCGCCGATTTCGGCGCCGTGTTGCGGCACTGCGGGGCGCATGTCGATTTCGCCACCGTCAACGTCTCTTCCCCGAACACCGCGGCGTTGCGCGACCTTCAGGGGCCAGATGCCCTGGCACGCGTGCTGGCATTGACGCAGGAGGCGAACCAGACGCTGCCGCGCCCGCTGCCGCTGCTGGTCAAGATCGCGCCGGATCTCGACATGCCGGATCTGGCCGCGATCGCCGCGGCGGCGGAGGCGGCGGGGCTGGCGGGGATCGTCGCCACCAACACCACGCTTGCCCGGCCGCCGCTCAAGGGCCGGCACGCGAACCAGGCCGGCGGGTTGTCGGGGGCGCCGCTGTTTGTGCGCTCGACCCAGGTTCTGCAGGCGCTGCGCGGGCTCACCGACCTGCCGTTGATGGGTGTCGGGGGCATTGGCAGCGGCGCGGACGCGGCGGAAAAGCTGGCCGCCGGGGCCAGCGCCGTGCAGCTTTACACCGCGCTGGTCTATCAGGGCCTGGGCCTGGTGCCGCGGATCCTGCGGCATCTGGCGGCTCAGACCGCGGCGCGTTCCAGCGCTGGATAGCCCCACAAAAGCGTCACCGCCCGCGCCATGTTCAGCACCATGAGCGCTGCCCAAAGCCCATGATTGCCATAGGCCGGCAGCAGAAGTGAAAGCGCCAGCGCATAGATCGCCACCGACAGGAACGTCGCATTGCGCATCTGCCGCGTGCGGGTGGCACCGATATAGATCCCGTCCAGCATCCAGGCACCGGCACTGATCAGCGGCGCCAATCCGATCCAGATCAGGTAAAGCCGCGCCTCGGCCCGCACCTCCGGCGCGGTCGCCATAAGGTCGATCAGTGCGGGGCCACCGAAATAGAAACCCGCACCCAGGGGCAGCGCCAGACCGAAGCCCCAAAGCGAAGTCATGATCGACGCGCGCCGCACAGCGCCCGGCGCCCGCGCGCCGAAGGCGCTGCCCACGAGTGCCTCCGCCGAAAAGGCGAATCCGTCGAGCGCGAAGGCGGTGATTTCCAGGAACTGCAGCAGCACCTGGTTTGCCGCCAGCGTCACGTCGCCCAGATCCGCCCCCAGGAACAGGAACGTGGCAAAGCTGCCTTGCAGCACGAGCGAGCGCAGCAGGATGTCGCCGCTGACCGCCATCATCCGCCGCATCCGCGCGCGGTCAAAGACACGCGCCCAGTCGCGCCACTGGTCGCCGCGGAACGCGGCGCGGCACAGATAGAGCGCCAGACCCAGCCCGGTCCATTCGGCGATGATGGTCGCGGCGGCGACGCCCTCCACGCCCCAACCCAGGCCCAGGACGAACCACAGATCGAGCAAGATATTCAGACCGTTCATCCAAAGCTGCAGCACCAGCACGCCGCGGGTGCGCTCCAACGCGATCAGCCAGCCGGTCAGCGCAAAGATCGCGATCGGCGCCGGCGCGCCCCAGATCCGGATGGACAGATAGGCGCGGGCCAGTCCCTCGACTTCCTCGGAGGCGGGGGCGAGGCGAAAGGCCAGGCCGAAGAGCAGCGTCTGGAGCGCGATCAGCGCGACCCCGGCGGCGGCGGCGATCATCAAACCGCGCGTCAGCAGGGCACCGGTTTCCGCCGCATCGCCGGCGCCGCGCGCCTGCGCCACCAGCCCGGTCATGCCCATGCGCAGAAAGCCGAAAAGCCAGTAGAGCATGGCGATGATAATCGCGCCCAAACCCACCGCGCCGATCGGGGCCGCCTGCCCCATCTGCCCGACCACGCCGGTGTCGACCGCACCCAAAATCGGCACGGTCGCGTTCGACAGCACGATGGGGACCGCGATCTTCAGCACGCGGCGGTGGGTGATCGGAGCGCGGTCCGTCTCGGTGCTCATGGCCGTCCGGCGCCCCGCGTCCCGGGCCTGACCCGGGATCCCGACCCGCCGGCGCCGCGGCTCATTCGGGGCGCTGAGGCATCAGGAAATGGCCCGTCGCCTGGGCGAAGAGCTTGGCGCGGTTGTCCTGCCAGGCCTCCACATGCACGCTGGCATAGCGCCGGCCGGACCGGTTGACCCGCGCCCGCGCATACGCGTCGCGCGGCAGGCCCGAGCGCAGGTAGTCGACGGTGAAATCGATGGTCTTGGGCATGGGCGGAAAGGCCCCGGCCTCGATCCGCGCCGCCGCCGGGCCACCGCTTTCCATCATCTCCCAGACGATGGCCCAGTTGAGTTCGACCACGGCCGCGATCTCCAGAAACGCGCCGGTCGCCCCGCCATGCAGCGCGGGGAGAATCGGGTTGCCGATCAGCCGTTCATCGAAGGGCAGAATCGCCGTCAGTTCGTCGCCGCGGCGTTCAAAGACCACGCCCAGATGGCGGATATAGGGCACCGATCCAACCAACCGGTGCAGTGCCTGCTCGCGCCGCTCTTTGATCACCTGCACCGGTTCGGGCCGCCGCGCCATCAGTCGCCGCCCCCGCGCAGCGACTTTTGCGCGCCCACGGTAAAGGCGCCCGCCGCCGCGGCCACCGGCGCGTCGGGATCGTCGGTCCAAGCGGTGGCGCGCACGAAGGCCACGTTGCGGGTGATGCGATAGCAGTCGGCGCGCGCGGTCACGGTTTTGCCCGGCTGGGCCGAGCGCATGTAGTCGATGCGCAGATCCAGCGTCGCGGTGCTGCTGGGCTGGTTCGGATGCGACATCACCGCCGTCCCGGCGCATGTGTCCAGCAACGCGGTGATCACGCCGCCGGCCAGAACCCCGGTCGCCGGATCGCCCACAAAGCGGGGGTCGTAGGGCACCGACATCACGGCATAGCCATCATCGACATAGTCCAGCCGCATGCCCAGATCGGCCGCATGCGGAAGGGCTGCGATGAACTTGCGCGCCAGTTCTGTCTTGTCCCCGGGTCCCATAATGGCGCCCTTAGAGCAAAAACGGGCCGGATAGAAGCTGTCTGATCCCGGGATTTCGCCCGGATCATGGGACCGGACCCAAAACCGTTTCGGACCGGTTCGATCCCAGCGGGCGTGATGCGACATGCGCGGCCCGCCGCCCAAGCGTTACCCCGCCGACGCTTTCACGAGAACGTGTTGACGTTCACGTCAACCGTATGTTGTAGGTTACCTGAGCGTCAACATATAGGCCACACCACACCCCCAACGCCCGGATGAGCTTTATGACCGACGAAACCTTCCCCATCGGCCGGATGTGCGCAGAGTTCGACGTCACGCCGCGCACGCTGCGCTTTTACGAATCAAAGGAGCTTCTGTCGCCGATCCGCGAAGGCCAGAAGCGGCTGTTCACCCGCCGCGACCGCGCGCGGCTGAAACTGATCCTGCAAGGCAAACGCTTTGGCTTTTCGCTGGAAGAGATCCGGCAGCTTCTGGATCTGTACAATATCGGCGATCAGCAGGTGACCCAGATCAGCCGCACCTACGAGGTCGCCCAGCGCCACATGCACGCGATGGTCGAGAAGCGCGACGAATTGGATCTGGCTATCGCGGATCTGCAAGAACAGCTTAAATGGGCAGAACAGGTGCTTGCCCAAAACGGCATCAAGAAAGCCGCCGAATAAACATCAGCCCCGTGGGAGATCCCGAATGCCCGTCTATAATGCGCCCCTGAAAGATATGGACTTCGTGCTGCACGAGACCCTCAAGGTCCAGGACAGCGCCATCCCCGGCTATGACGAGTTGGATCGGGATTTCACCTCCGCCATCCTGGAAGAGGCCGGCAAGATCGCCCGCGATGTCCTGGCCCCCCTGAACGTGATCGGCGATGCCCAGGGCTGCCACCTGGAAAACGGCGTCGTGCGCACGCCCGAGGGGTTCAGGGACGCCTTCGACACCGTGCGGGAGGGCGGCTGGATCGGGCTCGACTGCGATCCTGATTTCGGCGGCCAGGGCATGCCCTATGTGCTGGCCACCGCGGTCGGTGAGACCCAGGTCAGCGCGAACATGGCGCTCAATATGTATTGGGGTCTGACCCATGGCGCCTATTCCGCGATCCACGCCCATGGCACGCAGGCGCAGAAGGAACAGTACCTGCCAAAGATGGTCTCCGGCGAATGGACCGGAACGATGAACCTGACCGAGCCGCATTGCGGCACCGATCTGGGCCTGTTGCGGACCAAGGCGGTGCCGAACGGTGACGGCTCCTACAAGGTGTCGGGGCAGAAGATCTTTATCTCCGCCGGCGAACACGACATGAGCGACAACATCATCCATCTGGTGTTGGCAAAGATCCCCGGCGGGCCGGATGGCGTGAAGGGTATCAGCCTGTTCATTGTGCCGAAATTCATGGTCAAGGAAGACGGATCCCTCGGCGCCCGCAACGGCGTGGCCTGCGGCAAGATCGAAGAAAAGATGGGCATCCACGGCAACTCGACCTGCGTGATGAACTACGACGAGGCGACGGGTTTCCTGATCGGCGAGGAACACAAGGGCCTGCGCGCGATGTTCACGATGATGAACGAGGCGCGGCTGGGCGTCGGCCTCCAAGGCTATGCCCAGGCGGAGGCGGCCTATCAGAACGCCGTGGCTTACGCCAAGGACCGGCTGCAGGGCCGCGACGTGACCGGCGTCAAGAACCCCGACGGTCCGGCCGATCCGCTGATCGTGCATCCCGATATCCGCCGCAATCTGATGGACCAGAAATCCTTCGTCGAGGGCGCCCGCGCCTTTACGCTGTGGGGCGCGACGCTGATCGACGCCGCGCACCGCGCCAAGGATGCCGATGCGGATGGGCTGATCAGCCTGCTGACCCCGGTCATCAAAGGCTTCCTGACCGACAAAGGGTTCGAGAGCACCATCCTCGCGCAGCAGGTCTATGGCGGCCATGGCTATATCGAGGAATGGGGCATGAGCCAGTTCGCCCGCGACGCCCGGATCGCCATGATCTATGAGGGCGCGAACGGCGTGCAGGCGCTGGATCTGGTCGGCCGCAAACTGGCCCAGGACGGCGGCAAGCATGTGATGGCCTTCTTCGAGATGGTGAAGGGTTTCCTGAAGGAAAACGAAGGCGACGAGGCGTTGAAGGCGGGCTTCTTGGACCCGCTGAAACAGGGGTCCAAGGATCTGCAAGCGGCGGGGATGTATTTCATGCAGAACGGCATGAAGAACCCCAATGCGGCGCTGTCGGGCTCGTCCGATTTCATGCATCTCTTCGGCTATGTCTGCCTGGGTCTGATGTGGGCGAAGATGGCCAAGGCCGCCCAGGCCGCGCTGGAGGGCGGCGCCTCGGACCGCGATTTCTACGAGGCCAAGATCGCGACGGGCCGCTACTTCATGGCCCGGCAATTGCCGGCCACGGGGATGCACCTGAAGCGCATCGAAAGCGGCGCGGACCCGGTGATGGCGCTGGAAGCGGAGGCGTTTTGAATGCCGGTCGTTCAGTGACCCGCCGGCACAGCCCCACCCCACCCGCAGGCTGGCGGGCGGGCCGCTGCGGGCGCCAGCCCGCAGTCGGGGCGGTCGGCAGGCGGCGGCCATGACCGACGATCGTTGGACAGAGACAGATGCGTTTCACGGCGCCTGCCAGTGCGGCGCGGTGCGTTTCGCCGTCGCTGCCGGCCCGGCGTTGCACTCCGTCTGCCATTGCCGCATGTGCCAGCGCGCCACCGGCAATGCCTTCGCGCCCTTGATCGAGGTTGCCAGCGACCGCGTCACCTGGATCGGCTATGCCAAGACGTTTCAATCCTCCAACATCGCCGAGCGCGGCTTTTGCGATGAATGCGGCACGCCGATTTTCTACCGCGGGGTCGGCCGCGAAACGACCGAGTTCATGGTCGGCGCCATCGACAGCCCGCTCGACTACCGCCCCACCGCCAATCACGGCGTCGAAAGCCGCCAGGGCTGGGTGCTGGAGTTGGCCAACATCGCCGAACGCGAGACCTTTTTCACCCAAGGGGAGCAGTTGATCTCTCACCAATGGGCGCACGGGGACTGACCATGGCCAGCACGCTTCACTGTTTCGCCCAATCGGGCAACGCCTATAAAGCCGCGCTGATGCTTGAGCTGACCGGCGAGGACTGGCAGCCCGCCTTCGTCGATTTCTTCAAGGGCGAAGCGCGCAGCGACAGCTATCGCGCGCTCAACGAGATGGCCGAGATCCCGACCTATCAGGACGGCAACGTCACGCTCACCCAATCCGGCGTGATCCTGGATTACCTTTCACGCAAGCACAGCCAGTTCGGCCCCGACGGCCCGGACGAGGAACGCGAGGTTCTGCGCTGGCTCTTGTGGGACAATCACAAACTGACCGCCAATCTGGCGACGGGTCGGTTCATGCAGCTCTACCTGGCGCCGGAAAAACGCAACCCGGATGTCATTGCCTTCCTGATGGGCCGGGCCAAGGCCGCCATGCAGGTGCTCGACCGCCGGTTGGAGACGCGCGATTTCATCCTCGGCCCGCAGCCGACCATCGCCGATCTGTCCTGCGCGGGGTATGTCTTTTTCCTGGAGGAAGTCGCCGTCGACCCCGCCGCGACGCCGCATCTTGCCGCCTGGCGCGACCGTATCGCCGCCCTGCCCGGCTGGAAGCACCCCTATGATCTGATGCCGGGCCATCCGCGCCCCGCGGATGCCGGGCCATGATCCTGTCGCCGGTCGCCGTCTACACCCTGATCCTGGTCGGGCTCGCCTGCGCCTTGGCCGCGCTGGCCTTGCGCGCGCAGGAAGTCCGCCACCCCGCCCCGGGCGACATCATGCCCAAAGAGGGGCTGGGCCATATGCTGATCGGCGTGCTGGCCTGGCTGGCCATCGCCTCGGTCGGTACGGTCGCGGTCTTTGCCGCCGGCATCGTCCTGCCGGTGCTGGCCGCCGCCCTGCTGGCGATCCTCGCCCGCCGCGCCGATCTGGGCGGCGCGCTGGCGCCGCTCTACCGCCTGCAACTGCCCCTCGCCGTCGCCGCGCTGATCGCGGCGCTGGTCCTGTGGGCCAATCTCGTCACTCTTCTGACGCAAGGAGCCTCCGATGCCTGACGCCTATATCTACGACGCGATCCGCTCGCCCCGCGGCAAGGGCCGCAAGGACGGCTCTCTGCACGAGGTCACCGCGCTGCGCCTGTCCGCGCATGTGCTGAATGCGCTCAAGGACCGCAACGATCTGGACACCAAGGCCATCGAAGACGTGATCTGGGGCAACGCCACGCAAGTCGGCGAACAGGGCGGCTGTCTGGCCCGGTCGGCGGTGCTGGCCAGTGATTTCGACGAACACGTCCCGGGGCTGTCGATCAACCGGTTCTGCGCCAGCGGGCTGGAGGCGGTGAACCTGGCCGCGAACCAGACCATCGCCGGCGCCGGCCAGGCCTATGTCGCCGGCGGGATCGAGATGATGGGCCGCGTGCCCATGGGCTCGGACGGCGCCGCGATCGCCGTTGACCCGTCGGTGGCGATGAAGACCTATTTCGTGCCGCAAGGCATCGCCGCCGACATCATCGCCACCGAATACGGGTTCAGCCGCGACGATGTGGATGCCTTCGCCGTCGAAAGCCAGGCCCGTGCCGATGCCGCTTGGAAGGACGACCGGTTCAAGGGCTCGGTCATCGAGATAAAGGACCGCAACGGCCTGCCGATCCTCGACCATGACGAACATATGCGCCCGGGCACGGACATGCAGGCGCTGGGCGCGCTGAAGGCTTCGTTCAAGGATCAGGGCGAGGTGATGCCGGGCTTCGACGCCGTGGCGCTGCTGAAGTATCCGCATCTGGAAAAGATCAACCATGTCCACCACGCCGGCAATTCCAGCGGCATCGTGGACGGCTCTGCCGCGGTGTTGATCGGCAACAAGGAGTTCGGCGAGAAATACGGGCTGAAACCCCGCGCCCGCATCCGCGCGACCGCCAAGATCGGGACCGACCCCACCATCATGCTGACCGGCCCGGTGCCGGTGACCGAAAAGATCCTGGCCGATAACGGCATGGCGATCGGGGATATCGATCTGTTCGAAGTCAACGAGGCCTTCGCCTCGGTCGTGCTGCGCTTTATGCAGGCCTTTGACGTCGACCATGACAAGGTCAACGCCAATGGCGGCGCCATCGCCATGGGCCATCCGCTGGGCGCGACGGGCGCGATCATCCTGGGCACGCTGCTCGATGAAATGGAGCGATCGGACAAGGAGACCGGGCTCGCCACGCTGTGCGTCGCATCGGGCATGGGCGCGGCCACGATCATCGAGCGGGTTTGATGAAACCCGCCGTCCCAGGGCGCGAAAGCTGCGATTTTAAGCAAAAGACCGCCGCCAAATTGCCCGATCCCGGCCCCGGATTCTGCCGCATTAACGCTTTAGTCACCTTGCCCTGGTGGGTTGGGGACGTAGTCGCGTATCCCAGCACGAGAGTATGTTCAGGGGTGACGAGGCAATTATGGCCAACGCTGCGGAAAGATTCATTCAGTCACTCGCCGATCCGCTTTTGGACGGCGATTTCGAAACCACGCTTGCCGCGTATGAGACGCCGGTGGTCCTTATCCGGCCGCATGAGGACAAGCGCGTCTTTGAGCGCGAGGAATTCATCGAAGAGATGCGCGTCGTCCGACAGGCGCATCTGGACCGCGGGCTGGTCGCCATCCGTGCCTCCCAGCTGTCCACGCGTTCCTACGCGCCGGGGCTCCTTATGGTCGATGTCTGCTGGCACTATCTGGATGCCCGTGTCCGCGACCTGGGCCGGCTTTACGCGACCTATATCCTGCGCCCAAGGGGCGACGAGGATTTCCGCATCTCCGTCCACATCTCGCACAACGAGATCTACGAGCGTCAGCGCGCGGCCTAGGCCCGCCGGGGCGCTTTCCTTTCCCAGACCGTTCAACAACGGCACCCAAATCCGGGAGGTTCGCCCATGACCACTTTCCGCTATGACCTCGACGCCGAGGGCGTCGCCACCATCGCCTGGAACCAGCCCGGCACAAGCATGAACGTGATGACCCGCGAGGGCTTTGCCGAGTTCGATGCGCTCTTGGACAAGGCCATCGCCGATGATGCCGTCCGCGGCATCGTGGTGACCTCCACCAAGAAGGACTTCGCCGGCGGCATGGATCTGAACGTGCTGGGCTCGATCCGGGCGGAGGCCGGCGACGACCCGGCGCAGGCGTTGTTCGATTTCACCATGGAAGGCCACCGGATCCTGCGCAAGCTGGAGCGCAACGCGATGGACCCCAAGACCAACAAGGGTGGCAAGCCGGTCGCCTGGGCCTCCCCCGGTACCTCTGCCGGGATCGGCACCGAGGTGGCGCTGGCCTGTCACCGCCGGTTCATGGCCGACAACCCAAAGGCCAAGATCGGCCTGCCGGAGATCCTGGTCGGCCTTTTCCCCGGCGCCGGCGGCACGACCCGGTTCAGCCGCATGGTGGGCGCGATGGCGGCAGCGCCGGTGCTTTTGGAAGGCAAGATGCTGGACCCCAAGCGCGCCAAGTCGGCCGGGCTGATCGATGAGGTCGTGCCGGCGGACGAATTGATCGCCAAGGCCAAGGAATGGGTTCTGGGCGCGGGCGATGCCGATATCGTCAAACCCTGGGACGCCAAGGGGTTCAAGATGCCCGGCGGCGCGCCCTATCACCCCGCGGGTTTCCCGACCTTCGTCGGCGCCTCCGCCATGGTGCATGGCAAGACGCAGGGCGTCTATCCCGCGGCCAAGGCGCTGCTGAGCGCGATTTACGAGGGCGCGATGGTGCCCTTCGACACCGCGCTGAAGATCGAGGCGCGGCACTTCACCTCTGTCCTGCTGGACCCGTCGTCGAGCGCCATGATCCGGTCGCTGTTCCTGAACAAGGGCGCGCTGGAGAAGGGCGCGGTGCGGCCCGATGTGCCCGATCAGACGGTGAAGAAGGTCGGCGTTCTGGGCGCGGGCATGATGGGCGCGGGCATCGCCTATGTCTCGGCCAATGCCGGGATCGAGGTGGTGCTGCTGGACCGCGACGACGACGCGACAGCCAAAGGAAAGGCGTATTCGGAGGCCATTCTCGACAAAGGCATCGCCCGCAAGCGGGTGACCGAGGACAAAAAGGCAGCGGTTCTGGGCCGGATCGCGACCACCACCGATTACGGCGATCTTAAGGACTGCGATCTGATCGTCGAAGCGGTGTTCGAGGATCCGGGCATCAAGGCCGAAGTCACGGAAAAGACCGAAGCCCAGATCGCCGACAACGCGATTTTCGCCACCAACACCTCGACCCTGCCGATCTCGGACCTGGCCAAGGCGTCCACCCGGCCGGAGCAGTTTATCGGCATCCATTTCTTCTCGCCCGTCGACAAGATGATGCTGGTGGAGATCATCAAGGGTCGGCAAACCGGCGACGTGGCGGTGGCCAAGGCGCTGGATTTCGTGCGCCAGATCCGCAAGACGCCGATCGTCGTCAACGACGCCCGGTTCTTCTATGCCAACCGCTGCATCATTCCCTACATCAACGAGGGCGCGGTGATGGTGGCGGAGGGCGTGGAGCCGGCGCTGGTGGAGAACGCGGCCAAGCAGATGGGGATGCCGCTGGGGCCGTTGCAGTTGACCGACGAAACCTCGATCGATCTGGGCGTCAAGATCGCCAAGGCGACGAAGGCGGCGATGGGCGATGCCTATCCGGCGGCGGCGGCGCAGGCCGATACGGTGCTGTTCAAGCTGTTCGAAGCGGGCCGGCTGGGGCGCAAGGCGCAGGCCGGCTATTACGACTATGACGACAAGGGCAAGCGCGCGGGGCTTTGGCCCGGTCTGCGGGAGCACTGGCCGAACGCGGCCGAGCAGCCGGATGTGAGCCGGGTCAAGCACCGGCTGATCATGGCGCAGGTGCTGGAGGCGGTGCGGGCGCTGGAGGACGGTGTGCTGATGGATATCCGCGAAGGCGATGTCGGCGCGATCCTGGGCTGGGGCTTCATGCCCTGGTCGGGCGGACCGCTGAGTTGGCTGGACATCATCGGCGCGGACCAGGCGGCGCGGATCTGTGACGACCTGGAGGCGGCGCATGGCGAACGCTTCGCGGCACCGGCGCTGTTGCGCGACATGGCAGCGAAGGGCGAGAGCTTCTACACCCGCTTCGCCCCCGACGCCGCCGCCGCCTGAAGCGGCCGCCACCTGCGCGGAACCGGCCCCATTTCGGCACATGCCGAAACCGCCGGGCCTGGGCCCGGCGCGCGGCCGCCCTGCGGCCGCGGGGGCCTTTGCGGCCGCCGTGCCGAAGGCTACCCTTGGAGCCGGTCCAAACCCTTCGCGCGGATGTCCGCGATCATTTCATAGTCCATCGCGTAGGCGTTTATGAGCATCCGCCGCAGCTCGTCGTCCAACTGCTCGGCCGCGGAGTTCGAATCCGTGCGCCTGCTACCCAAGCTCCGACTGTCGAAAACGGGTACAGGGACCCCGAAGATATGCGTCAGGATCTCTCCGAACGCAGCCTCGAAATTCGCGTGGTCACCGATCACGGAATAGTTCACGACGTCATAGCCGATCTGCCGTCGCTGTGGGCGCCAATGCGGGTCAAGTTCCAGCACATCCGGCCGCGACACCAACGCCTCCACAAAGGCTTCCAGCGCGATCGGCCGGTGTTCCGGCCAGCCCATGGCATCGCGCAGCCGGGCAGCGATATTGGACCGTCCCCGCGGTCCCCTCAATTTGCTGCCATAGGCGGACAGAACCCGCGCGACCGGATCGCGAAACATCGAAAACCGCAAGACATCGGGCGCGTGCATCATCGCCTCGAAGGTCTTCGGCCCAACCTGCCGCGGCGCCCGCAGCACCCCATGCGCCCGGTCATGGACCTGCGCCAGTTCGGTGTAAGCCAGGGCCTGGCCCCGGCGCGCCGCCACCGCGAGGTTCAGCGTCGCCTTGATCGAAGAACAGCCCACCTTTGGGTTGGAAAAGTAGATAAACTTGAAACGCGGCGCCAGATGGAGGTGATAATTGATCTGCTGCGCAGATCCCAAAAATCCGCGAAGCCTCTGAAAAGAAACGCTTTCGCGTTCCAATGTCGTGAAATCGGCCATAACAGCCGGTGACTACCGGCGCCGTGGAGCGCCGTCAACCGCCGCCTCGCCCAAGCGGCGTTTTTGCCCTTCCGACCCGGCGGCGGCGTGTTAGGTTTCGCCATAACAGGACGCCAGGGAGGCCCCATTGCACCAGCTAATGCAATTCTTCGATTTGCGTGTCGGGCGCATTATCGACCACGCCGCCCGCTATCACCCCAACCGCAAGATCACCACCCGCACGACCGAAGGACCGATCGCCGAGACCACCTATTCCGTCATCCGCGCCCGCGCGCTGCATGTCGCCCAGGCGTTGCAGAAACTGGGCATTGAGCGCGGCGATGTCGTCGGCGTCATGGCCTGGAACACCGCGCGGCACATGGAGGTCTGGTATGGCGTGCCCGGCTGCGGTGCCGCATTGCACACGCTGAACCCGCGGCTGTTCGCCGACCAGTTGGTCTATGTGATCAATCATGCCCGCGACAAGGTGCTGTTCGTGGATCACGACCTTGTGCCGATCATCGAAGGCATCTGGGACCGGTTGGAGACCGTGCGCCACATCATCGTGATGACCGATGCCGCGCATATGCCGGATACGAAACTGCCCGATGCACGGATCTACGAGGGCTGGCTCACCACCGTCGACGGCGATTTCGACTGGGTGCCGGGCGATGAGACCGATGCCTGTGGGATCTGCTACACCTCCGGCACCACGGGCAACCCAAAGGGTGTCGTCTATACCCACCGGTCGAACACGCTGCATGCGATGGCATCGTCGCAGCCGGATATGCTGGGCCTGGCTTCTGCCGACACGATCATGCCCGTGGTGCCGCTGTTCCACGCCAATGGCTGGTCGATCGGCTATGCCGCACCGATGACGGGTGCGGCGATGATGATGCCGGGGCGCGATCTGCGGCCGGAGGCGCTGTATGAATTGCTGGAGATGGGGGTCAGCGTCACCGCCGCTGTGCCCACGATCTGGCTGATGCTGCTGAACTATCTGGACACGGAACAAAAGCGGCTGACCAGCCTGGACCGGGTGGTGATCGGCGGGTCGTCCTGCCCGCGCGCCGTCATCGAACGGTTCCAGGATATCTATGGCGTGCGGGTCTTGCATGCCTGGGGCATGACCGAATTGTCGCCCCTGGGCACGATCTGCAGCTTTAAGCCCGAGGTCGCGGCACTGGCGCCGTCGGCGCAAGTCGACGTGCAGGAAAGCACCGGCCACCCGCCCTTTACCGTCGATCTGCGCATCACCGACGACGACGGCAACCTGCTGCCCTGGGACGACGCCACGCAGGGCCGGCTCTGGGCGCGGGGGGCGGCGGTGGTGGAGCGTTATCTGCATGCCGACAGCGCCACGGTCGATGCCGATGGCTGGTTCGACACCGGCGATGTCGCGACCATGGACGCCAATGGCTATATGCGCATCACCGACCGGTCAAAGGACGTCATCAAGTCAGGCGGCGAGTGGATTTCATCGATCGAGTTGGAAAACGCGGCCCTGGGCCACGACGATGTGGCCGAGGCCGCGGCCATCGGCGTGCCGCATCCGAAATGGGATGAACGCCCGGTGCTGATCATTGTGCCGAAAGCGGGCAAGACCCCGCCGCCGCAGGCCATCCTGGAGATCGTGGCGACCCGGTGTGCCAAGTGGCAAGTGCCCGACGACGTGGTGTTTCTCGACGAGATCCCGCATACCGCGACGGGCAAGATATCGAAGCTTCAGTTGCGCCAGATCCTCGCCGATCGCGGCTATGCCCACCCCGAAACCCGGGCCTGAGCCGCAATCGCGCGCCCATGCCAGCTTTTGTAACCCGTTCGATGCGTAACCCATTGCCCAGCACCCCATGACCGCGCTTGAGGAGTATCTGCGTCTGGAGGCGCCGGGCCGGTGGCGTGAGACCCCGCAGGCTGCCTGGCGCGAGGTGGTGGTGTCGTTCGGGCATGCCTCTCTGGTGCTGACCGATTTCTCCGACACCGCGCTGACGCATTGGTCGCTGGCCGCGGTGCAGCGGGTTGCCGATAGCGACGACGGTACAGTGCGCTATGCGCCCGATGCCGGGGCGGCGGAGATGCTGGAGATCACCGACCCGGCCATGGTCGAGGCCATCGCGCGGGCGCAACGCATGGCGCAACCACCGCGGCACAGCCCGGCGCTGCGCGGTTATCTGCGGACCGGGGCGTGGGCCTTGCTGATCGTGGCGGCGGTCGCGGCGGCGGCGGTCGCGGGCTATGGCCTGGTGCGGCAGCAGGCGCCGGCGCTGATCTCCCCCGAACAGGCGGCGGCGGTCAGCGCAGAGGTCGAGGCGGGTCTTGGCGCCCGCCGCTGTACCGGCGCGCCGGGGGTGCGCGCGCTGGGCCAGATTGCGGCGCGGCTGCAAGTGGATGTGGCGGTAATGGACTGGGCGGCGCCAGCGGTGGCGGAATTGCCCGACGGCACGATCCTTCTGGCGCGGGCAGAGGTCGAACGCGCGGTCTCGGCCGAGGTGGTGGCGGGTTGGGCCGCGCTGGCACAGGTCGCGGCACCCGCGCCGCTGCCGCGCTGGCTGGACGGGCTGAACCCCCGCACGCTGCTGAAATTTGTCACCTCCGGCACTTTCGCGCCGGCGGATATCGAGGCGCTGGCAGGGCTGGTGCGCGCAACGCCCCTGCCCCGCGACCCCGATCTGTTGCGCATCGCCCTCGACGGTTTGGCCACCCGCGGTATCGACCCGGTGCCCTTTCGCCGCGGCGCCGCCGCGCGGGGGCTCTTACCGGCACCGGGCACCGCAGACGAGCACCCGCCGCCCCGCCCGCTGCTGCCACAGGACCGGGACTGGGTGGCGTTGCAGAACATCTGCGGGGGCTGACGGCAAACCGGCGTGCCGACCCCGCCCCAAGAGCAAAAACGGATCAGATTGAAACAACCTGATCCTAAAGCACCCGATCAAAAACCTGAATCGGAAGGGATTCCCTTGAACGCTGATCTGTGATTCATCCTATTTGGGAGGATGGATCATGTCAGCACCTTTGCCGGATGCGCTTCGGACGCGGTTTCAGAAGTTGATTGA
>JBCDDF010000052.1:0-21219 GCA_039180525.1 Pseudomonadota bacterium
ACCTCCGACGCATCGGCGCACGGTCCTTCACGGACACGATCGATGCACTCACAGAAATCTGCGACCTCTTCCCGCCGGAAGAATGCTGGAACTACTTCAAGGCTGCTGGATATGTCTCAGGTTAAAAGTCGGATGCTTTAGTCGTCGGATCCGCGATTCCACGGGGCGTTTGCAGACCGTGGAACGCCGATGATTTGTGACCCTGTCGTCCCACAAGTCTCACGCAAATTCCGCTATGCGGGACGAAGTGTTCATTCGCTGCGGTTGCGCGAGTGTCAGCTTTGTCAGACCGGTTCTTCAAAAAAACTGCGAGAGACCCAAAATTGGCGACGGCGAGAACTCTGATCTGACATCATAGCTGAAAGTGAATATGATCATCGTGCCGCGCCGCCCCGCAACCTTGAAAGCGAATGCGCGGATGGGCGACCTGCAACGATTGAACGAGGTGCGGTTCAATGAAGGTTTTCCCCACGCGTTCATCGCTTGAGAGTATTCGCATGACTGCGGCCATACGTTCTTCGTCCAACGCGTAATCGCGCCAAAGTGGCTGAAGAATATCAAAGTCCCACCTCAGAGTTGGCCATCTCGGCGTGCAATCAGTCGGACCGGGCTCAAACGCGAAATACCCTATCGGTGATCGTGTTGCACCCGGCAGGTAGCCTGTCTCATCACGGTAGAAAAACGCGAGATCGGCCTTCTCACCATCATCGTGGGAAAGGTGTGGCAGCAAGGGAAATCCGTCCAAAAACGGGAAGTTTGCATCAAGTACAATAGTTTCCGTGCCTGGGTACCGGCGATCCATCTCATCGGCTGTGTCAATGAGTACGTCTCGCAGCTCCGGGGTCACGTAGTGGCGATTAAGAGCGCAGTACATCAAGCTTTGAACCTGAAGCGGGCCGTCATCGAAACAATTCAAAGCCATCCGACCGAAATTCGGTGCGACCCAAACAGCCGCCGTCGTCAAAGCCGCATAAGCGAGAATGAACGCAACTAATCTCTGTCGGAAGAAAAACGCAATCAGCCATGCAAACCCGCCAATCTGGGTCAAAATGGTCAGGAACACGACAACACTAGAATTGGTAATGAAACGTAGCATGCGACCAACCTGCCATTTCGTTCGAGGGTCAACAACCGCTCGATATGAGCATGACCTTCAACTTGCGCAAGCGAGGGCTGACTTCGTTAGGTTTCTGGCTATGCAGGGAAAAGCGGACATTCGTGCATTGCGCAGCATCGGTCACAAAGGGCTCCCTGCAGTCATTCCTCGCAACACAGCACCAGACGCACCATCGATGCCCCCAGGACCCAGCCAAAGCCTGCTACCAAGAAACGATTGACCCAAAACAAACACCCCGCCCGCCCTATGCGGCGGGCCCCGTCGGCGCCGCAAGGCGGCGATGGGGGCATGATCTTGGTCCGCGCAAGCGGGCCTCCGCCGGGTGCGCGGGCGCTCGGTCAGCCCAGATGTGCGGCGATCTTTTCGGCGATCAGGGCGCTGACCCGTTCATTCGACTCCGCCGTCACCCCGGCGATATGCGGGGTCAGCAGCACGTTGAGCCCGGCGAACCGCCCGCCGGCCTCCGCGGTCAGCGGCTCGGTCTCGAACACATCCAGCGCCGCGCCGGCCAGCCGCCCGGCGCGCAGCGCGTCGGCCAGCGCGGGCTCGTCCACCACGCCGCCGCGGGCGGCGTTGATCAGCACCGCCCCCGGCTTCATCGCCGCCAGCCGCGCCGCGTTCACCTGATGCCGGGTCGCGTCGGTCAGCGGCACATGCAGGCTCACCACATCCGCGGTCGCAAACAGCGTCTCCAGATCCACCGCCCGCGTACCCGCCCAGGCCGGATCGTCCGGCGTCAGGAACGGGTCGTGGGCCACGACCTGCAAGCCCAGGGCCGCGGCGCGCGCGGCGGTGTCGCGGGCAATCGCGCCGAACCCCACCAGCCCCAGAACCTTGCCGCCGATCTCGCGCCCCATCATCTGCTGGCGCGGCCAGGCACCGGCCGCGACGTCGTCCGACCGCAGCCAGGCGCCGCGCAGCAGCATCAGCGCCGCGGTGATGACGTATTCGGCGACGCTCGCATTGTTGGCCCCGGTCGCGGGATAGACCGCCACGCCGCGCGCCGCCGCCGTATCCATGTCTATGTTGTCGAGGCCCACGCCCAGCCGCCCGACACATTCCAGCGCCGATCCAGCCCCCAGAAGATCCGCGCTCACCTGCGTTCTGTTGCGCACGATCAGCGCCCGCGCGCCCCCGGCCAGCAAATCCCGCAGCCGTGCCGGATCCTCCACCAGGCCCGGATCGTAGAGCGTGTCGAACCGCGCGCGCAGAAGCTCCACCGCCGCATCGTCTATGAATTCCGAAATCACCACCTCAGGCATCTTCCAACTCCCGCCCGAAACTCGGCAGCGGCACCGCCTGCCCGGTGCGCACGCTCAGCTCCGCCGCCGCACCCACCGCCACCGCCACCCGCCCGTCATGGACGGAGACGTCCGGCGGGCCGCCATGGTTCAGCATGCGCAGGAAGCGTTCGTGCTGGTAATAGGTCGAGCCGTGGTGATCCCCGGCCCGCGCAAGGTCGGGATCGTTGGGGATGTCTTCGCGTTGGAAGGACCGCTTCAGTCGCGGAGAGATCAGCAGTTGGCTCGACCGGTCCTCGCCATCGGGGTTGAACCGCGCCGGCCCCGGTATGCGCGCATCGATCCGCGCCAGATCCCCGGTGGCCGAAATCACCTCCTGCCAATAGGACCCTTCGGCGAACATGCACAGATCCAGCATCGCCCGCGCGCCGGACGCGAAATCGATGATCACATAGGCGTTGTCGATGATGTCGGGCTTGCGCCCCTCGTACTCCTCATCCAGGAAATTCACGTCGATATTGCCGCTGGCATAGACCCGGATCGGGTCGGATTTCAGGATCAGCCGCATCAGATCGAAGAAATGACAGCACTTCTCCACCAAGGTGCCGCCGGTCTGGGCGCTGAACCTGTTCCAGTCGCCGACCTTGGGCAGGAAAGGAAAGCGATGCTCGCGGATCGCCAGCATCTGCACGGTGCCGGCGGTGCCTCTGTCGATCTCCTCCAACAGCCGGGCGATTGCGGGCATATAGCGGTATTCCATCGCCACCCATAGCGGTGCGGTGCGGGCCAGTTGCAGCGCCTCGATCTGGGCGCATTCGGCATCCATCACGCCCAAGGGCTTTTCGCACAGGATCGGCAGATCGGTCCTCAGCAGATCCAAGAGGATCGGGTGGTGCAGGTGATTGGGCGCGGCCACCACCAGCGCATCGACCCCGCCCGCGGCCAGCAGTTCGGCATGGGTCAGATAGCTTTTGCAGCTCTGCCCGGCCAGATCCTGCGCCAGCCGCGCCTGCGACAGGTCGGGATCGGCGATCGCCACCACTTCTGCCCCCGGCAGCAGGTTCAGATTGCGGATGTGTTCCTGACCCATCATGCCAGAGCCGATGATGCCGTAGCGTTTGCTCATGGGGTCCTCATAACGCGGTGACAGGCAGATCCAGCGCCGCCGCCGCGTCGTGCAGCGCCGCGCGATGGTCGCCGTAAACTAGGGCCATATGATGTTCCAATCCGCTGGCGATCAGGTCGGGCAGCGTATCGGATACCGGGCGGTCGAAACGGACCACACCCGACGTGCCGGTGAACGCCATCGGCCGCTCCATCATCTCGCCGCCCGCGATCACCAGCCGCTGCGCGCCATGGGCCTGGCTGACCCGGGCAAAGGTCACGCGCCCGGGTTTCAGGCGGAACTGATACAGCAGCGGCATCTTGCGGTTGGTGTGGATCGTGGCACTGGGCGCCGGGTCGTCAGCGGCCATGGACAGCGGCGCCTGGCCGCAATGCCAGACCACGCCGGTATCGTCGGCTGCGTCCATATCGACCAGATCGGTCAGAAACACCGGCGCCTGCGCGACCTCTTGCAGCAAAAGCTGGGTCAGCGCGCCATAGACATCCGCCTCACAGGCGCAGGGCACGCGCGCCTGGCCCAATTGGGCCACCGCGCCGCAGACCGCGCCGCCATATTCGGTAAAGGTTTCGGGCCAGCAGCGGATCGCGAAGGCATCGGCCGACACCTCGCCGCGCAGCCGGCCGAGCGCCAGGCGCAGCCGCAGCGACCGGTCGAGTTCCGCCTGATCGACCGCGTCGAGATCGGGCAAGACCGCCGCGGTTTGCGCCCGCAGCCCCGATGCCGCCGCCGCGGGCAGCGCGCGGGCGGTGTCGAACAGCGTCTCCAGCGGCATCTCCGCCACCGCAACGCCGCACAGATCGCCCATCGCGGCCGCGTCATAGGCGCAGGTGTCGAAGCCGTCCGGGTGCGCGCCGATCCGCGCGATGCGCCGGCCCGCCAGCGCCTCGGCCACCGGGCGGCCGGCGGCGGCATCGCCCGCAGCCGGCACCGGATCGAGCCGACCCGCCCGCCGTTTGCCCGCCAAAAGCCCCGCCAGGTCGGCCGCGTCCGGGTCGGCGTAGAGCCAGCCGAAATCGCGCCCGCGCAGCCCCAGTGCATGGGCGGCCAGGTTCAGCCCGCAAAACGCGTTCAGCCGCAGCCGCCCGCCCAGCCGCGGCTCGGGCACCGCCCAGATCGCCAGGGGTTGGGCGAACGCGCCGGCGATCTCAGCCGTCATTGCGGCATCGGTGAAGGTGACTTGCAGGATCAGCACCTGATCGACATCCGCCGCCGCCACTTCCGCCATGCCGTCGCGGGTGGCCTGGGTCTCGAACAAAAGCGCACGCGGCCCGACGATGTCATGCCCGGTACCGTCCAAGACCGCCAGCATCGCCGCCAGCTTCTCCTCGGCGAACGCCACGTCGAAAGTCGGCCGCCCCAGCGGCAGGATCCCGATCCGGCTCATGCGCGCGCCCCGCGTCCCGGGCCTGACCCGGGACCTCGACCCTCAGCGCGCAGGGGCCAGCCCAGAGGCCCCGGCGCGGGGACCGGGGCGCGTGGCGGCCAGGCAGCGGCCACGCTCACAGATCCGCATAGCCGTGGCGGAACCCGGCATCGGCGGGCGCGAACCCGGGCGCACCGGCAAAAAGCGGATGGTCGGACCAGGCCGCCGCCTTCGCATCGGTCAGGTCGCTGATCTCCTGCATATAGGCCCGCGCATCGCCGCGCAGACCGGCCTCGATCGCCACCCAATCGGGATAGGCGCGGAACGCATCCAGCCAGATCGCGCGCCCCGCCAAAAACCCTGCCGCCCCCGCGGCATAGGCGTGATCCAGGATCGCCTTGAACTCGGGCTTGCCCGCCCCCGCCGACAGCATCACCCAGGGCCGCCCGGCCAGCCGCCCCATCTCGTCGAACAGCGCCTGCACCCCCGCCGAGCCATCCGCATCCGCCGCGTTCACCGGGCTTTCCAGCTTGAAGATGTCGACGCCGTAATCGGGATGCGCGAATTCCTCGACCGAGGCCAGCACATGATCCGACCGTTTCGCCTGCATCTCCACATAGTCCTTGGTCTGATGCGCATCCGCCGCCAACGGATAGACCAGAAGTTCGAACAGAAAGGGGATGTCGAACCGCGCGCAGGCCTCGCCGATGCGCTTGGTGAAATCCTGCTGCGCGGTGCAGACCTCCGCCCCCGCATCGGGCCGGTACCACGCCAGCACCTTGACCGCATCGCCGCCCATGCGCTTGATCTTGCCCACCGACCAATCGTCGATCTCTGCCGACAGCCGCCCCTTTGGGCCGTCCTCGAACAGGCTGTCCTCAAGCGTCACGATCAGCCCGCGCGTCGGATCCAGCGCATCGTGCCCATGCGGAATGGCAAAGTGCGGATCGGCCAGCGTCGCGGTACCCAGATCCTGCAACGTCTCGATCAACAGCCGCTTGAACCGCGCCACCTGGTCCCACGGCGCCTGTTCGACGCCCAGCGCCTGGGCGATGGGCGCCTTGATCGGCGGGCGCTGGTCCACCGCGATCATCTTGAACCGTCCCTGCGCATCGGCCATCCGCCGCAGGCCCCAGAGCTTTCCGGGCGAAAGTGTCATTGCGCTGCCCCTTGCATGAAGGCGTCCGTTTCGGCGCGCCCCGGCGCACCGGCGCGCCCACCGGGCCGCGAGCATTTCAGGCTGGCCGCGGCATTGGCAAAGCGCACCGCGTCGGTTTCGCCTCGTCCCTCGCCCAGGGCAAGGGCGAATGCGCCGTGCCAGATATCCCCGGCGCCAAGCGTGTCGATCGTGTCGACGGGCTGCGCCGCGAAGTGCTCCACCCGGCCGCCGGCCCAAACATAGGTGCCGGCGGCGCCATCGGTCACGCAGACCCAGGCCCCGGTCTGTTTGGCGACGCGGCGCAATCCGGTGTCCAGATCCTGCGCCCCCGTCAGGTCGCGCAGGCCCTGGGCGGAGAACGCCACATGGCTGGCCAGCCCCATCAGCGCGGGCGCCACAGGGGCCTCGCCGTCCAGCACCCCCGGCACGCCGCGCGCCCGGGCATGGGCCAGCGCCGTGCGCGCCGCCGCATCCCAGCGCGTATCGGCCAGCACCGCGGCCGGAGAGCCCAGATCCGCCCGATCCAGATCCGGGGCCAGGCCGGCACCGCGAAACGCCATGATCTGCCGTTCGCCGTCGGGGGTCACGTAGACGGAGGAAAACGCCGACCGACCGCCTTGGGTAACCTGGGATGGGCCGGTATCGACCCCCTCGCGGGTGAGATCGTCCAGGATCATTTGCCCGATCAGATCGTCGCCCACCCTGGTGGCCAGCCGCGCCTGCCCGCCCAGCCGCGCGATCGCGACGGCGGCATTGCCGGCGCAACCACCGCCGACGATGCGCGCATCCTGCGCCTTGTGCTTTTCGGGTCGCGCGGGAAATGCCGAGACCTGGAACACCAGATCGACCACCGACGAGCCAACGACCAGAATCCGCGTCATCGGTCCACCTTCAGCCCGCTGGGCACGGTATCGGGCACGCCCAGCCGGCCCTTGACGCTGTCGGTGCCCGTCAATGCCTGCAGAAACGCCACCAGATCGGCCACCTGGGCATCGCCCAACTGCCGCGGCAGGATATCCACCCGCGCGCGCAGCCGTGCCTGTTCGCGCGCATCCGCCAGGTTCAGGAAGTCCACCTGGCCCAGCCGCGCGACCCTCGGCAACACGACCTGGCGCCGGTCCCAGCCCGCGAACCCGCCTGCCGGATCCAGGTGATGGCGCACGATCCCCTCCAACGTGGCATAGGCACCGTTGTGGCCATAGGGCGCCGTCAGCGCCACGTTGCGCAGCATTGGGGTGCGAAAGCGATAGGCATCCTCCAGCCGGTCGGTCTCGCCCATGCGCCCGACATCGCGCGGCATCGGGTCGAACAGCCGTGTCCGCCCGGGGCCGAACTGCGGCAGCGCCAGCGCATGAAAGCCCTGATCGGACAACAGCCGCCCGGCATGGCAGCCGCTGCAACCGGCATCGCCGAAGAACAATCGCCGCCCCCGCTCTGCCGCTGCGGGCAGCGGCACGCCGGCGAGAAAGCGGTCATAGGGGCTGTCGAAGCTTTGGAATTCAGCATTCATAAAGTCCGCCAAAGCATTGACGATATAAACAATATCGATGTCTTCGCGTGCCTCGATATCCCGATAGGCCAGCCGCAGCATCCGCTCGTATTCGGGAATGCTGCGCACCCGTTTGGCAACCAGCGGCCAGGCTTCCTGCATCCGCCTGTGCGCGGCGACGGACACCTCATTGTCCTCCCGATGACCCGCCATCTCGAACCGCGCGACCATGGGAAACAGCGCCTGCGCGGCCAGGATGGAGGTCACCCCAGCCGGAAGGTTCTCCTCCACCGGCGAGTTGAACCCGGTGCCGAAGACATCCGAAACCGACAGCCGCCCATCATGGAACAGCACGTCGATCTCCCGTGCGCCCAGGTTCCACAGCGGCGGCGCATTGCGCGGGATCCGCTTCAGCACGGTCGGCCCCGCCACCCGCTCCGGCCCCAGCCCCTCAGCCCCCTGGCCCAGCCCCAGCGACAGCCCGTCGCCGGTGCCGAGCCTGGGGTGGTGGCAGGTGGCACAGGCGATGTTGCGGTTGCCCGACAGGATCGGATCGAAGAAAAGCAGCCGCCCGACCTCCGCCGCCCGCTCATTCACGGGGTGAAAGTGCTCGGGCCCCAGACGCAGTTCGCCGGCGCTGGACGCGCCCGCCGCGGGCAGGCAGATTGCCAGCGCCCAAAGGAGCCTGCGATGCCCAAAGCCCTGCTGTTTCTGCTGCTGACCCTGGCCGCCCTGCCCGCGCGGGGGGAGATCGGCGCCGCGCGCGATCTGATGGAGGCCGGCCATTTCGAAGAGGCCTATGCCGCGCTTTGGCCCGCGGCACGGTCGGGCAATGCCGATGCGGAGGAACTGATCGGCGTGATGTACGCACTGGGCCTGGGGGTGGAGCGCGACGACATCCGCGCCTTTGAATGGTACATGCGCGCGGCGATGAAGGGCCATCCAGGCGCGCAATCGGGTGTGGGCTGGTATTACGAGATCGGCCGCGGCCTGCCCGGGCCCGATCTGACCCGCGCCTATACTTGGTACGTGCTCAGCGCCATCGGCGGCGACCCGGACGCGGCGATCAGTCTGGAAGAGGTGATCAAGAAAATGACGCCGGATCAGATCGCCAAGGCCAATATCCTGATCGACGACTACCGGATCTGGCTCTACCCGTTCGAATGACCCGGCGCCGGGGCCGGGCCTGTGCGCATCCGCACTGCGGGGGCGACGGATCGTGGTAAACTGCGGCTTCATTAACGAGTCAGTCTGTGGAGATGGGTCATGTCTCAGCTACGCGCCGCTATTTCGGGGGCGGTCGCGTTGGCGTTGGGCGCGTTTTGCGCCCAGGCCAACGATCTTGCCGAGGATCTGAAATATCATGGGATCTGGCAGGCACAAATGCAAAAGGTGCATTTTGTCGGACCGCTTGGCGAACAGGATTTCGCCCTGCGGTATCGGGAATTCGACAATCGCGGGTTTCGCCTGACCGATTTGGAAACGACCGTGATCGACGGCGAACGCCGGTTCGCGGCACTGTGGGTGCGCGGGCGGTCGCCCAATATGATCATCGGGCCGATGAGCCGCACCGGGTTCCGGATGGAGATGCTGCGCTATGGCCGCGGCGGGTTGCGCGTCACCGATATCGAGGTTCTGGCCGAACCGGACGGGCCGGCGCTGGTCATGGGCGTGTTGCAGGACGGCGCCAAGCGGCAGGTGCTGGAGGTCGATCTGGATCTGCGCGCGCTCCTGGCCGCCGACCGCAGCCGGCGCCGGGTGGGCATGTCGCTGGTGGATCTGGAGGTCCGCGAAAGCGCGACCGGCCTGCGCTACACCGCGCTGTGGGAGGCCGGCGCCCGGTCGCAGACGATCTCCCCTCCCGTGGAGGCCGACGAATTTCGCGTCATGCGCGCGGAATACGCCGCCGGCGGGTTCGCGCTGACGGATATGGAGACGATCGCCAATCGCGGCCGCACCCAAATCATCGGCGTCTGGAGCCGCGACGCGCCGGCGGTCGTCGTGACCAATGATGACGGCACCCGGCCCTTCATGGAACGCGGCTGGCAGCAGTCGCAGGCCGGCCGGTCCCTGGTCGATCTGGAGATGTCGCAGGCCCCGGCTTGGGCGAAAGGCGTGGTGTTCGAGGATGCGGCACTCAGTGCCGCAACCCGCGTCGAGTTTTAGGAGCAAGGCGAATCAGATTGCAGAAATTTGATCCAAAAATCCCTCTCAAGGCATTGAATTTGTAGAGAAACCGCTCTCAGGTCGCACAAGTCTGAGAGCGGTTTTGGCCTAGCCGACCATGCGCAGCACGATCACCATCAGAATGGAGTAAAGCGCAATGCCACCGCCGATCAGGAAATAGGGCCAGTTGCGCGTCACCGTCGCCGTGGCCATCGTGCGCAGCTGATAAACCAAGTCGGGCCAGGTGTAGGACACGAAATCGCCCTGGGTGAACACCGCCTTTATGCGCCCGTCATTGTCGACCACCGGCAGCCGGCGAAAACGTTCGTTCGACATGATCCGCAACCAGTCGACCATGTCGTCGGTCTCCCGCGCCAGGCGCGGTTCGGCGGTCATGATGTCGGACAGCTTGGTCGCCGTGGCATCGCGCCCGGCGCCGACGATCTTGCGCATGATATCGCGTTCGGTGACCACGCCGATCACCTTTTGGTCGTCATCGACGACGATGACCGAGCCGTAGTTGAGATCGGACATCGCGGCGACGGCATCCGAGACGATATCGTGCGGCCCGCGGGTCAGGGGTTTCGGCTTGGAGGCGTATTCGGGGCGATCCATCAGGCGGGTGCCGGGGCGGTCTCCGGGCTCGGGCATGGCGAACTCCTTGCTTTTGTGCGGTTTCACCTAAGGCAGAATGTCGCAGCGGCAACGGCTGTGGGTATCGCCACTGCGCGCGCCCGACCGGATTGGTATCGTGGCGCCCTGCCCCACGGGACCTGTCATGCAAGGAGACGGCGATGCCGGTTGTATGCGATTTTCAGTGGGTGAACGGGGTCGGAACGGGCGTGCCCATCGGCGATGGCGGCCACAAACCCGTTTGGGAGGCGAATTTCGGAACGGGGGGGGCGGCACAAGAACGGCCACGCGATGCTGCTTTTCATGGTGCGCGGGCTGACCGGGGGCCACCCGGCGACGGTGAAGGTGAACAACCAGTTCGTGGGCCGGATCGAGGCCTATCCGGACGCGCATCCGGGCCATTGGTACATGCAGATGATCAACATCTCGGGCGGGCCGCTGAAGGACGGCACCAACGAGTTGCAGATCGACGCCGCCGCACCGGCGAACCCCGGCCCCGGCAATCAGTTCGATGATTTTCGGGTGAAGAACGTGTTGTGTTTTTTCCAGCAGAAGGCGTGAGAGGCGTGGCGTAGGATGGGTTTGAAACCCATCCTACTGTTTGATGGTTTGTAGGATGGGTTTCAAACCCATCCTACGGGTCAGGCCTTACTTCAACGGCATGAAGACGGACGAGCCGTAGACGATGTAATAGCCGCTTTGATCGACCCGTGGGTCCTGGCGCAGCCGTTCGGCCAATTGCTCGGGCGTGGTGCCGTCGGGCGGGAAGATGATCACATGGCGCGATCTTGGGGTCGTGATGATCTGGTCGTTTTGCGCGACGACCTGGGCGAAGGCCGGATAGTCGCGGGCAATGTCGATGCCGCGACGCAGGGTGTGCACGGTGAAGGTGCGCAAAAGCGCGGATCGGTCGACGGTCTCAAGTCTGACCGCCTGGCAAAGATCCTTGCCGCCAATGCCGCCATTCGGCGCGCCCGGAAATGCGTCGATGGCGGATCTGCCGGGCGCGGTACGGCGCAGTTGGAGATATTTCAGATACTGGGTTTCCGGAAAATCGACGATATGCGCGCGACCATAGCTGGCGAATTCGGGCGCCTGCTCTCCCAATGGCGGGCGCGCACAGCCTTCGGCGCGCAGCGCGCGTTCCTCGTCCGTAAGCCCCCGTTGACTGACCGAGGCGCGTTCGGCATCTGTGAGGCCGTCGGGGCCAAGCGGCGCGACCGGATCGCTACAGGCGGCAAGCGTGGCCAACGCAGTTGTGGCGAGAACGGCGCGCCAAGGCGGTTGCGTCTCGCGGTTGCGCATTCGCGCCCCCGCGCTGGGTTGCGTAAGCGTGAAAATCGTCATTAGGCGGAGTGTCCCCTGATCTCGTTGGTGCCCCCATGGCCGCTCAAAATGAACAATGTTCAATTCTAGTCAACGTAAAAGTGTGTGCCCTGACGTTATGTCAGCCGGCAGAGGCACCGCCGGCTGACGCTTGAGTTTTTAGTTTTTAGGGTGGCGGGATGGGTTGGAACCCCATCCTACCGTGGCGGGGTCGGTTTGTAGGATGGGTTTTCAACCCATCCCACGGGTATCGGTTTCGTAGGATGGGGTTCCAACCCATCCTACGCGCGTTAATGCGCCGCCTGTCCGGCTTGGGCGGCGCTCGCCGTGGCGGCCGCCGCGGCGGCGGCCTCGGCGGCTTCGTCCCAGTCGATCGGGTCCGGCTGGCGGGTGAGCGCGATCTTCAGCACCTCGGTGACGTTGCCAACCGACCGGATGTCCAGCCCGTCCTTCACATTGTCGGGGATGTCGCGCAGATCCTTGACGTTGTCGTCGGGGATCAGCACCGTCTTCACCCCACCGCGCAGGGCCGCGAGCAGTTTCTCCTTCAACCCGCCGATGGGCAACACGTTGCCGCGCAGCGTCACCTCGCCCGTCATCGCCACATCGCGGCGCACGGGGATCTGCGTCAGGACAGACACGATCGAGGTCACCATCGCCACACCCGCCGATGGCCCATCCTTGGGCGTCGCGCCCTCGGGCACGTGCACGTGTATGTCGACCTTGTCGAACTCGGGCGGCTTGATGCCCAGATCGGGTGATTTGGCCCGCACATAGGAACTGGCGGCTTCGATGGATTCCTTCATCACGTCGCCCAGGGTCCCGGTCGTCTTCATCCGGCCCTTGCCCGGCAGGCGCAGCGCCTCGATCGACAGCAGATCGCCGCCGACCTCGGTCCAGGCCAGCCCGGTGGTCACACCGACCTGGTCCTCCTCCTCGGCCAGGCCGAACTTGAACCGACGCACGCCCAGGAAATCCTCCAGCACGTCCGGCGTGACGGTGACCTTGTCGGTCTCTCCCTTCACGATCTTGGTGACGGCCTTGCGCGCCAGCTTGGCGATTTCCCGCTCCAGGTTCCGCACACCCGCCTCACGCGTGTAATACCGGATGATGTCGGTCAGCGCGTCGTCGGTCAGGTCGAACTCGCCCGCCTTCAGCCCGTGACCCTTGAGTTGCTTGTCCAGCAGATGCTGGCGCGCAATCTCGCGTTTTTCATCCTCGGTATAGCCCGCCAGCGTAATGATCTCCATCCGGTCCAAAAGCGGGCGCGGCATGTTGTAGGAGTTCGCCGTGGTCAGGAACATCACGTTGGACAGGTCGTATTCGACCTCCAGGTAGTGATCCATGAAGGTGTTGTTCTGTTCGGGATCCAGCACCTCCAGCATCGCGCTGGCCGGATCGCCGCGGAAATCCTGGCCCATCTTGTCGATCTCGTCGAGCAGGATCAGCGGGTTGATCGTCTTGGCCTTTTTCATCGACTGGATGATCTTGCCCGGCATCGAGCCGATATAGGTGCGCCGGTGGCCGCGGATCTCGGACTCGTCGCGCACGCCGCCCAGCGAGATGCGGATGAACTCGCGGTTTGTGGCCTTGGCGACCGATTTGCCCAGAGAGGTCTTGCCCACGCCCGGCGGTCCAACCAGGCACAGGATCGGCCCGCGCAGTTTGGAGGATCGCTGCTGCACGGCCAGATACTCGACGATGCGTTCCTTGACCTTCTCCAACCCGTAATGGTCGTTGTCCAGGATGGTCTGGGCGTTGGTCAGGTCCTTTTTAACCCGGCTGCGCTTGCCCCAAGGGATCGACAGCATCCAATCCAGATAGTTGCGCACCACCGTCGCCTCGGCCGACATCGGGCTCATGTTGCGCAGCTTCTTCAACTCGCCCTCGGCCTTTTCCTTGGCCTCTTTGGACAGCTTGGTGCCGGCGATTTTCTCTTCGTACTCTGTGGCATCGTCGCTGCCGCCCTCGCCATCGCCCAGCTCTTTCTGGATCGCCTTCATCTGTTCGTTGAGATAGTACTCGCGCTGCGTCCGCTCCATCTGCGACTTCACGCGGGTCTTGATCTTTTTCTCGACCTTCAGGACCGACATTTCCCCCTGCATAAGGCCATAAATCTTCTCCAGCCGCTGCGCGACGCTCAACGTCTCCAGCAGCGCCTGTTTCTCTTCCAACTGGATCCCAAGATGCCCGGCGACACTGTCGGCCAGCTTGCCGGGGCTGTCGGCATCGGCCACCGCCTGCAGCGCCTCCTCGGGGATGTTCTTGTTCAGCTTGGCATAGCGTTCGAATTCCTCGCCGACGGTGCGGGTCAGCGCGTCGACCGTGGCGGGGTCGCCCAACTCTTCCTCGATCAGGTCCGCTTCGGCTTCGAAAAAGGCGTCGTTGTCCAGAAACCTGGCGATCCGGGCGCGTTGCTTGCCCTCGACCAGAACCTTCACGGTGCCGTCGGGCAGCTTCAAAAGCTGTAGCACGTTGGCCAGAACGCCATTGGTATAGATGGTGTCGACGGTTGGGTCTTCGTCCCCCGCATCCATTTGGGAACTCAGAAGAATCTGCTTGTCGTCGCGCATCACCTCTTCCAGCGCGCGCACCGACTTCTCACGCCCCACGAACAGCGGCACGATCATGTAGGGAAAAACCACGATGTCGCGCAGCGGCAAAACGGGGTGCGTGAAACTGCTCTGATCGGTCATCTTATGTCCTTTGCTGCAAAGCGCGACGGCCCCAAGTGAGCGGCAGCCCTGCGCGCTTTCATGAACGATTAGGTTAAATGTGCCGCAAGAAAGTGTGTTTCAAGCGGCGCGCCTGCTGTGGCGCAGACTCTACGCCAGCGGGCCATGGGTGGAAAGTCGCGAAAGGCTCAAATTCTCGGCATAAGCCCGGCGCGGGCGCGATATTCGTGCCGGCCCCGGCCGCGACACTTTTGCCCGGATCGGGGCGTTGATCGGCGCCGGCGGGGGCTACCTGCCCTCCATAGACCGGGGAGACCGACATGCTGACGGCATTGGCGCTGATTTTCACCGCGATCCTGCTGGGTGGGATGGTGTTCTACAGTTTCGGGTTCGCGCCGGTTCTGATCGCGCAGATGCCGCTGGATCGGGCGCGGCCTCTGCTGCGCGGGACGTTCCCGTACTACTACCTGGCGGTGATCGGCGTGGCCGGCGTCGCGGCGGCGCTCGCCGTCGCGGTGGCGCCCGGCGCGGCGGCGATCCTGGGGGCGATCGCGCTCAGCACCGTCTATGCGCGTCAGGTCTTGATGGCGCAGATCAATGCGGCGACCGACCGCGGCGACACGGCGGGCTTCAAGCGGCTGCATGGCGCATCGGTGGCGCTCCAACTGGTGCAGATCGGCCTGGCCGGCTGGGCGCTGCTTCTGGTCGCCGCCTAGGCGCCGGGCCGCATCGTTCGCCGCCGCTGAAAAAGCCTGTCGGCGCCGGCGCAAGCGGTCGCGGCGCTACAGCGGATCGATATCGCCCCTGGCGCGCTGGGCGTGGAACCCGGCCTGCCAGGTGTCGAAGGCACCGCTGGCGATCGCGCGGCGCATCTGATCCATGATCCGCTGGAAATAGTGCAGATTGTGCCAGGTCAGCAGCATGCCGGCGATCATCTCTCCGGCGCGGAAGACATGCGAAAGATAGGCGCGGGAATACCCCGTGCACGCGGGGCAGTCGCAGGTGTCGTCCAGGGGCCGCGGGTCGTCGGTATGGCGGGCGTTCTTGATGTTGACCACGCCGCGCGGCGTGAACGCCTGCCCGGTGCGGCCCGATCGCGACGGCAGCACGCAGTCCATCATGTCGACCCCGCGTGCGACCGCGCCGACGATGTCGTCGGGCTTGCCCACGCCCATCAGATAGCGCGGCCTGTCCGCCGGCAGTTGCCCCGGCGCATAGTCCAGCACGCCGAACATGGCGTCCTGCCCCTCGCCCACCGCCAGCCCGCCGATGGCATAGCCGTCAAAGCCGATGGCGCGCAGCGCGGCCGCGCTTTCGGCGCGCAGATCGGGCTCCAACCCACCCTGCTGGATGCCGAACAGCGCATGGCCGGGCCGGTCGCCAAAGGCCGCGCGCGAGCGTTCGGCCCAGCGCATGGACAGCCGCATGGAGGTCTCGATTTCCGCGCGTTCCGCCGGCAGCGCGGGGCATTCGTCGAAACACATCACGATGTCGGACCCCAGCAGCCGCTGGATCTCCATCGACCGTTCCGGCGTCAGATTGTGCTCGGATCCGTCGATATGGGATTTGAACCGCACGCCCGCCTCGGTCAGCTTGCGCAGCCCGGCCAGGCTCATGACCTGAAACCCGCCGCTATCGGTCAGGATCGGGCGATCCCAGTTCATGAACGCGTGCAGACCGCCCAGTCGCGCCACCCGCTCCGCCCCGGGGCGCAGCATCAGGTGATAGGTGTTGCCCAGCAGAATGTCGGCGCCGGTCGCGGCCACGCTTTCGGGCAGCATCGCCTTGACCGTGGCCGCCGTGCCCACCGGCATGAACGCCGGCGTGCGGATCGTGCCGCGGGGGGTGGTCAATGTCCCGGTGCGCGCGCGCCCGTCGGTCGCGGCCAGGGAAAAGGTGATGGCGGTCAAGGCGGCCTCTGCTGGACGTGTCGGCCGGGGTTTCTTATATCTTCGCTCAGGATTAGCAACGAGGCCGCGATGACCGCCGAACCCGACACACCGATGGAAGGCACGCCGCTGATCCGGCCCTCGACCACGGACCACCCGCTTTACGACAGTATCGTGGAGGCCTGCCGCACGGTCTATGACCCTGAAATCCCGGTGAATATCTACGACCTTGGCCTGATCTACACGATCGACATCGCCGAGGATGGCGCGGTGCTGGTGTTGATGAGCCTGACCGCGCCGGGCTGCCCGGTCGCGGGCGAGATGCCGGGCTGGGTCGCCGAGGCGATCGAGCCCCTGCCCGGCGTGCAGACGGTTCAGGTGGACTTGGTCTGGGAGCCGCAATGGGGCATGGACATGATGTCCGACGCCGCGCGCCTGGAATTGGGCTTCATGTAGCGCGCGACCAGCCGCAGCAGATAGCGCGCTTGCCCTTCACACGCCCGCGCACTCAGATCGATTTCATCGCGCAAGGCCGCATCCGCAGCCCGGCGACGCATCTTGCGTCTGCGCAAGTCGACTTGCATTTTTGCAAAGAGCCTTTGCTCCTTTCGATATTCCGTGTCCGGTTGGGTTTGGGTACAAATCGGTATTAGAAGCGTCTGCATGGCGATCTCCTCTTGGATTGCACGAGATCTATGCGCGGCGCGGGGCGCGCGGCAGCCGTCGAGATCGGAGGGTGACTTTCGAAAATGAAAGCCGAGGCATCCTGGGACGATTACGCCTATTTCGGCGCCATCGCGGCGGCGGGCGGGCTGATGCGCGCGGCGGACGCGACCGGGGTCAGTGCGGCGACGCTCAGCCGGCGCATGCGCGCGTTCGAGGCGGCGCTGGGCCGGCGGCTGTTCCAGCACGGCGCCGCGGGCTATGCGCTGACCGCCGACGGGCGGGCGCTGTGGGACAAGGTGGGCCGGATGCAGGGCGTCGCCGGAGAGATCGCGCAATGGCGCGCCGCCACAACCGGCCCGGTATGCGTGCGCATCACCGCCGGCACCTGGACCGCGCTGCATCTGGTGCAGTGTCTGCAGGACTACTGGCAACCCGACGCGGATTGGGTGCCGGAGTTCGTGCATTGCGACGTGGCGATGGATCTCGCCCGGCGGGAGGTCGATATCGGCATCCGCAACACCCGCCCCGATCAGCCCTGGCTCGCGCGCCGGCAGATGGGCTGGGTGGAGTATGCCGCCTATGCCGCGGCGCCGGAGGTCACCGGCTGGATCGGCCCGGCCTACGACACCGGCGACACCCCGTCGGCGCGCTGGATCCGGGCCATGCATGGCGCAAAGATCGTAACCAAGGCGAATACGCCGCATCTGACCTGCGCGCTGGCCCAGGCCGGGGTGGGCCGCACGGTGCTGCCGACCTTCATGGGCGACAGGATGCCCGGGCTGGTGCGGGTGTCGGACCTGATCGCGGAACTGCGCAGCCCGCAGTGGCTGGTCAGCCACCAGGACGCCCGCCACGAACCGCCGATTCGCGCGGCGCTGGTCGCGCTGGCCGGGGTGTTGGATCCCCAGGCCGGGTAGGATGGGTTTAAAACCCATCCTACGTGGCGCACATCTTACGTGACGGCCATCTTACGCGACGGTTGAGCGCGGGCGTCCCGTCGCCTACATAGGGCGGACGGAGGCGGCGATGTTCTCGATACCAGGTAAATCCCCGGTCACCATGACCGACGCGGCGGTCAGACAAATCGCCCGACTTATGGCGGATGGCGGTTCCAAGGGCCTGCGCATCGGCGTCAAGAAGGGCGGTTGCGCGGGGATGGAATACACGATGGAATACGTGTCCGAAATCGACCCCCACGACGAGGTCGTCGAACAGGATGGCGCGCGGGTGATGATCGCACCCATGGCGCAGATGTTCCTGTTCGGGACGGAAATCGACTATAAAACCTCGCTCCTGGAAAGCGGTTTCGCCTTCAACAACCCCAACGTGACGGATGCCTGCGGCTGCGGCGAATCGGTGAAATTCGTCGGCATGTAGGCGCCACGCGTCCCGGGCCCCGACCCGGGACCTATTCCCGGGACCTCTCGACCTCAGCCAACGGACGGACCTTACTCAGCCAACGGACTTCGAATTGCGGGTGCCCTGCCCGGCTGTTAGCTGGGGCAGCGTTACCGAAATGCCCGCCACCGTCACTGCGTGAACAAGGGTCGAGGTCCCGGGTCGGGGCCCGGGACACGTGGAGCGGTGGGCGGAGGACAAGAGAGGAGAGCCCCCATGCGCCGGATGATCGCCGCGGGAAATTGGAAAATGAACGGCAACCGCGCCATGGCGACGGAAGTCGTGGCGCTGGCGGCGGCCCATCCCGCACCGGGAGCCGAGGTTATCCTCTGCCCGCCCGCTCCGCTGATCCCGGTGCTGGCGGCGCTGGAGACGCCCTTCACCATCGGCGCGCAGGATTGCCATGCGGCGGCCGCCGGGGCGCATACCGGCGATATCTCGGCGGAGACGCTGCGGGATGCTGGCGCGGGGGCGGTCATCGTCGGGCATTCCGAACGCCGCGCCGATCATGGTGAGACCGACGCGACCGTGCGGGCCAAGGCGGAGGCGGCGCTGCGCGCGGGCGTTCTGGCCATCGTGTGCGTGGGCGAGACCGAGACACAGCGTGATGCCGGGCGTGCGTTGGAGGTCATCGGCACGCAGGTCGCCGGCTCGGTGCCCGATACGGCCACGCCCGCGACGGTCGTGATCGCTTATGAACCGGTATGGGCGATCGGGACCGGCCGCACCGCGGAAACCGGCGACATCGCCGAGGTGCATGCCGACATCCGCGCGCGCCTGGCGAAGCGGTTCGGGGCAGACGCCGCCGCTGCCTTCCGAATCCTTTATGGCGGATCGGTGAAACCCGGCAACGCGGCCGAAATCTTCGCGCTGGCGGATGTGGATGGCGGCCTGGTGGGCGGCGCCTCGCTGACGGCCGCGGATTTCGGTCCGATCGTCGCGGCGGCTGGTTAGCGGCAGCGCTACCGGCGGGGGAAAGGGCCGCGCCAAGCGGATGGGGTGCAACCCCATCCTACAACCGCCGGGCGTTGCGCCGGACCGGTAGGATGGGGTTCAACCCCATCCCACGGCATCGGCCTCAAGTCCGAACACGTGAGGCGCAACTCAACCTACGGCTGCAATGGGCCGACGCAAACCGTAGTGCAGCGCAAGCCGTTGCAACGCAATGCGCAGCACGACCTTGCCGGACCGGGCCGACCAGCCCAGTCGTTTCTCCGCCGTCTCCAACCCTTCCAGGAAACAGCAGACCCGGAACACGACGTCCGACAGCCCCGGCCCCAGCGCCGACAGCGCCGCGTGCACCCGATCGCGCGCCGCCTGCGGCCCGTCCGACGGGCCAGAGGCGGAGGCCGGCGCCCCGGTGCGGGCGGCAGTCAGGAAGGCATCCCAATTCTGAGTGATGCGCGGGCCCATCTGCGCGAGTTCGAAATCCTCGCGCAACCGCTCACCGGCCTCGATCATCTCGGCCGACAGATAGGCAGCACCGCCGCGATCGCGCTTGCGCGCCAACAGCGCCAGCGGGCTTTCGGCCAGATTGGTGCGCAGCCGGGTTTCGCCCGTGGGCTCCATCACCCGGCGTTCGCCCATCTCCTGATGCTGGGCGCGGAAAGGGGTGATCGCATCGGCGAACCCATCCCGCGCGCCACGCGCCTGCCGTTCCTCTTCTAAAAGCCGTTTCAGTGTGTTACGGCCCGCCTCAGTAATTTCATAGCGGGCCACCCGGCCGGCATGGGCGCAACGCACCCACTCCTGCAGGGCGAAGGCGCGGGCAATATCGCGCTCCACCACCGCGGTGCGGGTGTGGCGCCCGGGAACCGCCTCGCGCAGGACCACCGCCTTTTCCATATCGTCGGCGATGGCGAGAAAAGCGTCCTTCTCGCTCAGCCGGCGCAAAATCCGGCGCGCCTCGCGCTTTACTCGTGAATCGATGTCTTCGATCGGTGCCTTTTGTTGAGCAATCATCGTCGCCCAGTCCTCCGCGCAGGATAATGCGTTGCGATGTTCCGACACGGACCGCGCGGCCTGACACAGGGCGTTATTCAGCAAGACATCGTCTCGCCGGTCTTCGATCCGCCGTATCTGCCTCAGGATGGTGGAGGGCGGGCATCCGCGCGCCCGGGCAATCGCCCGAAAGCTCAGTCCGCCCTCCGTGTGTGCCAAATAAGCCAGGATTCCGGGCGTGAGCCCGATACCCGGACCCCGCGTGGCCGTTCCGGTACCGTTTACTGTCTCGCGATCTGGGTGGCTGTAAGCCCGTGCCATCGGATCGCTCGAAGATCGTTAAAATTAGTCACATCTACCTATGGTTGATCAGTAAACGACAGGTTAATACTAGAAATCAAAATTATATTCTTAGATCTATATTTGTACTGCGCACGCTGCAATGGAAAATATGCAACTCCAGGTTGCTGTAAGAGAGGATCCGGATCGACATATCGAAAGGCTCCTTCATGTCCGATCTGCATGCCGCCCTCTCCGCCCTGAAACGCCCGCGCCTGCTGGTCGGCGCCGCGCGCAAGGGTCTGCTCTTCTACCGGCGCGACCGGGATCTAAAGGCGGCGTTGCGCGGTAGCGCACCGGGGCCGGTGGCGGACCGCTTGTTAGAAACCGAGGCGCGGTTGGAGGAAATCCGCCAAGCCGGCACCGCCGGGTATTCGGTGTCCGATCACATTGCGGTGCTGACCGCACTGATCGCAGAGGCCGCAACGGCCCGGCGCGCGGCCTGAAGCCGGCGCGCCGCACAATCACGCAGACCCGGCTGGCCCGGCGGTTGTAGTATGCGTTCCAACAGATGCGGTCGGCTGTTCATCCGGGCCGAACCCGGCCCACGGGCCCTAGGCTCGGGGCTCATAGCCAATAGATGACGGTTTCCGCGAGGGCGATGGCTGAGAGGAAGACCTTCGGGCAGCGGTCGTAGCGGGTTGCCACGCGTCGCCAGTCCTTCAGCCTGCCGAACATGATCTCGATCCTG
>JBCDDF010000053.1:0-20649 GCA_039180525.1 Pseudomonadota bacterium
ATGGTTCGATGCCCCGGACAGAAAACGCCCGCACTCCGTGTACAGAAAGGACCCTGTCAGTGAAGTACCGTTCTGTTGCCGTCTCTTCAGGTTTTCAAACCGACCTCGAATTTCCGCACCTGTATAGCTGACCCTTTCGGAAGCACCTTCGGCTCCAGGCTCGGGAACAAGCGGTCTCCCAAATCCCTCCCGATTGAGAAACGCCAGCAGCACCTCCTCCCGGCTGCCGACCGGAAAATGCCGCGCGACGATCTCCTCCAACCCCGCATAATGCCCCGACGGTTTCCGCCGCAACCCCGGGATCGCCTCCAGTTGCGCCGCAAGCGCGGAGCCCTCCGGCGGCGGGGCTTGAAACCGGTTGATCTCCCGCGGCGCCGGAGGGCTGCAGCCCAGCAAAGCGCCCAGCAGACCCGCGATCAGCGCGCCTTTCATCATCCCGAAACTCCCTGTTCCTCTCCGCCCGGCACACGCGTCCCCACGCGCGCACCCGTACCGAACACCATTCACGAACGATGTTCAAATTCAAGCCCGTATCCATCCCGCCCCTTCCCCTCACCCCGCGGCTGGACTAACAACGGCGCGACACCGCTCCCCGAGGACGCCCATGGACAAGACCTTCGACGCCCGCACTGAGGAACCGCGCCTCTATGCCGCCTGGGAGGCCGCCGGCGCCTTTGCCGCCGGGGCCAACGCATCCCGGGACGAGACCTTTTCCATCCTGCTGCCGCCGCCCAACGTCACCGGCGTCCTGCATATGGGCCACGCTTTCAACCAGACGCTGATGGATGTGCTGATCCGCTGGCACCGGATGCGCGGGTTCGACACGCTGTGGCAGCCGGGGCTCGACCATGCCGGGATCGCGACCCAGATGGTGGTGGAGCGTGAACTGGCCAAAACCAACATGCGGCGCACCGATTTCAGCCGCGCGGATTTCACCGCCAAAGTCTGGGAATGGAAGGCGCAATCGGGCGGCACCATCGTCAACCAGTCGAAAGCGTTAGGCGCCTCGATGGACTGGTCGCGGTCCGCCTTCACCATGGGCGGCGCGCCCGGCGGCGGCGAGGCCGAGCCCGGCCCCAATTTCCACGATGCCGTGCTGAAGACCTTTGTGGAGATGTACGAAAAGGGTCTGATCTATCGCGGCAAGCGGCTGGTGAATTGGGACCCGCACTTTGAGACCGCGATCTCGGACCTGGAAGTCGAGAACACCGAAATCGACGGCCATATGTGGCACTTCAAATACCCGCTCGCGGGCGGCGAGACCTATGAATATGTCGAGCGCGACGAAAACGGCGTCGTGACCCTGCGCGAGACCCGCGACTATATCTCCATCGCCACCACGCGGCCCGAAACCATGCTGGGCGACGGCGCGGTGGCGGTGCACCCGTCCGATGCGCGTTATGCGCCCATCGTCGGCAAACTCTGCGAGATCCCGGTCGGCCCCAAGGACCAGCGCCGGCTGATCCCTATCATCACCGACGCCTATCCCGATCCCGATTTCGGCTCCGGCGCCGTCAAGATCACCGGCGCGCATGATTTCAACGATTACGACGTGGCCAAACGCGGCAATATCCCGATGTACCGGCTGATGGATACCAAAGGGGATATGCGCACCGACGGCGCGCCCTATGCCGAGGCCGCCGCGATTGCCCAGGGAATCGCCGAGGGCAAACGCGAATGGACGCCGGAATTCATCGATACGCTGAACCTCGTGCCCGATGACCTGCGCGGGTTGCACCGTTTCCACCGCAAGGGACACGACGATGGCCCCCAAGCGCGGGAGCATGTGGTGCGGCAGATCACCGAAGAGGGTCTGGCGGTCACCGTCCCGAACCCCGAATGGGACACCGCGGATGAAGAGGGCCGGATGGGGTTGAACCCCGTCCTACCGCTGGTCGAGCAGAAAAAGATCATGGCCCCCTATGGCGACCGGTCCAAGGTCATCATCGAGCCCATGCTGACCGATCAATGGTTCGTGGCGACCGACAAAATCGTCGGCCCCGCGCTGGACGCCGTGCGCGCCGGCGAGACCGAGATCCTGCCCGAACAGCACCGCAAGGTCTATTTCAACTGGCTCGAAAACATCGAGCCCTGGTGCATCTCGCGCCAGCTTTGGTGGGGCCATCAGATTCCGGTTTGGTATGGGCCGGACCCGTCCGAGCCGTTCTCATCACCACCTAAGTTTTTCTGTGCCTCCAACTGGAGCGATGCAAAGAAAGCGGCGTTGGACTTATACGAAAGAGCATATCCCGATTCCAAAGTCTCCATCGAAGAATTCTCTCCGAAAGATGACTCCTCTTGGCCGAAGACACATAGGGACTATGAAGATATCCGGGCAATGGGTTTAGAGGGTTTTGAAGAGCTGTACCCGCATTCGAAACTTGAGCAGCCACGTCGTTGGCGCTTTTCGGGGTCAATGGATCCGCGGACCGGCAACAGGTCGATCACTATAAAAATCGGCCGCGACCCCGACGTCCTCGACACCTGGTTCTCCTCCGGCCTCTGGCCGCTGGGAACGCTCGGCTGGCCCGACGACACGCCGGAGTTAAAACGCTATTACCCGACCTCCGTTCTAATCACGGGTTTCGACATCATCTTCTTCTGGGTCGCCCGCATGATGATGATGCAGCAGGCGATGCTGCCCGATTCCCTGCCCAGACTAGAAAAGATCCCTTTCAAAACCGTTTACGTGCACGCGCTGGTGCGCGACGAGAAGGGAAAGAAGATGTCCAAATCCTTGGGCAATGTCCTCGATCCGCTTGAACTTATTGACGAATACGGCGCCGATGCCGTCCGCTTCACCCTCACCGCCATGGCCGCGATGGGGCGCGATCTGAAACTCTCGGTCGACCGGATCAAGGGCTATCGCAATTTCGGCACCAAGCTCTGGAACGCCATTCGTTTCGCAGAGATGAACGAGGCTTACGCGAACGGAAGCCAGACGCATGCCATACGCATGCCAGACGCATGCCAGACCGCGAATAAATGGATCATCGGAGAGACGGCGCGGGCCCGCGAATCGCTCGATGCCGCGCTTGGCGCTTACCGTTTCAACGACGCCGCGAACGGGCTTTACGCCCATGTCTGGGGCCGGGTTTGCGATTGGTATATCGAATTCGCCAAGCCGCTTCTGGCCAGCGAAGATGATGAAATCGTTCAGGAAACCCGCGCCACCATGGCCTGGGCGTTGGACCAGTGCCTGATCCTGCTGCACCCGGTCATGCCGTTTATCACCGAAAAACTGTGGGGAGAGACGGCCGAGCGCACCAAAATGCTGATCCACGCCGATTGGCCGGACTACACCGAAACGGCCCTGGCCGACGCCGCGGCGGATGCCGAAATGTCCTGGGTTATCAATCTGATAGAAGACATCCGATCGGTCCGGTCCGAGACCCATGTGCCCGCTGGGGCGAAGATCCAGTTGGTCCAGATCGACCTCGACGCCGACGGCCAGGGCGCGCTCGACCGCAACCGCGCGCTGATCGAACGCCTGGCCCGGATCGAGGCGATCACCCGCGCCGACACGCCGCCGAAGGGCGCCGTCACGATCCCGGTGCGCGGCGGTACGTTCTGTCTGCCGCTTGCCGATGTCATTGATTTGGCGGCGGAAAGGGCGCGCCTGACCAAGGCCAGGGGGAAGCTGGACAAGGAAATCTCCGGCCTTCAGGCCAAGCTGGGCAATGCCAAATTCGTCGCCAACGCACCTGAAGAGGTGGTGGACGAAGCCCGGGCCCGGTTGGAGGATCTGGAGGCGGAAGCCACGAAGCTGGCGGCGGCTCAGACCCGGCTGCAGGAACTCGCGTGATTAACCCGATCTTTAGCGGGTGGGCGTAATGGTCTCGCCGATGACGCCGACCCCGATGCCGCCGATCGGGTTCGGCACCGCGCCGCTGAAAGACACCGATTGGCGTGGCTTGACAGCAATGGCGCTGGAGGTCGGCTTTCGCCATGTCGACACCGCGCAGATGTACGAGAACGAACGCGATGTGGGGCAGGGGGTCCGCGACAGCGGGCTCGACCGGGGCGCGATCTTTGTCACCACCAAGATCCATCAGGATCGGTTCCGTGACGGTACGGCCCTTGAAAGTGCCCGGGCCAGCATCGACCGCCTGGGCGGCCCGGCGGATCTGATCCTGGTCCATTGGCCGCCCCGTGGCGTGCCCGTGGCGCGAGTGATCGAGACGCTCCTCCAGGTGCAAGACGCCGGCCTGACCCGCCTGATCGGCGTGTCGAATTTCAACCGCCCGCAGTTGCGCGAAGCCGCCGATCTGGCGCCCATTGCGACCAACCAGGTGGAGTTTCACTGCCTGATCGACCAGTTCGCACTTCTGGCGGATGCGAACGCCCGCAACATCCCGCTGACCGCCTATATGCCGATTCTGCGTGGCAAGGTGCTGGCCGAACCCGCGGTGACCGCCATCGCCGCCGCCCATGACGTGCCACCGGTCCAGGTGGCGTTGGCCTGGATCATCGGCCATGGCGTCATCCCGTTGGTCTTGTCTTCCCGCCGCGACCGGCTGGCAGAGGCCTTCGCGGCGACCCGGCTCATGCTGACCGCCGAGGACATGGCCACGCTCGACGCGCTGGCCCGCCGCCGCAATCACCGCGCCAGCCGCCATGGCGATTGGGAACCCGACTGGGACGCGCCATGACCGGCCCCCGCTTCACACCGCTGATCCAGGGCCTTCCGGCCACCGTGCCCTTCGTCGGCCCGGAGACCCAGGAACGCATGCTGGGCCGCCCCTTCGCCGCACGGCTCGGCGCCAATGAAAGCGTCTTCGGCCCCGCCCCCGCGGCGCTTGCCGCGATGCGGACCGCCGCGTCCGAAACCTGGAAATACGGCGACCCCGAAAACCACGCCCTTCGCACCGCCCTGGCCGATCGGCACGGCGTGGGAATGGAGCACATCGTCGTTGGTGCCGGGATCGATGGGCTGCTCGGTTCGCTGGCGCGGCTGTTGGTGGCGCCGGATACCGCCGTCGTCACGTCCGATGGCGCCTATCCGACCTTTAACTACCATGTCGCGGGCTATGGCGGCACGCTCCATAAAGTGCCCTACCGCGATGATGCCGAAGATCCCGACGCGCTGGTCGTCAAGGCGCGGCAGACCGGCGCCGCGCTAATCTACCTGGCCAATCCCGACAACCCGATGGGTTCCTGGCACGGGGCGGACCGCATCGCGGCGATGATCGCCGATCTGCCGCCGGGCTGCGTGCTGTGCCTGGACGAAGCCTATGCCGAGTTCGCCCCGCCCGACACCCTGCCGCCGCTCGCTCCGGCTCATCCCTGCGTGATACGTATGCGCACCTTCTCCAAGGCGCATGGCATGGCCGGCGCCCGCATCGGCTATGCGCTGGGCCATCCCGACCTGATCGGGGCTTTCGCCAAGGTGCGCAACCACTTCGGCGTCAACCGCACCGCCCAGACCGGCGCCCTGGCCGCGCTGTCGGCGGAAGACTGGCTCGCTCAGGTCATCCTCCGCACCGCCGCCGCCCGGGACCGGATCGCCGCCATCGCCCGCGACCATGGCCTCAGCCCGCTGCCCTCGGCGACGAACTTCGTCACCATCGATTGCCGCCGCGACGCGGCCTTCGCCCGCGCGGTGATGGACGCGCTCCTCGCCCGCCGCATCTTCGTGCGCATGCCCTTCGCCGCCCCCGGCAACCGCTGTATCCGCGTGACCGCCGGCACGGAAGCCGATCTCGACGCCTTCGCCGCCGCCCTGGGCCCGGCGCTCAAGGCCGCGTCCTGACCCCGCTTCTTTGTTCCAAAAATATTCCCGCCGGAGGCAGCCCCGCCACCGCGCGCCGCGTTACTCGGCGGCCGCCTGCGCCGGCCCCGAGACCGCCGCCGCAATCACCTCGGACGCCACGCGCAGCGCCCCGCCGCCATGGGCGATGCCCAGCGCCTTCAGACCGGCGTCGATCGTGCCCAGGGTGCCCAGGATCATCGGCGGGTTCAGATGGCCCATATGGCCGATCCGGAACAGGCTGCCGCCCTGGGGCAGGTCGCCCCCTTCCAAGTTCAGCCCTATCCCCAGGGTCACATTCGCCTCCCGTTCGCACCAGGCGCGGATGCGCGCGGCGTCATCAGGGCCGGTCAGCACGCCTGTCACGGCCACCGATCGCGCCGCGCGGTCGGCGATATTGGCACGCAGATCGCCCGTTTCCGCCCAGACATCGACCGCGGCCCAGACCGTTTCGGCCATCACCTGGTGGCGATGCCAGACCGCCTCCAGACCTTCGGCAAGGATCATGTCGAGCGCGGCGCGCAGGCCGAAGATGTGGTGCGTCGGCGCGGTGCCGCAGAAATTCTGGTAGTAGTGGCCCGGGTCGTGACGCGGCGCCCAATCGAAATAGGGAGAGACACGCTCCAGCCCGCGCCGCGCCGCCGCGGCGCGCCCGTTCGACCAGGTCATCGCCACGCCCGGCGGCGTCATCAGCCCCTTCTGGCAGGCCGAGACCATGACATCCACGCCCCAGGCATCCATCTCGAACCGCTCGCAAGCCAGCGATGCGATGCAATCGGCAAAATACAGCGCCGGATGCGCCGCCGCCTTCAGCGCCGCGCCGATGGCCGCGATATCGTTGTTGACCGAAGAGGCGGTGTCGGTCTGTACGGTCAGCAGGGCCTTGATCTCGTGGCGCTTGTCGGCGCGCAGCCGATCCTCGACCTGGGCCGGATCCGCGACCGCCCGGGGGCCGAATTCCATGATCTCGACCTCGATGCCGAGCCGCCGCGCCATGTCCGCCCAGCCCAGCCCGAACCGCCCGGTCGACAGCACCAGGATCCGGTCGCCGGGCGCCAGCGTGTTCACCAGCGCCGCCTCCCACGCGGCATGGCCATTGCCGATATACATCGCCAGATCGCCCTCGGTCCGGGCCACCCGCTTCAGATCCGCCATGACCGAGGCCGTGGTGTCGATCAGCGGCCCTTCATAGATGTTCGGTGCGGCCTGATGCATTGCGTTCAGCACCGCGTCGGGAATGATCGAAGGGCCGGGGATGGCGCGGGTGGGGCGCCCATGGGCGAGGGACATCTGGGATCTCCGGATAGGACAGGCGGGGAGCATAGGCATATTTACGGTCTTGCCAATGGCCCCCGGCTCAGCGGCGATACCGCTGCGCCAGCCAGACGGGGTCCGCCCCCAACCGGTAGAGCGCCAGCGTCGACAGGTTGCGCGCCCCGCGCCGCAGCCAACCGTCGCGGACATAGCGATCGGCGGAGGTGACGATGACATGGCCCAGCGGTCGCATCCGCCGCCCCAGCGCGCGGGCCAGCGCCACGTCTTCCATCAGCGGCATGTCGCGGTAGCCGCCGACATGGCGATAGAGCGCGGCCGGCATCAGCAGCCCCTGATCGCCATAGGGCAGACGCGCCGCGCGCGCGCGCAGGTTCGCCCAGCCCGCGACCAGCCGCGGCGCCGGCCCGGTGCGGTCGAAGCGCAGGTCGAAATAGCCGGCGCGGTCGGCGTGACCGGCGATATGCGCCTGAACGGCGCCGGCCCAGCCGGGCGCCGGCCGGCTGTCGGCGTGCAGGGCCAGCAGCCAGTCGCCCCGCGCCGCCGCGGCCGCCCGCGCCAACTGCCCGCCGCGCCCCGGCGGGCCGGTCATCAGCCGCGCACCCACGCCCTCGGCGATCTGCGCGATATCGTCGGTGGAGCCGCCATCCGACAGGATCACCTCTCGGATCAGCCCCGCCGTCAGCCCCTCGGTCAGGCAAGCCAGCGTCGGCCCCAGATGCGGCGCGGCGTTCAGCGTGGGGATCAGAACCGAGATCGGGGCGGGCATGGGGGGTGACGCGGCCGGGCGGGTTGCTTATGTCTCAAGCCGTCCTTCTGCCCGCTCTCCACCCTGGACGCCAGAGAGACGCGCGCGCCCGGCCGATGCGGGTGGGCGGGCGGGGCGTCAGCCGGGCGCGGGGCCGGGCGCAACACGGGGCCCGTGTGGGAGAGCCAGACATGCAACCTTTCGTCGCCATCGACCGCAGCGTGCTGGCCCTTGCCGGCGGCGACCGGGTCAAGTTCCTGCAGGATCTGGTCACCAACGACCTGGGCGGTCTGACGCAAGGCCTGGTCTATGCCGCGCTGCTGACGCCGCAGGGCAAGTACCTGTCCGATTTCTTCTTGTCCCAGGACGGCGAACGCATCCTGCTCGACGTCTCGACAGCCCAGGCACCCGCGCTGGCGCAACGGTTGAGCATGTACAAGCTGCGGGCCGATGTGACCGTTACCGCGACCGATTTGGCGGTGGTTCAGGGCACCGGCACCCCGCCCGAGGGCGCATCCCCGGATCCGCGCCACCCCGATCTTGGCTGGCGCCATCTCACCGCCGTACCCGACGCAACGGGCGACGCCGCGCCCTGGCACGCGACCCGCATCCGCCTGGGCGTGCCGCAATCCGATATCGAGTTGATCCCCAACGAAAGCTATATTCTGGAAGCTGGTTTCGACCGCCTGAACGGCGTCGACTTCAAGAAGGGCTGCTATGTCGGCCAGGAGGTCACGGCGCGGATGCGCCACAAGACGGCGTTGCGCAAGGGCCTGGCGCGCGTCGCCGTGACCGGCGCTCCACCGCCCGCGGGCAGCCCCGTGACCCGCGACGACAAACCGGTGGGCACGCTCTATTCGGTGGCCGAGGGCCTGGGCCTCGCGCATCTACGTTTCGACCGGGCCGAGGGAGAGATGCGGGCCGGCGACGCCACCGTCACGCGGATCGAATGATTTCGGTAAATCGTGTGTAAAGCGCGCCATTGGCCGCGATCACGCCGTTGCGGTCCATAACATCCGCCCCCGCGACCAGCGCGTCCGCAAGCCCGCCTGACTCTTGGACCAGCAAAAGCCCCGCGGCGATGTCCCAGGGGTTCAGCCCGGTTTCCCAATACCCGTCGAAGCGGCCCGCCGCGACATAGGCCAGATCGAGCGCCGCCGCCCCCCAGCGCCGGATCCCCGCGCATTCGGGCGAAATCCGCGCGATTTGGCGCATGGCCAGCGGCAGTGCCGGATTGGCGGCGAAGGGCACGCCGGTGCCGAACACCGCCGCCGACATGTCGCGCCGGTCCGACACGCGCAGCCGGCGGTCGTTCATCCAGGCGCCGGCGCCCTTTTCGGCGGTGAACATTTCGTCCTTGGTGGGGTCATAGACCACCGCCGAGACGATCTCTCCCTTGTGTTCCAGCGCGATCGACACCGCCCAATGCGGCATGCCGTGCAGAAAGTTCGTCGTCCCGTCCAGCGGGTCCACGAGCCAGCGCCGGGTCGGGTCGGCACCGTCCTGGGGTTCGGATTCTTCCGCCAGCCAGCCGTAATTCGGCCGCGCCCCGGTCAACTCCTCGCGGATGATCGCCTCGGCCGCGATGTCGGCGCGGGACACGAAATCGCCGGCCGATTTGGACGACACCTGCAGGTTCTCGACTTCGCCGAAATCCTTCAAAAGCGACCGCGCCGCGCGGCGGGCGGCCTTGATCATGACATTGAGATTGGCGGAGGCTTGGCTCATCGGCGGCGGTCTTTCGCTAGGGTCGCGCGCGTCTTACGGGCAAATGCGCGGGAAGGAAACGGGCGCTATGCGGCGCGATGTGGTAGGCTCGCGTCGGGAGGGGCGTCATGGCCGACGATCTGGCACTGCTGCTGGGCACGAAGAAGGGCGCCTTCGTGCTGCGCGCGGTCGCTGGTTGGCAACCCGAAGGCCCCTATTGCGACGCAGCACCGGTCAATCACATGATCGGCTGCCCGCAGACTGGCCGGCTTTGGGCCGCCGTGGGCGGCTGGTTCGGTCCCGGCGTCTGGCGCAGCGACGATCTGGGGGCGACCTGGGAGAAATCCGATACCGGCCTCGCCTATGACGCGGGCGACGGCGCGGAGGTCGTGGCGATCTGGTCGCTTGCCCGCCGCGATGGCACGCTTTTTGCCGGCGCCCAGCCCGCGGGCCTGTTTGAAAGCCAGGACGGCGGGGCGACCTGGGCGCATATCCGCGGCCTGCGCGATCATCCCACGCGCCCCGATTGGCCGCCCGGCGGGGCCGGGCTGACGCTGCACCATATCGTCGCCGATCCGGTGAACACCGACCGGATCTGGGTCGGTATCTCCAGCGCCGGTGTCTTCGGCACGACCGATGGCGGCACCACCTGGGCGCCGATGAATACCGGCACGCGCAACGACTATGCCGAGGATCCCTATCCCGTCTTCGGTCAGTGCGTGCACGGGCTGGTGCAAGTGCCGGGCAGCGACCGGCTCTATCAGCAGAATCATTGCGGCATGTATCGCAGCGACGACGGCGCCGCCTCCTGGGTCAGTATCGAGGCAGGCCTGCCCTCCACCTTCGGCTTTCCGGTCGCGGTGCACCCCGAAGACCCCGACACCGTGTGGTTGGTGCCAATGAACGGCGATGCCGCCGGCCGCTACCCGCCCGAAGGCCGCCCCGGCGTGTGGCGCTCGCGCGACGCCGGCGCGACATGGGAGGTTCTCCGCTCCGGCCTGCCGGCGCGCGGCTACTTCACCGTGCTGCGCCAGGCCATGTGCGCCGACGCCGCCGGGCTGAGCTTCGGCACCACCTCTGGCGCGGTCTTCCGCAGCACCGATGATGGCGAGACCTGGACGACGCTTGCCGAGCATCTGCCGGCGGTCTTGTCGGTGGAGGCCGTGGCGCTGCCCGGATGAGCGGCGGAGCCGAGTGTCGGCGGCTGTGAAGGGATATTTGAGGAACAAAGAAGCCGGGGTCTGATCCCCCACGCCATCTTCCCCGCTTCTTTGTTCTCAAAATATCCATCTCCGGGGCGTTCCACATGCACCGCACCCGGCTCTGTAACCCCGGCGGCTACCGCTCTATACTGCCCACCCGGCTTGACCGTGGCGGCGGGCCGTTCCAGCAGAGGGGGCACAGGTATGACGGGATTTCAGACCGGGCGGCGCGGATTTCTGGCCGGGGCCGGGGCAAGCGGGGCGATGATTGCACTTCATCCTTTTGCCGCGCGCGCGGCGGCGGGGCAGGCGCATTTGCGGATCATGTCGACGACCGATCTGCATGTGCACGTCTATCCGTATGATTATTACGCCGATCGACCGGTCGACAGCCTCGGCCTGAGCCGCACCGCCAGTATCATCGAGGGCATCCGGGCCGAGGCCGGCAACGCGATGCTGGTGGACAATGGCGACTTCCTTCAGGGCAACCCGATGGGCGATTACATGGCCTATGAGCGGGGCATGAAGGAGGGCGATCTGCACCCGATCATCCAGGGCATGAATGTGCTGGGCTATGACGCGGCCGCGATCGGTAATCACGAGTTCAATTACGGGCTCGACTTCATGATGAAGACGATTGCCGGCGCCGGTTTTCCAGTGGTCTGCGCCAACGTGGTCAAGGCGCGCGGTGCGACCCCGCAGGACGATGAGCGTTTCGTGCCGCCGTATGTGATCGTCGACAAGACCGTCACCGATGGCAGCGGTGCGGCGCACCCGATCAAGGTGGGGCTGATCGGCTTCTGCCCGCCTCAGATCATGAACTGGGATCAGCGGCATCTGGAGGGCAAGGCGGAGGTGCGCGACATCCTGCTGTCAGCGCAGGCGTTCGTGCCGGAGATGAAGGAGGCGGGGGCCGATATCGTCATCGCGCTCAGCCATTCCGGGATCTCGGCCGAGGGGGTCAGCGAGGGGATGGAGAACGCCTCGCTCTATCTGGCCGCGATCGAGGGGATCGACGCCATCGTCACCGGCCACCATCACCTGGTGTTCCCGGGCGACGGCTATACCGCGGGCGACGGGATCGACCCGGCCGCGGGCACGCTGATGGGCAAGCCCGCGGCAATGGGCGGGTTCTGGGGGTCGCATCTGGGTCTGATCGATCTGATGCTGGAGCGCGAGGGCGGTGCCTGGCGGGTTGTGGCGCATGAAAGCGCCGCGCGCCCAATCTATGAGCGCGACGGCCGCGCCTATGTGCCGCTGGTCGAGGATCACCAGCCGGTGCTGGATGCGGTGGCCGAAACCCACCAGGCGACGTTGGACTACATTCGCCGCCCCGTGGGCGAAACCGCGGCGGCACTGCATTCCTACTTCGCCTTGGTCGCGGACGACCCCTCGGTTCAGATCGTCAGCCAAGCGCAGCGCTGGTATATCGAGGACATGATGCGCGGCACCGAGTGGGAGGGGCTGCCGATTCTTTCGGCCGCCGCCCCGTTCAAGGCCGGCGGACGCGGCGGACCGGAATACTATACGGATGTCGCGCCAGGGCCGGTGGCGATCAAGAACGTCGCCGATCTCTACCTCTACCCCAACACCGCGCGGGCGGTGCTGATCGACGGGGCGACGGTGAAGGACTGGCTGGAACGCAGCGCGGGCATCTTCAATCAGATCGCGCCCGGGTCCGCCGATGCGCCGCTGCTGAACCCGGAATTCCCGTCCTACAATTTCGACGTGATCGACGGGGTCAGCTATCAGATCGACCTGAGCCAGCCGTCGAAGTTCGACAGCGAAGGCGTGCTGGTGAACCCGGAGGCGAACCGCATCGTCGATCTCACCTTCGACGGGGCGCCCATCGAGCCGGATCAGATGTTCGTGGTGGCCACGAACAACTACCGCGCCGGCGGCGGCGGCAGTTTTCCCGGCGCGGACGGGACGACCACGGTTTTCGTGGCGCCAGACACCAATCGCGACGTCATCGTGCGCTATATCGTCGAGCAGGGGACGATCAATCCGCGGGCGGATGCCAATTGGACCTTCAAGCCCATGCCGGGCACCAGCGTTACCTTCGAGACCGGCCCCGCGGGCGCCGAGCATGCCGATGCCGTGGAAGGGGTGGCGATCGAGCCGGCCGGCGATGCCGCGGACGGGTTCGCGCTTTATCGCATCGCGCTCTGAAACGTGCCACGGGTCCCGGGTTTGCCCCGGGACCTCTGGGCGGCGAGGTCCCGGCGCTGGGGCCGGGACGCGTGCGCGCATGGGGTCAGCGCGCGCCCATGACCTCTCGATAGACCGCGATCATCTCTGCCTGCGCCGCGTCTTGCGCATAGGCCGTTTCGATCCGGCGGCGCGCGGCCAGGGCCATTGCGCCGCGGATGACCTGATCGCGCTCGATCGCGGCCGAGACCGCATAGACCAGCGAGCCGGGATCGCGCGGGCGGACGATCCAGCCGGTCTTGCCGGGGGCGATGGCCTCGCCGCAGGCGCCGCTGTCGGTGGTGACGACCGTGCGGCCCATGGCCTGCGCCTCCAGCAGCGGCCCACTGGTCATCGGTGCGCGCAGGGGCAGGGCCGCAACAAGGGCCGAGAGTTTCAGCGCGGCCGGCCAGTCGGCGCATTCGCCGACCCAGGCGACGCGCCCCGCAGCGCCCGCGTCGCGAATGCGGCGCAGGGCGGTTTCCTCGTGCTCTGGCTGGCCCAGCAGGATCCACACCGCATCGGGTGCGTCGGTGCTGACCGCAGCCGTCAACACCCAGTTCAGCCAGGCGGTATCGGCCAACGCACCGGGCACCAGGATCACCGGGCGCGGGTCGTCCATCAGCCCCCAATGCGCGGCGACCGCGACGGTGCGTTCGGCGCTGACCGCGGCCTCGTCAAAGGCAGCCAGATCGATGCCCGGTTTGACGATCCGCACCGAGCCCGGCAACAGACCGTGATCGCGGATCAGGCATTGCGCGGCATAATCGCTGGGCACCACCACCGGCCTGCCGGTCAGGTCGCGCCGTGCCGACCGGCGGCCGAGGAAGCCGCCGCGCGGGACGTCGTCGACCGACATCACCAACGGCAGGTTGGCAGCATCGGCAAATGCGCGGGCGGTGGCCCCCGCTTCGATCCCGTGCACGTGGATCAGATCGATCTCGCGGGCGTGGACCAGGTTCAGCAGCGCCTGCGTCGCAGCCATTTGGAACAGCGTGGTGCGCGACTGGCTGAAGGGATGGTGTTCGATCCCGGCCCGGCGCAGATGCGCATGGGTTTGGACGGATCCGCCCGCGATCACGATGTCCCCGCCCGCCGATTGCAGCGCGCCGCCCAGCGCCAGCGCCGCATGTGTGGCCGCTGTGCCTGCGGCATCGGGGAGCAGTTGCAGAACGCGTGGCCCTGCGGCAGGAATAGGATGCGGGGCGACCCCGCCTTTCTGACGGAGAAGCATGCTCGATTTTGACCTCATAAGTGCCTCTGGCGGGCGTTTATTGGCCCATCATACAACACCCGCGGCCCATGATAAGAAAAATCTGCCAGGCATTGTTTTTTTGGGAGGATTCCGGTCTGACATGACCGGCACGAAGGCGATTTTCCTGGAAGACTGGGCCAAGGCGCGTGGCCGTGCCTATACGCGTTTCGACTATACGGGGCATGGCGCATCCTCTGGCGCTTTCGAAGATGGCGCGATCGGCGACTGGATTGCGGATGCCCGCGCCGTGATCGAAGCTGTGACCGAAGGGCCACAAATTTTGGTGGGCAGTTCCATGGGCGGTTGGATCGCGCTGAGCCTGGCGCGGGACTTTGCCGCGCGGGTCGCCGGCGTGATCGGCATCGCCGCCGCGCCCGATTTCACCGAGGACGGGATGTGGGCGGGGATGGACGCCGCGCAGCGCGAGACGCTGGCGGCCGCGGGCTGGATCGAGGTGCCGACCGCCTATGACGACCAGCCCTACGTCATCACCAGGCGGCTGATCGAGGACGGCCGCGACCATCTGCTGCTGCGCGCGCCGCTGCGGTTGGACTGCCCGGTACGCCTGCTGCACGGCACGGCCGATGCGGATGTGCCGCAGTCGGTGCCGCTGCGGCTGTTGGCACATGCCGATTGCGCCGATCTGGGACTGACGCTGGTCAAGGATGCGGATCACCGCTTCTCCGCCCCCGACAATCTGACGCAGATCGCGGCGGCGGTCGAGGATGTGACCGGGCGCTGGGCCGCTTTACATTCGGAATCAGAGCTTTAGGAAACGTCACGAAACTTTGGCGGGGCAGGCATGTCGCGGGTGAGCATCGTAGTATTGGTCCTGGTGGCGGTCGGCGCGGCGGTGTGGTTCCTGGGCCCGCGCGAGCCGGTATCCGGGCCCACCGGGTTCGACCCCGAGCGTATCGGCGCGGATCTGGACGCCTATCTCTACGAACAAGAGCGCGACATCCCCAACATCCGGCGCGGCACGCAGAAACACGTGCTTTGGGCCGATCCGGTGGGCAAGGGGCGCACGCCGTTGTCGGTCGTGTATGTGCACGGGTTCTCTGCAAGTCTGGAGGAGATCCGGCCCGTGCCCGACAATGTGGCGCGGGCGCTGGGCGCGAACGTGTTCTACACCCGGCTGACCGGTCATGGCCGCGACGGGGCAGCCATGGCCGAGGCGACGGCACTGGATTGGCGCGCGGATATGGAGGAGGCGCTGGAGATCGGCCGCCGCATCGGTGAACGCGTGATCGTGATGGGCACCTCCACCGGGGGAACCCTGGCGGCGCTGGCGCTGGCCGAGGGCGCGCCGAACGTCGCTGGTGTCGTGATGGTGTCGCCCAATTTCGAGATTGTGGCCGAGGGCGCACAGATGCTTACCTGGCCCTTCGCGCGGCAATTCGTACCGCTGGTGGCAGGGCGGGAACGGTTCTTCGCCCCCGAAAACGCCGCGCATGGGCGCTGGTGGACCACGCGCTATCCGACGGTCGCGGTGCTGCCGATGGCGGCGCTGGTCAAGGCCGCGCGGGCGGCGGCGGTGGAGACGATAGAGGTGCCGGCGCTGTTCGTCTTTGCCGATGCCGACCGGGTGGTCAGCGCCGAACGCACTCGCCGGGTTGCGGCGCGCTGGGGCGGGCCGGTGACGTTGTGGCCGGTGGATCTGGGCCCGGAGGATGACCGGGTCGCGCATGTGGTGGCCGGCGATATCCTGAGCCCCGGCCAGACGGCGTCGGTGACCGAACGCATCCTGGAATGGGTGCGGGAGCGCGATCTGGCGCGATAGCCCCGCCCGGTGCCGGCGCCCCCGGTTTCTACGTCCACGTCCACGTCCACGTCCGCGCATGTGCGGCGGACGCGGTGGATTGGAAGCTCAAAGCGAAAGCGCGCGCGGCTCGGGTGACGTGCCGGGGCCGTGCGCGCCGGCCCTGATCCGGGCCCGTCGATCCGATAGGCTTTTCGCGCTACACCCCGAGATCCGGGCCGGCGCAGACAAGCGGCGCGGTGGTTTCGCGGTCGAGCCGGATTTCCGACCCGTGCCCGGGTTCGGTCCCGGCGCGTCGTACGAACACGCCCGCCGGCCGCTCTGCCATGATCCAGCATTGCGGGACCGGCGCGTCCTCGTAGACGAAACACATGGCCTCTCCCTGGATGTACCAGGTGCCGCGGGTGCAACTGCCATCGCCGTATTGCCAGATAACCTGGCGGTCCGGCAGGTATTGTTCGGCGCCGTACGGTATGCCGTTTTGCTTGAAGAACAGGGTTTTGCCGCTGCTGAGCGTGTCGAAGTCCAGCGGGCTGAGCCGGGTCTCCGCCGCGGCCGCCACTGCCGCCCAAAGTGCCAGGGCCGCGGCGAGGGCGGGCCGCCTCAACTGGTCAGATCCGGGCCGCAGGACAGCGGCAGATCCGACACCCCGCCCACGGTTTGGATCGTGCCAGCGGTCACGCCATCAACGACGGGAATGATGAGGATCTCCTCCCCCGCGCGGACATGGCGGAAACAACTGAATTCGCCGCCCGACCAGTCGAAGCAATAGCTGCCCTCGACATGCGTCCAGGTACCTTCCATGCAGGTCCCGTCAGCAAGCCGGATCGCGACAGAATTCGTGCTTCGGTCATAGGCCTCCTGCGCCCAGATCTGATCGCCGATCCGGTAGGTGACCGTGCGGCCCTGTACCAGATCGCGCCATTCGGCGGGCGCGATATCGGTGGCACTGTCGGGGATGCTGGGAACGGGCGCATCCTGCGCCAAAGCGGCGCCGGCGCAGCCCAAGGCGAGAGCGGCGAGAACGGGTAGGATCCGGGTCATCCGCTATACATCGGGTGGCGGCGCATGCCCGTCAAGCGCTGTGCTCTTTCCTCTTGGACGTACCGGTTGTAGGGCAGAGCCGGGGGCGCGGCATTCGGGGGGCGCATGGCATTCTTTCGCAAGCTCAAGGATCGGCTGTTCAAGTCGTCCTCGCAACTTGAGGCGGGGATCGAGGCGCTGGTGGAGGAGGCTCCGGCCGCGGCCGCAGCACCCACGCCGGCGGAACCGGCGGTGGCGCAGCCGGGGATCCTGGACCGGTTGGCCGGCCGGCCGGCTGGGCCGCAGCGGGTGCTGGACGACGCGATGCTGGAAAGCCTGGAGGAGGTGCTGATCCAGGCCGATCTGGGCGTGGAGACGGCGCTGAAGGTCGCCGGCAACATGGCCGAGGGCCGGTTCGGGCGGCGCCTTGGCGTGGCCGAGATCAAGGAATTGCTGGCGGCGGAGGTCGCCGCGGTGCTGGAACCCGTGGCGCGGCCCATGCCGCTGTTGCCGCAGCGCCCGCAGGTCGTGCTGGTGGTGGGGGTCAATGGCTCGGGCAAGACCACGACCATCGGCAAGCTGGCAAGCCAGTTCAAGGCCGCCGGCAAATCGGTGGTGATCGCGGCTGGCGATACGTTTCGCGCCGCGGCGGTGGAACAGCTTCAGGTCTGGGGCGACCGCGCCGGCGTGCCGGTGATGACGGCCGCCGAGGGTTCGGACCCGGCCAGCCTGGCCTTCGACGCCATGGCGCGGGCACAGGAAGAGGGCGCGGATCTGCTGATGATCGACACCGCCGGGCGGTTGCAGAACCGCAGCGATCTGATGGAGGAACTGGCGAAAATCGTCCGCGTGATCCGCAAACGCGACGCGACCGCGCCGCATAACACGCTGTTGGTGCTGGACGCGACCACGGGCCAGAACGCGCTGGAGCAGGTGAAGATCTTTAAACAGGTGGCCGATGTGACCGGACTGGTGATGACCAAGCTCGACGGCACCGCGAAGGGCGGCGTGCTGGTGGCGCTGGCCGACCGGTTCGGTCTGCCGATCCACGCCATCGGCGTGGGCGAGAGCATCGAGGACCTGCAGCCCTTCGACCCGCAGGAGTTCGCTGCGGCGCTGACCGGGCAGGAGGGGTGAGGCATGGGCGATGGCCGGGCCAGAATGCCATGGCGCATGCGTGTCCTGGGCATTACGTTTTCCGTATTGGCGTCGACGGGTTCCAGCGCTGAGCCGCTGCCTGCTGGCGCCGATCTTGCGCCGCTGGAGCGGTTCCAGGAATGCGATGTCTGCCCCGAGATGATCGTGCTGCCCACAGGCAGTTTCACGATCGGGGCGCCGCGCGGGGTGTCCGGGCGGACAAGGGCGTTCAAGGATGGCAAATGGATTGCCGTGACGCCTGATCACCCGGACTATCCCTATTTCGAGGGGCCCATGCACCGGGTGGAGATCGACATTCCTTTCGCGATGGCCCGAACCGAGACCACGCGGGCCGAATGGATGGCCTGTGTCGAAGATGGCGGCTGCAATGGCTACGTTCCCGAACGCACGAAAGTCAGGCTGAGCCCGGTCACGGGAACCCATGAGGAGGTGCCGCTTCAGGGCCGGCATCCGGTCACCACTGTGTCGTATCTTGACGCGCAGGCCTATGTCGCATGGCTGAACGGGAAGGTCGGCACCAACCTCTACCGTCTGCCGAGCGAGGCGGAGTGGGAGTATGCCGCCCGCGCAGGCACGCAAGCGCTGTTCGCGCGGGGTGACGACATCACGCAAGAGCAGGCTAATTTCTTCTCGGGCATAGGCGCCTTGCAGATCTTTGAGGAGGGTCTGACGGATGTGGTGTACCGCGGGATGCCCGTGCTTGTGGACGCGCTTGACGCGGCGAACGGCTGGGGCTTGCGGCACATGTCTGCGAACGTGTCGGAACTGACCCTGTCCTGCTGGCGCAGGACCTATCCGGGCTGGGACCATTCCAGCAGATGGCTGGTGGACGCGCAACAACCGCAATGCGACGGGCGTGTGACCCGTGGCGGTTCGTATGCGACCGGAAAAAACACTGCCCGTGTGTCCGTTCGAGGACCAATGCGAGAAGACGCCCACTCTCAATCCGTGGGATTTCGTGTGGTTCGGGAAATTCACAAGGCGGGAAGTTGAACTATGAATTTGGGAGGCGATGAAATGGCTGGTTTTGAAGTAAAGGGAGTGTTCAGTTGAGCGATATTCGATACTGGTTGGCAATCCCTGTCCTTGTATTCATTGGTTACTTTGTCGTGAGAGCGGCAAATAAGGACATAAGGGAGAATGGCGTTCAACTTAACCCATTTAAATTTAAACTTCAGAAGGCCTATATATACTCCGGCATATATGGCCTTCTGGTTGTTGTAGTGTTCTATTTGCTAGCGGAATAGAGCTGGTGAATGTTCTATCAATGATATGGCGGCGTATGACTTGCGGCGACTCCAATGCGACAGGAAAGCAACGCCCGTGTGTTCGTTTGAGGCCAATTTGCGAAGTTGCGCAGTTTCGATCCGTGGACCTTCGTGTCGTTCGGAGTTTGCAGGGAACATTTACTTCTAGTAAATAATACCTAATAGCCACAAACCCAAGTAACCAGACAGGAATATTGCGAAAGTAGAATATTTATTGAGGTGATATGAGGAATTGAATTTGAACAAATGGACTAAGGCTAAAGCATCTGGAGTGGAGGTGAAATAGATATGGTACATAATTTGATCTACGCAGCGCGCCTGTTTGGTGCGTTTGTATTTTTAATATTTCTGAATAAGGATATAAGGGACAATGGACTATCATTCAATGTAGTAGAGTTGATGCGCAGAAAGATAATGCTTTTATGGGGGCTATATGCAGCTCTCTGCCTCTTTATAGTGCCAATTCTAGAAGACATATAGAATGGGCTGGGTGGAGCGTTTGAGTGGAGAGGGTTAGTCGTCGCAGTGGGCGCGGTTTGCGATTATGCGAAGTCAGTATCCAGCAGTAAGCTTTGAGATCTAGGGATTTTGATGGCCACCCACATTTCCATATTCTTGCTTGCTGCGCTTTCATGCACCTTTTACGCTGCATAATCAGATTATTCGGGGTACGATCCGATCGTTGGATAGTAGGTTTTGATTACTTCAGCCGTAAAACCTTCTTGGATGCGCCGAGACAAGGCAAAAAATCCAAGAAATTACCACGAGCAAGAGTATGGTAAGATGGAAAGTTTTAAACTTCGAAGGTCGAACTAGACGACCTTGTAGGCGCTTGTTTATCTTTAATAGACTTAACTTCCCTCATACAGAGATTCACATGCGATGGTATCTTAAAAAATATTTTGAACGAAAGGAAAGACTTCAAAAAAAGGGGATTCAAAGCTGTCAGTTCTCCCGCTTCTCGAGTTCTTCTTCCTAGTACCTCTTTTAGTGTGTTTATCTGCTGGCTTGATTCTGTCTTATATTACCGGATTCTCTGACTTTTTTATATATTTATAATATTATCAATTGCTATTTCTTTACTAGCTCTGATTATTTCTATTTTTGGATATTTATAGATATCTGCACTAACCTTCTTTGTGTTTACCAAGAAAACAAACCAGTGTAGCAACCATAAAGAGGTGGCTCGGTTTGTTTGAACAGTTTTGAGCCGTTTCCTAAGTGGATTTCCCGCTCGGTTACGCCGCGACCGGGATTGGTTGCGGTTTGATTTTATATGCCTGATCGGGCGTCTGCCCGTCCAGCGATGAATGCGGCC
>JBCDDF010000054.1:0-20389 GCA_039180525.1 Pseudomonadota bacterium
CATAACAGAGGAGTTTGACACACCGCTTGCAACCCGGAACTTCACCCAAACCGTAAAACTGTCCTTGTCGTGATACTCGACCTCCGCCTCGGCCAGGGCGGTCTGTTCGATGGGCGACCACAGCACGGGCTTGGAGCCCTGGTAGAGCGCGCCGTTCATCAGAAACTTCATGAATTCCTCGGCGATCACCCGTTCGGCGCGGAAATCCATGGTCAGATACGGGTCGTCCCATTTCCCGGTGACGCCCAGGCGTTTGAACTCCTCGCGCTGCACGTCGACCCAGCCTTCGGCGAATTTCCGGCATTCCTGGCGGAAATCGATCACCGGAACCTCGTCCTTGTCTCGCCCCTTGGCGCGGTACTGCTCCTCGATCTTCCACTCGATCGGCAGACCGTGGCAGTCCCAGCCCGGCACATAGCGGCTGTCGCGGCCCATCATCTGCTGGGATCGCACGACCATGTCCTTCAGCACCTTGTTCAGCGCGTGGCCGATATGCAGATGTCCGTTCGCATATGGCGGGCCGTCATGCAGCACGAAGCTTTCGCGGCCCTGCTTCTCGCGCAGGCGGTCATAGACGCCGATCTCCTCCCAGCGTTGCAGCCAGCCGGGCTCGCGCCCTGGCAGGCCGCCGCGCATCGGAAAGTCGGTCTTCGGCAGGTTCAGCGTGTCTTTGTAGTCAGGGGCGTCGGCGCACATGGGGCGGCATCCGTGAGGTCGAAGGATGATAGGGCAGGCGAAAGTGTGGCGGGCAGCCGCCTGATCCCGGCGGCTCTTACAGAGCAGCCGGGCCGGTAATTCGAATGCCGGGGCCGAAGTGTCGCATGGCGCGGGTTATAGGGGCCACGGGTTCGGGCGTCCAGCGCGATGCGACACCGCAAAAGCTGGCGCAAAGCCCCGCGCTTGACCATCATCCGGTCTGTGACGGAACGACTGGATATTGCCATAGCGGGTGCCGGGATCGGCGGGTTGGCCGCAGCGGCGCTGCTGGCCGCGGACGGGCATCGCGTAAAGGTGTTCGACAGGTTCGCCGCCCCCGCGCCGGTGGGTTCGGGCCTGGTGATCCAACCGGTCGGCCAGGCGGTACTGGCCGCCTGTGGCGCGGCGGAGACGGCGCTGGCCCACGGCGCGCCGATCCGGCGCATGGTGGGACGCGAAGTATCGCATGGCCGCCGGGTGCTGGATGCAAGCTATGGGCGGCGATTTGGGCTGGCGATCCACCGCGCGGCGTTGTTCGCGGCGCTGCATGCGGCGGCGTTGGCGCGGGGCGTGCACATCGCCCCAGGCGTGCGCGTGGTCGGCGCACCGATGCAGGGGCAGCGGCGCGGTCTGACCGCGGCGGATGGCCGTCGCTTCGGGCCCTTCGATCTGGTGATCGATGCCGGCGGCGCGGGGTCGGCACTGTCTCCGCTGGTGGCGCGGGGGTTACGCTATGGCGCGCTTTGGGCGCATGTGCCCTGGCCCGCGAGCTCGGATCTGCCGCGGAACGAGTTGACCCAGCGCTATCGCGCCGCCGCGCAGATGGCCGGGGTTCTGCCGATCGGCTCGCTGCCGGGCGACCCGACACCGCGGGCGGCGATCTTCTGGTCCTTGCGCGCCAGCGACATCGCCGGCTGGCGCGGCCGGCCATTGGCGGTTTGGAAGGCGGACGCGATCTCGCTCTGGCCCGATATCGCGCCGTTTCTGGAGATGATCACCGATCACGCAGAACTAACTGCCGCGCAGTACGGCCATGGCGCGCTGTCTGCGCCGTTCAGCGAGGCGCTCGTCCATATCGGGGATGCGGCGCATCGGGCCAGCCCGCAATTGGGGCAGGGCGCGAATATGGCGCTGCTGGATGCATTGGCGCTGGCGCTGGCACTGCGGACCGCACCGCTGCCGCGTGCCTTGGCGGTCTATGCAAGGGCCCGGCGGACGCATGTCCGGGTCTATCAGGCATTAAGCGCAGCCTTCACCCCGCAATATCAATCCGACAGCGCCATGCTGCCGCTGATCCGTGATTGGCTGATGATGCCGCTATCGCGCATTCCACCGGCGCCGCTGCTGCTGACGCGGTTGGTCTGCGGCGGCTTCGTGCCACCGATGCTGGGCCTGGGCCCTGCCGTCGCCGCCCAACAGCGCGCCGCTTCAGCCACCGCCGCCGAATAGGCCCGCCAGCGCGCGGCGGACCAGGTGCGTCACCCGCGGGCGGGGCAGCGCGCGGAACGGCATCGGCCGGCAGACCTCCATCGCGGCCACACCCACGCGGGCGGTCAGCGCGCCGTTGACCACGCCCTCGCCGAACCGGCGGGAGATCTTGGACATCACCCCGCCGCCGGCAACAGAGCCGATCAGGTCGTCGCCCACCGCCACCGCGCCGGTGGCGATCAAATGCTGCGCCACGGCACGCAAAAGCCGCCAGGACCCCAACGCACCGGCACGGCCGCCATAGACCTGTGCCACCCGCCGCACCATGCGGACATTGGCCACCAGCGCCGCGGCGACATCAGCCAGAGCCAACGGCACCAGTGCGGTCGCCGCGGCAACCTGGCGCGCGGCGGCCTCGACTTCTGCCCGCGCCAGGGTGTCGAGCGGTTTCATCAGCGCGGTCTCGGTCGCCGCCATCAGCGCATCGGCATCCAGGATTTCGGCGCGCTGTTCGCGGAGCTCGGCGCTGCCCAGCCGCAACTCCTCGCGCGGGGCATAAAGCGCGAGCAACCGGTCGCCGAAGGCCAACGCCCCGGCGCGATCGCGCAAGATCTGCGGATCCGCGGCCTGACGCTGCAGCGCATCGATCCGGCCCAGCCGGGCCCAGGCCGCGATCTCCCGCCAGATCACGGACAGCGCCCAAACCGCGACGACGCCCAAAAGCACCAAGGCCGCGCGGCCCAGCCAGACGTTGCGACCCAAAAGACCGAAGACGAAGTCCCAGGCCGCAACGCCGACCGCCAGGGCCACCAGGCCCGCCAACGCAGACGCGACCAGCCCACCGAACCAGCCGAACCGCGTGCCGGCGGCGAGTTTGGTGGCGCGCGTCATCGCAGCCGGTGGCGCCAGAGGTTCGGGCACTGGCGGCGCCTCTGCCACCGGCGCTGCCGGACCCAACGCCTCGGCGGGGATGACCACGGGTTTACGCACCGGGCGTTCCGGGCCAGACGAATTCGACATCCGGCAATCCCTCCTCATTCTCGGCGCCATTGGTGAACCGCCGCGCCACCAGGCCTGCCTTGGCGTAGAACCGGCGCGCGTGGGTGTTGGCCTGAAAGGTCCACAGACGGAAGCCGCCCGGCCGCGCAGCCTGGGCGGCCCGCAGCAGGCGGGCGCCGACCCCGCGCCCACGGGCGGCCGTGGCAACGTAAAGACAGGCCAGATAGTCCCCTTCCAAGACGGTGAAACCGGCAACGGTCTCCTGTTCGGCCACCGTCGCCTCGCCATGGGCAAGTTTGCGGCGCACGAAGTCCAGGTCCTCGGCACGGCTGTGCAGGTCGGGAAACCAGGGCGTCTGCGCGATCCAGTCCGATAGGATCGCCGCGCATGCGGGGGCGTCGCTTGCGGTGGCGGCACGCAGGATCACAACAGCCGGTCCCCGATCAGAAACTCCAGCAGCCGGTCGAGCCTGATATGCGGGGGCCCGGCGCCGGGGCGCAGTGGGTCGTTGGGCGGGGCAAAGGCCATCAACGCGTACTCGTCGCTCAGCCAGTCCGGCGCACCGCTGCGCGCGGTGGCGAACAGCGCGGCGGGATCCGCGGGCAGGGTACCGGGGTGGAGCGCGACCTCCTGCCGATCCTTTGCCAGCACGCCGCGCACCACATCCAGGGGCGCACCGGCGTGCGAAACCGTATCCTCAACCGTGGCGCGCCACGCCGCCAGCGCGAAGCTTTCGGTGCGCGCGCCTTTGTATTCGGCGCGCGCCTGCGCCTCTGTCACCAACTGGCGCAGGATCGCGGCCAGCGCGTCGTGCTGGCTGTGGTGCAGGTGATCGGCCTTGGTCGCGGCAAAGGCGATGCGTTCGATCCGCTTGCCCAAAAGCGGCGCGAGCCAGGAATTGGTGCCGGGGCGAAAGGCGGTGAGGATATCGGCCAACGCCGCGCGCAGATCCTCCAACGCCCGCGGGCCGGCATTGATCGCGTCAAGCACGTCGACCAGTACCACCTGGCGGTCGAGTTGGGCGAAGTGATCGCGAAAAAAGGGTTTTACCACGATGCGCTTATAGGCCTCGAACCGGCGGTCGAAGGCAGCGGCCAGGCTGCCGCCGGGCTGCTTACCGGGTGGTAGCGGGGCAAAGGTGAGCGCCGGGGAACCCTGCAGATCGCCGGGCATCAGGAACCGGCCAGGCGCACAGGCAGAGAACCCGGCGGCGCGCGCGGCCGACAGATAGGCGGTAAAGGCCCGCGCCAGCGTCTGCGCCGTGCCTTCGTCCAGCCGATCGGTCGGGTCGAGATCCGCAAGCAACGCCAGATACTCCGCCGCCGCCTCGGCGCGGCCGGGGCATTCGGCCAGGGCCAAAGCGCCGGCCGACCAATCGGCGAAGCTTTGCGACAGAAGCGGCAGATCGAGCAGCCACTCCCCAGGATAATCGACGATGTCCAGATGCAGCGTCCGCGGCCCGGTCAGGCCGGTCAGAAACCCGGTCGGCCGTACCCGCAAGGACAACCGCAATTGGCTAATCGCCCTGGTCCCCGCCGGCCAGTCGGGCTGCGGCGCGGTGAGTTGCGCCAGATTGTCCTCATAGGGAAACCGGGCCACGCTGTCATTGGGTTGTGGCTGCAGATAGCTAAGCAACAGCCGCCCATCCGCGGCCGCGCGCAGTTGCGGCAGCCGGCCCGGGTTCAGAAGGTTGGCGATCAGCGAGGTGATGAACACGGTCTTGCCGGATCGGCTGAGTCCCGTCACACCCAGCCTGATGACCGGTTCGAACAGAAACTCCTCGGTCCGGTTCTGCGCGGTTTCGAATGCGCGCGCCAAGCCATCGGTGATGTCGGCGATGCCCGCCATGCCGCCTCCCCCAGGATCGGCCCCATATAGGGGGCGGGTTTGGCGTTGAACAGGGGGGGGCCGGTGCGGTAGCCGGCGGTTATGCCGCGTTTTGCCCTGTTGATCGAATATGATGGTGCGCCTTTTTCCGGCTGGCAACGCCAGGCCAGCCGGCCCAGCGTGCAGGGCGCGGTGGAAACGGCGCTGGCCGCGATCGACCCGGCCGCGCCGAGCGTCGCCGCCGCCGGGCGGACGGATGCCGGAGTGCATGCGTCGGGCCAGGTGGCGAGCGTGGATCTGACCCGTGACTGGGACCCGTTCCGACTGGCAGAGGCATTGAACCACCATCTGCGGCCGGCGCCCGTAGCGGTGTTGCAGGCAGCGACCGTGGCGCCCGATTTCCATGCCCGATTCTCCGCCATCGAGCGGCGCTATCTGTTCCGCATCCTGGTGCGTCGCGCGCCGCTTGCGCTGGAGGCGGGCAAACTGTGGCAGGTGCGACGCAAGCTGGACGTGGCGGCCATGCAGCAAGCGGCGGGGGCGTTACTGGGGCGGCATGACTTCACGACGTTCAGATCCTCGATCTGCCAGGCCGACAGCCCGGTGCGAACCTTGGACCGGCTCGAGATCTCAGCGCATCCAAGACCTGATGGCCTGGAAATCCGTTTCGACGTGCGCGCGCGCAGCTTCCTACACAACCAGGTGCGCAGTTTTGTGGGCACGTTGGAGCAGGTGGGCGCCGGCACATGGCCGCCAGGCCGCGTTGCCGCCGCACTGGCCGCGCGCGATCGCGCCGCCTGCGGGCCGGTCTGCCCACCGCAGGGGCTGTATCTGGCCGGCGTCGGCTATCCCCAAAAAGTGTTTGCGCCCCGACCGGCCTGAGCCGCAGGGCGCATTTTCTTGGCCTGAACCGCCAGGCCTGTCGTCAGGTCCCGGTCCGCTTCAGCAGCACCATGACGGTGCGCAGGATCAGCCACATGTCATAGCCGAAGGACACTTTGGCCAGGTACATGTTGTCGTACCGGATGCGATCCACGAATTTCGTGTGCGAGCGGCCTTCGGTCTGCCACAGTCCGGAAATTCCGGGCCGCATTAGGAAATAGCCGTCACCGCCGCCCGCATCGGTGTAGAGCTTTTGCTGCTCCACCATGAACGGACGCGGGCCAAGGAAGCTCATCTCCCCCCGGATCACGTTCCAGATCTGCGGCAACTCATCCAGGCTGGTCTTGCGCAGGAGCTCCCCGATCGGGGTGATCCGCGGATCGTCCTTCAGCTTCTGCATCGCCTGCCATTCGGCAGCGACTTTCGGGTCGCGCGCGCACGCATCCTCCAACGCCTGTTCGGCGTTGACCACCATGGTCCGCAGTTTCCAGCACTTGAACCGGCTGCCATACTGACCGACCCGGGTCTGACCGTAAAAGCCCGGGCCACCGTCCAGACGCACGATGACATAGAGCAGCAGCAACAGCGGCGCCACGATGGGCAGCAGCAGTGCCGCGAGCACCAGATCCAACGCGCGTTTCGGCCCGGACAAATACCCGTTCGGCCGCTTCCACTGCGGCACGGACCGCTTAGCGTCGTAAAAGTTCGAAGAAATTTTCATGTACACCCCACACTCGCAATCATCCGAACGGATCCCCGCATACACACCGGTTTTCCTTGCGTCGGATGGCCGTTTCGCCCCACCGAAACTGGTTGGAACATACTCTCAACGCCTCATTAAGGAAAGGGTTTCTCAACGATTCGGAGCGATGTTTAGGTGAAGATTGGGTGAATTTGTGCACCTTCGCACAAAATTAAGGCGGTTGAGGTTAATATAGATTTGGAAAGTGGAATGCGTTTGCCGCGCCTTCGGGGTTCACACCTATAGTTATATTTCGTTTATCCATTTGTTCGGCCATGAATACAGCGAAATCTGGATGACATGATTTGAAATAATTTTAGTCTAGCGTAAGTACTTGCTTTGGCAGGCGGCGAATCCAGCGCCGGTTGTTCTGATCAATATTTTTGCAGTTTCATCGGAATTACCGAAGTCAATCCTGCTGCAGCGCAGCATAACTATGCGACTTGGCGGATCTACGGATATTTTTTGAAACATCGTTCAGGATGATTGGCGGCACAGTGCCTGCGACCTGCCCGCAGCAATTGCGGCGCACTGACGGCGTTCGGCGGGTCGGCCCGAATCTTTCACACATATTGCAATTTATAGATGAGCGGATCTGCGCGAATCCGCCGCGCAAATCCCGCGAAATCTTACCCATTCGGCAGAGGCATGACTCGCAAAACCCCCGGAAAATTGATACATCCTGCCGCAGTTCCAGAACATTCAGAGGATCGGGTATGCGCGGGTTTCGCAGGTGGATGGGGATGGCGTTCGGCGCCGGGCGGGCGGTGTCCCTCGGCGCGCTTCTCAGCGTGGCGACCGTTGGCATGGCGGCGGCCGAATACAGATTGCAGCCAGGCGACACGGTGCGCATGGCCGTGGCGGGGCTGCCGCTGTCGGACGTCGATGCGACGGTCGATATCGACGGTTTCGTCAGCCTCGCGTGGTTCGGGCGCGTCAACGCCCAGGGGCGGTCAATCTCGGAGCTGTTGGAACAGGTCCGGGCGAACTCCGACGGGCAGGTGATCAAACGCTACACCAATGATGGCGAGTTGAACCTGATCAATCCCAGCCCGCAGGACATATATATTGAGTTGGTCGCCTATCGCCCGGTGATCGTGGGCGGCGATGTGCGTCAACCAGGCGAACGGCCCTACGTCCCGGGCCTGACCGTGCGCGGCGCCGTGGCCATGGCCGGCGGGTCGGAGGATGTGCTGCTGGATGCCGAGGGTCAGGATACCTTTACGCTGACCCGTTGGCAGAACGACTATGCCGCGGCCGCCCTTGACCACGCCACCGCGTCGCTGCGGACCTGGCGCTACACGATGGAGATCGAGAAGGATTTCGACATCCCGCCGCCCGGGCCGGAACAGTTTCGCGTCTCTGCCACCGTGTACGACTCGCTTCTGGCCGAACAGCGCCAGTTGGCCGACATCAACCGAACCTACAACTCCGGCGAACAAAGCTTCCGCGGCGATGCGCTGGAGCAGGCGCGAGAGCGGGTGCAGATCCTGATCCGTCAGCAAGCCAAGCAGAACGAGGCGATGGAGGCCGACGAAGCGGACATGGAGCGCATGACCCAACTGATGTCCAGCGGCCTGACCAACGCCCAGCGCGTGGCGGATGCGCGGCGCGCCTCGGTCATCACAGCGTCGCGGCTGCTGGAGTTGGAGGAGACCCTGGCCGAGGCCGAGTTGGAAGTGACGCGGATGACCCGCGAAGTGACCGACTTCGACGAATTGCGCACCGCCGAGTTGCTGGAATTGCGCGACCTCGCCCGGGCCGAGGCATTGCTGAGCGAGGTCCGGATGGACAACTTTTCGCGCGCTTTGGCCGGATCCAACCAGTTGGTGGGTGACAGCGACATCCTGATGGAGGTCGAAACCGTGGTTGAAATCTATCGCAGGGCCGAAACCGGTGTCGAACGCGTGGTGGCGGACATGGATGACCCGGTCTTCCCCGGCGACACGATCGAGGTGACCCTGAACACGGTCGAGATGCCGGGTGCGCTGACCGAATGACAGGCACTATTCCTGCGACGCCTGCCCCTGCTCGGCGGCGTCGCGGGACAACACTTCGTTGGCCACCGCGCAGGCGAACAACCACTCTTTAGTGTTGGATTTGATGCCGTGCTCCGCGCACAGGATGGCGGCATTGCATTCGAATATCTGCGCATAGCGCGGCCAGGACAGCTGGTCCGGCGGATGAATCGTGCCCGCCAGCGAGCGGCTTTCGAACGGTCGAAACAGCCCCCCCGCGACCCCGAAACTGATCGTGCCGGGAACGCGCGGGAAACCTTCCAGATCCTTGACCAGCGGATCGGCGAAATCACGGTAGCCCAGACCTTGGATGAAAGACGTGTTGGACGGGTTGCAGCCCAGGCCGAACCACATGCCTTCGATCACCGTATCGGCGATCTGGTCCAGGCTGCGCCGCCCGGACATCACCGCCATCGCGGCCCGCCGCGCACGCCAGTTCGAGCCCGGGCCGAACCGGAACCAACTGACATCCCAACGATAGGCTGGCGTGTTGTGCAGCCCATAGTCGTGCCCGATCCAGTTGCCGCGTGTCTGGCCGGCCATCCACCGCAGGATCGCGTTCGACAGATCCGGATCGGTCACGTGTTCGGCGGCGGCCAAAACGTAGTCATGGGCTTCGAGCGCCATGTCGGCCGGGCGCAAGCCCTCTGCCAGCGCCGGGTCGATGGGGCGGTAGGGGTTGGCGGCTTCGAAAACGTTGCAGGTATCTTCCCGGCCGGTGGCACGGTATAGCGCGGCCGCCGCGGGCACCCGTGCCCTGTCGATGGCCAGGCGGTCGTCGGGCGGCAACGCCTCTGCCGGTGTCGCGCGAAGCACGGCCTCCGCCCAATCCCAGGCGGCCTCGGCCTCGGCAATCAGGGCTGCGCCGAGTACCCGGTCGCTGCAGACCTGCGCGATCACGACACCCAGTTTGGCCGCCGCGGCCGCGAACTGATATGCCGCCCATTCTTCGGCATCATAGGCATAGGCGTTCTGGACCGGATCCCAGGACACCGAACCTTCGATTCCATCCAGCGAATACTCCACCCCGCCGATAATGGCGCCATCAGCGCGCTGCGTGCGCCGCCACAACGACAGGCCCCAAAGCGCCTCGTGCACAAGATCCGGCAGAACGGTGGCGCCATCACCGCTGTCCTCCGGGCCCCGGCGCGCGGCCGACGTGGCGAAGGGCTGGCCGGTTTCCGGGATATTCAGGTTCAGGCTGCGGGTGCTTGGAAAATGCTCGATCAATGCAGCGATGTCGACGATCACGTCCATGTGCTGGATACGTCGGTCCCAGTCGCCGGCATCGTGCCAACCGCCCCAGGCATCCGGGTTCTGCACTTCTGCCGGCGGCTGCGCGGCCAGGTGGGCGGGGGAATAGGGCGCGCGCCGGAACCCCTCGGATGTGCGACCCAGCCGTACCGTGGTTTGCGCAACCGCCAGCCCATCCGCCGGGTGGCCATTGCGCGGGCGGGTGCGGCCCTCGCCAAAGGGTTCGGCGATCTCGATGCCGGAGCGTTGGTGATAGTACCAGCGGCCGGCATCGCGCAGCACCCCGGCATAGGGCTGCGGCGAGACAACGAAGGGCGGCGAGGCCCCGAAGCCTTCGACCTCCAGCCGATAACGGCCGGGCGCGCGCACTGCCGAGAAATCGGCGGTGTAGATGTCGCAACCATTGAAATTCAGATCGTCGAAATGCGGCTCGTCCCCCGGCTTGACTATGGTCAGGAGCCCCTCCGCCGCCGGCTTTCCATCCGCAGCATGGCGTAGCACCCAGGCCGTCTGCGGCGAAAGGTCGATATCGGTCGCCCCCATCGCGCCGGTGCGGTCCTGGCCGAGCCACAGGCCGACATAGGCCTTTTTCGGGCCCCGCAGCGGATACCCCGCATGGCAGACATGGACCGCCTCGGACACGGTATCTGGTCGCCGCCGAACCTCCACCCGCTGTCCGCCAGGGACCCGGACAGAGACGTCGGCGCCGTCGGGTACCGCCGCCGGCAGATCGAGCGTGACCGTGTGGCGAAGGCTGGCCGCAGAGCGCGCCGGGTTCACCCGCTGCATCGCCAGCGGCACGGTCTTGCGGAACACGCGCAGGGGCGTCACGCGCTGACCGTCCACCATGACCCGCCAAGTGGCCGGGTCATCGGCGGGGGCGGCGCCGGGCGGCGCGTTCTCAACCGGGCGAAAGGCGCTGAGCCTGCTACCTGGGACGACCCGCGCCCAAGGCCGGAACAACTGCGCCGCATCACGATGCCGCCCACCGGTGAAATTCCCGCGGATGCCGGAAAGTTGCCCGCGCCCGCCGGTTCGGCTGGTGGGATCGCGCTGCCAGCCGCCCGGCGCCTGCCCCGGTGCCGGGGTAAAGATCTCAAGCCGCGTATCAGTGATCAAAAGCTGGAGCCGCGCAGGGCCGCAGAACCCCGCCTGAACATCCGCGGCTTCGGGTTCGATCCGCGCGACATGCGCCGAAAGCGCACGCAGCGGTGCCAGCGACCAGGCCGCCACCGCCGTCAGACCCCCAAGAACACCGCGCCGCGTGGCGCCACCAAAACCCATGCGATACTTCAGCCCTGCGCGGGTCGCCGCCTTAGCCGGCGCCGCACGCCATTGATCACCTGCATCATTGCCAATTGGCGCTGCGCCACCAAAAGCGCAACGAAAACCGCGAAAGCCAGGGCCAAAAGCAGCGCGGTGGCGACGACATCGTTCAAACCGTCAGCATAGATCGCGATCGGTGCCGGGCAGAATGCGGCAATGGCAGATTTGCGTAGATCCTCCACCGGCAGGCGGATCGGATAGGACCGGGACCCCGCCAGCGCAAAGGCCAGCAACCCCAGGCATGCGGTCAACAGCACCGAAACCGCCGCGCCCATCGATCCGAAGCTGAGGATCAGCGCTGCCGCGATGCCGATATGCGCGACCGTGACCACAGCCACGACGCCAAGCTGTAGCAGCGTCTGCCGGCTGATGGTGAAGGCGAAGGAATAGATCGCGCCCTGGACGCCGGTGACAAATGCGGCAAGCGCCAGGATCGGCAGTTGCGCCGCGACCGGCCCGCGAAACTCGGGCGTGAAGAGCAGCCGGGCGAGCGTGTCATTGGCCAGCGCCAGCAGGCAAACCACCGGCAGAGATATCAGCATCAGGAAAGAGACATGCCGATCCAACGCCGGTTGCGCGCCATCGGGGCCGCCCTTTTCGAACGCCTCGTACACGTCCGGGGACGACACCCGCAGCAGCACCGTCATCGGCATGTTGATCGCCCGTGTCGCCAGCGTCTGCGCGGCGGCGAAGAGACCCACCGCCTCCAGCGTGCCGAACTTGGCCAACAGCCCCTGCGTCGTCAGCCCGATCAGCATCGTCGAAGCGCCGACAACCGCCAGTGGCGCGCCATAAACGTAGAATTGGCGTGCCAGCAGCAGATCGGGCCGGATCACCCCACTGCGCGGCAGGATGCGCACGAACGCCACGGTGCTGAGCACCAGGGGGCCCACGGACATGCCGATAATCGCACCGATGTAGCCGAAGCCAAGCCAGATCATCGCCAGCGCGGCCAACAGTCCAACGGTCGGGCGGCCGATGATGACGATCACAAAGCTGCGCAGATCGCGATAGACGCGCAGGGTTGCCACGGCAAGTTCGCTGGCCGAATGGCAGACGCAGAAAAGCGCCGCCAAAAGGATCAGCGTGGCCACACCGTCAGGGGCGACCGCCGCCGCGATGGCGACCACGGGCACCAGGGCAACCGCAGTGATCAGCCCGATCACCATCGCGCCGGGCACGGCCCGCGACCCGAAATCCGGCGCGAAGTGAAAGCGGGAGATCGCGGCGCTGAGCCAGCCGAAAAGGAAGGCGAAGGCCACCGTCCCGGTCAGCACGGTGACGTTGTAAAGCCCAAAGCCCTCCGGACCCAGTTGCCGGGTCAGAATGACGAAGACCAGGAAGGTGACGGCCGAGGACGCGAGTTGCGCCAGAAAGAACCCCGCCATCAGGCGTTCGCCGCGCCGGTGACCGGCCCGTATTGGCCCAGTCGGTGGCTGCGCAACCGGTGCCGGTCCGCCGCCTCTGCCTTGCGCACCGCCCGCGCGGCGATGCCGATTTTGGCGGCGATGGCCACGAAGATGATCCACAGCATGTTGTTGCGCGACAGAAGCAGGCTTTCGGTGACGTTCATCAGCGCAAACGCGACCAAAAAGGCCGTCATCGGCACGATGGCGAAATGCAGCGGGTCGCGGCGCAGGATGATGAAGATGCCCGCAAAGGTCCGGAACAGGGTCATCAGCACCAGCAGCATGCCGACCGCGCCGACATTCAGCAACGTCTCGATCAGGCCGTTATGGGAATAATAGGGCGTGTGCCAAAGCGTCGGATCGCGGGCGATCTCGATCACGCGGCGCGCCTCCGGGTCCCAGAACGACATGTAGCCGTAGCCGAACCAAAACCGTTCCTGCACATCGGGCCACACCAGAATCCACAGCGGGATGCGGCCCGACAAGGTGGGCCGACGGTCGAATGCCTCTAGAACGGGATCCAGCACGCCGGTGGCCAGGATGGAGAACCCCAACACCACCACCAACACGGCGAGGCTCAGGCTTCCTGCGACCCAGACATTGAGAAACCGCCGATAGAAAAGGCCGATCAGCAAAAGGGTGATCGAAAACAGGAACACAAGCTGCGCCGACCGGGATTCCGATGCCACCAAAAGGGCGAGGCACAGGAACACACCGGCACCCGACACCGCACGCAAGACCCCGCGCGAGGTCACTGCCAAAGACAGGCACATGATTACCCCGACGGTCATCGCTCCGCCCAGCCCGTTCTTGTGATTGTAGATGCCGCGCCAGGTGTTGTCCCATGGCGGGGTTCCGCGCGCCGAGGGCAGCACACCGATAGCCGCGATATTGGCCAGCACCGTCGCCGCGAAGACCAAACCGAGGAACACCATCAGTCCGCGTGAGGACAACATGCTGCCCAGCATCAACCCCGCGCAGGTGGTCACGATCAGGGGTATGAGCCGCTCGGCCGTGTAGAACGGCAGAAAGCTCCACAAGGCCGACAGAACCGTCAGAGCCAGCAAAACGGCCAGTTCGGGTGCGGCAAAGGCGCCACGGATGACATGCCGGTTGTAGAGCGCCAGCAGAAAAAGCACCGGCGCCAGTGCCAGCAGTCGCAGCGCCGCGCCCAAGCCGGCAGGGCCGAAGGTGATCTGGAACAGATCGGTGCCCACCAGAATCAGCGTGCCGCCCAGAAACACCAGCACGACCTGGTCGCCGGAAATCGGCAAGCGCCGCCTTTGTGGCATGGAGGCAATGGGCATGGCGTTGTGTTCTTGGATCATCGCGCGGCTCTACCGATAAAGACTACGGACAAAGCGCATGGCCAACTGCGGCCGCGCAACGGTGTCAGGGTAGAGCAATAGGCCGCCCGCCGCCAGGGCTAGCGCACGGGTTTTTGCACCGAACTGAAACTCGCTGCGCACGCCGGACCAAAAGATGTCGATCCGTCGCGCGCGCAAAAGCCGCCGCAGCGCGGGGCCGATCCGTTCCGCTATGCCGCGGTTTTCGGCGATCCGGTCCAGGCAGGGAACGTCGCGCGCGAAGACCGATCCGCGGGCGCGATAGTTCGCCCCATCGGCCCGTTGTCGGTACTGCAGAACCGGCCCGCCCGGGGTCGGCGTGAAATCGCCCAGCGCGGCCAGACGGCACCAGAACTCCCAATCCTCGCCATAGGCCAATGTGGGGTCGTAGCCGCCGGCGCGGTCGATCGCATCGCGACGGATCAACAGCGCGCCGCCATTGACCACGAAGTTCTTGCGCAACAGCGCCTCTAGCTGGCCCGTGGACGGCATCAGCGCCAGGTTGTCGTTGCCAGGCAGCGGCGCGCCGTCTTCGGCGATGCGCGCGATACGGCCAAGGCTGGCCACCGCGCCGCTCTGGCCCAGGGCCGTGCGCAGGCGCTCCAGCGCGTCGGCGGGCAACAGATCGTCGGCGTCGAGAAACAGAACATATGGTGAAGATGTGGCGGCCAGCCCGGTATTGCGCGCGGCGCTGACCCCGCTGGCCGGGCCATTGAGCATGCGAAACCGTGGGTCGCGCGTGGCCGCGGCCTCTGCCATCTGCGGTGTGGCATCGGAGGAGCCGTCGTTGACCACCACAGCCTCGAACCCAGCATGGCTTTGCGCAGAAAGGCTTTGCAGCGTTTCCTCCAGATCCCGGGCGGCGTTGCGGGCCGGAATGATGACGGCGATATCGGCGCTCATAGTCTGGGCGCCTCAGCTTTGCGCGCTGCGGTCACGGGCGACCGCGCCGGCGCTGTATTCAGCCACATGCAGGCGCAGGAAGCCCCGCAGCATTCCCAACCCGCGGGACATCTGCATGATGCCGTGCATCCGGCGGGCCGGCGCGCCGATCAACCCGCTGCACGCCAATAGCCCACCGTACCCGATGGCGCCGAAGGCTTTGACCAACCGCAGGCCCGGGCCCTGGCCGTGCAACAGCGCGATACGGGTCAGCGTGTTGCCCTTGCGATGCTCCCGTTTCAGCACCCACCGGGCGTTCAGCCGACCGGCGGGAACAGAGTCGTGAACCAGCGCGTCAGCGGCGGCGGCGACGCGCCCGCCGCGGGCGCGGATGCGAAAGAACAGCTCCTCGTCCTCACCGCCCGTCTGGTTGAACCGCATGTCAAAACGCAGCTTGTGCTGACGCAGGAACGCCGCGCGAAAGCAACAATTGCCGGTCATGCCGAACCGCAGCGCCTCTGCCTGCTGAAAAGGACCCAGGCGAAAGATGTCCAGTTTCTCGATCCAGGCGGGCGGCGGCACCTCGTAGACCGGGGACACAGGGCCCACGGCGGCGACCGCGCCGGTTGTCTCCATTGTGGTCAGCATGGCGATCAGCCAACCCGCGGACACGGTTTCGTCGTCGTCCAGCGACGTCACATAGTCCACGTCCTCGGGCACGGTATCGAGCCCCCTGTTCCGGGCGGCAACGATGCCGCGCACAGGTTCCTGGGTATAGATGACCGGCCAGCGCGACAGCGCGTCGATCGGTCCGAGCGTTTCCGTCGCTGCGGCTTCGGGCGCGTTGTCGGTCACGATGATCCGTATCGCCGGCGGATCGGGCGGCAGATCCATGGCATCGAGGCTCGCCAACAGCGCCTTCAGCCCCTGCGGCCGGCGAAAGGTGGCGATGGAAATCGCCACGCTGAGTTTGGACAGGTCAGGTGCCTCGGTCATAACCCGCCGCCTCCAACGCCGCGCCGGCGATCTTGTCGAACCGTGCCTTGCGCTTGGCATCCCAAGATTTCCAACGCGCCACGGGTTTGAAATCGGCGCCGCGCGCTTGTGGGTCCCAGCGCGTGGCGTCCTCGGCCTGTGCCCGCGAGGACCCGCGTACCGGCAGCGCCGCGAACCCGTCGAAATCGAACCCGGCGGGATCCAGATCCACCGCGCGCAGCAGGCGTTCGACAGCCGGGCCGCCCTCTTCGACCAGGGCCTCGTACCGCAGCAGGTGGATGTGCGGGCTGGTGTCCGCACTGGCCACGCGCACCATCGCTTCGGCCCCCAGCGCCCATTCGCGGGCCAGTTGGGCAAAGGTCTTTCGCGCCAGCGAGCGGCGCGAAAACGTATTCAAGGTCGAATCCAGCACGTCGCGGCCGTCGCGCAACACCAGCACAAGCTTGGCGTCGGGAAAGATCAGCGGCGCCAGCGAAAGGTTCTGCACATGCGGGCATTTGAGAAGGATGCGGCGGTCGCCGGCCTCACCCTGCAACACCCGCAACCAGGCGCCTGCCAGCAGCGCCAGCGCATCCCAGCGGCTTAGAACTTCCGTATTTCGCGGGAACATGGCCAGGAATCGGTCCATATGGGCGCGGGCGGAGCCGGCGGCGTGCAACAAAGGAAATTCATAGATCCGGCCGGGGTCGGGCGCCACATGCGCATGCAGCGCAAGAACGTCGCGGACGAAGTTCGTCCCCGACCGCGGCATGACCCCGAAAACCAGGATCGGCGGTGGCGCCGGGCCGCGGGCGGCACGCGACAAGGCCTGCAGGCGGGCGGTATCCTCTGCCGTGACGGCGGGGGTGAAATCGGCGGGGTTGAGGTACTGCAACCCCAGCACCCGGCGCGCCAGCGCATAAAGCTCGGCCGGGCCAGAGCTTGCCAGCAGCCGGCGATGCCCGCCGGCGGCCTGCGTCGCCGGGCCCGGCGCGGGAATTTGGCCTATATCGGTCACGAGTCGCCACCCCGGGCGCGGGCCAAAAGCCGTGGCGCCGCGTCTTTGCGCAGCACCAGCCAGATCGCGTGCGGCACCGTCAGCGCGTACCGCCCCAGCAGGTAGCGCGGCCCGGTCGCCAGGCGGTGGACCCATTCCAGGCCGGCCTTCTGCGCCCAGGCCGGGGCGCGGGCGTAGTCGCCTGTGACGAAATTGAAGCACCCGCCGCAGGTTACCAGCCACTTGCAGCGCAGCGCGGCGCGATGGCGAACGGAAAAGATCTGCTCCTTCGGCTTGCCCAGCCCGACCCAGACCACATCGGCGCCGCTGTCACTTATCTCAGCGATCACGGCCGCTTCCTCATCTTCCCCGAAATAGCCATGCCGCCGACCCGCGATGACCAGCCCGGGATACAGTTCCTGCAAGCGGGCGGCACAGCGCGCGTTCACATCCTCCGACCCGCCCAGCAGAAAGAACGAGATCCCGTCCTGCGCCGCCCGCCGCGCGGCGCTGTGGATGAAATCGGTCGTGGCAGTGCGCTCCGGCACCGCCGCCCCGGGCGACAGGCGCGACATCCAAACGACGAACTGTCCGTCGGCATGGATGATGTCGGCCTGGTTCAGCGCCGCGCCGAAGGCCGTGTCCGTAGCTGCCATGGACAGGCCCTGACCGTTGCTGTCGAACACCAGAACCGGCCCGCCCGGCGGCACTTCGCGGCCCGGTGCGCAATCCTCCGCCATGGCCTGCGTCAGCGCATCGTCGCCGACCAACGCCACGGGAACCCCCGCCACGCTGGTATGCGGCAGGCGCCGCGTTCCGCCCTTCGATCCATCGTCCATTATGCGTTATCGCCCTATTTTCGCCGCGCATACCAAAGCCGCTGCCGCTGCGACAGCGGCGGAACAGCGCAGCCCGTGCGAGTCGTCACATACCCAGATTCGCATTTTTGCATAACCAACCTTTTGATTTTGCGATTTCTTATTCTCGCCAAATCTGCGATTTAGAGCGCCGGCGTGCTGTCAACTGACCGCCAGTTGACGTATGATATTGGCATTATTGTGAAGCGAGTGATCCGGGTATGAAACAGGAATCGGCGAAGTCGTTGGATCGAGAGTTGTTCGGTCGCGGCATCACACCGACATCCCATCAGGATGAGGTCAGCCTGCTCGCCGACCTTTTGCGCGCCGTCTGGCGGGCGCGTTTGTGGATCGTGCTCGCCGGTATCGTGGGCGGCGGCGCGGCCTATGCGATGTCGTATATGTCCGAGGTCCGCTATGCCTCTGTTGCGCAAGTGATGCTGGAGACGCGCACGACGGATGACGATTTCGGCCCGACCCTATCCGGCCTGCCGCTGTCGCTGACCGCGCTGGAAAGCGAGTTGGAGGTTCTGCGGTCCCATGATTTGGCGGAGCGCGTCGTGGAACGGCTGTCGCTTTACGAGGATCCGGAATTCGCCGGCGATCCAGACGAAGCGCCGCCGCTGTTTTCACTGGACCCGATCAAACGTGCCGTGCGGGGCTTTGTGGATTCGGTGATGGGCGCGGATGAGTTGGTAACGGGCGACCCGTCAGCCCCGACCGCAGGCGTGGATCTGGAACTTGAGCGCATCGTGTCCAATGTTGTGGCGCACCGGGCGGTCGATCAGATCGGCAATATCTCGGCAGTGTTTTCGATCCGCTTCACCTCCAACGATCCGCAAAAGGCGGCGGCGCTGGCGAACGCACTGGCCGAGGAATACATCAACAGCCAGACGTCGGCGAAATTGCAGGCACTGGAAAGGTCGCAGGGCTGGCTTTCGGCGCGGACGATCGAGGTACAGGAACGCCTGGCCGCGCTTGGCGTCGAGTTGGAAAACCAACTGCTGGACGCGCCCTTTACCGAAGAAGAAGTCGAAACGATGAAGGCGCTGCGCGCGTCGGCTGAACGCCAGCGCAATGCGGCCCAGGAACGGCTGGAAGAGTTGACGACACAACGCCGTGGCGTGCGCCGGGCGATGGCCCAGCGCGACTTTGCAGCCGCGGTGGCGGTGCTGGAGGACCCCGGCGCCGACCTGATCGCGGCGGCAGAGACCGCGGCCGGAGGCGGCGTTGGCGAAACCGAGGCGCTACGATCGGCGCTGCAACGTGCGCTGTCGCGGCTCGACGCCGCCATCGACGAACAGCGCCGCACCGTCGATGCGCTGACGGTGGAAATCGGCAGCTTCCGCGAATCGTTGGTCATCGTGGCCGAATACGACGCCGAAACGCGGAGGATCGAAAACGATATCAGCGTGTCGGAGGCCATCTACCAGGACTTCGTGTCGCAACTCAGCCGCCGGACACAGCAGGACCAGTTCCTGAATGCCGACGCCCGGATCATCGCCTACGCCCGCCCATCGCTTTACCCGTCCGAGCCGCGGCGGTCGCAGATGGCGGTTCTTGCGGCGGTGATGTCGGGCTTTCTGGTTGCCGTGGCGACCCTGGTGTTGGAGTTGCGGCAAACCCGCCTGCGCACCGTGCGCGACTTTGAGGACATGACCGGCCTGCCGCTGCTGGGGATCATCCCGCGGTTCAATCGCCGGCGGGCGCCGATCAATGCGATGCTGTCGCGAAAGGGGTCCATCGACCCGGCGCAGGTTCAGTTCGCCCGAAAGCTCTACTCAAGTTTCGCCTCTCGCAACTACGCCAAGCCGCTCGGCCCCTCCCGCGTGACCGAGCGCGGTAAGGGAGAAGAGGGCGAGATCGTGCATGTGCGCGACAACCAGATCATCGCTGGCGCATCAGCCTTGCCGCGCGAGGGTAAGTCGTCTTCGCTGCTGCTTCTGGCCGGTGCCTGCGCCTATGCCGGCGAACGTGTGCTGCTGCTGGATTGCGACTTCTGGAACTCGCCCTTTGGCGGGTTGACGACGGCGAGCCCGGAGACATTCTATCAAGTCCTGCGGGATCCGGCGCGCGCGTCGGAACTGGTGGTGGAAACCGACGAAGACGATCTTTACATCATGCCGGCGATCCAGGGGCTGGATGATCCGACCGGGTTGGTGTTGTCGGAGGATTTCGAGCGTCTGGTGCGGCACCTGGCCGGTCAGTACGACCGCATCCTGATTGACGCGCCGGCGCTGCTGGGCCGCATCGACATCGCCGCGCTGTACCGGCTGGCAGACATGGTGCTGCTGATGGTGCATTGGAACAAGACCCCCGGCGGGGCGGTCGTAAGTGTGATCAAGGCGTTGCAGGATGTCGGCGTGACCCCGTCGGCGGTCGCCGCGACTCAGGTCGATCACCGCCGCGCGGGTGGCTATGGGGACAACCCCTTCGCCTATGCCCAGGCACAGTATACCTGAAGGGAAACACACCTGAGCGCGTCTGGCGGCATGGCGGGCAGCAGCCGCGCAAAACTGCCTGAGTGCTGAGAACGCGTGTCCGCACATTCGATCTAGGTGTTCGCCCCCCGATTTGATGGTGTGATCCTTTCGTTGGAATGGAAGGAAACCATAGGGGACAAGATCGTCATGGCAGCGCCACGACCACGCATGCCGACAGAGCGGCAATACAGCGATCGAAAGCTTCGATCGCAGAGCTGAGCCGAGAACTGGGGATCACTCCCAAGACAGTCGCGAAGTGGCGCAAGCG
>JBCDDF010000055.1:0-20146 GCA_039180525.1 Pseudomonadota bacterium
CGCCGCAGATACGCGCCCATCTCCAGGTTTTCGCGCACGGTCAAAGTCGTAAACACATTCGCCGTCTGCGGCACGAACCCCATGCCCGCCGCCACCCGGTCCTGCGGGCTCAGCCCGGTGATATCGCGCCCATCCAGCCGCACGGCGCCCGCGCGCAGCGGCAGCATGCCGAAAACCGCCTTCATCGCGGTGGATTTCCCGGCCCCGTTCGGCCCGACGATGACCGCGATCTCGCCACGCTCCACCGACACCGTGCACTCATGCAAAATGTCCGCGGCGCCATAGCCGCCGGTCATGCCCTCGCCGATCAAGAACGCTCCGCTCACGTCGCCTCCACGGACGCAAACGACGAGGAAACCAAACCGCTTCTTTGTTCCCAAAATATCCCCGCCGGAGGCAACCCCGGCCGCCCTGGACACAGCCGAAGCCCACTCACGACGCACCAGCCGCTTTGTGCTTCAGCCCCGTGCCCAGATAGGCCTCGATCACGCGTTCATCGGTCTTTACTGCCTCGACCGGGCCCTCCATCAGCACGCGGCCCTCGGCCATCACGATCACCGGGTCGCAAAGCCGGCCGATGAACTCCATGTCATGCTCGATCATGCAAAAAGTATAGCCGCGTTCGCGGTTCAGCCGCAGGATCGCATCGCCGATGGTCTTGAGCAGCGTGCGGTTCACCCCGGCGCCGACCTCGTCGAGAAACACGATCTTGGCGTCGACCATCATTGTGCGGCCAAGCTCCAACAGCTTCTTCTGTCCGCCCGACAAATTGCCGGCCAACTCGTCAGCGACCTGACCGATTTCCAAAAACTCGATGACCTCCTCCGCACGGCGCCGCACCGCGCGCTCCTCTTCGCGCACACGTCCGGGGCGGGTCCAGGCGGACCACAGCCGCTCGCCCGATTGCTGGCCGGGCACCATCATCAGGTTCTCGCGCACCGTCAGCGTGGAAAACTCGTGGGCGATCTGGAACGTTCGCAACAACCCGCGGCCGAACAGGTCATGCGGCGCCAGTCCGGTGATGTCGTCACCGCCCAGAAAAACCCGGCCGGAGGTCGGCCGGTAATGCCCGGCGATCACGTTGAACAGGGTCGTCTTACCGGCACCGTTCGGCCCGATCAGACCGGTGATGGAGCCCGTGGCGATTTCCAGCGAGGCGCCGTCGACGGCGCGAATACCGCCGAAATGCATATGCAGATCATCGACGCGGATCACGGGGTCAGGGCCAGCCGTTCAGTCGCCCGGCCGCGCCGCCGCGTCCCGGGCTTGACCCGGGACCTCCCCGCCGCGGCGGAGAGATCCAGGCGCACAGGCCGGGACGCAGCGATGCGAAGGGCGGCCGTCACGCCTCAGCGGAACTGGATGGTCTCGTAGGCACCGGCCCTCACCTCGTACTCGCGATAGGTGCCGGCGGCCTCGCCCGGGCCGATCAGTTCCACATTGGTGGCGCCGACATAGTCGACCGCGCCGCCGTCGGCGAGGATCTCCAGCGCGCGGCCCAACTCGCCGGGCAGGATCGGCTCGCCGGGTCCGTTGGCGACATCCAAAAGGTTCGCGGCCACGGTTGCGCGATCGGTATCGCCGCCGGCCTGCATCGCCAGCAGGATCAGCGCCGCGGCGTCATAGCTTTCGCGGGTGAACGAACTGTCGCCGTTCACGCCCGCCGCTTCGGTGATCGCCGCAAAGGCATCCGCGCCCTCGCCCTGGCTCCAGGGTACGGATCCGACGGTGCCGTTCAGATCTTCGCCGATGGCGTCGATTAGCGATTCCGCGAACATCCCGTCGCCCAGCGCGAACGTGTCGAACGCGCCGCTGTCGACCGCGTTCTGGATGATTCCCACGCCGCCCTGATCGGCATAGCCCAGCACGACCAGCTTTTCGCCGCCGGCGGCGGCCAGCGCGCCGACCTCCGCCGAATAGTCGCCCTTGCCGTCCTCATGCGCGGCATTGATGGTCACCGTGCCGCCGGCGGCCTCGAAATTCGAGATAAACGCGTCGCTCAGCCCCTTGCCGTAGTCGTTGTTGGTATAGGTGACGGCGACCTCGCTGATGCCCTTGTCGCGCAGGATGGAACTCAGCACCTCGCCCTGGCGGGCATCCGACGGCGCGGTGCGAAAGAACAGGCCGTTATCCTCGATCGTCGACAGCGCCGGCGAGGTGGCGGAAGGCGACACCATCACGACGCCATTCGGGATCGCGACATTGTTGGCCACGGCGGTGGTCACGCCAGAGCACGCCGCACCCATGATCGCGGCCACCCCGTCGGATGTGACCAGCCGTTCGGCGGCGGCGGTCGCCGCGGCGGCATCGACGCAAGTGGAATCCGCGCGGACCGGTTCCACCGTGGTGCCGCCCAAAAACGCGCCGCTGTCCGAAACCTCTTTTATCGCCAATTCGGCGCTGTCGGCCATCGGCGGGGTCAGTGATTCAATCGGGCCGGTATAGCCCAGAAGCACCCCGATCTTGATGGTGTCGGCCATCGTGGCCCCGCCCAGAACTGCCAGCGCGGAGGTGGCAAGCAACAGATTTTTCATGTGTTTTTCTCCCCGTATCGTCAGAATGCCGCCGGTCTTGGCGGCCGGTTCAAAACTGGCGCGGACCTTATCCGGTTGCGCGTGTAACGCAAGGGCCATAGGCTGGGCGACGCTGTCTGGAACGAAGCGCTCCGATGTCCACGCTCACCTCTGTCTGGTCGCTGGTCGCCGCGTTCGACGCGACGCTCGCCGGTATTGTCGCCCTGTCGCTGCGGGTGAGCCTGACGGCGACGCTGATCGCGACGCTGTTGGGGGCGCCCCTGGGCGCGGCACTGGCGATCTGGCGCTTTCCGGGGCGGCGGCTGCTTCTGCTGATCGCCTCCACCCTGATGGCGCTGCCGCCTGTCGTGGCAGGGCTGTTCGTCTATCTGATGCTGTCGCGCGCCGGCCCCCTGGGCGATCTGGGGCTGTTGTTTACGCCCACGGCGATGATTGTTGCGCAGACGCTGCTGATCTTTCCCATCCTGGTCGCGCTGACGCATCAGGCGGTGGTGCCGCTGATGCGCGACTATCGCGACCTGCTGGCCAGCACCGGGGCGGGCGGGTTGCTGACCCTGCGCACGCTGATGTGGGATGCGCGCTTTGCCATGATCACCGCGGTGCTGGCCGGGTTCGGCCGCGCCATCGCGGAGGTCGGCGCGGTGCTGATCGTGGGCGGCAATATCGCCGGAGTGACGCGGGTGATGACCACGACGATCGCGCTGGAAACCTCCAAGGGCAACCTGGAACTGGCGCTGGCGCTGGGCGTGGTGTTGCTGACGCTGGCGCTGGCCGTCAATGTCGCGATGCAGTTGCTGGGCCGCCTGGGCCGCCGTTTCGAGACGCCATGATCGGTGCCAGCCTGTCGATGGCCGGCGCGCGGCTGGGCCCTCCGGCGGCGACCCTGCTCGGGCCGCTCGACCTCGCCCTGCATCCCACCGGGATCACCATGGTGATGGGCGCGAACGGGGCCGGCAAAAGCCTGTTTCTGCGGCTTGCCCATGGCCTGGCGGCGCCCGATGCCGGCAGCGTCACCTGGAACGGTCAGCCGGCGCGGGGGACGCTGCGCCAACGCGGTTTCGTGTTTCAGCACCCGCCGCTGATGCGCCGGTCGGTGGCGGCCAATGTCGCGTTTCCGCTGCAGGCGCTGGGCATCGGCCGCGCCGACATTTCCCGGCGTGTCGCCGCCGCGCTGGCGCGGACCCGCCTGACCGATCGCGCCCACGCCCCGGCGGCACAGCTTTCGGGCGGCGAGCGGCAGCGCATGGCACTGGCCCGTGCGCTGGTGACAGAGCCAGTGGCGCTGTTGCTGGACGAACCCGCGGCGAGCCTGGATCCGGCGTCGACCGCGGCGCTGGAGGACTTGATCCGCGCCACGGCCGGGCAGGGGGTCAAACTGCTGATGTCCACCCATGACATCGCCCAGGCACGGCGCATGGCCGATGACATACTGTTCCTGGACCGCGGTCGTATCATCGAGATGGGCGCGGCAAAAGACTTCTTCGAGGCCCCCGCCAGCCAGCCGGCGCAGCGATACCTGGATGGCAAGCTGTGATCCGGCTGGCGCTGCTGATCTGGCTGACGGCGACCGCAGTGGGGGCGGACCGCTTCGTCACAATGGCGTCGACGACTTCGACCCAGAACTCGGGGCTGTTGGATCAAATCCTGCCCCAGTTCACCCGCCAGACCGGCATAGATGTGCGGGTGATCGCCGTGGGCACCGGTCAGGCGCTGCGGATCGCGCGCAACGGCGATGCCGATATCCTGCTGGTGCATCATCGACCGTCTGAAGATGCCTTTGTCGATCAGGGCTACGGCCTGTCGCGGCGGGATGTGATGTACAACGACTATGTGCTCGTCGGCCCGGCGGCGGATCCGGCGGGGATTGCGGAGGCCACAGACGCCGCGGCCGCGCTGCGCGCCGTTGCCGCGACCGGTGCGGTGTTTCTGTCGCGCGGCGATGACAGCGGTACGCACAAACGCGAGCGGCAACTGTGGCGGGCGGCGAGTGTGGCGCCGGACGGCACGGATTGGTATCGCGAGGCGGGCGCCGGCATGGGCACCACGCTGAACATCGCGGTCGCCATGGGCGCCTATACCCTGACCGACCGCGGCACTTGGATCACGTTCGGCAACAAGGGCGATCATCGTCTGCTGACCGCGGGCGACCCGGCGCTGTTCAACCCCTATGGCGTGATCGTCGTAAGCCCCAAACGGTTTCCGCATGTGAAGGCCGATGCGGCGGAAGAACTGGCGGGCTGGCTGGTGTCTGATATCGGTCAGGCGGCGATCGCGGCGTTTCAGATCGCCGGCGAACAGGCGTTTTGCCCAAGCGCGTTAACCGGCGCGGATGAGGACTGCCCGGTCGATCCCGCAAGCCTCGGGGCAGCGATCGAGCGCTAGATATGCGCGATTTTGTCGATATTGCGGCGCACCATAAACGTTAGCTTAACGGGTCTGTGTATCGCCTAAAGCGATACATCTTATTTTATCGCTTGATATCATATATTTAATTTCATGCACTGCTTCTGCAGCACTTACGGTTTTCCTTGCGTCAGCTATGCATTGGCTTCAAAGCGGCTTTGATTTGCAGACGGATTGTGCAGTCGCGAAAGCAACGTATATCGCTCCTTGAGAAGTGGGAACGGGGCGCTTGGCCCCGACAGCAGTGAAGGAGCTGGCTATGACGGCAATGACCATCGCCCCCGCCCGTGCGGGCTCCGGGGCAATCGCACGCCTGGTCTCGGGCATCGTCGGTGAGGTTGCGAAGTATCGCGCCTATCGCCGGACACTGAAGGAACTGCGGGCACTGTCCATCGATGGACTGCTCGACCTGGATCTCTATCGCGGTGACCTGAACCGGGTCGCGCGGATGGCGGTCTACGGAAACTGAGGAACACGGGTTGAGGCACCCAAGCAGAGGAACAACAACATGGCACATATTGCACTCTCCAACGCGCCCGTTTCGGGCTCTGGCGCGCAGGTTCGCGGGCTGTTCGCCCGCCTGACGCAGGCGATTGCGGATCACCGCATGGTCGGTCGCACTTATCGGGAGCTTGACGCGCTCAGCACGCGCGAGCTTGACGACCTGGGTATCACTCGCGGCGATATCGCCCGGATCGCCCGCGAAAGCGTCGCCGGCACCCGCTGAGCGAACACGACGCAGCTTAAGCCCCGGCCATCGCGCCGGGGCTTTTTTGTTTCAGGTCTGTCTGATTGTTGCGTTGGACGCACGGATAACTCGGGCGGTTGCCCGCGGCGCTCTGGCCGCCGGCCCGTTGCCTGCCCTAACGTGAACCTTTGGGAGTCGTGCTGGCTTGGGGGGCCGGATGACCATTTGTCTTTCCATCCAATCCCATGTCGTGGCCGGCTATGTCGGCCAGAATGCCGCCAATGCGGTGCTGACGGCGGCGGGGGTGGAACTGTGGTCGCTGCCGACGGTGCATTTCAGCGCCCATGCCGCGACCAAGGGCGTGACCGGGCGGCGCGCGACGGGGCCGGAGCTTTCCAATCTGGGGCTTGGTCTGTCGCAGGCGGGAGATCTGGCCCGCGTCGATGCGATCCTGACCGGGTATCTGGGCAGCGAGGATGCCGGAGAGGCCGCGGCCGCGATCGTTGCCCATTGCCCCGCCGACAGCCCCTATCTGTGCGATCCGGTGCTGGGCGACGATGGCCGGCTTTATGTGCCGCCTGGGCTGATTTCGACATATCGCGAGCGGCTGATCCCGCGCGCCACCATCGCCACACCGAATGTCCATGAGTTGGGCTGGCTGACCGATCTGCCGGTGCGCACGTTGCCGCAGATCGTCGCCGCCGCACGCGCGCTTGGGCCGAAGATCGTGCACGTGACCTCTGTCAATCACGAGGGGCAGGTCGGCATTCTGACGCAAACGGCCGAGCGCAGGACGCTTGCGCTTGGCGCACCGGCCGATGTCAAGCTGCACGGCGCGGGCGATGCGGTCGCCGCGATGTTGATGGCTTCGCATCTGGAGCACCGGCCGCCGGCGCAATCCGCGGCGCGCGCGGTCGCCGCGGTCGCCGCGCTCGCCACCGCCGCGGCCTCTGCCGGGCGCAACACGCTGCCGCTGACGGCGGAGCAGGCTCTTTGGCAGGATCCCTGTCACGACGCCCATCCCTATCAGGAGGTCTAACCGGGCCTTTCCCGCCGCCGCATTCGGTGGCTTTACCCCGGCACCGCGGCCCCATAGTCTCGCGGGATGCGCGATGCACCGGCCTTCACCCTTGGGATCGAAGAGGAATACCTGATCGTGGACCGGCAAACGCGCGAACTCGTGCGTGCGCCGGAACCCGATTTTCTGGACGATTGCATCGCCGCGGTCGGCGACCAGGTGACCTCGGAATATCTACAGTGCCAGGTCGAGGTCGGCACCAAGCCGCATCGCAACGTCGCGGCAGCGGTTGCGGAGTTGGCCGGCCTGCGCCGATGTGTTGCCGGCGCCGCGCGAAAGCACGGCTATGCGGCGATTGCGGCCTCCACCCATCCATTCAGCCGCTGGCGGGCGCAGACCCACACGCGCAAGGACCGCTACGACACGCTGCGCGACGATCTGGGTCACGCGATCCGCCGCATGATGATCTGCGGCATGCATATTCACATCGGCATCGAGGATCCCGATCTGCGCATCGATCTGATGAACCAGGTGACCTATTTCCTGCCGCATCTGCTGGCGCTGAGTTGCTCCTCGCCGTTTTGGGAGGGGGAGGATACCGGCTTGGCCTCCTACAGGCTGACGGTGTTCGACGCACTGCCGCGGACCGGGCTGCCGGACGCGCTGGGCTCGTTCAATGAATACCGACGACTGGTCGATCATCTGGTGCGTGCGGACTGTATCGAGGACGGCACCAAGATCTGGTGGGACATTCGGCCATCGGACAAGTTTCCCACAGTCGAACAGCGGATGACGGACGTCTGCAGCGATCTGCGCGACGTCGCCGCCGTGGCGGCGTTGTTCCAGGCGCTGGTCGCCTATCTGTTCCGTCTGCGCAGCGGCAACCAGCGCTGGCGGATCTATCCCCGCACCGCGATCATGGAAAACCGCTGGCGGGCGCAACGCTACGGCACCACCGGCCGGCTGGTCGACCATGGCCGGTCCAAACTGGTGCCGTTCGCCGATCTGGTGGCGGAGATGCAGGAACTGGTCCGCGCCGATGCCGTGGCGCTGGGCTGCGGCGCAGAATTGGACGATCTGACGCGGCTTTTGGCCGACGGCACCTCGGCCGAACGCCAGCGCGCGGCCTACAAAGCGGCGAAGGCGGGCGGCGCCGACGCCCAGGGCTGCATGATCGCCGTTGTCGATCATCTGATCGGCGAGTTCGATGCGCTGACCCCGGCGGAGATCGGCTGACTGGCCGGAGCTCAGTCGCCCTCCAGCGTGCGGCTATACATCGTTACCTGCTGTGGCGACCAACCCGCGGCGGCATAGACCGCATTCGCCGCGGCATTGTCGGGCTCGGTCGCCAGCCAGATCTCGGTGCAGCCGCGAGCGCGGGCGATCGCCTCTGCCGCGTGCAGCAAGGCGGTGCCCAACCCGCGCCGGCGATGGGTGGGGGCAACGCCCAACTCTTCCACGAACAAGGTCGGCGGCTTTTCGGGATGGCGGTGCAGGATGGTCTTGATCTGGCCGACAACGACATCGTTGGCCATTGCCACGATCAGTGCCTGCGCCGGATCGGCCAGATACCGAGCCAGGTCGGCGCGGTCGATGTCGTCATCAAACACCTCTTCCGCGACATGATCAAGCATGTGTGCACTGGCCGCAGCAATCTGGAGAATACGCAGCTCCATCACCTAAAAAGTGATTTGGCGGCCGTGGGTGCGCGCAAGAATAGAAAAGACATCTTTGCCTGCGGGGGCAGTTCGCTCAGCCGCGCCAAGTCCGGATCGGGCCGCAATCCATGTGGACGAAATTCGACCGCCCGTACCGGCCGACGCCGCCGGCATTGCAGGCGATCGCGGCTTTTGCCATTTGCGTGACCGAACGTGTAGACAGCTTCAGATCCGCCGCCATGCCTTTGGTGTGGTAGGAGTTGCGCGCAACGCCGCGGTTGCGCCGCCGCAGCAGCGCGTTCGTCGCCGGGCTGCGATAGGCGGAGACGACGTGATAGGCTTCGTCGGTGTCCATCAGCCGCAGCGCGGCGGCCATGATGTCGATGTTTCTGACGTCGTACTGGATCACCTCGTTCTGGCGCCAGTCGCGCATGAACCAGGTGATCTCGGACAAGGCCTCGGGGATGTAGTGGCCTTCGACCCAATAGATTGTGTCCACGTGCTCGCCCGTTCGCGTGGACCGCATGCGGATGCGGCGGATGTCTCCGGCGCCGCGCAGGAAGCCTGCGGCATTGGAATAGACCGGGGCGGACACCGCCGCGGTGGCGGCGAATAGGCCGCTCAGGACAGAGCGGCGGGACAGGTGCAAGCGGGGGGCGTTCTGCTGTTCGCGGGTCATCTTTGCCTGTGGTCTCGTTCCGAATAACTGCGCTTTTACAGCGTCTGATTTACTCGCTACGCGACACGGGTGTGCCGAGCTGCCTCCGCGATCCAGGCACCCAACCTCACTCCCGATCACGTTGGCGCGACCATGACATTTGTCACCGCGCGCGCCAAGCACCTCTTTGCATATTAGGCGCCACAATGGCGAAAATCCGCCGAATCGGCTTTTGCTTTTTCTGGCGCTGTTGTGAATATGCAACTATCGCGATCTATGCTGCAAAAGGCACACGATCTGCCGAATTTCCGCCCAGATCGACACCATGTTACTTCTGAGTGGTTCATCTATTGTTTAAATCTGTTGGCGAGGCTGGGTGTGCGGCAAAGACAAAAGAGTACGGGGATTTCATGAAACGCTTCGGGTGGGCGGCGCTGGTCGCCGTGATCGCAACGGCGTCGTCGGCGACCGAGACGGCACCACAGGGCGCCGGTCTTGGCGTGGAGGCGCTGCCGGAGACACGCGTCGCCGTGATGCCGCCGTTGGCGCCCGCGGCGCAGGATCTGCGCGACATGCTGGCGGCCGGGGGCGATGATCTCGCCCCGCTCGATGCCATCTATGCGCTGCACGGCTATGCGCCGATCTGGGACCTGATGAAAACCGCGGCACTTCTGGGTGCGATAGACGCGGCCCCTGGGCATGGGTTGCCCGCCGAACGCTACGATCTGTCGGCGCTTCGCGCGCTGCCACCAAAGCCGGGCGCGGACTACGCGGCGCGCGAAGTGGCGTTGTCGCAGGCATTCCTGCGCTATGCCCGCGACCTGAATTCCGGTGTGCTGGAGCCGCGCCGGGTCGATCGCGATATCGTCGTGTCACCCAAACGCCCGGATCCCGGCGCGCTGCTGGAGGGCATGGCAGAGACACCCGACCCGATCGGATACCTGGCTGCATTGGCGCCGGCGCATCGCCACTATACCGATCTTTTGGCTGAAAAAACCCGGTTGGAGGCTTTGATCGCTGCGGGCGGCTGGGGCGCGCCCGTGCCCGGCGGCCGATCGTTGAAGCCGGGCGACAGCGGTGACCGGGTGGTGTCCTTGCGCCAACGGCTCGGGGTGATGCAGGGCGCGGATTACGGCGATGCGCCAGAGTTCGACAGCGCGCTGGAGGCGGCGGTACAAAAAGCGCAGGTGTCGTTCGGGCTGAACGACGACGGCGTCGTCGGCCCGAAGACGTTGGAGGCGATCAATGTCGCGCCGCAAACGCGCCTGCAGCAGGTGCTGGTCAATCTGGAGCGTCAGCGCTGGTTGAACTACGACCGCGGCGCGCGCCACATCTATGTGAACCAGGCGGATTTCTCCGTACAGGTGATCGACAATGGCGAAACCACGTTGTGGAGCCGGGTGGTCATCGGCAAGAACGGGCACCGAACCCAGGAGTTCAACGACGAAATGACCTATATGGTGGTGAACCCGACATGGCACGTGCCGCGGTCGATCGCCACCGAAGAAATGCTGCCGAAGCTCAAGGGAAACCCGGGCGCACTGGGGCGCAGCATGCAGATCATGACGCGCAACGGGACCCAGGTGAACCCGGCGCTGATCGACTTCTCGCAATTCACGACGCGGAACTTTCCGTTCATCATCAAACAACGGCCGGGTGGCGGCAATGCGCTGGGGCGCGTGAAGTTCATGTTCCCCAATGAATTCAATATTTACCTGCACGATACCCCCTCCAAAAGCCTGTTCGGACGCGATGTGCGTGCCTACAGCCATGGCTGTGTGCGGGTGCAGAAGCCGTTCGAACTGGCGCATGTGCTGCTGGGCGCGCAAAGCGACGATCCAAAGGCGTCGTTCCAGGGTTACCTGGACGGCGGGGCGGAGCGGTATGTGAATTTGGATGCGCCGGTGCCGGTTTATCTTACCTATCAGTCGGCCTGGGTGGATCGGTTTGGTGAGCCCCAGTATCGGGCCGATATCTATGGCCGCGACGCGCGGGTGTTCGATGCGTTGCGCGCTGCCGGGGTAACGACAGTGGCCGTCGACGGCTAGCCGCAAGCGCCTGGCTGGGATTTCAGAGTGCCGTAAAAGGCCCCCGCGGTCGCTGGCGACCGCGCGCCGGTCCGCACGCGGACCGGCGGTTTCGGCTGAGCCGAAACGGGGCCGGCCTCCCCCCGCGCGCTAGCCGGTCTTCACCCCAGCGGTCCATTGGCGACAGGCGCTTGAAGCGCACCCGCTTCGGGGATACATGCGGCAAGACGTTGGGGTTGGAGTGCGGGCAATGGCAGAGCCGATTTACACCGTCGGGGCCGTTGCCCAGGCCTTGGGCGCACCCGCTGAGGGCGATCTGACCCTGGAAATCTGCAGCGTCGCCGAACCCGCGGCAGCGGGCCCCGACCAACTGGCCCTGGCGATCTCTCCGGAATTCTCAGAGGGCTTGAGCGCTGGCGCCGCCCGCGCGGCGGTGCTCTGGCAGGGGGCGGATTGGCGGGCACTGGGCCTGCACGCGGCAATCTTCGCCCCCAAGTCGCGCTATGTCATGGCCGGCCTCAGCCGGGTTTTCGCGGGCGAACCGCACCTCCCCGCGGGCATCCATCCCACGGCAGTGGTCGAGCCCGGCGCCGATGTGGGCGAGGGCGCCCGGATCGGGCCGTTTACCTACATCGCCACCGGTGCGCGCATCGGCGCGAATGCGCGCATTCTCAACCATGTTTCCATCGGCGCCGGGGCGCAGATCGGTGTTGACGCGCTGATCCACCCGCATGTCTCGATCGGCGCCGGCGTGCGCATCGGCGCGCGGTTCATCGCACAGCCCGGCGCGCAAATCGGCGGCGACGGGTTCTCCTTCGTCAGCCCCGGCCGCGACCCGGTCCAGGCGGCCAAGGAAACCGGCCAAATTGACGCCGCCGCCCGCACCCCTGGTTTCGCCCGCATCCACTCCTTGGGCGCGGTCACCATCGGCGACGACGTGGAAGTGGGCGCCAACGCCACGATCGACCGCGGCACCGTTGCCGACACGCGCATCGGCGATGGCACCAAGATCGACGACCTGGTCGATATCGGCCACAACGTACAGGTCGGTCGCCATTGCCTGCTTTGCGGCCAGGTCGGCATCGCCGGCTCCTCGCGCATCGGCGATCGCGTGGTCCTGGCGGGTCAGGTCGGCGTGGCCGATCACATCACCATCGGCGATGACGTGGTGGTCGGCGCCAAGTCCGGGATCGGCGCAAAGGTTCCCTCGGGTCGGATCATGATGGGCTTCCCCGCCCTGCAATCGGCGCAATTCATGTCCATCAACAAAGCCATGCGCCGCCTGCCGCGCCTGGCCGACCGGGTCGCAGCACTGGAAAAACGGGTTTCCTCCGCCGACCCGAAGGCGTAAAGGAGCGGGCAGCCGAAGACGGGGTCAGGATGACGAAATCTGTCAAAGAACAGGTGATCGAGATCATCGCAGAGCAGGCGCTTATGGAACCCGGCGAGGTCCGGCTGGACGCCACACTTGAGGATCTGGGTATCGACAGCATGGGGCTGGTGGAGGCGGTGTTCGCCATCGAGGAAACGTTTGACGTGTCAGTTCCGTTCAACGCCAACGAGCCGACCAAATCCGAATTCGACATCACCAATGTGCAATCCATGATCGACGCGGTGCAGCATCTGGTCGTCGAAAAGGCGGGCTGAGCCGGGGTGAAGCGTGTCGTCATTACCGGACAGGGCGCTGTTTCGTCCCTAGGCATGTCCGCTGCCGAGAACCTAGCGGCGATGCGCGCGGGTCGCAATGGCATCGGGCGGCTTGAGTTTCAGGATGCGGACCGTCTGGCGATCCCCATCGGCGGGCAGATCAAGGACTATGATCCGGTGGCGCGGTTTTCCCGTCAGGAAATCACGCTCTACGATGTCTTCACCCAATTCGCCCTGATCGCGGCCGACGAGGCGATGCGGCAATCGGGGTTGGAGTTGACCGAAACTCTTGCGGCGGAGGCCGGCGTGGTGCTGGGCACCGCCGGCGGCGGGCTGCAGACGCAGGATGAAAACTACCGCTCGGTCTATGAGGCCGGCAAGAACCGCGTGCATCCCTTCGTCGTGCCTCGATTGATGAACAACGCCGCCGCGAGCCACGTCTCGATGCGCCACAACCTGCAGGGCCCTTCGTTTACCGTCGCGACCGCCTGCGCCTCGTCGAACCACGCGATGGGCCAGGCCGCGAACCTGATCCGGTCGGGCGCGACGAAGGTGATGCTGGCCGGAGGGTCGGAAAGCATGCTGTGTTTCGGCGGCATCAAAGCGTGGGAGGGGCTGCGCGTTCTCTCGAAAGACGGCTGCCGGCCGTTTTCGGCCAATCGCAACGGTATGGTCCAAGGCGAAGGCGCGGCGGTCTTCGTGTTCGAGGAATACGAGCATGCCCGGGCCCGTGGCGCGGATATCCTGGCCGAAATCGTCGGCTTCGCCATGACTTCGGATGCCTCGGATATCGTGATGCCCAATAAACAGGGCGCAAAGCGGGCGATCCAGGGGGCGCTGCGAGACGCCGGCCTGGCCGGCGATGCGGTGGGCTATGTCAACGCTCACGGCACTGGCACGGCCGCGAACGACAAGACCGAATGCGCCGCGGTGCGTGAGGTTTTCGGCGCCCACGCGGACCATTTGATGATCAGTTCGACCAAATCCATGCATGGGCATCTGATGGGCGGCACCGGCGCGGTGGAGCTTCTGGCCTGCATCATGGCGGTGCGAGAGGGCGTGATCGCACCGACGATCAACTATCAGGAACCCGATCCGGATTGCGATCTGGATGTCGTACCCAACACCGCGCGCGACGCCGATGTGTCGGTCGCGCTGTCGAACGCCTTTGCGTTTGGCGGGCTGAACGCGGTGCTGGCAATCCGGCGGGTCTGACCCGCGCCGGGCTATTTGTTGGTGTTCAGCGCGTTGAACGCGGCGGTGAAGCCCGACAGCGAAACCTCCAGAATGACCGGCTGATCGGGCGCAGAGACGGAGATGACGCGCATCCGCGCCCGATCGCCGCGCTGCATCGCGGCGATTTCCTCGCCGCGTAGCCCGAACCGGGCATAGCATCCAGACCGATTGCACCAGTTGAACGGGTATTGCCGCGCCTGTTCGTCGTCGATCTGTATCACCAGACCCTCGGTCAGCAGGCTGCCCAGCGGCGTGACCACGGTGGCGCCAGCCGCGCCCTCGGCCTGATCGGGCAGCGCCACGATGCTGATTTCGGCGACGGGGTTGTTCGCCGAATTGCGTGCGAGTTGATACATGAAACAGTTGCTGGTGCCGCGTTCGCAGCGCAGTTCCCAATCCTGAAACGCGGTGATGTCGACTGCGGCTTCGCCGGCTGGTACGTCTGGTACCGGGATCTCCGCGCCTTCGCCTGTGCCGTCCACCGGGGCTGCCGGCGCCTCTGCCGGCGGGTCCTCTGCCGGCGGGGTCTCGGGCGCGGGTGGCGTTGTTTCTGCCGGCTCTTCCGCCTCGATCCCCAGGCCCAGGCCCTGTGCGGCCACGCCGCCGCCGATCGTCACCGCCAATGCGGTGGCAAACGCAATCCGTAACGTCGCAAAACCCATGTCGCGGACTCCCTTTCGTTGGCTGCTCACCTGCGATGTCCGCGCTTGGACATAGCTTGTCAATTCCTGCCCGCCAGAGGCGCGACGTTCGCGATGCTCCGCCGTCTTGCTCAAAACCGACATGGCCATTTTACAGAAAAAAGGCACCCCGAAGGATGCCTTTTTTGGCTGCCACGCAGCTCTCTCCCTGTCGGACCGGCCGACTTATGGCGCAACGCTAGGCGAGCACGCGGCGTGCGTCAACAGGGGGCGCCGGGAATTTTCCCGGATCATCCACAGCTTTAATCTAGTTATCCACAGGATTCCGGCGGACAGCCGCCGATGCGTCGAACATCGCAAAGAAAAAAGCCGCGCCCGAAGGCGCGGCCAGTTCAACAGGGAGGTTGCGAGGGGCCATCGACCGCACTCGCATCTTGACCATGCGCCGAAATGGTTAATGAGTGATGTATCGAAGGCAACAAATTCAAAAGAAAAGGCGGGTAAGGCGTGGGCGAGAGCTTGTTTTTGGGCGGCGGCGGCGCGGATTACGGTATGCCGCAGACACTGGCGCTGAAATACGCCAACCGGCACGGGCTGATCGCGGGCGCGACCGGCACCGGAAAAACCGTAACGCTGCAGATCCTGGCAGAGGCGTTTTCGGCGGCGGGCGTGCCGGTGTTTCTAGCCGATGTAAAGGGCGATCTGTCGGGCCTGGCCGTGCCCGGCGACCCAGGCGACAAGCTGCACGAAGCCTTGCAGAAACGTGCGGCCACCATCGAGCTCGACGCGTATCCGTATGTCTCGTTCCCGGCGGTTTTTTGGGATGTGTTCGGTGAGAAGGGCCATCCGGTGCGCACCACGATCACCGAGATGGGGCCACTTTTACTGGCGCGGCTGTTGGAACTGACCGAGGCGCAGGAAGGCGTGCTGAACATCGCCTTTCGCATCGCCGACGAACAGGAACTGCCGCTTTTGGATCTGAAGGATCTGCGCGCGCTTTTGGTCTGGTTGGGGCAGAACTCCAAAGAGATCGCGCTGCGCTATGGCAATGTCTCCACCGCCTCGATCGGCGCGATCCAGCGCCGGCTGATCGTGCTGGAAAACGAAGGCGCGGCCGATTTCTTCGGAGAGCCAGCGCTGGCTTTGTCGGACATGATCGCTACGGCGCCGGACGGACGCGGGCGGATCAACGTGCTTGCAGCCGACCGGTTGATGCAGGCGCCCCGGCTTTATGCGACCTTCCTTCTGTGGCTGCTTGCGGAGCTATTTGAGGATCTGCCAGAGGTCGGCGACCCGGACAAGCCGCGGTTCGTCTTTTTCTTCGACGAGGCGCATCTGCTGTTCGATGACGCGCCCAAGGCATTGGTCGACAAGGTGGAACAGGTGGCGCGCCTGATCCGCTCCAAGGGGGTCGGGGTCTATTTCGTCACCCAGAACCCCGACGATGTGCCGGGCGACATTCTTGGCCAGTTGGGCAACCGGGTGCAGCACGCGCTGCGCGCGTTCACGCCGCGGGATCGCAAGGCGTTGCGCGCGGCGGCGGAGACGTTCCGGCCCAACCCGCGTTTCGACGTGGAAGAGGCGATCACCCAGGTGGGCGTGGGGGAGGCGCTGGTGTCAACGCTGGAGAAAAAGGGCGTGCCCGGGGTGGTCGAGCGGGTACTGATCCGCCCGCCATCCTCTCGGTTGGGGCCGATCGATGCGCAGGAACGGGCGGCGGTGATGGCCGCCTCGCCGCTGGCCGGGCGCTACGACATCGCGGTGGATGCCGACAGCGCCTTCGAACGGCTGGCGGCACGGGCGCAGGCGGCTGCGGCAGAGGCGGCCGAGGCGCCGGCGGTGGCCGAGCCGGCGGAGGCGTATGACGGCCTGGTTGCGGCGCGACGGTATTCCGCCGGCGACCGGACGCCGGCGCGGCGGCGCGGGTCCAGCGACAGCATCGGTGAAGTGTTGATCAAATCTGCAATCCGGACGGCTTCGACCCGTTCGGGGCGCAAGTTCATCCGGGGCGTGCTGGGCGGGCTGTTTCGCGGGCGCTGAAGCGTGCGGCGCGGACCCCGCGCCGGCGATGCGTCTGCCATGCGACATCGGGTAGGATGGGGTTGAACCCCATCCTACGGTGCCGGTCCCGCCTGGCGGGGATCACCGATGCGGGATACCCAGATTGCCGGACGCCGCGGCTCGCGACAGATCTTCAAGATATCGGCGGACCGCCGCGGGGCTGCTCAGCCTGTGTTTCGCTGTCCCCGGCGGGGTAGTCTCATAAAGCGCGGCCATGCGCGCCCGCGCACTGTGCCGGGTGCGCCAGATGAAGCTATAGAACTCCACGCTGAACTGTTCCGGACAGCCGGCCGGCAGATCGGGCCGAACCCGTCCCCAATGGCGCAGGGTGCGCGCTGCAACCCGGACAGCGCGGCGGCGCAGGCTCAGGTCGAGCCAAATCAGCGTATCCGCGCGGGACAGCCGCTCTGGCCAGGTGGCCGAGTGGCCGCCTTCGAAGATCCAGGCGTCGCGGGCGTGGACTTCGGCGCAAAGCCGATCCTTCTCCGGCCCCGGTCGTTCGACCCAGCCCGGTTTCCAATGGATATGGTCGATATGGATGACGGGCAGTTTGGTGATCGCGCCCATCCTGCGGGCGAGCGTCGATTTGCCCGACCCGGGCTGGCCGATGATCATCACGCGTCGCATGGCCGCCCATGTGCCCCGCGCCGCAGCGGGGTTCAAGGACCGCCCCGGAAAAGCGCCGCGAAAGGCCCCCGCGGTCGCAAGCGACAGCGCCCCGGGCCGCTTGCGGCCCGGGGGTTTCGGCTGCGCCGAAACGGGGCCGGGCCACCGGGGCGCGCGCCGGCGTCTAAAGCTGCCGGACGCGGATCTGGGTCAGCCGGTTACGGTCGCGGGCGACGATCTGGAAGCGAAAGCCGTGAAAGTTGAAGCTCTGCCCCTCGGTCGGGATCGTCTGCGCCTCGTGGATCACCAGCCCGGCGATGGTGTTGGCTTCTTCGTCGGGCAGCGACCAGTCACAGGCCCGGTTCAGATCGCGGATCGTCATTGCGCCGTCGATCATCACACTGCCGTCGGCCTCGGGCGTCAGCGCTGCCTCTTCGGCATCGTGCTCGTCGGCGATCTCGCCCACGATTTCCTCCAGAATGTCCTCAAGCGTGATCAGCCCGCGCAGCGCGCCGTATTCATCGACCACGAGCGCGAAGTGCGACCGGCGGCGCAGAAACTCGCGCATCTGGTCGTCCAGCGTCGTGGTTTCGGGTACGAAATAGGGCTCCATGGCCACGTCCATGACGTCGAAGTCATCCAGATTGTCCAAGCCCCCCTTGGTGCCGCGCACCAGCGCGTCCACCGCCCGGGCCAGGTCCTTGGCGTGGATGACGCCGACGATGTTTTCCGGATCCTTGCGATAGACCGGCAACCGCGTATAGGGCGACTGAAGGCATTGCGACAGGATCTCCGCCGGCGGCGCGTCGGCGTCCACCAATTCGATGTTCTGGCGGTGGAGCATGATCTCCTCTACCTCGCGGGTGCCCAAATCCAAGGCGCCCAGCAACCGGTCGCGATCCTCGCGCATCACCGCGCCCTCGGAATGGTGCAGCGCGATGGCACCGGCGATTTCCTCTTGTGCCGCCAACACGCTGGCATCCGGATCCGTGGTCACGCCCAGCGCGCCCAGCACCCGGCGCACCAGCCAGCGCACCGCGTTGACGATGGGCGCAAACAGCCGCACCGCGATGGCGATCGCCGGGGCGACCCGCGTCGCTGCGGCTTCGGGGTTGGTGATCGCATAGGTCTTTGGCATCACCTCGGCAAAGATCAGCACCAGCGCGGTCATCACAAGCGTCGCTATCGCCACCCCGCCATCGCCAAACAGCGCGGTCAGCACCGATGTCGCCAGCGATGTGGCGAGGATATTGACCAGGTTGTTGCCCAGCAGCACCGCGCCGATCAGTCGTTCGTTGTCCTCGGTCAGCCGCAGCGCGGTGTCTGCCCCGCGGGAGCCCTTGTCCGACAACGTATGCAGCTTGCCGCGCGAGGCGGCGGTCAGCGCCGTCTCAGAGCCCGAGAAAAAGGCGGAGAGCGCCAATAGCCCCAGCACCGCCAGCGCAGTGCCCCAAAGGGCGGCGTTCCAGGCGGCGCTGAGCGAGGAAGGGTCGGCGTCCATGTTCATCCTGTGCGGTGCGATATGATGACGGCTGTTATGGGGCGCGGCGCCGGCCCGTTCAAGCGGGGCTCAGCGCGGAAAGGGCGCGAGGGGGTGCGCTGTGAACACGGTTTGGCGAAGGCGTTCTTCCAACACATGGGTATAGATCTCGGTGGTCGCCACATCGGCATGACCCAAAAGCGTTTGGATCGCGCGCAGATCGGCGCCGTTGGCCAGCAGATGCGTGGCGAAGGCGTGGCGCAACACGTGCGGTGACACGCGCGCCGGGTCCATGCCCGCGGCGGCGGCGATCTTTTTGACCATCAGCAGAAACTGCGTCCGCGTCAGGTGGCCGGCGCGGCTGCGGGAGGGAAAGAGATAGGCGGAGCCGGGCGCGCCGGCGCTGCGGCGTTCCGCCTGCATCGCGTCGCGGACGGTGAGCCACGCCTGCAGCGCCGCGCGGGCAGGATCGCTGAGCGGAACCATGCGTTCGCGCCCGCCCTTGCCGCGGACCATCAGCATCCGCGGGTCGCCGCGTGCCGCCGCCACCGGCAGCGACACCAGTTCGCTGACCCGCAGACCGGTGGCGTAGAGCAATTCCATCATACACGTCGCACGCAGTGCCTCGCGGGCGGTGCGGCCATGGGCCCGGGCGGCGGCGAGCATGGCCTCGACCTCCGCCTCGCTCAGCGTGCGCGGCAGGCTGCGTGCCATTTTTGGCCCCGGGATCAGCGCCGCGGGATCGTCTTCGCGCAGACCCTCGGTAAATGCGAACCGATAGAAGCCGCGCAGCGCCGACAGCCGCCGCGCGCGGGTGGCTGGTTTCAGGCCCTGGGCGGCCAGCGCGGTAAGGTAATCCTCGATATCCGCCCGCGTCGCCCGGTCGGCGGGTCGGGGGCTGTGTTCGGCAAAGGCGCGCAGGTCGCGGGCGTAGTTTTCCAGCGTCCGCGGCGCGGCGTCGCGCTCGGCGCCCAGTGCCTCCAGATACAACGCGAACCAGGGGTGCGGCATCGGCCTTAGGCCGGGGGCAGCAAAAGCAGGGTTTCGGCTGCGATCTGGCGCGCATCCTCTGCCCGCCCGGCGCGGCGCAGGATGTAAAGCGCGTCGGTCAGATCGCCGGGGTCGATCTCCGTCCCCGGGGCGAGCAGCGCGATGGCGCGCATCAGCGCAGCCCCGATCTGGCCCTGGCGGATCATGTCATCCACAATTGCCGCGCGGTCCGATGTCGGGCGCCGGGCGCTGAGGCCCGCCGCGGCTGCGGCCTTTAACGGGCTCAATGCGTCGGTGTCGCCGAACGTGCGGCGCCCGGTGGCCAGCGCGGTCAGAAACCGGTTGGTCGCTTCGTTGTCATCGGGGAACCAGGGCGCCGCGGCGCCGCGGCGCCCCGCCAGCACAACAAGCGCCCCCAACTCGCCACAGGTCGCGGCATCGAAGGCCGGCGGGTCGAGCGCGGCCAACTGCCGGCCCAAGGCGCGGGCCAGCGCCGCGC
>JBCDDF010000056.1:0-19811 GCA_039180525.1 Pseudomonadota bacterium
CACCCCAAACACCCGCCCGTGCAAAACCACCGCAGACCTCACCCACACCGCCCAACCAAAACGATTCGCCCAGAAACCAACCGACAAAACACCAAAAACAGCAGACCCCCCGCACACCGCAAACGCACGCGCCCTTCTGCATCCCCGAAAACACATCTCGTCAAGACCCAAGCCCCTGAGCCCAAAATCCAGAAATGCACCGGAAACAGCGCGCGACGCACGCCGTTTGACCCGCATGAGGCGTATGGGGCGGGATGGGCTGCCAAGTGCAGTGCTAGAGAAAAAAAGGATCGGATCGAACCAATCTGATCTTAGGATTTTGCTCAGACTATTGAATCTGGAACAAAGTCCTTTTTCAGACTGATTCAGTTGACACGGTTTTGGTCTAGGGGCGTCTGGCCGCGACGAAGTCGCGCGGCCAGCGGTTCGTTTTCCGGGAGAACGAGTGCGTGCTATCCGGCGGTAAGAAGTCGCGGACCCGGCCGCATTGCCCTTGCGCCGGGGCGGCAGATCGCGGCCGGCGACTTGGGGTTGGGATCACAGGATGAAATCGGATGGGTCGCCCAGACTGAGCCCCAGGTCGACCAGGCGCACCGAGTCCGCCGGTGTGTCGCCCTCGCCCATCTCAAGCACGACGATCCAGTCGTCCCCACTTTGATAGACCCCGGTGTCCGTGTCGGCGTCGTCTTCCAGACGCCGCGCAAGAAACCGGAAATCGTCTTCGGTTCGAAACGACTCCAGGCCTTGATCCAGATCGAGGACCAGCGTGTCGTATTCTTCGGCGCCGTCTTTCGCCAATTCGAAATCCACGATGATGTCATTGCCACCCTGGCTGAGATCGATGACGTCCCGCCCACGGGCCGTAAGAATGTCATTGTCGCCGCCGGTGCCGTAGATCGTGTTGTTCTCTCGCGTCCCGCGCACGTTCTCGATGCCGTAAAGCTCGGCGACCAATTCCCGCGCCGGACCCCGGAAGGTGCCGACGGCCAAATCGACGACCGGCGCCTTGATGTGGATCGTGTCGCCGCTGGCAAAGGGGGTGCGGTCGAAGCCGCCGGCGCTGTCGTCATGGTCGCCGCCGTCGACATAGATGGTGTTGCGCTTGGCTTCGACGAAGTCGTTGCCGTCGCCGCCAAAGACCACGTCTTCACCGCGCGAGGTTTCGATGACGTCATCGCCGGCGCCTCCGGTCATGGTGTCGTCGCCATGGCCGCCCTTCAGCCGGTCGTCGCCCGTGCCGCCGTCGAGACTGTCGTTGCCCTTGCCGCCGACCAGCAAGTCGCTGTCATCGCCGCCCAAAAGCGTATCTTCGCCATCCTGGCCGTAAAGCGTGTCCTGCCCGGCGCCGCCTTGCAGGTCGTCATCGCCCGCACCGCCATCGAGCAGATCGTTGCCCGCACCGCCCGCGAGCCTGTCATCGCCGCTGCCGCCATCCAGCGCGTCATCGCCCGCACCGCCATCCAGCGTGTCATCACCGCTACCGCCCGCGAGCGTGTCGTCGCCGCTCCCGCCGTCCAGCGCGTCATCGCCCGCACCACCGTCCAGCGTGTCATCGCCGCTGCCGCCCGCGAGCGTGTCGTCGCCGCTCCCGCCGTCCAGCGCGTCATCGCCCGCACCGCCATTCAACGTGTCATCACCGCTGCCGCCAAAGAGCGTGTCCTGCCCGGCGCCGCCGTCCAGCACGTCGTCGCCCGCTCCCCCGACCAACAGGTCGTCACCCGCCTCGCCCGTCAGCGTGTCGTCGCCGCTGCCGCCAGCCAGGATGTCGTCGCCGGCGCCACCGATCAGGCGGTCATCCCCCGCGCCGCCTTCCAGCACGTCGTCGCCCGGGCCGCCATCCAGCACATCGTCGCCGGCGCCACCCGAAAGCGCGTCGTCGCCCCCAAGTCCCGAAAGCGTGTCGTCGCCAGCGCCACCGACCAGGAGGTCGTCATCCGCGCCACCGTCCTGATCGCCGGGGACGTCGGCGACCGGAGGCTCCGTCCCAAGATCTTCGCCGGCGGTGGTGGCGGTCGCGGCATTGATGCCCGCCGTGACCGGCGTGGGGGTGGCCGGCCGTGCCGCATCAGCCCCCGCATCGGTCCCCGGGACGCCGGCGGGAGTCGGTTGCACCTCCGCCACCGGTGCTTCCAGCGCGGCCTCGGGCGCCGGCGCGTCGGTCGATGCGCGCTTCGGCGCCGGGTCGGCGGGCGGCGCGCTGTCGAATGTCCGATGCGTCGCCTGGCCGGTGCCGGGCGATGAAAACGCCGCGGACACGGTCGTTTCCGCATTCGAAGCCGGGGCGGTTTGATCGAGCGTCCGCATGCGGGACTGGATATCCGGATCCGGGGACGCGCCGGCCACTTCCGCCGTTTCCAGCGCGGCGCCCGGATCGGGCGTTTCATTCTTGGTATCCTCGGTCGCGGTCGCCGCAGCCGAGGACTTGAACGACAGCGCGAACTCGACGGTGATCATCGCAACCGCCAGCTTCAGCGGCCGCGCGAGGACATCCAGAGAGATCGCCTCGCTGAATCTGGCCACGATCCCCTTGGGCTGCGGCTCGGCCGCGTTCGACACCCGGCCGCGGTCGGCCGCTTCGGCGCGGCGCGGGTCGAGCGTCGTCAGCAGCATCGCGGCAACGGCCCAGAAGGCACGCCCGAACGTGCCTGCGAAATACCGGCGGAACTGCGTGGCCAGGGCTTGTGCGGTCTCTCCGTGATCGCCGCGCAGTGGTTGGCAGGCCATCACCTTTTGCACCGCTTCGCGCAGCGTCCGGCCAGAAAAGTCTATGTTCTGCGCGGGCATTGCGACCGTGATCTCGGTCGGCAGCCGTTCGAATAGCGCGACGACCTGATCGTCGTCACTGGACACCAGACTGACCCAGGAACAGCTTTCGTCGGTGACCCCCCAAGTTACCTCCAGCGGGCCCAGAATATCCTCCAACGCCTGGACCGCGCGCCAGATCAACGCCTTCTCCGGCTCCGACCAGTCCCGCGGCGGGGTCTGTCCAGAATCGCAGAGGCTCAAGTGACCGGTGGCGCGAATGTGTTTCATCAGGGGTTAGGAACTTCGATACAACAGTTGCTGGTTTTCCCCGTCGAGGGGTCTGATCGTTTGGTCGGGGTCCAGAAGATCCATCAGCCCCGGTTCGATATGACTCAACACAATCAAGGCGAAATCATGCCGTGGAATGCCAAGCTGATCGGCCCACGGGCCCAACAGGTGATGCGGGATGCGCCCCACACCGTTTTCGATCTGTGACACGCCGGTCACGTAGTCCGAGCCGATATTCTTCGATAATTGCGCCTGTGTCAGCCCCGACGCCTCGCGTTTGGCTTTGAGGATGGCCCCCAACGCCAGCTTGCGAACCTTTGCGGCATTCGGCGTTAGGTCCGATATGGTCTTCTGATCACGCATGTCTCACCCCCTACATGTCAGACCGCCACCTCACGCAACACTTTTTTCGAGCGACCCCGCCGGCGGTGACACAGACATCTCAATCGCGGTCGGGATAGGCAGGTTTTCGCCGGTAATTAACTATCAACTACTAATATTACGTACATTGACTCTCATGTATCAATAATTAATACACAGAACCATATCGACATGCGACTCGCCGCAGCGTCTTGGGCCCGCGGTCCAGTCCGGGCGGGGCGCAAGACGGCAAACAAACGTGACGAAACGGAGCGGACGATGAACGAAATGGCCCCCCACGCGCATATGAGCGGCGATCCAATGATGCCCGACGGTTCCATGGCAATGGATGGCGGGATGAGCGACCCGGCGCATATGCATCAGATGAAGGATCACGCGGCGTTCATGTCCGCGATGGAGGGACTTTACGGTTTGACTGGCACGGCCCTCGAGGCCGCTGCCGGCGCCGGCGCCGAGGTGGTGGTCGCTGCTGCATCCGGCGACTGGTCAGATCCGGCAACCTGGGCCGGGGGCTCGGTCCCCGGCGCCAACGCTCTGGTCGTTGTGCCCGAGGGGGTCGAGGTCACCTATGACGTCGCCCCGGGCACTGCCGCACCGATCTTTGCCGTGCGTATCCAGGGCGCGCTCGACTTCGCCACCGATCAGGACACCGAGATGGTGGTGGACACGATCTTCAGCGAAGGCGGCTCGCGTCTGACCGTGGGCACGCCGGATGATCCGGTCGACGGCGGGTTCGATGCGGAAATCATAATCCGCAGCGACACCGCGCCCGCGGATCAGCGCGACTGGGATCCCGGCGAGTTCTCCAAGGGCGTGGTCACCATGGGCGCGGTGCGCATCGCCGGGGAGGAGAAGACCTCCAAGCTGACCCTGGCTGATGACCTCCAGGCCGGCGATCAGACCCTGGTGCTGGAGGGCGCGGCCACCGGCTGGAACATCGGCGACACGCTGATCCTGCAAGGCACGTCCTTCGACGCCAATGGCTCTGACGCGGACAACACCCGCTTTCACGACGAGGAACTGCTGATCACCGATGTGACGGTCAGCGGCGGCGAGACGATCGTGTCGTTCACCAACCTCGACACCGGCGGCACGGCACTGCGTTTCGACCATGACGCACCGGGGGACGCGGATGTCTATGTCGCCAATATGACCCGGTCGGTGACGATCCGGTCCGAAGCCGGGGAGGCCTCCCTGCCCACCGCCGGCGGCGACGCGCACGAGCGTGGGCATACGATGTTCATGCACAATCACGACGTGCAGATCCATGACGCCGCATTCGAGGATCTGGGCCGGACCGACAAGCTGGAACTCTCAGGGGCCGATAACGTCAAGGGCCGCTACGCGCTTCACATCCATCGCGCCGGTGCCGAGGACATCGAAGGCGAACCGGCGGTGGTGGAAGGCGTTGCCGTCAGCGGCACACCAGGCTGGGGGATCGCCCATCACCAGAGCCATCTGAACATCCTGGATTCGGTGGTCTTCGGCGCGGTCGGCGCTGGAATCGCGGCCGAAGCGGGTGACGAGATCGGCCTGTGGCAAGACAACCTGGTGATCAAGACAACCGGCGACGGCGTCTCGATCTCGGGCGCGGAGCAGGCGTCGAGCGGCGGCGGCTGGGATGCGCCCGGCGGGCGCAACGCCGAGTTCGACTTCGGCTTTGCCGGCGAGGCGTATTGGGTCCAGGGCGGCGCCCAGGTCCAGATCGTGGACAATGTCGCCGCCTCTTCCGTCAACGGGTTGGCGATTTTTCAGGAGAACACGGGGCTTGTCGACAAGGACGCCGAGGACATAGCCGTCGGCAATCTGCGGATCCGCAACGCCGATGGAACACTTGAGAACACGCCGGTCTACGAAGCGCTAATCGACGCAGGCTATACCGATACCGACCGCGTCCCCGTGGGAGCCCTGCCCACCAAGGAAGTCGACGGCTTTACGGCCGCCAACGTCAATATCGGCGCGCTGGTCTGGCAGGTGCAGTCCAACATCGACCGCGATGGCGACTTCAACCTTTCCGAAGGTGAGTTCGACAATCATGGCGCGCGCGGCGCGCTTGAGAACTTCACCGTTTGGGGCGCGACGGATCACGGGTTGCAGATCGAGAACTCAACCGGCCTCGATATCGTGAATGCGAACCTGTCGGGTGTCGGCAGCGGTTCGGCCGTCGACATGTCGCCAACCTCTTCGGGCATCGCCTATGACGGGCTGACGCAGGCCGGTTTCGGCTCCAGCGGTTTCCGCGATGCGATCGATTTTCGCGACTCGCCCACCGGCGCGCGGCTGGAGGGCGGCCCTGGCGATGACATCTTCTACGGCAGCGATGCCAGCGACAGCTTTCGCGGCGGCGCGGGCGACGATACTATCTTCGGCGGCGCCGGGAACGACACGCTCTTCGGCGGCGACGGGCGTAACGTCGTCGTCGGCGGTGAAGGCGACGACAATCTGCGCCTGGGCTCCGGCGCCGACCAGATCTTCGGCGGGGCAGGCGACGACGTGGTCGTCCTGGGCCAGGCCGAGGGGTATCACGCCGAAGCCCGCATCTCGGGCGGAGACGGGTTCGATCGGCTGACCACCGACGGCTATCGGCTGATCCTGACCGATTTCGACAGCGTCCGAGACAGCATCGAGTCGCTCGGCGGGCGCGAGGAGGGCGGCGCCTTCAACAACAATAACGGCTTTCAGGGCTCGGACGACGACGACCGGGTGATCCTGACCAACATTCAGGAGTTCATAAGCCTGAACTCGTTCAAGGCCGGCCTTGGCGACGACCTTTATGTCGGCAGCGCCGTTGACGACACCGCCTATGGCGAGGACGGCGACGACTTCATGACCGGCAGCGCGGGCAACGACCGACTATTCGGCGGCGACGGCGATGACGTGATGCGGGTCAGCGCGGGCAACGACAGTCTGGCCGGCGATGACGGCGCTGACACATTCGAGATCGGCGGCGAATTCGGTGCCGCGTCGCTTGGCTTCGCGGTCGATGACGGCGACAGCCTGCGGATCGCGCTCGACGAGATCAAGAGCCTGGACGACCTGCTGGCCCGCAGTTCCCGGGATGGCAAGGACTTGAAGGTGACGCTGGAGGACGGCGCGCAGTTCGTTCTGCGCAAGACCAAGGCCTCTGACCTGACGGCGGACAATGTTGAGTTCGTGGACGCCCTTGATGATGTCGACCAATCCGCGGCCCCGCGCGATACCGGCGGCGGCGTGGCGCCCGAGACGCCAGGCCCCGGCGACGACGGACAGGATGCAGACGGTGGCGATGGAAGTGGCAATGACGGCCGCGATGGCAATCCGGTCGGCGACCCCGGGGGTGATTCGGACAGCGGCCAGGGCCAGGGTCCTGCACCCACAGCGCCCGGCGAAGCGGTCGTCGCACGCTCCGGTCTCAGCATCGACGCCCGCGGCGATGTGGTCGAGATCGCGCATAGCGACGATCTGGAACTGGAAGGCGGAACGATCCTCATGCGCTTCACGGCGGACAGCCCGGGCGGAAAGGGCCGGGATGCGCTGTTTTCCAAGGATGCCAAGGGCAATGGCGACGGTCATGTGACGGCCTTCATCGACGATGGCGATATCGTCGTGCGGTTCCAGTCCGATACCGATCAGTTGGAACTGGTCGCCGACGCCGATCTCGCGGCCGGCGACAGCACCGAGATCGCCTTTGTCTTCGGCGATGGCGGCGCGGAATTGTACCTCAACGGCGCCCTCGCCGACGTCGACGCCGACTTCACCATCGGTCTCGACGGCAACACTGAGGATCTGCTTATCGGCGGCAACGGCTGGGGGCGCAGCGACCGCCGTCCGGACAAGATCAGCGATGCGTTCGACGGGGAGATCGAGACGTTCGAGATCTATGCAGATCGGGTTTCGAGCGACGACTTTGTTCTCTAGGCCTGGGCTACCCCAACCGCCCGCCCCCCGTTGACCTGCACAGGCCCGGCCCTCGCCGGGCCTGTGTGTTTATGGCCGGGCGCCGGACCCGCCCGCCCTCCCCCGAAACGCCGGACCTGCCCTTGGGCGCCTCGACGGCGACACCTGGGAACCATCGCGCCGGTGTCCGCTTGATCGGGCCTCTACCGCCCACCTACTCCCCAGGCGATCTCGTGGTGCCGCAGGTTTGATGCAAGAAACATGGGGGCAAGCGCCGGCCTCGGTAGGTTCCGTCTCCGCGTGCCATGCCTATTTCGCGGCCCGGCTTGGGCCGACGCATGGTGGCATCGATACAGGGCGCCCGGGTTTATCTCATTTTGCCGCCAATGAGTTTCGCCGGCGGCCCGCTCGGGCCCGGCGACGTTTGTGCGGCCATACGAGGGCGCAACGCCGGTGCAAACCCGGACAGGATCGCCGGCGATCCTGCCTGGCCAGGGCCAGGCCCGCGGGCTTCCCGCGGGTCCGGGTTAGGGAGCGTGCGCTGGCCGGCGTTCAGCCGGCGGCTTGGGCTTTTTGGATGTCGCGTTTGACCTTCAGCGCCGCCGGCGAAAGATCCGCATCGGCGGTTTTGGCCAGATAGGCGTCGAGCCCGCCGCGGTGGTCCACCGTGCGCAGCGTCGCCGCGGCGATGCGGAACTTGAAGCTGCGCCCGAGCGTATCGCTGATCAGCGTCACATCGTTGAGATTGGGCAGAAAGCGGCGTTTGGTCTTGTTGTTGGCGTGGCTGACATTGTTGCCGACCATCACGGTCTTGCCGGAAAGCTCGCAGCGGCGGGACATGGGTCCGTGTCCTTTTTTCAGGGCGCGCCGCGCGGGCGCATAGGTTGCGGGCGGCCTCGTGCGGCCGAGCGTTGTGCAGGCCGGCGGAATAGGCGGGAAGGCGGGCGAGGTCAAGGGGATCCTGGCGCGCAGGCCCCCCCTGCGCGGGCTTTGCAGGCAATCCGGCGGTGGCCCGTTCCGGGCCAAGACATGCCACCCCATCCGCGCCTTCCGGCGCGCACGGGGCCCGGGGTGCAAGGATCGGCGCTGCGCTCAGGGCGTCGCGAACAGCGCCGTCAGCAGGCGATCCGCCGCAGCCGCAGGGCTCAGCGCGCCGCTGGCGACCAGCCGGTCGAGATCGGCGCGGAGAGCCAAAAGCACCGGGTCACCGGCAATGCGTTGGCGCAGGCGATGATCGACCTCGGCCCTGAACCAGATCTGCGCCTGCGCCGCGCGGGTGGCGCCGAACGCGCCCGAAGCCCGCCGCGCGCTGGCGAGATCGGCGATCGCGGTCCATGCGTCGCGCAGGCCGGCACCGGTCAGCGCCGACACGGTGCGGGCCTGCGGCGCGGCATCGCCCGGGCGCGGCCGCAGCAGTGCCAGCGCGCCGGCATAGTCCGCGCGGGTGGCTTCCGCCGGCGCCTTGAGCGCGCCATCGGCCTTGTTCACCAGCACCAGGTCGGCGCGTTCCATTATGCCGCGTTTGACGCCCTGCAACTCGTCGCCGCCGGCCGGGGCGAGCAGGAGCACGAAGACATCCGTCATATCCGCGACCGCCGTCTCCGATTGCCCGACGCCCACCGTCTCGACCAGGACGATGTCGAAACCCGCGGCCTCCACCAAGGCGACGGTCTCGCGCGTGTGCCGGGCGACGCCGCCCAGTTCGCCGGCCGCCGGCGAGGGCCGGATAAAGGCATGCGGCGCGCGCGACAGGCGCTCCATCCGGGTTTTGTCGCCGAGGATTGCCCCTCCGGTGCGGGCCGAGGACGGATCGACCGCCAACACCGCGACCCGGTGGCCTTGTGAGATCAGATCGAGGCCCAGCGCCTCGATGAAACTCGACTTGCCCACGCCCGGCGTGCCGGAGAGCCCCACGCGCAGGGCCGGCGGGTCGGGCGGATCCAGGCTGGCCAGCAACTCCGCGGCCGCCGCCCGGTCCGCGGGGCGCGTGGACTCGATCAGCGTAATCGCCTTGGCCAGCGCCCGCCGGTCCCCCGCCATCAGCCGCGTGACCGATATGTCCGGATTGTCGCGCAAAGTGATCCCTCCGGGCCGGCCCGGGTGCCTTTTGGCCCTGCCCTTGTTAGCCTGAACCTCATATGCTCCGCGGCAAAGAGCGGTGTCCAGCCGCGAGCGGTTTGAGGCAAAGGAATAGCAGATGGCGTATCGAGCGTTGATTGGGGCCGTGCTGGCCTGTGTGGCCCTGTCGGCGGGTACGGCACGGGCACAGGTGCAGCAGTTGGATTTCGGCCTGTCGCTGGCGGGTTTCAGCGCGGGATCGTTGACCCTGGCGGTGAACAGAGAGGGCGATCGCTATGCCGCGCGGGGGCAGATCCGGGCCGGCGGGCTGGTCGGGCTGATCGTGAATTTCAAGTACGACGCCTCGAATGCCGGGCGGATCGTCAATGACTACGACTATCGCCCGGTGCAGTTCGAGGCACGCAACGACAATGGCAAGCGGGCGTTTACCACCCAGGTGCGGTTCGAGAACGGCGTTGCCCGCGACATCAGCTTCGACCCGCCGCGCGAGCCGCGGCCCTGGTCGCTGGATCCCGCGGCCGAGGCGGGCAAGATCGACCCGCTGTCCGGTGCGATGGCGCTGCTGCTCGACCGGCCCGTGGGCCGGGCCTGCGACCGCACGATCGAGGTGTTCGATGGCGGGCGGTCGAACCGCATCCGCATAGGCCCGCGCGAGGCCTCCGGCGATGGCTATATCTGCCGCGGCGTCTATAGCCGGGTCGGCGGCTACAGCCCGCGCAGCATGCGGCGAAACGTGAATTTCGATCTGGTGATGTTCTATCGCGAGGTCGGCGGCATCATGCAGGTGACACAATTCCAATTGCAAACCACGGCCGGCACCGCCACCGCGGTGCGGCGCTGATCGACCGGGACAGCGCGACGGCGCTGCCGGTTGCGGCGGTTCTGGAGGAGGTCTGCGCCGCGCTGGCGGACAGGGGCGTCTGCGTTTTGCAGGCCCCGCCGGGGGCGGGCAAGACAACGCTGGTGCCGCTGGCGCTGGCCGATACCGGCACGGTAACCGGCAAGATCCTGATGCTGGAGCCGCGCCGGGTCGCCGCCAGGGCCGCCGCGGACCGGCTGGCGGCGTTGCGCGGCGAGGATCTGGGCGCCTCGGTCGGCTTGCGGATGCGTGGTCAGACCGTCCCCGGCACGCGCATCGAGGTCATCACCGACGGGCTGCTGACGCGGATGATCCAAGGCGCCCCCGATCTGGCGGGCGTGGGGGCGGTGATCTTCGACGAGTTCCACGAACGCGCGTTGCAAGCCGATCTGGGTCTGGCGCTGGCGCGCGAGATCCGCGCGGCGCTGCGCCCCGATCTGGCGCTTGTGGCGATGTCGGCGACGCTTGATGCCGCGCCTGTGGCGGCTTATCTGAGCGCGCCGGTCGTCACGTCCGAAGGTCGCATGTTCCCGGTGGAAACCCGCTGGCTGGACCGGCCGCTTGGCCCCGGCGCGCTGACCGGGCGGGGGTATCTGACCGGGATGGAGACGTTGATCCGCCAGGCGCTGGCGGAAACGGCCGAGGGCGACATTCTGGCCTTTCTCCCCGGCCAGGGAGAGATCATGCGGCTGGCCGCCGCGCTGGGCGACCTGTCGGATATCGAGGTCACGCCGCTTTACGGTGCCCTGCCATTCGCGGCCCAGCGCGCCGCGCTGGCGCCCGCGCTACGGCGCAAGCTGGTGCTGGCGACCGCCATCGCGGAAACCAGCGTGACCATCCCAGGTGTGCGCGTCGTCGTCGACGGCGGCCGGGCGCGGCGCGCGCGGCTCGACCCCGGGCGCGGCATGACCCGACTGGTGACCGAGCGCGTCACCCGTGCGGAGGCCGACCAGCGCCGCGGCCGCGCCGGCCGGGTGGCCGCCGGGGTTTGCTATCGTCTGTGGACGCGCGGCGAGGAGGGGGCCCTGGCGGCGCAACCCCCGGCGGAGATCGAGATCGCCGATCTGGTGCCGCTGGCGTTGGAACTGGCGCGTTGGGGCATGCGCGCGGCGGAGGGATTTTTGACCCCGCCGCAACCGGCCGCCTTCGCCGCCGCGCGCGCGCTGCTGACCGATCTGGGCGCGCTGGACGCCGGCGGCGGTTTGACCCCGCGGGGCGCGCGTATGGCCGATTTGCCGGTCCATCCACGACTGGCCCGGATGTTGCTGTCCGGCGGCGCGGGTGGGCCGGCGCTCGCGGCGGTGATCGAGGGCCGCGACCCGCTGCGCGGCGCACCGGCCGATCTGACACTGCGACTGGATGCCTTGCACGATGCCAAACGGTTCGCCGCGCGCCACCCCTATCAGATCGACCGTCCGCGCCTGGGCGAGTTGCGGGCCGAGATCAAACGGCTGGCGCGGCGCGCACCCAAGGGTGGCGCGCTGAGCCCCGGCGCGCAGGCGGCACTTGCCTATCCCGACCGCATTGCCCTGCGCCGCGCCGGCGATGCGCCGCGCTATCTGCTTTCGGGCGGCACCGGCGCGCAGTTGGACGCCGCCGACCCGCTGGCCCACGCGCGGCTGCTGGTTGCCATCGATCTGGACGGCCGGGGCCGCGAGCCGCGTATCCGCGCCGCGCTGCCGCTAAGCGAGGCAGAACTGCGCGCGGGCGCAGCCGACCGCATAAGGGTCGAACGGACCTGCATCTGGTCGCGCCGCCATCGCCGGGTGGAGGCACGCCGGCAAGAGCGGCTGGGCGCGCTGGTGCTGAGCGACACGGCCTGGCGTGATGCGCCAGACAGCGCACTGATCCCGGCCTTTTTGGAAGGGATACGCGATCTGGGCCTGGACGCGCTGAACTGGACCGCGGCCGCGCGGGCATTGCAGGCGCGGGCGGTCTGGGTCGGGCGCGTCGAACCGCTGCCGACCCTTGACGATGCAGCGCTTCTGGCCGGGCTTGAGGAGTGGCTGGCGCCGTATCTGGCCGGGTTGCGCCGTTTCGAGGACGTGCGCGCGCTAGACCTGGTGCCGCCCCTGCGCCACCGCCTTGGGGCGGCGGGCCAGACGCGGATAGAGACCGCGGCGCCGGAACGATTCTTGGCACCGACCGGCTCGGCGCCGCGGATCGACTATTCGGGCGACTCCCCGGCGGTGGAGATCCGCCTGCAGGAAGTGTTCGGCCTGGCCCAGCACCCGGTGGTGGCCGGGCAGCCCCTGGTGATCACACTGCTTTCGCCCGCCGGTCGACCGGTTCAGACCACTGCGGATCTGCCGGGGTTCTGGGCCTCGGGCTACCGCGACTTGCGCAAGGACATGCGCGGGCGCTACCCTAAACACTTCTGGCCCGAGGATCCCCAGGCCGCTGCGCCGACGCGACGCGCAAAACCGCGGACGCGTTAGGCAATTGGCAACCTGAATCGCGCATGGAGAGGCACGATGAGTGATCAGCCCCATTTCCCCGGCCGCCGTGCGGTTCTCGCCGCTATGGCGCTGGGTCCGGCCCTGGCCGCGCCCGCGGTCGCGCAAGGGCGGCAAAGGCTGCGCCTGGGGCTCGCCGCGGGCGGCGCGGTGGCGCAAGACGATTTGGCCCCGATGGCGGACCGGTTGGCGGCGGCGCTGGCGGCGGTTTCGGACGGAGCCTTGGGGCTGGAGGTGACGGGCGCGGCCGGGCTGGACACGCTCGCGGCCGGATCGGTCGACGCGGTACTTGGCGCGCAGGATGCCTGGCTGGATGCCGACCCCGCGTTTGGCCTGTTCACCGGCTGTCCCCTTGGTCTGACACCAACCGAATTCGAAGCCTTCGTGCTGCAGGGCGGCGGGCAGGAGATGTGGGATCGCCTGTGCGAACCCTTCGGTATCAAGGCGCTTTTCGCCGGTGATACCGGGCCGCGCGTTGCCGGATGGTTCCCGCGGGAACTTGGTGGCGCCCCAGATTTCAATGGGCTGGAGGTTCGCGCTGAAGGGCTGGGTGCGGTGGCGCTGCAGGGCTTGGGCGCGCGGATCGTGCCGGCGGATGGCGCTGTGGCGGCGGAAAGCCTTGGCCTGGCCGCGGATTTGAATGCCGGCGCGGCGCAGCGGTTTGCTGTCGTGCATGGCCCCGCCCTGACCCGGCCGCATTGCGCGGTGGCGCTCAGCATCGGACGCGCAAGCTGGGATCGGCTGAGCGAAGGGGCACGGGCGCAGATCGAGTCCGTGACCTTGGCCGAAGCCGACGCCATGGCCGCCAGCGCATTGACCGCCCGCATCGCGGCAGAGGCCGAACTGGCCTCCGCCGGCAAGGAGATCCTGTCGCTTGCGCCCGCGATCTACGGCGATATCGGCCCACCCACGGCAGAGGCGGTGGCGGCTCATCTGCGCGACCGTTCCGCACTACGCTTCGGATGGGAAGATTACCGGAATTTCGTGATCGAGGTGGCGGGCTGGTCAGCGATCGGCGATGGCGCCTTCGCGCTGGCTCGCGCCCGCGCGCTTGGAGTGTAGAGATGACCGACCGAGGCAAGGCACAGAACCACATCGGGCGACGTTCGCTGTTGGGCGCCACAGCGGCGGTATCCGCGGGCGGCTTGGCCGCCCCGGCGGTGGCGCAGGCCGGCCGACGCTTGTCCCTGGTCGCCACCTGGCCACGCGGCCTGCCGGGGCTTTGGGACAGCGCAGACCGATTTGGCGCGCGGGTGGCGGCGATGAGCGGCGGGGCGCTGACGGTTGAGGTTTTTGCCGCCGGCGAACGCGTGGGCGCGTTTGAGAGCTTCGACACAGTCCGCGCCGGCGATGCGGATATGTACCACGGCGCCGAGTACTATTGGCAGGGCCGCGACAAGGCGTTCAATTTCTTCACCACCGTGCCCTTTGGGCTAACCTTTACCGAATTTACCGCATGGATCCGCCTGGGCGGCGGGCAGGACTTGTGGGATCAGTTGTCAGGCGCCTATGGCCTGAAATGCCTGATGTGCGGGAATACGGGCGTGCAGATGGGCGGTTGGTACGCCCGCCCGATCCGATCGCTGGAGGACATGAAAGGCCTGCGGATCCGCATCCCTGGCATCGCGGCGGACATCTTCCGCGCCCTGGGCTCCGAGCCGGTCTCCCTACCCGGCGGCCAGATCCCCGCGGCACTGTTCGCCGGAGAGATCGACGCCGTCGAATGGGTCGGCCCCTATAACGACTTGGAATTCGGCGTGCCGAAAGTGCTGCCGTACTACATGTATCCCGGCTTCCATGAACCGGGCACCTGCGCCTCACTGGGGATAAATGCAGAGCTCTGGCAATCGCTCAGCGGCTCCGATCGTGCGGTGATCGCCGCCGCAGCAGCAGCGGAAAACCGCACCATGCCGGCGCAATACGCCGCCCGATCGGGTCGCGCGCTGGAACAGATGCGTCAGGAGTACGGCACCCAAGTGACCCGCTTCCCAGACAGCGTCTATGCAGAGGTCGCACGCATCGCCGCTGACACCATCACCGGCATCGGCGCCGCGGACGGGTTTGCGGCGCGGGTGGTCGATAGCTTCCTGACCTTCCGCGACCGCGCTGTGCCCGTCTCGCTGCGCGCGGCCGGCACCTATGTGGCCGCCCGCGAAGCTACACTCGCCGCGCCTCCGGCAGAGGCCGCACCGGTCGAGATTTTGGATTGAGATAGGTCAAGCGGCAGGTCGACACACGATGTGGTAAGACACCGGTCACCGCCTCTCGCGGCCGGGTTGATTTGGGCCAAGCGGGCGAGAAAGACGATTGTCGCTTGCATTTCCGCATGCCAAATCCAGGCCAGCGCCGGAGGATCACCGGAGCATAAGCCAAGGTTTGGCCCCGGGCCATTTGGCTGACCACCCGCGACCAGCCGGCATCGGTTGCGTTCCCACGATCGGTTGAGCCGGCCAGGAATGTCTCGGCATCGGGCCAGGTGCAGAAACCTTTCTGAGAACCCACGTCGAACCCGCCCTCGACCATCTGACCCAAATCGCAGTCGAACGCGATGAACCACCACAGATCGGAGCCATCGCGTTCCAGGATCAGAATCACCCGCCACAGGTCAAAGGCGACCGTTTCCACCCCGCGTCAGGCCCAATCGGCCCCCGTCTTCGCGCAGAACGCCCCAACATCGAAGACCATTTTCCAGTCGGCTTCCGGTTTCGGTACCGCCCCGTCCGGCAGACACAGCCGGCGGCCCCTTGGATGCTTCGCGGTGCGCCGGAACGTGCTCAGCCATCGGCCCCGCCGGGTGACCGCAGGAAGCGAGGCCGGATCTTCCAGGATCTTGCGAAGCGACGCTACGTCAGCCTCGAAACGCACGTCTTTGAGCGCGGCCGCGGTTCGCGCGTTCTCGCAAGCGACGAAGACGCGCGCGGCGTACCCGTCTCATTTTAACGCGAGATGGTCGGGACCGGCCTTTGACGTCATGATCGTCCCCCGGGGACGGATTCGTCGAGTACAGCGGACCACCTGCCCGGCGCAGCCTTCCCAGATCATCGCATCTCCGTTGGGCGAAACGGCACCGGTCGTGCGCGCCGCGATCAACCCCGTTCAGCAGCCCGCGTGTCGCTGGGCAGTCGAGGAGACCCCCGTCCCGGTGCGCCCGCGCAAGCCCTGAGCTATTCTGCATAGAGCCCAGGTTTCTTCGTAAGCTCAGCTCCAGGTGCGACCCCATCTTGACCGTTGATGATATCCCCAAGGGCTGACCGCAATCTCGTCACACAAACGCAGTGTTGCTACCCGAGTGCGGGACGCCTCTCACACCACCGCACGGTTCAACGATCACGGCGATTGGCTTTCGGTTGCGGTTTGAATTTTCTTGAGCCTCTGCTTTTCGCCGTAGCTTTTGCGATGAGGAACGCATTACAGAGTGAACTTTTGGTCACCGTTCTGTTCCCCGCCAGCGGAGCGGCTGCCGATCTTCTCACCAAGGCAGTCTACGATCTTGTCTGGACGACAAACCGCAGTGTTGAAATAGGCGAGAACGCGATCATGGCGACTCGATCCGGACTACATCGCAAAGCAACTCGAAGGCTCTCATCTGATGATACATCTTAGATCGCGTCGAAACCTCAGACCATAACAGACACTTTTGTAGCGGCGCTTTTGTCTTACGAAGCAGAACGTTCGGTGGATTTGCGCGAAACAGCCACGGCAACGATATTATGGAGATATTTGAGTGCGTAATACAGGCATTGGCTGTACGCGGTAAAGCGCTGAGTGTTCTTGAGATCGCCCTCGACGAGATCTGAGGGCTTGTAGCCGGGGACACAACGCAGTGTTTGCATCTCACTTGGCAAAAGATCACTCATCTCATGGCGCGCGTTGCACCGAAAATTTATCCATCGCCCTGAAATCGGTGGCTGTTTTAGCTAAATCCGTGAGGCCTTTTGGCCACAATTAAATTTGGTAGATAAATCTGTGTTAATCAAGCTTGCCCAAATAACAGAATCAGCACCGGAACCAAATTAGATACTATAACAGCAGTCATATTTACACACGAGTATTCTCAATTGCTTATCCGCGAAACGAACCAGATTTATCTGGTCGCCCATATCCATGTTTCGGCAAGGTATTTCTTTACCTATAACTCGCGAAATATCTAAATTGGATCCCAGATTTCCAAATAAATGTCGTGTGACTTACGAATAGAGGAATTTGTATGCTGCCAAGAGGCCCGTTAGTAGGTTACATCCAGCCTTTCGCTCAAAACTTTCTCGCTCACCCAAAATCCTTTCCTCTTTCGGCCCCCATGATACCTAAAACCGAATAGGTATAACTCATATTATATAAGGATCCAAACCTATTTCAAAATTCCAAAATAATTTTGCAAATTCTGAATTTATCCCTGGATCTAAATTCATTATACATAAGCATCGAAAGGTTAAAGCTATAATGTTATAATGTTATAATGTTATAATGTTATAAATAAGGTCTTCAACTTAAAAATACCGCCTGCCCCAGAAATAAGAATTCTACTCGATTTAAGGCCAAGAACAAACACTTTTATGAATGTGATTTAGTTCAGATGGAACCGGTGGATCATGGTGAGCCATTATATAAGTAGCTATGGGAGTACTATAGGTTGTTGCATAAAGCGTTTTGGTCTGGATTGATGGCAGCAAAGACCGTGCGGTCTCCGCTATAGGCCTCCAATAGGCAAGCGTGAGCTGCTTACACGCCTGGCGGTACTTGCCGATGTACAAGTGTCCGCAAGGTGAAGCTCGACCGCATCGCGCGGATACCTGGTACGCGCATCAAGCGATCCTCCAGGAAGCGATCAAAGGCGGCAAGGTCGGGGGCGACGGCGCGGATCAGGATGTCTCGGCTGCCGGTCATCAGGTGGCATTCCATGACCTCTTCGAACTGCGCCACGGCCTTTTCGAACGCCGCCAGCGTGTCGGCCGATTGGCGTTCCAACTCGACGGAGATGAAGATGGTCAGCGGCAGGCCCAGTTTGGCCTGGTCGAGCCGGGCGCCGTAACCTGTGATGACGCCCGCGGCCTCCAGCCGTGCGACGCGGCGGGCGCAGGGCGTGGGCGACAGGCCGACGGTCTTGGCCAGGTCGGCCAGCGTGGTGCGGCCGTCGCGGGCGAGGGCGGCGATCAGGCGGCGGTCCAGCGCGTCCATGAGCGAATCCCCTAACAGTCGATCACTTTTTGGAGGATATGCGCGCAATCCGCCAGCCCAGCAGCCAAATGTAGCGCAACCCGGCGGGCGATCTGCGTCACGGTGCGGGAAAGATCGGAGGATTTGCCATGGAACTGACAGACGTGGCCGCGCCGGAACACGCGCGGGTGGTGCGGGTGGCCGCACAGGATCTAGGGCTGATCGGGTTCATCGCGATCCATTCCACCGCGCTGGGCCCGGCGGCGGGCGGCCTGCGCATGCGCGCCTATGACAGCGAGGCGGCGGCGCTGGAGGATGTGCTGCGCCTGTCGCGCGGCATGACGTTCAAGAACGCCGCTGCGGGGCTGCCCCTGGGCGGCGGCAAGGCGGTGATTCTGGGCGATCCGAAGACGCAGAAGACGCCCGCGATGCTGGCGGCGTTCGGGCGCGCGATCGACAGTTTGGGCGGGCAGTATTGGACCGCCGAGGATATGGGCATGACCCCGGCGGACATGGCCGCCGTGGCGCGGGGGACGGACTATGTCGCGGGGCTGGAGACCGGGGCGTTTGCCAGCGGCGATCCCTCGCCGATCACCGCGCGGGGGATTTTCAACGCCATCCGGACCACGGCGCGGCATGCGTTCGGGTCCGACGATCTGGCCGGCACGCGGATCGCGGTGCAGGGCCTGGGCCATGTCGGGCGGGGGCTGAGCCGGCTGCTCTGCGATGCCGGGGCCTGGCTGACGGTGGCGGATGTGGATGAGGCCGCGGCGCGCGCGGTGGCGGGGGAGACCGGCGCCGCCATGGTGGCGCCCGCGGCGATCCTGGCGGCGGAGGTTGATATCCTTGCGCCCTGCGCCATCGGTGCGGTGCTGAATGCCGACACGATCCCGGGGATCGCTGCGCGCGCGGTGGCCGGGGGAGCCAACAATCAACTGGCGCATCCGGAAGACGCGGACCGGCTGGCGGCGCGCGGGATCCTTTACGCGCCCGATTTCGTGGTGAATGGCGGCGGGATCATCAATGTCGCGACCGAGATCCTGCAAGTGCCCGACCGCGACCGGTTCGTGGCCGAGAAACTGGTGACGCTGGACCGGACGCTGGACGCCATCCTGACCCGCGCCCGCGCCGCCGACACCAGTCCGCATCACGTCGCCGAAGCAGTCGTTGCAGAGCGGATGCAGGCCGCAGCGGCCTGACGCGGGCGCCTGTCCGGCGGTACGCACACGCATTGGCCGGGTCAACATGGCGCCAGAACCGGCGCTGGCCACGCCACCGTCTAAGACACATCGTGGGGGAAATCTTAGAATAAGCGATGCGGAGACGCACGACCGGCTCGCCGATACCATCGTCGGCAATCCCGAGGACGAGATCGGGCGCGTTTCGATCTGCCGGGATGATCGCTATATGACACTCAATAGCGGCGTCCATGCACAAAACCATCTGTGCGGCATGTTTCCGATCTCAGGAAGTGTCGAAGCCCAAGGATGCTTCGTCCCGGACTTATTCGGAAGTACTGGGTTGGTTTGGATAAGTAACTTCGATATCACGCGGCGCGGGCCGCTCTTATCGGCTATGAGCCGTGCGGAAATGCGATCCGCAACGACGATTGCATTTTTGACATTGGGCGTTCATCGACGCCGGAACATCGGTGATTTGGCCTTGCACGAACTTCGCGATGGGGCGTCATGGAAGCATTCCGGTGAGAGTCACCCGAGCAAATCTCAACGCGGGTCAAACAGATCAAACGTTCCGCGCGCTACGGCGCGTTTGGATTAGGACTGAGACAACGCAAAGGACTGCTGGGAACAGGTGTTCGGTCGCTACTGGGGCCTAAAGCACCCGATCAAAAACCTGAATCGGAAGGGATTCCCTTGAACGCTGATCTGTGATTCATCCTATTTGGGAGGATGGATCATGTCAGCACCTTTGCCGGATGCGCTTCGGACGCGGTTTCAGAAGTTGATTGAGGA
>JBCDDF010000057.1:0-19028 GCA_039180525.1 Pseudomonadota bacterium
CTCAAAACAACCCGTCATCTCCGTCTTGTTCGGCCACGGTGTCCGCGGCCACGGCGGCGGCCGAGCCGACGATCAGGGGCACGCAGCCCGTGTTGGCCAAAAGCGCGACGATCACGATCCAAAGCGGCGGTTTCATCTGCCGGTCTCCTCGCTGCCTCTCCCGCCAAAATACGCCGCCCGGACGCGGCCATCAATCCGTAGGATGGGGATCCTCCCCATCCCGTATCCCAACCGTGACAATCCCAACAGACGCCGCGCTGACCTTACGTCATGACCGCCGTCGAAGACCGTCACCATTGGGGGCCGTATGCCCGTGGATCTGCTCTACTATGTCGCCGGAACCTTTTCCCTGCTCATGGCCCGCGCGCCGACGCTGATCCAGATGCGCATCTGCAATATCTTCGCCTCCGTGCTGTTCGTCAGCTACGGCGCGATTACCGGGGTGTGGCCGGTCGTGGTGATGAACGGGCTCTTGGGTCTGGTGCAACTCGTCCGGCTTGCCCGGCGCTGACGCCTCTGCCACATCCTGGTTAAGATCCGGCTAAATCGGCCCGTGCAGGTCCGCTGGCCGAAATCTGCCAGACGCTTGCCATACGCATGCCATACGCATGCTGGCACCCGTTTTTCGCGCCCTCATTCGACCAGATCGAACACCAGATCGAAGGTCACCGGCACCACCGGAGAGATCGCATCGAGCCCCGCGACCTCCCGCAGCGCCTCGATCCCGGGGCCATATCCTAAGTCCTCGACATGCAGCAGAACCGGCTCCGCGGCGCTGACCGCGACCCGGTCAGCCGTTAGCCGGGTGACGTTCAGCCGCGCGTCATAGGGCGCCTCGGCGCCATTGGCGGTGACCAGAACTTCCGTGTCCAGCTGCGTCCTTGCGCCGGGCTCCAATGCCTCCAGCGCTGCCAGGTCGATCTGGGCCGAAACCGCGGCGATAGGGAATTTTTCCAGATCGAACAGCATCTTACGCATGCGTTCGTTGCGGATATCGATATAGGTCTCGACCGAGCCAAGCCCGATTTCCACCTCTGCGCGGTCGCCCGACACACCGCCCGATACGGCCCGGAACATGTGGCTTTCGGCGACATCGCCGTTCTTGATCGACACGAACCCGATGCTGCTGGCGGCCCCATCCACGGCCCAGTCGGCGGCGGCGGGTGTGGCCAGAAGCGCGGCGGCTAGCGTGGCTCTCAGGATCATCGGCGGTTCCTCCCCGGCTGCGCGCAGCATAGCCCGGATTGGCCGCGGCGCGGTTTCACATTCCGCTGAACACCCCTCGCAGGCTCTGTCACAAGCCCCACATTCGCGTGAGATCCAAGCCGCTTAGCCGCCATCTTGTTTCAATCCACTCACGCTTTGCGGGGCCGCCATCACCGCTGCGTGACCGGCCCTCGGACGCGCTGGGCAGGTCCCCAAATCCGTGGCAATCGACGCCCAAACCGATATGCGAGGACGCCATGACCAAACCGCTCAACACTCTCTGGACGCTGCTGATCGCCGGCGCATTGGCCACCGTGGCCTTCGATCTGTTCGGCCAAACCATCAGCCCGCTTTTGAAAAGCATCGCCAGCCCGTGGTTGGGCGCCAAACTGGCGCCGGTGCCCTTGGCCACGGGCGCGTTGGCCAAGCTGACCGGCGTGCCGGGCAAGGAGCTGTCGGCGCTTGGCCTGCCCTATGGGCTTCACACTTTGACAGGGCTTTTGCTGTATCCCGCCGGCTGGCTGCTGGCAGTGCGCCCGATCTGGCGCGCCACGCTGCCATCGGTGCCCTGGATCGTGCCCGCGGTCGCCTATGGTGTCGCGCTGTGGGTGTTCGCGCTTTACGTGATGGCGCATCTCGTGGTTGGCAATCCGCCCTTCCTGGGCTGGGGCTCGATCACCTGGGTCGCGCTTTGGGGCCACATCCTGTTCGCTGTCGTGGCGGCCGGGGTGATCCAGATGCGGATGCCGGTCGATCGGCCGGCGCGGGTCGTACCCGCGACCGCTTCCTGAGGAAACCGAGGCCCTAGCGGGCCGCTTAGCCGGGCCTCGCATATCGGTGCGAGGCCCTTGCCTTTTTGGCCGCGAAACCGCCGCATTACGGGCCGCAGCTTTCCACAAAAGCATGTGGAAAAGCCCCTTCTCTGGTATGATTTCCAATTGGTTAACCCACATGTTGCGTTTATCACACCCGTTGCCACAATACTGCCCATATTGAGGTCTAGCTTATTCGTGAAGGGGGCGTGTACCTGCAGATTTGACGGGCCGGCCGACAAGTTTGCGATCGCGTTGCGTAAGAAGGGCATGTGTATCGTGTGTTGCCCGAAGACCAAACCCGGCTTTGCCCCCGGCCGGTGTTGGATCCCGGATCAGGGGTATTCTCCGATTTCAACAGCATCACCGAGGGCACTCGGCTAGGTGTCTGGCCAGTCTGTCGGCCTGTTCCGTCGACGTCGGCGACCGGCCGGCGCGTCCCGCTCGGCACATGATTCAGCGCAGCTTCGATCGAACGGTTCGCACTCAGCCCGTCAGATCCAGCCGCCGCAGCCGCAGCGCATTGCTGACCACGAATATCGAGGATAACGCCATCGCCGCCGCCGCCAGCATCGGCGACAGCAGAATGCCGGCAATGGGGTACAGCGCGCCCATCGCGACCGGAATCAGCAGCACGTTATAGCCGAACGCCCAGACCAGGTTCTGGCGGATATTGCGCAGCGTCGCCCGGCTGAGCGCCACCGCGTCCGCCACGTCGCCCGGATCGCCGCCGGTCAGCACGACATCCGCTGTCTCTATCGCCACATCGGTGCCGGAGCCCATGGCCAGCCCGACATCGGCGGCTGCCAGGGCGGGCGCGTCATTGATGCCGTCACCGACGAAGGCCACCGGCGCGGGCAAATCGCGCAGCGCCTCGGCCTTGTCCGCGGGCAGCAGGCCGGCGGCGATCTTCATATCCGGCAGGTCTTGCGCCATCGCACGCGCGGCCGGGTCGGTATCGCCTGTCAGAAGCGCCAGGTGCGCGCGGCCTTGCGCCAGCCGCCGCAGGGCCGCGGGTGCCGAGGGTTTCAGCGCGTCGGCCACCAGCACGGTGCCGGCGAAGGCGCCGTCGATCGCCACATGGATCGCCGTGTGCGGACCCTCTGCGGCGGCGGTGGCAGCGGCGGGGGCGGACACCCCGTCCGCGGCCAGAAAGGCGGCGTTTCCAATCTGGACCTCGCGCCCGTTCACATGCGCCCGCAGCCCACGCCCCGGCTCCGCACGCACGTCTTGGGGGGCGCTCAGCGCGAGGTCTTGCGCCTGTGCCGCCGCGACCAGCGCGCGGCCAAGGGGGTGTTCGCTGTAGCGCTCTGCCGAGGCTGCGGCCCGCAGCAGATCCGCCGCGGTGACACCTGGCGCCGTATGCAGATCCACCACCCGCGGCGCGCCTTCGGTCAGCGTGCCGGTCTTGTCGAAGGCGAAGCTTTGTGCCTGTGTCAGGCGCTCCAGCGCCGCGGCACTGCGAAACAGGATGCCCATGCGCGCCGCGCGGCCGAGCGCCACGGTGACCGAGACCGGGGTGGCCAGGCCCATGGCGCAGGGGCAGGCGATGATCAGCACGGTGACCGCCGCGATCACGCCGCGTTCCACGGGTTGGCCCGCGCCCAGCCATGCGCCCAGGGTGATCAGCGCCAGCACCATGACCACCGGCACGAACCACGCCGCCACCCGGTCGATCAGGGCCTGCACCGGCAGCTTGCCGGCCTGCGCGGTTTCCACCAGCGCCACGATGCGTGCCAGCGTGGTGTCGCCGCCGACGCGTTCTGCGGTGACGGTCAGCGCCGCGGTGCCGTTGACCGTGCCGGCGGTGACCGGATCGCCCGGCGATTTGTCCACCGGCATCGGTTCGCCGGTCAGCATCGCTTCGTCCACCGGTCCGGCGCCGACGGCGATGCGGCCGTCGACCGGCAGCCGGGCGCCGGGGCGGATCAACAACCGATCGCCGGGGCGGATCCGGTCGGCGGAAATTTCCTCCTGCCCGGTTTCGGTCAGCCGCAACGCGGTGTCGGGGGCGAGGCTGGCCAGCGCGCGGATCTCTGCGCCCGTGCGCCCCTTGGCGCGCGCCTCCATCCACCGGCCGAGCAGGATCAGGGTGATGATCACGCCCACGGCCTCGAAATAGATCGCGCCATGCGGGTCGGGCAGCAGGCCGGGCGCGAAGACGGCCGTGGTGGACAGCGCCCAGGCCGCAAGCGTGCCAAGCGCGACCAGGGCGTTCATCTCCGGCCGGCCGCGGATCAGTTGCGGCAGGCCGGTGCGATAGAACACCTGCCCCGGGCCCAGCATCACCGCGGTTGTCAGAACAAATTGCAGCACCAGAAAGCCGAACATCGCGCCGGGGCGGGCCAGCAGCACGTCGAGCCAAGGCGTGCCGTGGCTCAGCATCACCGGCACCGCGACCGGCAGGCTGAGCGCGGCGGCGCCTGCGGTGGCGCGGGCCAGGGATGCCGTCTCGGCCTCCGGCGGGATCGGGTCGGCGGCGGTGTCATAGCCCGCGGCCCGCACCGCCTGCGTCAGTGCCGCGGGCGAGGCCGCACCGTGGATCTGGGCGACGCCGCTGGCCAGATTGACCTCCGCCCGGCCGACGCCCGGAACCGCCCGCAAGGCATCCTCGACCCGCGCGACGCAGGAGGCGCAGTGCAGCCCGGTGATGTGCAGACGTTCGGTATGGCTCAGCGTTTCCGCCATGGGCAGCCCTTTTCGCGTTTCGCCCTGATAGAATAGCGGCGGCGGGCGAGGTCAAGTGGGGGCGAGTTGGCTGCTGCCGGGGGCAAGCGCCCTCCCCGATGGGAGGGTCGGGCGCTGCCCGGCGCTGGCGCGCCGGGCGGGGTCTTTGGGCCCAGGGGTGGTTTTGCGGGGCTGAGGTCGTTGCCTCCGGCGGGGATGTTTTTGGACCGAAGAAACGGGGTCAGATCTTTTTACCGGAGAGCGTGCGCATGCGCTGGATCAGGCTGGAGGTGTCCCAGCGCCCCCCGCCGAGCGCTTGGACATCGGCATAGTATTGGTCGACCGTGGCCGCCAGCGGCAGCGAAACGCCCAGATCCTTGGCGGCCGCGGTGGCGATGCCCAGATCCTTGCGCATCCAGTCGACGGCGAAGCCGAAATCGAACTGGCCGTCGACCATGGTTTCGGCCCGGTTCGCCAGTTGCCAGGAGGCGCCCGCGCCCTGGCCGACGAGTGCCGCGACCTGCTTGGCGTCGAGCCCCGCGCGGATGGCGAAGTTCAGCCCCTCGGCCAGGCCCTGCAGGATGCCCGCGATGCAGACCTGGTTGACCATCTTGGTCAACTGCCCCGCGCCGGCCTCGCCGAAGCGGACGCAGGCCTTGGCATAGGCGTCGATCACCGGTTCGGCGGCGTCGAAATCGGCCTGGGTGCCGCCGCACATGACTGCGAGTTGGCCGTTTTCCGCCCCGGCCTGGCCACCGGAGACGGGCGCGTCGACAAAGCCGAGGCCCTTGTCCGCCGCCAGGTTCGCCAGTTCGCGCGCCACCTGGGCCGATGCGGTGGTGTGGTCGACGAAGATCGCGCCGGGTTTCATCGCGCCCAGCGCGCCGGTGTCGCCCAGGGCGACGGCGCGCAGGTCGTCATCATTGCCCACGCAGGCCATCACGAAATCGCACCCCCGCGCCGCCTGCGCGGGGGTTTCGCCGAAGGCGCCGGTGTGGTCGCCGACCCAGGCCTCGGCTTTCGACGTCGTGCGGTTGTAGACCGTGACTTCATGGCCCTTGGCCGCCAGATGGCCGGCCATGGGATAGCCCATGACGCCCAGCCCCAGGAATGCAACTTTCGCCATCGGCCCCTCCCTTGAAATTGTGCGACGCTTATACCGCGCGGCGCCGCCGCGCCAGGGGTCAGGCGTCGGAGGATTTGGCCCAGAGGTTGATCTTTTCCTCATCGGCCAATGCATCGATCGCAGCGAGTTCGTCCGCCGTGAAATCGAGATTGGCGACCGCGCCGGCGCAATCCTCGACCTGGCTTGGCCGGCTGGCGCCGATCAGCGCGGTGGTGATCCGCCCCGCGCGCAGCACCCAGGCCAGCGCCATTTGCGCCAGGCTTTGCCCGCGCGCGGCGGCGATGTCGTTCAGCCCGCGCAGGTTTTCGATCACCCGGGGCGCCAGCATGCCGGGATCGAGCGACTTGCCCCGTGCGGCGCGGCTGTCCTCGGGGATGCCGCCCAGGTATTTGCCGGTCAGCATGCCCTGGGCCAGCGGTGTGAAGGCGATGGAGCCGATGCCCAGATCCTCCAGCGTCTCGCGCAAGCCATCGCGTTCGACCCAGCGGTTGAGCATGTTGTAACTGGGCTGGTGGATCAGGCAGGGCACGCCCAGATCCTTCAGGATTGCGGCCGCCTGACGCGTGCGTTCGGAATTGTAGGACGAGATCCCGGCATAGAGCGCGCGGCCCGACCGGACGATATCGGCCAGCGCGCCCATGGTTTCCTCCAGCGGCGTGTCGGGGTCGAAACGGTGGCTGTAGAAGATATCGACATAGTCGAGCCCCAGCCGCTTGAGGCTTTGGTCGCAGCTGGCGATCAGGTATTTCCGGCTGCCCCATTCGCCATATGGCCCGTCCCACATGCGATAGCCGGCTTTCGAAGAGATGATCAGTTGGTCGCGCAGCCCGTGGAAATCGGTGCGCAGGATCTCGCCGAACGCCGCTTCGGCGGAGCCGGGCGGGGGGCCGTAATTATTGGCCAGATCGAAATGGGTGATGCCGTGGTCGAGCGCTGTGCGGCAGATCGCACGCTTGGTGTCGTGCGGCGTGTCATGGCCGAAATTGTGCCACAGTCCCAGGGAGATCGCCGGCAGCATCAGGCCCGAGGCGCCGCAGCGGCGATAGACCATGCGGTCATGGCGGTCGGGACGGGGGGTGTAGGGCATGAAGTCTCTCCGGCAGAACCTGCGCAGGGGAGGCCGCGGGGCCGCGATTCGCAAGCCCCTGCGCCGAGGGCGAAAAAACCTGGGGCTTACGACCAAGATAGAGTTGATGCCCGCCCCCGATCCGGCAACGATGGGCGCGACCAAGCAACATCAGCCGCGGCAAATGCGGCAGCCAGGGAGGACAGGGATGGTCGACATATCCATGGAAGTGAACGGCAAGACCGTCAGCGGGTCGGTCGAGGGCCGGACGCTGCTGGTGCAGTTCTTGCGCGAAGACCTGCGGCTGACCGGCACGCATGTCGGCTGCGACACCGGCCAATGCGGCGCCTGCGTGGTGCATGTGGACGGCAAGTCGGTGAAGGCGTGCAACATGCTGGCCGCGGATGCCGACGGCGCCGCGGTGACCACGATCGAGGGGATGGCGAATGCCGATGGCTCGCTGGGAACGGTGCAGGCGGCGTTTCAGGAGCATCACGGGCTGCAATGCGGGTTCTGCACGCCGGGCATGGTGATGACCGCGGCCGCGCTGTTGAGCGAGAACCCCAACCCGACTGAGGCCGAGATCCGGGCGTATCTGGAGGGCAATATCTGCCGCTGCACCGGGTACCACAATATCGTCAAGGCGATACAGGCCGCCGCCGCGCAGGCGCAGCCGATGGCGGCCGAGTGAGCCGGCAGAGACATATCCGATAGCCAGAACACCGGGCCGGCCGTTGATGGTTCCGCGCCCGCACAAGCGATAGGGAGACATTCATGCCCAAGGACAGCGGCATAGGCGCCAGCCCCAAGCGGCGCGAGGACGTCCGGTTTCTGACCGGTAAGGGGAAGTATACCGACGACATAAATGTGCATGGCCAGGCCTATGTGCATTTCGTCCGCTCCGACGTGGCGCATGGCACGATCAACGGGCTGAACCTGGATCGGGCCAAGGGCATGCCGGGCGTGCTGGGCATTTTCACCGGCGCGGATTTCGCCGAAGTGGGCGGCATTCCCTGCGGCTGGCAGGTGACCGACCGCCATGGCGAGGCGATGCAGGAGCCCAAGCACCCGGTGCTGGCGCATGGCAAGGTGCGCCATGTCGGCGACCCCTACGCGGCGGTCGTGGCCGAGACGCTGGATCAGGCGCGCGACGCGGCGGCGGAGATAGATGCCGACATCGCCGAATTGCCGGCGGTCGTCGACATGAAGGCCGCGTTGGCCGATGGCTCGGTCAAGGTGCATGACGATCTGACCTCTAACCTGTGCTATGACTGGGGTTTCGTGGAAGAAAACCGCGAGGCGGTGGATCAGGCGATCCAGGCCGCACCGCATGTCACGACGCTTGAATTGACCAACAACCGGCTGGTCGCCAACCCGATGGAGCCGCGGGTGGCGATCGGGGAGTACGATGGTTCGGGCGGCGATTACACGCTGCACACGACCAGCCAGAACCCGCACGTGATCCGGCTGCTGATGGGCGCGTTCGTCCTGGGCATTCCTGAGCACAAGCTGCGGGTGGTGGCGCCCGATGTGGGCGGCGGGTTCGGCACCAAGATATTCCATTATGCCGAAGAAGCCTTCTGCACCTGGGCGGCCAAGGCGGTGGGACGCCCGGTGAAGTGGACCTCCAGCCGGTCGGAGGCGTTCATGTCCGACGCCCAGGGCCGCGATCACGTCACCAAGATCGAGCTGGCTATGGACAATGATGGCAAGTTCCTGGCGCTGCGTACCGACACTTACGCCAATATGGGCGCCTATCTGTCGACCTTTGCCTCCTCGGTGCCGACCTGGCTGCACGGCACGCTGATGGCGGGCAACTACACGACGCCGCTGATCTATGTGAACGTGAAGGCGGTGTTTACCAACACCGTCCCCGTCGACGCCTATCGCGGTGCCGGGCGGCCGGAGGCGACGTTCCAGTTGGAGCGGGTGATCGACAAGGCGGCGCGCGAGTTGGGCATCGACCCAGTGGAGTTGCGCCGGCGAAATTTCATCCAGCCCGATCAGTTCCCCTACGCCACCCCGGTGGCGGTGGAATACGACACCGGCGACTATGGCGCGACGATGGACAAGCTGGCGGAGATTGCCGATCTGTCCGGTTTCGAGGCGCGGGCGGCCGAAAGCCAGGCCCGGGGCAAGCTGCGGGGCCTTGGCGTGAACTGCTATATCGAGGCTTGCGGCATCGCGCCGTCGAACCTGGTCGGCCAGTTGGGCGCCCGCGCGGGGCTCTACGATGCCGCGACGGTGCGGGTGAACGCCACCGGGTCGATCAGCGTGATGGTCGGCGCGCACAGCCACGGGCAGGGGCACGAGACCACCTTCCCGCAGGTCGTGGCCGAGATGCTGGGCATCGATGAGGGCATGATCGAGATCGTGCATGGCGACACCTCCAAGATCCCGTTCGGCATGGGCACTTATGGCTCGCGTTCGCTGGCTGTCTGCGGCTCGGCGATGGTGCGCGCGACGGAGAAGATCATCAACAAGGCGCGTAAGATCGCGGCGCATCTGATGGAGGCGTCGGAGGCGGATGTGGAATTCGCCAATGGCCAATTCAGCGTCGCGGGCACCGACAAGTCGGTGGCATGGGGCGATGTGACGCTCGCGGCTTATGTGCCGCATAATTATCCGTTGGAGGATATCGAGCCGGGGCTGGAGGAGACGGCGTTCTACGACCCCGCCAACTTCACCTATCCCGCCGGTGCCTATGCCTGCGAGGTGGAGGTCGATCCCGACACCGGCAAGGTCCAGATCATGCGTTTCGCCGCGGCGGATGACTTTGGCAATGTCATCAACCCGATGATCGTCGAGGGCCAGGTCCATGGCGGGCTGGCGCAGGGCATCGGGCAGGCGCTGCTGGAGGGCTGCGTCTATGACGAGAACGGCCAGCTGATCACCGGGTCCTACATGGATTACGCGATGCCGCGGGCCGACGACGTGCCGTTCTATGCCGTCGATCACTCGACGCAGACGCCATGCACGCACAATCCGTTGGGCGTGAAAGGCTGCGGCGAGGCGGGCGCGATCGGCTCGCCGCCGGCGGTGGTGAACGCGGTCGTCGATGCGCTGCAGCGCGCCGGCAAGACCCATGTGACCCATATCGACATGCCGCTCAGCCCCTCGCGGGTCTGGGCTGCGATGCACGCGTGACGCCAGACGCGGCGCATGTCCCGGCCATGGCCGGGACCCTCGGCGCGCGCGCCGAGGCGGCGGGTTCCCCGCCGATGCGCCTTTCTCCCGGCCTTGCGGCCGCCGGACAAGGGACCTGAACACATGTACGATTTCAATTTCGCCAAACCCGCCACCGTCGCCGATGCGGTCAGCGCCCTGGGCGCGGAGGACGCGCAGGCGTTGGGCGGTGGCCAGACGCTGATCCCGACGCTGAAACAGCGCCTGGCCAGCCCGTCGACGCTCGTCAGTCTGGGCGGCATCGCCGAGATGCACGGGATAGAGGCGGAGGACGGCGCACTGAAGATCGGTGGCGCGACCACCCACGCGACCGTCGCCGCCGAAACCGAGCCGCATTACCCCGCCCTGGCGGACATGGCCGCGCATATCGGCGACCCCGCAGTGCGAAACCGCGGCACCATCGGCGGCAGCCTGGCCAATAACGACCCCTCGGCCTGTTATCCCTGCGGGGCGCTGGCCTCGGGTGCCACAATCATCACCAACACCCGCGAGATTGCGGCGGATGACTACTTCCAGGGCATGTTCACCACCGCGCTGGACGAAGGCGAGATCATCACCGCGGTCCGCTTTCCCATCCCGGAGCGGGCGAATTATCAGAAGTTCGTCCAGCCCGCCTCGCGTTTCGCCCTTGTCGGCGTGATGGTCGCGAAATTCGGCGACGGCGTGCGCGTGGCGGTGACCGGTGCCTCCGAAGACGGGGTGTTCCGTTGGTCCGAGGCCGAGTCGGCGCTGTCTGCGAACTATGCCGCGGACGCGGTCGACGGTCTTTCGGTCCCGGCGGATGGCATGATCGGCGATTTGCACGGCACGCCCGCCTACCGCGCGCATCTGATCCAGGTGCTGACCAAGCGCGCGGTCGCCGCCAGCTGATCGAATCCGATCGGCGGGGCGCGGCGACCAGCCGCGCCACAATGCTTGGCACGGACAAAGGCGCTGATCAGTGCCAGCGGTACCGCACGCGCCCAGACGACCAGCCAGCGGCCGACTTGACCCGGAGCGTCCCTCGTGTTCACCCGCGCCACCACGCCCGAGATGGTCAAAGACGCGAACACAAGAGACATCGACATCCCGGCCATCTTCAATCCGGCGATGGACGGCGTCGTGGCCTTGGCCGGAAGCGGTCGAGGACGCTCTGGCGGGCTTGCGGGCTGGCGCGGCCCCGGGGGCGCGCCTGGCGCTAGACCAAAACCGTTTCAGACCGAATCAGCCTGATCCGTTTTTGCTCTAGCCGCCGCGCAGGCGTTGCAGAAGCGCCGCGGAGGCATAACCGTCGGGCACCAGGCCCTGGGCGCGCTGATAGCTGCGGATCGCGGCGATGGTATTCGGCCCGATCAACCCGTCGGCGGCGCCGGTGGCGAAGCCGCTCGCGCTCAGGCGCTGCTGGATTTCCACCTTTTCGGATCGCGACAGAGGCCGGTCGTTGCGTGGCCATGGGGTCGTGACACCGGGACCGCCGCCGATGCGGCTGGCCAGAAGCCCGACGCCCATCGCATAGGAGGTCGCGTTGTTATACCGCTTGATGACCCGGAAATTGTTGAACACCATAAACACCGGCCCACGGGCCCCAGCAGGGGCGAGGAGCGCGGCTTCGGCGCCGTAATTCGGTAACGGTTGGCCATCGGGCCCCCGCACGCCAAGCTGTGTCCACCGGCGCACGGGCCGGCGTAGATCCTGGTCGATATTGCCGTAGTTGAACCCTGCGGGCAGGCGCACTTCCACCCCCCAGGGCTGGCCGCGGGTCCAGCCGAACCGCGCCAGGTAGGCGGCCGTGGAGGCGAGCGCATCGGTGGGATCCTCCGACCAGATGTCGCGGCGCCCGTCGCCGTTGAAATCCTGCGCGTAGGACAGATAGCTGGTGGGGATGAACTGGGTGTGGCCCATCGCCCCGGCCCAGGAGCCGCGCATCGCCTGGGGGCTGATATCGCCCGATTGCAGGATGCTCAGCGCCGCGATCAGTTGTTCCTCGGCAAAGCGCCGGCGGCGGCCGTCGAAGGCGAGCGTGGCCAGCGCGCGGATCGTGCCGGTGCTGCCGCGGTAACTGCCATAATTGGTTTCCATCCCCCAGACGGCGAGAACGGCGGTGCGATCCACGCCGTAGCGGCGTTCGATCGCCTCAAGTGTCGGCGCCAGCCGCCGTGCGTGGCCGCGGCCGTTTTGGATGCGGGCGTCGGAGACGGCGGTGTCCAGGTATTCCCAGATCGGTTTGGTAAACTCGGCCTGCGACCGATCGAGGCGGATGACCTCTGGGTCCGGGGTCACGCCGCGAAACGCGGCATCGAACACATTGCGCGAAATACCGGCCGCCGCGGCCTTGGCCCGGAACCCCTCACGCCAGCGGTCGAAGGAGGAGGCGGCTTGCGCGGTGCGGATCAGGTCTGGGTCGCGGGGCATGGGGCGGGTGTCGAAGGCGATGGCGGTTGTGGCGAGAAACGCCGCGGCCACGGCCGGGACGATAAGGGCGGCGGCGCGCCGGGCGCCGGGGGGAAAGGCGTACATTGGGCCGGATCCTGCTCTGGATTTTTTGAGGGATCATAGCGCGAAAGCGGGCGATGCAAAAGCCACGCGATCGGGGTTTTCGCGATCCGATGGAGGCCGCTGACGCGGCCAGGCGATCCTCCCCACCCGCGGCTTGCGCCGCGGACGGGGCCCGTTGGCGCCCGGCTCCGGCGACGCGCGCGGGCGGTCAGTTGCGGCGCCTGCGTTTGCCCTTGCGTGCAGAGGATTTCGGTCGCCGTGTGCGACGGCTCGGCGTGCCGCGGTCAAGCGTCTCTCCGTCGATGTCCAGGATCTCCAGCGTCACGCCGCCGGTGGCCGCGTCGGTGCCGGCGATCTTTACGGTCGCGCTTTGGCCCAGTGCGATGCGGCGGCCCGAACGGTCGCCCATCAGGGTCTGGCTTTGCCGGTCATAGTGAAAGTACTCCGCGCCGAGGCTCGACATGGGCGCGAGCCCATCGGCGCCGCTTCCGTCGAGCCGCACGAAGACGCCGGCCCGTGCGATGCCGGTGATGCGCCCGGACAGCGTGCTGCCGACGCGGTCGGCGAGAAACGCGGCGAGGTAGCGGTCCACGGTGTCGCGTTCGGCCTGCATGGAGCGGCGTTCGGTCTGCGAGATCCAATCGGCGGTCGCATCGAGCACCGCCATCTCTGCCGGGGTCAGCCCGTCCGCACCCCAGCCATGGGCCGCGATTAACGCGCGGTGGACGATCAGATCGGCATAACGCCGGATCGGCGAGGTGAAATGCGCATAGGCGCGCAGGCCGAGGCCGAAATGCGCAACATTCTGCGCGCTATAGACCGCCTGCGGCATGCTGCGCAGGACCGCGAGGTTGATGAGGTCGGCATCGTCGCGGTCCGCCGCCTGGGCGAGCAGAGCGTTCAGCTGGGCTGGGGTGATCACCTGGCCCTTGGCCAATCTGAGCCCGGCGGCTTCGGCGGTTTGACGCAGCGCCTCCAGCTTCTGTGGGTCGGGTTCCTCGTGGATCCGATAGATCAAAGCGCTGCGCTTGTTCTCCAGCGTTTCGGCGGCGCAGACATTGGCCAGGATCATCGCCTCTTCGATTAGCCGATGCGCGTCGTGGCGCGCGCGGAAGGCGACGGCGGCCACCGTGCCGTCCTCGGCAAGTTCCATCCGCCGTTCGGGCAGGTCGAGATCAAGCGGTGCGCGGGCGTCGCGGGCGGTCTTGAGCGCGTCATAAGCGGCCCAGAGCGGGCGCAGCACGGTATCGAGGAGCGGCGCCGCGGCCGCGTCGGGCGTGCCGTCGATGGCAGTCTGCGCCTGGGTGTAGCTGAGAGATGCGGCGGAGCGCATGAGCCCGCGGGTGAAGCGGTGGCCCGTCTTCGTGCCGTCGGGGGCAAGGCGGATCTCCACCGCCAGGCAGGGGCGGTCGGCGCCGGCGTGGAGCGAACAGAGATCGGCGGACAGCGCCTCGGGCAGCATGGGCACGACGCGGTCGGGGAAATAGGTTGAGTTGCCGCGGTCGCGGGCAGCGGCATCGAGCGCAGAGCCCGGGCGGACGTAATGGGCGACATCGGCGATGGCGACCCAAAGGATATGGCCGCCGCTTTCCGGATCGGGCAGGGCGCAGACCGCATCATCATGGTCGCGGGCATCGGCCGGGTCGATGGTGATCAGTGGCAGGGCGCGCAGGTCTTCGCGGGTGTCGAGCGACGCGGGGCGCGCAGCCGCAGCCTCCGCAAGGGCCTGGCTGGGGAAGTCGGTGGGCAGATCATGGGTGTGGATCGCGATCAGGCTCACCGCGCGGGGTGCGGACGGATCGCCCAGGCGCGCGGTGATACGGGCGGCCGGCAGGCCGAGCCGATCGCGGGGGCCGGCCTGTTCGGCTTCCACCAATTCGCCGTCCTCGGCGCCGGCTGTGGCGCCGGGGGGGACGCGCCATTCGCGGTTGGACCGGCGGTCGATCGGTTGGATCCTTGCGCCGGCTTGGGTGGTGCGAAAGATCCCCGTCAGCCGCCGCGGGCCGGTCCCGATGCGCCGGATCAGCCGCGCGGTGGCGGGCGCGCCGGGGTGCTCTGACGCCGCGATGCGGGCCAGGATGCGGTCGCCGGCGCCGAGCGCCGGTTCGTGGGGCCGGGTTTGCACCGAAATCCGGGGTGCGGGATCTTCGCCCGTCCATTCGACCGGCTCGGCCCACAGGTCGCCCTGACTGTCCGGTTCGCTGACGCGCAGCACGCTTACTGGCGGCAGCGTGCCGGGTTCACGCAGACGTTTGCGGTCGCGGGCGATGTGGCCGTCGGTTTCAAGCTCGCGCAACAGCCGCTTCAGCGGGATCCGGTCGGCACCCTTGACGCCAAAGGCCCGCGCAACCTCGCGTTTGGACGCCTCTGCCGGGTTCTCGCGGATCCAAGCGAGGATCTGATCCTTGGTGGGAAGGTCGGACATGGCCTCCGCTTAACACGGGCGGACAGGGGCGTCATCGGGGGATCCGGGCGCCAAGGCGTTTCACGGACAGGCCATCGCCAGGCCGTGCCATGGACGGCCTGCGCGCGGACGGCGACCCCCGGAATGAGACGCCCCTGAGGGTCATTTCGCTGGGCACTGGCATGCCGCTGGCAGCCACGTGCGGTGCAAATGCAGAAAAACAAATATTCATATAAATGAAGGTAATTCGATTCACGAAAGTCATTGAAACTTAACGAACCAGGCAATGGCCCTGCGTGTTCCGCGCCCTTTACCGGTAAAACCAGCGGAAACCCGCGCCTTTTGCTGGGCTGGCTTTCGCAGGCTTGAGCGCCGTCCGTGTTGGCGACATGGTCCGCTCAGATTTTTGCCGGTTTTGAAGGCAGTTAGCGTCAAGCACTCCGTATCTTGCAGGCGGTATCAGTCTATCTGTCATGGTGTGGCCGCGCGTGTAGCCGCGGTCAATTTGGTTAATTCAGTATTTCCCGGTTCATTCACACAGGTTTCGAATGGATTTCGAAAACTTGAATTCGCCGGCCCGTGTGTCTGAGCCTTTGTGTTTGAATAAGGCGGATAGGGTTTCCGCTTGGTACGTTTTGCGGTCTTTGCGTTTTCCTTGGTCTCAGACCTTCGGGGTCGGCGACCGTTTTCGATGACTTCCGGGCCGTGCGGGATCATTGCACGACGCGGCTGGACTAAGGGACAGATCCGATGGACGAAATGGATGGCGATGCCGCGGGCATGGACACGATGGACGCCATGGCGGCGCCGACCATCGAGAACAACAACGCCTTCCTGATGGCCATGGGCAGCGGCAGCCGGATCGAGATCCATGCCGCAGATGCCGCGAAGGACAGTTGGACGCAGTTGGATGCGACGGCGGATGCCGGCGCCTCCACGCTGCGGCTTGCGGAAACGACAGGCTGGGAGGTGGGCGACCGGATCGCCATCGCCTCCACCGGTTTCGACAAGGACGAGGCAGAGACGCGCACCATCGTTTCCGTCAGCGCCGATGGCCGCACGGTCACGCTCGACCAACCGCTGGAGAACGACCACTACGGAGAGATCGACCGCTATGACAATGGGCTGAGCGGGGCGGACCGCCAGACCTGGGATCTGGACATGCGTGCCGAGGTTGCGCTGCTCAGCCGCAACGTCACCATCCAGGGCGATGAGGACGCGGCGGAAGACGGTTATGGCGGCCACACGATGATCATGATGGGCGCCGAGATGCATATCGACGGGGCCGAATTGACCAAAATGGGCCAGGCAGGCGAACTGGGCCGCTATCCGCTGCACTGGCACATGTTGGGCGACGCATCGGGCCAGTACGTCACCAACAGCTCGATCCACGATACCTTTAACAAGGGGATGACCATTCACGGCACCCAGAACACCTGGGTCGAGAACAATGCGATCTTCGACACGGTCGGTCACACCTATTACTTCGAAGACGGCTCGGAGTTCGGTAATGTGCTGATGGGCAACCTCGGCATGAACACCAACGAGACGGAAAGCGTCCGGGCCGGGGCCATCGGTTCGGACCACACGGCGGTGTCCACCTATTGGGTGACCAACCCCGACAATCACCTGATTGGAAATCACGCCGCCGGGTCCGACAATGTCGGGTTCTGGATTCTTTCGCTGGAATATGTCGAAGGCGCCTCCGCCGGGGTTGCGCGGTACGATGATTATATTCCAAACGAACAGATACCGGGCCAATGGATTGGAAATACATCCCATTCCAACGGCAAGGATGGCATTTTTCTGGGCCGGCAATTCGACGAAAGGACCGGTCTGTCGACGGGCTTCGACAACGCGTTCGGAGAGATTTACCAAATCTCTGATTTCACGACCTACAAGAATAACGATTTCGGAGTTTGGGTCAGAAACGGCGCCGGCGAATGGGAAGACATAAAGATCGCCGACTCGAAGAAGGGTGCGCGGTTTTGGGGTGGGAACGAGCTTGCCGACAGTCTGATCGTCGGGCGGTCTGACAATTCCGAAGAGTCCGGGCGCGATTATTACCATGGCTGGGAGCTTTACGATCAGGCCAGCTTTTTGCAGGACGTGCATTTCGCCGGGTTCACCGAAGCCCTGGATGCCGCAATCGCCAATCACAGCGGCTTTGGACGCAGCGCGAACAGCGCCGTCTCCGGCCTGACTTTCGACGATGACGTCACCGGCTTTTTCAAGACCAAGCACTACGACCCCACCAATGACGGGGCGCGCGACCTGGGCGGGTCGCTTGCCGGCGCCCTGCATGATATCGACGGCAGCCTGACCGGCGTCGCCGGCGCGGTGATCACGCCTGGGATCGTGGATGTCATTCCGGATCGCAACGCGGACATACTCTCCCGCGCGTTTAGCGGGATCGAGGCTGCGGGCTTCAACGCCACATCGGGCGCGGTATGGAACCCTGACGGGCTTTACTGGGTCAACCCGGCCTCCAGCATTATCGGTAAGGCGGAACTGGGGACCAGCGGCAGCGAAAACCAGCGCGTCGATTTCGTCATCACGCGCCAGGACAACGGCGCCAGCCTGCTTTATCGCGATGAAACGCAAGAGCGAAACGACCAGGCGCAATTGGTGGTCGATGGCAGCGGCGCGGTGGAGTATCTGATTGAATACCCCGACGGGTTGCCGCCGACCCCGCTGACCCTGCGCGTGCGCGACCTGCCCGAGGGTGCGACGGTCTATTACCGGTTCCAGGATCTGCCCAACAATGTCGTGATCCAAAGGGCCGATCGCGTCGACAGCCGGGCGGCGCTGGATGACGCCCAAGGCACCGCGTGGTTTCGTGACGGCAATGGCGATGTCGTCGTGAAAATGTACACCGAACGCTATCAGAGCCGCTGGAACGACGCGATCGACGATCTTCCGGGCGTGGGCGAACAGGTGTTCGAAGACCGGGTCAAGATCATCTTCCGCCCCGGCCCAGACGACCGGCCCAGCGGCAATGCGCCGCCGGTCGCGGCGCCGGAGGATTTCCGCCCCGACCCGGCCCCGGGCGCACTGCCCGCGCGGGCCGAAAGCACATCGCAGACGCTCGACGATGTCGATGATTTGCCGCGCTGGTCGGACGCGGCCACATGGGGCGGCGCGGTCCCTGGGGCGGGCGATGTTGTGGTCATCAGCGGCGGCCAACAGGTGCTTTTGGATACCTCGATCGACGTCGCCGGGGTCATCGTCCAGGGCGAGGGTTCGGCGCTGGTCGTGCAGGATGCGCCGGGCGCGGTCATCGACGCGACCAGCGATTGGCTTCTGGTGGTCGGTGGCGGGTTGTTTCAAGCCGGCACCGAGACCGATCCGCTGGACACCGATTTCACGCTGACGCTCACCGGTGATGACAACAGTTTCGATCTGGATGTCGGCGCGTATGTGTCCGGCCAGATGCCCGATACGATCTTTGCCGCGGCAACCGCCGCCGCGCCCGCACCCGCACCCGAGCCGGAAACGACCGGTACGGTTCGTGGGCGCCTTTTCACCGACGCCGATGGCGATGGCGCGTTCGATGCTGGCGAAGCGCCGGGCGCGGGCCATCTGGTCGAACTCCGCCAGGATGGCGTGGCTGTCGCCTCGACGCGCACCGCCGATGACGGCACCTATACGTTCGCGGATGTGGCCGCCGGCGACGGCTTCACCATCCGGTTCTACCACGAGAACGCCGAAGGCGACTTCCGGGTGCTTGAGGGGCAGGTGGTCGGGACCGGCGGCAATCTGAATACGCCGACTTTCGCGATCGCGGCAGATCAGACCGTGGTGCGGGATGCGTTGCTGGATCCGGCGCCAGCGGACCCGGACCCCGGGGATGATCCCGATCCCGACGACACCCCTGATGCGGGCGATCCTGCCCCGGACCTCGCGGCGCCCGGTGTGGTGGCCGAGGGTCTGGGCGGCAGTTTCGACGGCACGCTTGGCAGTGCGGTGGAGGTTGCGCACAGCGCAGGCATGGCGCGGGAGAGCGGGACGTTTGCGTTCAACTTCACGGCCAACGATCTGGATGGGACGCAGGCGCTGATTTCCAAGGATCACTCCGGGTTCAAG
>JBCDDF010000058.1:0-18868 GCA_039180525.1 Pseudomonadota bacterium
CAATACACGTCGGTCATCAACGCGAGGCTTGCCGTGGGACTTCGGAAAGAAGGGCTCAAGCCGCGCCATCTGCGCATCCGTCAGCCAGAAATGATCAGACATGTTCACCGCTCGTTTTCGAACCGTGAATCACGCCCATACACGGAAATCAATGGGTCCTGACCCTAGGATCAGATTGTTTCAATCTGATCCGTTTTTGCTCTAAGCCAGCGCCGCCATCACCTCGTCGGAGATGTCGAAATTGGCGGTCACGTTTTGGACGTCGTCATCGTCCTCCAGCGCCTCGATCAAACGCAGCAGCTTTTGCGCGCCATCAAGATCCAGCGGGGTGGTGGTCTGCGGCTTCCAGATCAACTTCGTCGTCTCGCTTTCGCCCAAGGCCGCCTCCAACGCCGATGAGACCTCGTTCAGGTCGGTGTCGGCGGTGGTGATCTCGTGCCCGTCCTCGGAGCTTTCCACATCCTCGGCACCGGCCTCGATGGCCGCTTCTAGAACCGTGTCGGCGTCGCCCGCCGCGACGGGATAGACGATCAACCCCTTGCGATCGAACATGAAGGACACGGCGCCGGTTTCGGCCAGGTTTCCGCCGGCCTTGGCAAAGATGGAACGGACGTTGGAGGCCGTGCGGTTGCGGTTGTCGGTCATCGCCTCGACGATAACCGCGACGCCGTCCGGGCCGTAACCTTCATAGCGGATCTCGTCATAGCTCTCCGCATCACCGCCCTGGCTTTTCTTGATCGCCCGGTCGATGACGTCCTTGGGCACCGAGTTCGACTTGGCCTCTTTCACCGCCAGGCGCAGGCGCGGGTTCTTGTCCGGATCGGGGTCGCCCATCTTGGCGGCGACGGTAATTTCCTTGGACAGTTTGGAAAACAGCTTCGACCGCGCGGCGTCCTGACGCCCCTTGCGGTGTTGAATATTCGCCCATTTGGAATGCCCGGCCATGCGCGCCTCGTCCTCACTCATGCTGCGGGCGGCGTTATAGTGCAGGGCCGGGCTGGTCTTCAAGCGGTGGTGGACCGGGGCCGTCAAGGGCGTGGGCGCGCAGGGATGCGTCCGGCAACGGGCCGAGACCGGGTTCGGGCGGTGCATGACGCGCGCCGCGGCGGCGATGGGTGCCGGCGGCGACGGGTGGAACGATTTGCGTTGTCGCGCGGCCGCCAGCTGGCATGATGGAACGAGATCGTTCCGCTGACCGAGACCCGCCCATGACCACCGAACGCGCCGATACCTGGGGGGATATGCCGTATTTCCTCGCCCTTGCGCGGACCGAGTCGCTGCGCGCGGCGGCGGATCGGCTGAACTCCACCCATGCCACGGTGCGCCGCCGGTTGGGCGCGTTGGAGGCCGCCTGCGGCGCCCGGCTGTTCGACCGGTCCGTCGATGGTTTCGCATTGACCGATGCCGGCCGTGCGATCCTGCCCCGCGCCGAGGCCGCCGAGCGTGAGGTACTGGCGGCGCGGCGGCAGCTGGCCGGGCTCGATCAGGAGGCAGCGGGCAATGTGCGCGTGACCGCGCCGCCCAGTCTGGCCTTCGACGTGCTGCCGCCGATCTTTGCCGCATTCAGCGCCGCAAACCCGCAGATCAGCCTGGATGTGGGCGTGACCAACCGGTTTCAGGACCTGGCTCGGCACGAGGTCGACGTGGCCATCCGCGTCGCCTTCGAGGTCAGCGACGATGTGGTCGGCCGGCGCGTGCTGCAATACGCCAAGGGGATCTATGCCAGCCGCAGATATGTCGAAGAGGTGCTGCCCAATGCCGGGCCAGAGGGTGCGGGGCTGACCTGGATCGGTTGGGGCGAGCCCGATCCGCGCCCCGAATGGGTGCGGCAATCGCCTTTTCCGCAGGCGCGCATCGCCCATTCGGTAAGCGAGGGCGTGATGCATGCGGGGCTGGTGCGCCAGCATATGGGGATGAGCATTCTGCCGTGTTACGTCGAGCGGTTCATGCCCGATCTTCAACTCGTGCCCGGCACGGCGCCGGTGATGGACCGGTCGATCTGGCTGCTGCTGCACGGCGATCTGCGGCGCACGACACGGGTGCGGCTGTTCGTTGATTTCCTGTCGGAGCGGTTGCGGGCGGAACGCGCGATGTTTCTGGGGCCGCTCGCTTAGCCGGTCTTGGATGCCTCCGGCGGGAATATTTCTGGAACAAAGAAGCTGGCACGCGCGCACCTATCGCTGAGCGGCCCAGGACTGGAGGCGGGCGAGGCCTTCTTCGATGTCCTCGGTCGTGCGGGCATAGGAGAAGCGGAGCCAATGGTGGCCGCGCGCGGGGTCGAAATCGACGCCCGGGGTGACGGCGACGCCGGCCTGATCGAGGATCCCGGCCGCGAGCGCGGGGCTGTCTTCGGTCATCTCCGAGACATCGGCATAGATGTAGAAAGCGCCGTCGGGGGGCGCGATACGGCTGAGGCCCGCTTTGGGCAGGCCGTCGAGCAGGATGTCGCGGTTGCGGGCGTAGACTGCGCGCAGGCCGTCGAGCTCATCTTCGCAATCAAGCGCGGCAAGCGCCGCGACCTGTGCGGCGTGGCTGGGGCAGATAAACAGGTTCTGGGCCAGGCGTTCGACTTGGCGGACATGGCCCTCGGGCACCACCATCCAGCCGATGCGCCAGCCGGTCATGGAATGGTATTTCGAGAAAGAGTTGATGACGTACACATCGTCCGTGATCTCCAGCGCGCTGACCGCCGGGTCGGGGCCATAGGTCAGCCCGTGGTAGATCTCGTCGGAGATGAAGGCGGTGCCGGTCGCGGCGCAGGCGTCGATCAGCGCGGTAAGGGCGGCGCGGTCGAGCATGGTGCCGCTGGGGTTTGCCGGACTGGCGACGAGCAGGCCGTCGAGCTTGCCCAGCTTGGCCAGATCGGCCGCGGTGGGCTGGAAACGCGCCGCGGCGCCGGTCTCGAAGGTCACCGGGGTCAGGCCGAGCGCCTGCAGGATATGACGGTAGCTGGGATATCCCGGCAGGCCGATACCGACCCGGGCCGCGGTCTCGAACAGCGCGATGAAGGCCAGTTGGAAGGCGCCGGAAGCACCGGCGGTCACCACGACACGCTCGGGCGCGATATCGATCCCGTGGCGGCGGCGGTAGAGCGCGGCGATGCCCGCGCGCAATTCCGGCAGGCCCAACGCCACGGTGTAGCCCAGCGGGTCGATGTCGAGCGCGCGCGCCAGCGCGGCCCGGGCGCCGGCGGGGGCCGGGGTGCCGGGCTGGCCGACCTCCATGTGGATGATGCGGCGGCCCGTGGCCTCGGCCCGGCGGGCGGCTTCCATGACGTCCATGACGATGAAGGGCGCGACCGCGCCGCGGGTTGATGTTCGCATGGGCTCGCCCTACCGTTCGGATCGCACTACCCGGAGGCTTGAGCATTTTCGGTACACGCATTCAAGCGGCGATCGCGGGCGCGGTTGCGCTGCTGGCGGCCCTGGCAGCGGCACAGGCGCCGGCGCAGAGCCTAATCCGCGATGCGGAGATCGAGCGCACGCTGGCCAATCTCGCCAGCCCGATTCTGCAGGCGGGCGGGCTGAGCACGGCGACGGTGGATCTGTATATCGTCAACGACCGGCAGTTGCAGGCCTTTGTCGCCGGCGGCAACAATATCTTCATGCACACCGGCCTGTTGCAGCGGCTCGACACGCCCGATCAGGTGCGTGCGGTGCTGGCGCATGAGGCGGGCCATATCAATGGCGGGCATCTGGCGCGCCGCAATGACGAAATCCGCGCCGCGCGGGGCACCACCGCCTTGGGGATCCTGCTGGCCCTTGGGGCCGCGGTCGCCGGCAATCCGGACGCGGCGATTGCCGCCAGCGGCGTCTCCGGCCAGGTCGCGCTGCGCAATCTGTTGCGCCACAGCCGCGCGGAGGAGGCGGCGGCGGATCAAGCCGGCCTGAGCTATATGGTCAACGCCGGGGCCGACCCGCGCGCGATGCTGGAGGTCATGGAGCTGTTCCGCAACCAGTTGGGCGGCAGCGGCCAGTTCGCAGACCCCTATGTCCGCACCCACCCGCTGTGGTCGGAGCGGTTGCGCTACATCGAGGACAGGGTGGCCAATTCGCCGCGGGGGCGCGGGCCGAGCCGGGAAGACGTCTATTGGCACGCGCGCATGGTGGCCAAGCTGGACGGCTTTCTGGGGGATCCGCGGCGCACGCTGACCAAGTATCGCGACGACGACACGGAAGTCGGCGAACTGGCGCGCGCGGCGGCCTATCATAAGATGCCGGACGTGGACCGTGCGACGGCGGCGATCGACCGGCTGGTGGCTGCGCGGCCGGACGATGCGTTCTATCACGAATTGCGCGGGCAAATTCTGCTGGAGATAGGCCGGGCGGGGCCCGCGACGGAGTCCTATCGCCGCGCCGTCGCCCTGGCCCCGAACGAGCCGCTGATCCTGTCGGGGCTGGGCCGGGCCCTGGTGGCGCAGGACAACGCCAACGCGACGCGGGAGGCGCTGGACGTGCTGACCCGGGCGCAGCGGATCGACCGCGCCAACCCGCGGGCGTTGCGCGATCTGGCGCTGGTCCATGGCCGGCTGGGCCAAGAGGGTCAGGCCGCTTTGGCCACGGCGGAACGGATGATGTTGCTGGGCCGGGTCGAGGATGCCGGCATCCACGCCGCCCGCGCCGCCGATCAGCTGCCGACCGGATCGCCCGGCTGGCGGCGGGCCGACGACATCGTGGTCGCTGCGCGGCGGGCGAAAAAACGAGGGGATTGAGAGATGCATCTGCTGCGCGTTCTGATCTGCGCCTGCCTGCTGCCCTGGGGCGCCATGGCCGGGCCGTTCGACGACCTCAGCGACGCCGACCGGGCCGCGCTGCATGGCGAGATCCGCGACTACCTGCTGCAAAACCCGGACATCGTGGTCGAAGTGATCGAGATGCTGGAGGCACGTGAACGCGAACAGACGGCACGCGCAGACACGCTTTTGGTGCAGCAGAACCGCGACGCCCTGAGCCGGCCGGACGGATCGTTCGTGGCCGGCAACCCACAGGGCGACATCACCGTGGTGGAGTTCATCGACTATCAGTGCAGCTATTGCAAACGCGCGCATCCCGAGGTGGCGGACCTGTTGGCCGGCGATGGCAATATCCGCCTGATCCAGAAGGAGTTGCCGATCCTTGGGCCGCTGTCGGAACAGGCCGCGCGGGCGGCGACGGCGGTGTTGTTGGGCCAACCGGCGGAGGTCTATGCCGATTTCAGCGACCGACTGATGCGCCATCAGGGGCCGCTTTCGGCGGCGCTGATCAATCGATATGCGTCCCAGGCCGGGGCGGACGTGGCGGCCATGCGGGCGGCGGCCGATGGCGATGCGGTGACCGCGCACCTGAACAGCAATCGGGCGCTGGCCCGGGCGCTGCGCGTGACCGGCACGCCGACATTCGTGATCGGCGACCAACTGGTGCGCGGGTACCTCCAGGCTGAACAGATGGAAGCGCTGATCGCGGCGCAACGCGCGGAGATGTAACCGCGTTCACGCGGCTTTCGCTTTTGTCAGCGGGGCGCTATAAGCCGCCGCAACTGACCACCGCGCCCCCGGGGCGTGCACAAGTTCGGGGGGTTTATGAGCAAGGACAAACACGCGGGCGATGTCGCCTTCATCACCGCGCTGGCCGCGTTGCTGCGGGAGCATGATCTAAGCGAGATCGAAGTGCGGCGCGAAATGGGCGAGGACGACACGCTGGACGTGCGCGTGGCCCGAACGGCCAGTGCCGCGCCGGCCCCCGCGCTCGTCGCGTCACAGCCCGCCACCACACCGGCCCCCCCGGCAGCAGCGACGCCCACCCCCGCAGCGCCCGCCAGCGAAGACCCGGCCCAGCATCCGGGCGCCGTGACCTCGCCCATGGTGGGCACGGCATATCTGCAGGCGGAACCCGGCACGCCGGCCTTTGTGTCGGTCGGCGATCAGGTGTCCGAGGGGCAGACGGTGCTGATTATCGAGGCGATGAAGACCATGAACCAGATCCCCGCCCCCCGCGCGGGCACGGTCAAACGCATTCTGGTGGAAGACGGCGCGCCGGTGGAATTCGGCGCCCCCCTGATGATCCTAGAATAGTCATGTTCGACAAGATCCTGATCGCGAACCGGGGCGAAATCGCGCTGCGCGTGATCCGCGCCTGCAAGGAAATGGGCATCAGCAGCGTCGCGGTGCATTCCACGGCGGATGCCGATGCGATGCATGTCCGCATGGCCGACGAAAGCGTCTGCATCGGCCCGCCACCGGGGGCGGACAGCTATCTGTCGATCCCCTCGATCGTGTCCGCCTGCGAGGTCACGGGCGCGCAGGCGATCCACCCGGGCTATGGGTTTCTGTCGGAAAACGCAGCCTTCGTGCAGGTGCTGGAAGACCACAACATCACCTTCATCGGCCCGTCATCCGACCATATCCGGATGATGGGCGACAAGATCACCGCCAAGGACACGATGCGGGATCTGGGCGTGCCCTGCGTGCCCGGATCCGATGGCGGCGTGCCGGATCTGGCGGCGGCGCGCAGCATTGCCGAGGACATGGGCTATCCGGTGCTAATCAAGGCCACCGCCGGCGGCGGCGGCCGCGGCATGAAACTGGCGCGCACCGCCGCCGATCTGGAAGCGGCCTTTACCGGGGCGCGCAGCGAAGCCAAGGCCGCGTTTGGCAATGACGAGGTCTATCTGGAGAAGTATCTGCAACGCCCGCGGCATATCGAGATCCAGATCTTCGGCGACGGCAAGGGCCGCGCGGTGCATCTGGGTGAGCGCGATTGTTCGCTGCAGCGCCGCCACCAGAAGGTGCTGGAGGAGGCGCCCTCGCCGGCGCTCGACGCCGCGACGCGCGCCCGCATCGGCAAGACCTGCGCCGATGCGGTGGCGCGCATGGGCTATGCCGGCGCGGGCACGATCGAGTTCCTCTACGAAGACGGTGAATTCTACTTCATCGAGATGAACACCCGTCTGCAGGTGGAACACCCGGTGACCGAGGCGGTCTATGGCGTCGATCTGGTGGAACAGCAGATCCGGGTGGCCGCGGGCCTGCCGATGCAGATGGACCAAGACGCCTTAATTCCGCACGGCCATGCGATCGAATGTCGGATAAACGCCGAGAAACTACCCGAATTCCGTCCCTCCCCCGGCAAAATCAATGCGTATCACGCCCCTGGCGGACTGGGGGTGCGAATGGATAGCGCGCTTTATGCGGGTTATGCGATCCCACCCTACTACGACAGTCTGATTGGAAAGTTGATTGTCTTTGGGAAAGATCGCCCGGCAGCCATGGCCCGGCTGCGGCGCGCGTTGGAGGAGTTGGTCGTCGATGGCGTTGAAACGACAGCACCGCTGTTTTACGCTTTGCTCGACGAGCCGGATATCCAGCGCGGCGATTACACGATCCACTGGCTTGAGAAGTGGCTGGACGCGGATCGGTAGAGGCAACAACGGCATCACGGGGCCGGTCGATGAGAGATGACGTGCCCCCACCCATCAGCGCCCGGCTTTTGCTGGAAGCCTATGCCTCTGGCGTCTTTCCCATGGCGGAAAGTGCCGACTCGGCGGAGATTTTCTGGGTCGACCCCAAGACCCGCGGCGTGCTGCCCCTGGACGGGCTTCACATTTCTAAGTCGCTGCGCAAGACGCTGCGCCGCGGCGGGTTCGAGGTTCGGCTGAACACCCGTTTCATGGAGGTCGTCCAAGCCTGCGGCGCGCGCGCGGAAACGTGGATCAACAAGGAAATCCTGGCGCTCTATCAGGATCTGCACCGCACCGGCTATGCCCATTCGGTGGAGGTCTGGTCCGGGGGGCAACTGACCGGCGGGCTTTATGGCGTCGCGTTGGGCGGTGCATTTTTCGGCGAAAGCATGTTTTCCGCGCGCCCGGACGCCTCAAAGATCGCGCTGGTGCATCTGGTCGCGCGGCTGCGGGTGGGTGGTTTCACGCTGCTCGATACCCAATTCGTCACCGACCACCTGGAGCGGCTGGGCACGGTGGAGATAACCCGCGGCGCCTATCACCGGCTGCTGGAACGCGCGCTGACCCAGCCGGCGGATTTCTGGCGCCTGCAGGGCACGCCCGACGCTCATTCGGTGATACAGTTGAGCACCCAGACATCGTAACGCGGATGGTCGAGCGCGGACAGCGCCGGACTTGAGGCCAGCATCCAGCCCGAGAACCGGTCTTCGGTCTCCCGCCGGTCGCGGATGCGCAAAAAGGCATAGGCATCCGCGCCCGGGTCGCCCTCGGGGTGGCGGCAGGCCTCCAGCGTGACGATCAGGCGTTTGAAACCCAGGGTCTCGCCCACGCCGATGCGGAAATCGTTGACCGTGTTGGTCAGCGTGTCGAGCCCGCGCAACCGCGCCGCACCCGCGTCGACCATCTGCGCCGGCTCCTGCGTCGGCAGGGCGTCCAACGCGCGGTCTTCGTCCTGGGACAGGCCCTGCCCCTGGGGATCCAAGGGCGTCTGCTCTATCGTGCTTTGCGCCGCCACCGGGGTGGCGGCCAGCATCAGCGCCAGCGCGGCGGCGCGCATCATTCGTCGCCGGTGACGAACCGCAGCATCAGCTGCAGAAAGCTCACCGAGCTTTGCGTGAACACGATCTCATCGCCATCGGCCAGCATGAATTCGGACCCGCCTGGCGCGATTTCGACAAAACTGCCGCCCAGAAGCCCCTCGGAGGCGATTTTGACATCCGAGTCGTCGGGGATCTGGATGTCGTCGCGGATCGAGACGGTCAGTTCCGCCTGATAGGTCTGCGGGTTCAGCAGCATGGCCGTGACGCTGCCGATCTTGACCCCGGCCATGCGCACATCGCTGCCGGTGCTGACGCCCTCGACAGAGGTGAAATTGGCGGTCAGCGCATAGCTGCCATCGCCACCGCCGCCGCGGCCGCCGACTTGGGTTGCATAGATGCCAAAGCCGACGGCAGTGGCCAGAACGGCGGCGCCCAGAAGCGTTTCGGTGATGCTGTTAGCCATGATGGTCTGTCTATTCCGGTGCCCAGGCGTCGTAATCACTGCGTGGTTTGGGGTCGGGTGCATAGAGACTGCCGGGCGGGTGATACGCCTGCGCGGTGCCGGTCAGATTGGGCTGGTGCGGCTTTTCCCAGGCTTTGCGGGCCAACGGTCTTTCGGTTGGCGGTTCCTGAAAGGTGTGGTGCAACCAGCCGTGCCAGTCGGGGGAGATGCGGCTGGCCTCTGCCTCGCCGGCATAGATCACCCACCGCCGTTTGCCGTCGGCAGAGCGGTAGAACACGTTGCCCTGTTCGTCCTCGCCGACGCGTTCGCCCTTGCGCGCCGTCCAGATCCGCGTGCCCAGCGTCTGGCCGTTCCACCAGGTGAAGAGTTGCGCCAAAAGGCTCATGCGGGGGCTCCTTGCCACATCTGCAATGTCATATCCCGTGCCGACGGTGGGGTCTAGCGCGCTGCGCCCTCCCCCGCCAGGGCCGTGCGACGGGCGGGCGCGCCAGGCGCGCGGCTCAGCCCGGCAGTCGGGCGGTGACCTCGATTTCGATTTCCAACTCGGCGTCGATCAACCCGGCCTGGATCATGGTGGCGGCGGGCGGAGCGTCGCCGAACGCCGCGCGGATGGCCGGCAGACAGGCCGGAAACGCATCGCGATCCGGCAGGATGTACGTCACGCGGACGACATCGGTGAAACTGCAGCCGGCCTCGACCAGCGCCGCCGCGATATTCTTCAGCGCAAGTTCGGTCTGCGCCACGGCACCGGGCGGCACGTGCCCGGTCGCGTAATCGGTGCCCGTGGTGCCGGCGACAAACACCCAGCCGTCGCAGATCACCGCACGGCAATAGGCGGCGTCCCGCTCGTATTTCGACCCGGAGGATGTACGGCGCATCGGCTTTCCCGGCCGGCCCGGCGCGCGCTTAGCTGGCGCTGGCCGGTTCCTGCTTGCTGTCGGCATAGATCAGCAGCGGATCGCCATCGCGTTTGATCGCGTCCTCGTTGACCACGACCTCTTCGACACCCTGAAGCGCGGGGATCTCGAACATCGTGTCGAGCAGCACCTCTTCCAGGATCGACCGCAGGCCGCGGGCGCCGGTCTTGCGTTCGATGGCGCGTTGGGCGACGGCGCTCAGCGCCTCGTCGGTGAAGGACAGCTTAACGTCCTCCATCTCGAACAGGCGTTGATACTGGCGCACCAGCGCGTTCTTGGGCTTGGTCAGGATGATGACCAGCGCGTCCTCGTCCAGATCGTTCAGCGTCGCGATCACCGGCAGACGGCCGACGAATTCGGGGATCAGACCGAACTTCAGCAGGTCCTCGGGTTCCAGATCCTGGAACAACTCGCCGACGCGGCGTTCGTCCTCGTCCTTCACATCGGCGCCGAAGCCCATGGCCGAACCCTTGCCGCGTTGGGCGATGATCTTGTCGAGCCCGGCAAACGCGCCGCCGCAGATGAACAGAATGTTGGTCGTGTCCACCTGCAGGAACTCCTGCTGCGGATGTTTGCGCCCACCCTGCGGCGGGACGGAGGCGACCGTGCCCTCCATGATCTTCAGCAGCGCCTGCTGCACCCCCTCGCCCGAGACATCGCGGGTGATGGAGGGATTGTCGGACTTGCGGGAGATCTTGTCGACCTCGTCGATATAGACGATGCCGCGCTGCGCGCGTTCGACATTGTACTCGGCCGACTGCAGCAGTTTCAGGATGATGTTCTCGACATCCTCACCGACATAACCGGCCTCGGTCAGCGTCGTGGCGTCGGCCATGGTGAAGGGCACGTCGAGGATCCGCGCCAGCGTCTGGGCCAGCAGCGTCTTGCCGCACCCGGTGGGACCGATCAGCATGATGTTGGATTTCGCCAGTTCGACCTCGGGGTTCTTGCTGGCGTGATTCAAACGTTTGTAGTGGTTGTGTACGGCCACCGACAGAACCCGCTTCGCGGTCTGCTGGCCGATCACGTAGTCATCGAGGACCGAGCAGATTTCCTGCGGTGTCGGCACACCCTCGGCGGATTTGACCAGGTTGCTCTTGGTCTCCTCCCGAATGATGTCCATGCACAACTCGACGCATTCGTCGCAGATGAACACGGTGGGCCCTGCGATCAGCTTACGCACTTCGTGCTGACTTTTGCCGCAGAACGAACAGTAGAGTGTGTTCTTGCTCTCTCCGCTACCCGATTTGCTCATGTTTTCCTCCTGCCTCCGCGGGCGACAATACGCACCGGCGGCTGGCCTGCCGAGTCAACCTTGGTTGCCCGCCCGTCATTAGGCACGGGGCGTTGCCGAATGACAAGGGACACGCGGTCCTTTTGCCTGAACATTCTGACAGATAAGTCAACGCCGGCCCGATACGAGCGGACAGGCGCGATCGTGAACAAACCGTGACGACGGTCAGCCGTCGTCCTCGGGCGCGCGGTTTTCCACGATCTCATCGACCAGACCCCATTCCTTGGCGTCGGGCGCGGTCATGAAATTGTCGCGGTCGAGCGCTTTTTCGACGGCGTCGTAGTCCTGACCGGTGTGCTTGACGTAAATCTCGTTCAACCGCTTTTTCAGCGCCTGGGTTTCGCGGGCATGGATCAGAATATCCGTCGCTTGCCCCTGATACCCGCCAGAGGGCTGGTGCACCATGATGGAACAATTGGGCAGTGCGAACCGCATGCCCGGCTCGCCCGCGGCCAGCAGCATCGCGCCCATGGACGCGGCCTGACCCACGCAGACGGTGGAGATTTTGGGCCGGATGTACTGCATCGTGTCATAGATCGACAGGCCGGAGGTCACCACACCGCCGGGGCTGTTGATATACATCGCGATTTCCTTCTTGGGGTTTTCCGCCTCAAGAAACAAAAGCTGCGCGACGATCACGGTGGCCATCTCGTCATGGATCGGGCCAGAGATGAAGACGATGCGTTCCTTCAGCAGCCGCGAGAAGATGTCGTAGCGGATCGAGCCGCGGGCGGTGGTTTCGTCCACCGTGGGAATGATAAAGCCGGTCGGCGGGGTCAGGGTCATGGCGGGCTCCTTCCGGGGGCCGATGCGGGGAGGAATTCGATAGGAATAAGCCTGCGGGCGGGCCCCCGCAAGGGTTGCGCGGCCCGACGGGCGCAAAAGCCGCGGGGCGCGGCCCCCGGTCAGCCGCTGCGGCGGGCGCCGGCGAAATCGGTCAGAGTTCTAAGCGCCGCGGTCAGCTCCGCCCTGGGCCGGGTCAGCGCGATGCGCAAATGGCCCGCGGCCGCGGCGCCGAAGCTTTCGCCGGGCATCACCGCGATGCCGTGGGTATCGAGCAGATCCTGCGCGAAATCGATGCCGCTGCGCCCGGTGCCGCGGATATCCAGCATCACATACATCCCACCCTGGGGCGGAGAGATGCGCAGCCCCGCCCCCTCAAGTGCCTCCAGCGCCGCTTTGCGGCGGTCGGCGTAAAGCCGTGTGACGTCCGCCTCGATGCCGTGGTGGGCGCCCGTTAGCGCATGCAGGCCCGCGTCCTGGATGAAACCGGGCACGCCATAGGTCGTGTTGACCAGCAGATCGGCGGCAGCTGCGATGGCGCCGGCCGGACCCACGATCCAGCCCAGCCGCCAGCCGGTCATCACATGGCTCTTCGACAGCGACCCGATCACCAGCGTGCGATCCGCAAGCCCCGGCACGGCACGAGCGCTCAGCGCGGGCCCCTCCCAGACCTGGGTGTCATAGACCTCATCGGAGATTAGCCAGGCATCGGGTGCCGCCGTCGCCACCGCCGCGATCGCATCCGCGCCGTAGACGGCACCGGTGGGGTTGTTGGGCGTGTTGATCAAGAACGCGCTGACCGGCGGCAGATCGGCAAAATCGGCGGAACCCGGTATGAAGCCCGTCTCTGCCCGCAGGGATACCGCATGGGGCACCGCGGATACCGCGCGGATGGTGCCGGGATAGGTGGCGTAGTGGGGATCCAGAAAGCCGACGCGGTCGCCCGGATCGGTGGCGGCCATCAGCGCGGCGAACAACGCCGCCTGACCGCCTGCGGTCACCAGCACGTTTTCGGGTGCCGTCGGCACGCCGGTCCGCCGCGCCGCCCGGTGCGCGATGGCCGCGCGCAGGGCATCGGTGCCGGGTATCGGCGCATAGCCGGTATGCCCGCCCCGGGCGCTGGCGGCCATCGCATCGATCAGCGGCGCCGGGGTGGTGCGGTCATGGTCGCCGATGGTCAGGTCGATCACAGGCGTGCCGGCCTTGGCCAGGGCGCGGGCCTGCAACAGGATCTCCCACCCATCCGAGCCGCCGGGGCCATTGATCGTATCCAGCCGTTGCGAAACTCTCATAGGCTTCCCCGCACCCGTTTGGGCAAGCTTGCACGCACGGTGTCATAGGATTGCGTCAGCCGCGCCGCCAAGTCCCCGGTTTCGGTGACCGGCAGCGACACCCAGCCCCCGCGCGGCAGATGCGGGGCACGGGTCGCGGCGCCGATCTCGATCAGGAACGCGGCCATTTCCGGGTCGGGGCATTTCAGCGTGATCCGGTCCGCCGAGCGCGGCAGGATCGCGAACACCTTTTCGCCAACCTTGTAGACCCGCGCATCGGCCCATTGGACCACCTTAGTGGCGCCGGGACAGGCCAGGCAATGCGCGTCGATTTCCGCTTCCGTCATGGCCGCCACGCTGCCCAAGCCGGGCGTGGATTACAACTTGCTTTCGCCGCCCGCATCGCCCATGGTCCGCGCCATGACGACGCTCTGCACCATCTGCATTTGTATTCCCCGCTAACTCAGGTTCGCGGCGCAGATTCGTCTTTTCCACATCCGATCTTACGCGCCGCAGGCCCGCCGCCCGGACCGACGCTATTGCCGAGATCAAGATGACCGAGATCAAGCTGACCAACACCGCGACCCGCCGGAAGGAGATCTTTCGGCCGATCGATGCATCCAACGTGCGCATGTATGTCTGCGGCCCGACGGTTTATGACCGCGCGCATCTGGGCAATGCCCGGCCCGCGGTGGTGTTCGACGTACTGTTCCGGCTGCTGCGGCATGTCTATGGACCGGGCCACGTGACCTATGTCCGCAATTACACCGACATCGATGACAAGATCCTGGCGCGGGCGCGCGAAACGGGCCGCGATATCGGCGACATCACCACCGAGACCATCGGCTGGTACGAAGACGATATGATCACTGGCTTGGGCGCGCTGCGTCCCACGCACCAGCCCCGCGCGACCGACTATGTGCCGCAGATGGTGGCGATGATCGAGGATCTGATCAACGGGGGCTATGCCTACGTCGTACGCGATCAATCCAATAACCCGCCTCAGGCGTACGTGTTGGCGGATCGAGAGCGCCTTCTAGAGGCTCACGCACTTTTTGAAGTCGATAAGTATGAAAGATACGGCGAACTAAGTGGGCGTTCCATCAACGATATGATTGCGGGAGCTCGAGTGGAGGTTGCTCCATATAAGAGAAACCCGATGGATTTCGTCCTTTGGAAACCCTCGAGCCGCGGTGAGCATGATTGGGATGGCCCAGTCGTGGCCGGCGAAAGCGTTGGCCGCGGCCGCCCAGGATGGCATATCGAGTGCTCGGCCATGGCAAAAGCACTCTTGGGAGACACGTTCGATATTCATTGTGGGGGTATGGATCTTCAGTTTCCCCACCATGAAAACGAAATCGCACAATCATGCTGTGCCAACGGAACCGAGTACATGGCTCGATACTGGTTGCACAACGAGATGCTGCAGGTCGAGGGGAAAAAGATGTCAAAATCCCTGGGCAATTTCTTCACCGTCCGCGACTTGTTGGACCAAGGCATCCCCGGCGAGGTGATCCGCTTTGTGCTGCTGTCGACGCATTACCGAAAGCCGATGGACTGGACGGCGGAGAAGGCGCAGCATGCCCATGACACACTGTCCCGCTGGTCGGCCCTGGTTCATCAGCGGCCTGCCGTCATGTCGGCAGCCAATGTCCCCAGTCCCGTTGACAGCATTCTTCTTGAGCATCTCGGAAACGATCTCAACACAGCTGCCGCGATCGCCCGGCTTCACGAACTTTTTACGCAAGGGCAGCGCCCAGATAACGAGGGGAACCAGGCGCTTGGCGCGCTCTATCACGGCCTAAGTGAACTCCTTGGACTGGATCTGCGAAGCTTCCATGACAATACGGCTATGCCGACGAATGAGCAGCTATTGGAACGCACCGAGTTAAATGCCAGGTACGATGAGATCGTTGCGACGCAGATCGATGCGCTGATCGCCCGCCGTACCCGCGAGAAGCAACGGAAGAACTATGAGGAAGCAGACCGCATCCGAAAGAGCCTTCTGACCGCAGGTGTGACGGTGAAGGATACACCTGACGGTCCGACATGGAGCCTCAGCCCGGACTTTGATTTCTCCAGACTCGAGGCCCTGGAATGACCCGCTCTCTTTGTTCCACAAATATCCCGGGGGGTGCGGGGGGCTGGCCCCCCGCTTTGGCCCGATGACCCACGAGCGTCTGTACCTCTTCGACACCACGCTGCGCGACGGTCAGCAGACCCAGGGCGTCGATTTCTCGCTGGAGGACAAGACCCGCATCGCTCGGGCGCTCGATGCGCTGGGCCTCGACCATATCGAGGGCGGCTGGCCCGGCGCCAACCCCACCGACAGCGAGTTCTTCGCCCAGGCGCCCCAGACCCGCGCCACGCTGACCGCATTCGGCATGACCAAGCGCGCGGGCCGCTCGGCGGCCAATGACGACGTGCTGGCCGCGGTGATGAATGCGGGCACGCCGGCGGTCTGTCTGGTCGGCAAGACCCATGACTTCCATGTCCGCACAGCACTTGGCATCTCGCTGGAAGAAAACGTCGAGAACATCGCCGCCTCGATCGCGCATGTTGCGGCTGCCGGACGCGAGGCGCTGTTCGATGCCGAACACTTCTTCGACGGCTTCAAGGCCAACCCCGATTATGCGCTGGCCTGCGCCCGCGCCGCGCTCGATGCGGGCGCGCGCTGGGTGGTCCTGTGTGACACCAATGGCGGTGCGCTACCCGGCCAGGTCGCAGAGGCGGTGACGGCCGCGATCGCGGCCGGCATTCCGGGCGATCGTCTGGGCATCCACACCCATGACGATGCCGGTCACGCGGTGGCCAACACGCTGGCCGCGGTCGATGCTGGGGCGCGGCAGATCCAGGGCACGCTGAACGGTCTGGGGGAGCGGTGCGGCAACGCCAACCTGACCACGCTGATCCCGACGCTGCTGCTGAAGGAACCCTATGCCAGCCGGTTCGAGACCGGCATCGGCGCACAGGCGCTGGCCGGCCTGACCCAGGTCTCCCGTCTGCTCGACGACATCCTGAACCGCGTGCCGCAGGCACAGGCGCCTTACGTGGGCGCCGCGGCATTCACGCACAAGGCGGGGCTGCATGCCTCCGCCATCGTGAAGGATCCCACCACCTATGAGCACGTCCCGCCCGAGGCGGTGGGCAATGCGCGCTTCATCCCGATGTCGAACCAGGCCGGGCAATCGAACCTGCACGAGCGTTTGGTGGCGGCCGGACTAAGCGTGGAGAAGGGCGATGCGCGGCTGGGTGCGATCCTGGCCGATATCAAGGATCGCGAGGATCGCGGCTATGCCTATGACATGGCGGCGGCCTCTTTCGATCTGGTGGCGCGGCGGCATCTTGGGCAACTGCCCGCGTTCTTCGACGTCGAACGCTACCGGGTGACGGTGGAAAGCCGGTACAATGCCCTGCGGGAGCGGATCACCGTGTCAGAGGCCGTGGTGGTCGTGCGCATCGGCGACAAGCGGCTTTTGTCGGTATCGGAATCGGTCGACGCGGTGGGCAATGATCAGGGGCCGGTGAATGCGCTGGCCCGCGCGCTGGCCAAGGATCTGGGCCCTTATCAGACCTCGATAGAGGATCTGCACCTGGTCGATTTCCGCGTGCGCATCACCAATGGCGGGACCGAGGCGGTGACCCGCGTGATCATCGACAGCGAGGACGGCCAGGGCCGGCGCTGGTCGACCGTGGGCGTCTCTGCCAACATCGTCGACGCCTCGTTCCAGGCCCTGCAGGATGCCGTGATCTGGAAACTGATCCGCGACGGCGCGGCGCCGGCCCGCGATGGATAGTCCTTTCTTCACGCTCCACCGGGGGCTGCCGCGCGAGGGGCCGGGCGATGCGGAAAGCCTCGACTGGGCGCTGGGCGTGGCGGCCCCCGCGCCGGACGGTTGGGTGTTGGATGCCGGCTGCGGGCCTGGGGCGGACATCCCCGGGCTGTTGCAACACGTGCCGGACGGCCGGATCCTGGGGCTCGATCTGCATGCGCCGTTCGTGGAAGCGGCACGGGCGCGGCTGGGCGGCGATCCACGCGTGACGCTGCGCGCGGGCGACATGGCACGCCCCGAGGGACGCTTCGATCTGATCTGGTGCGCGGGTGCACTCTACTTTCTAGGGTTGGAGCCCGGGCTTGCCGGCTGGCGGGCGGCGCTGCGGCCGGGCGGTCGCGTAGCGTTTTCGCATCCGGTCTTTTTCGTGGCCGAGCCATCGCCGGGGGCCCGGGCATTCTGGCAGGGCGACCCGGTCAGCGATATCGCACAACTGCGGGCCGAGGTGGCGGCGGCGGGCTATGAGATCCTGGCAACGCGCCCGCTGCCCGACGCAGCCTGGGAGGCGTTTTATACCCCCATGGATGCGCGCATCGCCGCGTTGCGGAGCGGTGCGCCGGCGGCGGCGCTCGCGGCGGTTCTGGACGCGGGCGAGGCGGAGGCCGCCGGTTGGCGGGCGCACGCGGCGGAGACCGGCTATCTGCAGGTCGTGGCACGGCCGGCATGAGCCTGGACGCCTGCGCCGCGCAGGTCGCGCGTGGCGATCCAGACCGGTTCGCCGCGGCTATGACCGCGCCGCTGCCCGCACGCGGCGATCTGATGGCGCTTTATGCGTTCAATTTGGAAGTCGCGCGCGCGCCCTGGGTGACCGAGGAGCCCCTGATCGCGGAAATGCGGCTTCAATGGTGGGCGGATGCCGTGGAAGAGATCTATGCCGGGGCGCCTCCGCGGGCGCACGAGGTCGTGGCACCGCTGGCCGATGCGGTGCGCCGCGCGGACCTGCCGCGCGCCCCGCTTGATGCAGCGATCGCCGCGCGGCGGGAAGATATCGGTGTGACGCCGCCGGTGGATCTTTGGGCCTATCTACGCGCCACCGGTGGCGGGCTGGCCGTGCTGGCGGGGCGGACCCTGGGCGCGCGGGCAGAGCACGACACGGCGCTTGAAGGGCATGGCGCGGTGATCGCCGCCGCCGGATATCTGGGCGCGGTGCCGCAGATACGCGCCCGCGGCCGGTCGGTCTTTGTGCCCGGGGTGCATGGCCCGCAGGCGGACTTGGCGCGGGAGGCGCTGGCGCAGCGGGCGGACCTGATACCGATCCACCGCCTACCGCGACGCCTGCGCCCTGCTTTGCTGCACGGCTGGGCGGCGGCGCGCATATTGCGACGGGTCGCGGGCGGTCAGGCCATGCCCGAAGCCGCCGCGCGCGGTCCGCGCTTCCTTTGGGCCGCGCTTACCGGGCGATTCTAAAGTAGAGACGGATCAGATTGAAACAATCTGATCCTAGGATTTCGCTCAAACTATTGAATTTGGACCAAAGCAGCGTCGACCGGCCCCGGTCGAAGCGCATGGCGTATGTCGCTTTCAACGACATGATGACGTTGCACGCATTGATGGGTAAGCGGTGCGCCGCCCCCACACTTCCGAGCTGACGGCTGATCTGCGATTCAGAGGCTTCTTTGGTTTGTGAGGATTTTCTCGATGGGAGCTATAAGCGAGTTTCTGGCAAGTGTGCCGCGTCGGGCGGATGGCAAGTGACCTGAGCCCCTGAATCTCCTCCACGGAATGGTAGAGTCCTCACAACTGAGAGGACTGAGAATGAAGCCGAGATTCAGCGACGAGCAGATCATTCAGATCATCAAAGAGCAGGAGGCAGGCGAGCGTACGGCGGACGTC
>JBCDDF010000059.1:0-18694 GCA_039180525.1 Pseudomonadota bacterium
GCGGTGAGCGGTGAGCGGTGAGCGGTGAGCGGTGAGCGGTGAGCGGTGAGCGGTGAGCGGTGAGCGGTGAGCGGTGAGCGGTGAGCGGTGAGCGGTGAGCGGTGAGCGGTGAGCGGTCAAACGCCACAGCCCCCGCAGAGTAAAGACCCAAAACGCCCGACATAAGCGGCGCGGGGCGCCAGGAACGCGCCGGTCCCCAGGTCTTACCTCAGGCGGACACCTGCAGCGCAACGGCTCTCGCCACGCCGAAGCTGCTCGGACCGACAGACAACACGGATCCGGGGCCAGGACCGATTCATCCTATGGCGGGTGTGACGGCTGTCCTGTCGGTCGCGCCAGCCGGAACGCGGAAGCAGTGGCCCTGTCCCGCCCCTTGGCCGCGCGCCCGCATTCGCGGCAAGATGCGCCCCCACGCGCTTGCCCGCTGCATGCCATCACCCCTGCAGGACACCAACTTCAATCTCCCCCGCGGCTTGGTGCGTTGGCTAGCGCAAAAACCGATCAGACTGATTCAGTCTGAAACGATTTTGGTCTAAGGGCGCGCGACCGCACAGTACCAGTTTCGGCGGCTTTGCCCCTCGGATCGCGACAGACGCACCGGACCTGTGGGATTTTGGCTGCGTGGCCTTGGGTACCTTTTTTTTGGGTTCGGCTCCGGCGACTTGGGACCGAGGACGCCCTGCCCCAAGCACCAGTGCCGCCGCCGCCGTCGTGCACACGGGGCAGAGACATTCGGCGCGGCGACCCCGAAGGGTATGTTCGGGTTTCGACATGGTTTTTGGCACATGCGGGCCGCACCGGCGGCATCGACAAATTCGACGGACCGCGCGCTCGCCCATCCCGGCGGCGATCCGCCCCGGACAGGCGTCGATGGCGGCGCGAACGGCGTCCGCGCGGATCTGCGCCCCTGCACCGGGCGCAGCGGACCGCAGCGCTGGCCCTTGCACCGGGCGGCGGGCTGTGGTCCCTAACCACAGCACATCCACCCACAGCAGGACGTCCCCGATGCTCGATCAAACCGCGCTTGCCGCGCATCTTTCCGACCCTGATCTCCTGTGTTCCAAGGCACTTGTCGCCGGTGCCTGGGTTGCGGCCGATTCCGGCGCCACGTTCGAGGTGCGCAACCCCGCCCGCGGCGACGTGCTGGCCACCGTGCCCGACATGGGCCGCGCGGAAACCACACGCGCCATCGATGCCGCCTATGCCGCGCAAAAGGACTGGGCTCAGCGCACGGGCAAGGAACGCGCTGCCGTCCTGCGCGCATGGAACGATCTGATGGTGCAGCACGCCGATGATCTGGCGCTGATCCTGACGGCGGAAATGGGCAAGCCGCTGGCCGAGGCGAAGGGTGAAATCCTGTACGGCGCCAGCTTTGTCGAATGGTTCGCCGAAGAGGCCAAGCGGATCTATGGCGAGACCATCCCCGGCCACCAGCGCGACAAACGCCTGATGGTGATCAAGCAGCCGGTGGGCGTGGTCGCCTCGATCACGCCATGGAACTTCCCCAACGCCATGATCGCGCGCAAGATCGGCCCGGCGCTGGCCGCCGGTTGTGCCTTTGTCGCCAAACCGGCCGAGGATACGCCGCTTTCCGCGCTGGCCATGGCGGTGCTGGCCGAACGCGCCGGCGTGCCGGCGGGGTTGTTCAGCGTCATCACCAGCGCCCATGGCAAGGAGGTCGGACAGGAGTTCTGCGACAACCCCAAGGTGCGCAAGCTGACCTTTACCGGCTCGACAGAGACCGGGCGCATCCTGCTGCGTCAGGGCGCGGATCAGGTGATGAAGATGTCGATGGAATTGGGCGGCAACGCGCCTTTCATCGTCTTCGACGACGCCGATATCGATGCGGCGGTCGAGGGGGCGATGATTTCCAAGTATCGCAACAACGGCCAGACCTGCGTGTGCGCCAACCGGATCTATGTGCAGGCCGGGGTCTATGATGCCTTTGCCGAGAAACTGGCGCAGGCGACGCGCGAGATGACGCTGGGCGATGGCTTGACCGAGGGCGTGACCACCGGCCCGCTGATCAACGCCGCGGCAGTGGAAAAGGTGGAGGCGCATATCGCCGATGCCGTCAAAAAGGGCGCCAAGGTGCTGACCGGAGGAGACCGCGCCGATCTGGGCGGCACCTTCTTCCAGCCCACCGTGCTGACCGACGTGACCGCCGAGATGCGCGTGACCCATGACGAAACCTTCGGCCCCGTCGCACCGCTTTACCGGTTCGAGGACGAGGCCGACGTGGTCGCGCAGGCCAACGATTCCATCCACGGCCTGGCATCGTATTTCTACGCCAAGGATCTGAGCCGCGTCTGGCGCGTGGCCGAAGCGTTGGAATACGGAATGGTCGGCGTGAACACCGGCCTGATCTCGACGGAGGTCGCGCCCTTCGGCGGGGTCAAGCAATCCGGCCTGGGACGCGAAGGGTCGCATCACGGGATCGAGGATTTCCTGGAGATGAAATACGTCTGTTTCAGTATCGACCCGGCCTGACCTGACGGGCGTGGGTCAGGCGCCGGAATATGCCGGCGCGGGCGCGGCTGGATCCTGCGCCGCCGGGCCCTGGTCTTGCGGCGTGCGGAACAGGGCCTGCACCCAGCGGCCGCGCGTCGCGGTGGCCCAGGACAGGACCGGCGCCAGCGCCAGCGACACGCCGATCGGGGTCAGCCACAGAGTCAGCGTGCCGGCGACGAACAGCGCGCACATGGCAAAGCCCAGCGCCAGTTCCAGGGCGTGGAACCTGACCAGCACGCCAAAACGCCGCGACGCGGCCGCATGCGGCCGCCAGCCGGTGTCGAACCCCGTCAGCGTGCGCAGCACCGCCATCATGTGCTGAACCATCATCGTCGGCGCCAGCAGCACCGACAGCAGCACCTCCATCAGGAACGACCCGAAGAAACTCAAAGGTCCGCCCACCCGCAGCAAAAGCGGATCGCTCGACCAATAGGCCAGGACGCCCAGGATCTTGGGCGCGATCAACAGGCCATAGGTCAGCGCGACAATCAGAATGCGGCTGACGACATCCATTTCCGGCCAGGCCGGGAACATCGGGTTGGCCTCGGTGAAATAGACAATGGCGCCGTCGCCCTGCCCCGTGCCGATCAGGATCCACAGCACCATCAGCGCGAACCATCCCAGCGAGGCGGTATAGGCCATCGCGCCCTGGAACAGATGCATGCGGCTGACCGGGTGAAATCCGGACGCGCCAAGGATGCGCAGATGCTGCAGATTGCCCTGGCACCAGCGCCGGTCGCGCTGGACATGGCCGATCACGGTTTCCGGCGTCGTCTCGAAACTGCCGCGCGCCTCGGGCATGAACCGCACTTGCCAGCCGGCGCGGCGCAGCATTGCCGCCTCGACGAAATCATGGCTGAGGATCACCCCGCCGAAGGGGCGTCGGCCGGGCAGATCGGGCAGCCGCGCAGCTTCGGCAAAGGCCCGCACGCGGATCAGCGCGTTATGGCCCCAGTAGTTCGCCGCGCTGCCGGACCAGAGCGTCAGCCCGCGGGCCAGGGTGGTGCCGTAGATGGTGTTGGAAAACTGCTGCATGCGGGCAAACAGCGTCTCGCCCCCGATCAGCCGCGGGATCGATTGCACCAGGCCCAGCCGCGGCGACGCGCCCAGGGCATCGGCCATGCGCAGCACCGCGCGCGGGCTCATGACGCTGTCTGCGTCGAGGACCAGCATCGCGTCATGGCCACCGCCCCACCGCGTCACCCAATCCTCGATATTGCCGGCCTTGTAGCGTGTGTTGTCGGCCCGATGCCGGTAATGCAGCCGTGCGCCCGGGAGCCGGCGCATCAGTGCGCGAAACGCCGCGTGTTCCTGCAGCACACGGCCCGCGTCGCGGGTATCCGACAGCACATAAAGTGCGAACCGATGCGCCGGGCGATGGGCCCGCAAGCCGCGCAGCAGCGCCTCTGCATTTTCCAGAATGCCGCCGATGGGTTCGCCATAGACCGGCAGCATCACGGCGATGTCCAGCGGCGCGACCGCGACCGATTCCGCCACCCGGCGCGGCAGCAGCCCCAAAAACGCGGTGCCGACCGACAGCGCGATCCAGAACGCGGCAAACAGCGCGCAGGCCATCACCATGACCTCGACCCCGTTCAGCCCGTGTTCGTTGAACCAATCATGCATCACCCAGCCCAACGCCCCGGTCAGCGCCAGGGCAGAGCCGAACACGAATGCGCGCGCCGCCTGCACCGCCCAGCCATCGCCGGGCAGCGGCGCGTGCGGGCGCACATCACCCAATCGCTGCGGCGGCATCGCCAGCGGTGCGGGCGGCAGCGGGTTCAGGACCGTATCGGTCATGGCGTCCAACGGTAGAGCCAGACCTCGGACACGGTGACATCGTCCACCCGCATCTGCGCGCGCAACTCCATCGCGCGGCCCTCGACCGGGTCGAAACCGATATCGAAGCGCACGCCGCCGGTCTCTGGATTGCGTTGCAGGATCCCGTCCGACACCTGACCGCGGCTGGCAGCGGTGAAAAGCTGCACCTGCGACAGATCCTCCGGCAGGCTGGGATGCGGCGCGAAATCGATCGCGGCAAAGCGGCGACCGGAAAAGCTGCGCCCGATGCGGGTATTCAGCACATGGGTCTTGTCGGGTGCCACCGGCGCCTCCGCGCCCCAATGCAGGCGATAGGTGAACCGGTGGCCGTCTTCGCGCGGCTCCAACGGGTCGCGCGGGCGCCAATAGGCAACGATATTGTCGTAGATCTCTTTGTCGGTCGGGATTTCCACCAGGGTCACCGTGCCGCGCCCCCAGGGCTCGCCAGGCTCCACCCACAGGCTGGGCCGCTGGTGATAACTGGCAGGGAAATCGGCAAAATCGCTGAACCGCCGGGCGCGCTGCATCAGCCCGAAACCCTTGGGATTGTCGTCTACGAAGGACGACACCTGTAGGCTGGTCGGGTTGGCCAAAGGCCGCCACAACTGCTCTCCGGCCCCGTTCAGCACCATCAGCCCGTCGCTGTCATGCACGGCGGGGCGGAAATCGTCGAACCGGTGGCGGTTGGTCTGATCGAAGAAGAACATCGAGGTTTCGGCCGCGATGCCCACATTGTTCAGCGGGCGACGGGGGAAGATGGTCGCCTCCACATCCATCACGGTCACGTCGGCGGGGGTGATCGTGAAACGGTACGCACCGGTGACCGACGGCCCGTCGAGCAGCGCGTGCACCACCACTTGTTCATCGCCCACCTCAGGCGTTTCGATCCAGAACTCGCGAAAGTCGGGAAACTCCTCTCCCTCGGTGGAGGCCGTGCCCAACGCGATGCCGCGCGCCGAGATGCCGTAGGTCTGACCGCGACCGATGGCGCGGAAATAGCTGGCGCCCTGGAACACCGCATATTCGGTGTAGATGCCCGGCGTTTCCAACTCGCCGTGCAGACGCAGACCGGAATAGCCCAGCGTGTCGTCTATGGGCAGATCGGGGAACTGGTCGGTGCGGTCGAACACGCCAAGGTCGAACATCACCGGGCGGGTCTGCGCGCCGCCCGGCTGGATCACGTTCACCCGGATCGGCGTGGGGAAGTAGAGACCGGGGGCGAAGAATTCCACCTGAAGCGGGCGGCCCTCGTCCCGCCACAGCGCGTTGCGGGTATCGAACCAGATGCTGCGATACTGGTCATAGCTCAATTCGCGCCACGGCCTGGGCACCTGCGCACCGGGGCGGTGCGGCTCTTGCGCCAGCCGGCGCGCCTTGCGAAGAACGCCGTCCTTCGCGAACGGCTTGAGTGCGCCCAGCCGCATACCCGGTTCTTCCTGCCCACGGGCCCAGGCGGGCAGCGCAGCCATCGCGGCGGCGAGTTTCAGGCCCTGGCGGCGGGTCAGCGTCATGCGGCACGCTCCCACAGCGGTGCGCCGCCCAGGATCTGCGGTTCGTCCCGCTGCGGCGGCGGCGGCTTGCGCCAGGGCTCCGCTTTGAACCAGGCGACGGTATAGGCGGTGGCGATGATCACCGCGAAACCGAACAGATTGATCAGCGCGACGATGATGGGGTCTTTCGGCATCCCCTCGCGCACGGCGTAGATGTCCATCAGAAAGCCAAGGAAACGGGCCAGCACCATCGAGGTCACAAACACCGCCAGCGATTGCTGGCCGACCTTGCGGACCACGGTCACCACCGCGGTCCAGACCGCACCCATCGACAGGTATTTGCCCCCCGGTCCCGCCGCCGCCCAGGCCAGATAGGCCAGCGCGAGGAAGTGAAGATAGCGCAGGACGCCGATATCGGTCTTTGAAAACAGATGCCGGTTCTCCACCCGCCAGTCGATGACGGCGGCGCGCCACTGGGACGTCCAATCCCAGCCCAGCCCCCTGACCGCGTCAAAGGTCCAGATCCGCACGCCGACATTGCTGACCACCACATTGGCCAGCACCAGCGCCAGCGCCGGCAGGATCAGCCACCAGCGCACCGGCGGCGCGGGGATCCAGCCGCGCATCAGGGCGAACCCGGTAAAGAAAACAAGTTGCCAGGCGAACGGATTGAAGAACCATTCGCGGGTGTTGTTGGGCGGGTTGAACCAATACTGCGCCGGCAGATCCAGGATCGAGACATAGGGGATCAGAGCCTCCAACCCCTCGACCCCGTTTGCATGCCAGCGGCCGATCTGCGTCGGCAGCCACAGCGCGAACATCAGCGCGAACACCGCCCAGACCGAGAGGCGCGACAGCCCCATCATCACAGGGATCAAGCACAGGATCACCAGATACATCGGCAGGATGTCGAAGTAGTTGGGCACGTAGGTCAGCGTCATCAGACCCAGCAGGTTATCGCCCGCGTTGTTCAGGAACGGATACAGGTTCAGCCGCCCGACCTGATCCTTTTCGGGCGTCAGCCCCGTGTGGTTCAGCGCGATGACCAGAAACAGGACCGCGAAGAACATCGCGATATGGGACCAATAGACCTGCCAAACCCGGTGCGCGACGCGGATCGTGCCCATCGTCCACCCGCGATTGGCAAACACCGCGCCGAAGGCAAGGGCAGAGGCCATGCCGGAGCAGAACACGAAGATCTCCGTCGCGTCCGAAAAGCCCCAACGGGCGGGGATCCACAAAGTCCAGGTGTTGCCGGGCGTGTGCGCCAGCAAGATGATGAACATTGCCACCCCGCGAAAGAAATCCAGGCGGGGGTCTCGGAAGGATGAACGCTGTTTCGTCGTCATAGGCAAGCCCAGGTTAAGCGGGCAGTCCCCCCTCCATCGCCGAAAGCCGCGTGCGCGACCCGGCGATCAACTGCATTCGGCGCGCGGTATAGCCGTCTTCGTGGCCGCCGCGGGTGCGCGTGCGGTCGCGCAGCAGCAAGTCGGCTGCATCCAGATAGCCGCCGCGCAATGCCGCCTCGATGGTCAGGCGTTCGAACACATCGCGCTGGGCATGGCTGCCGCCGATCTTTTGCATATCGCCACGCGCGGCGGACAGGTTCAGGAACGCCTCGGCATAATTGCCTTCACCATAGGCTTCCAGCCCGTTCGCGGCCGACAGGCCCGGGCGGTCGGTGATGCGGTCCATATCGGTCTGGAATCGCGCCGCGTTCTGCGACATGCGGTGCAGCATGATCTGGATGGCATCGCCGCGGTGACCGCCGATCAGCGACAGCATGTAGTGCAGATCGGCAAAGACCACTGCGCCGTCATCGACACGGCCCTGTGACAGATCGGCCAGTTCGTCCCAGCGATCGCCGACGTTCACGCCCTCGATCTCCAGCCGCGACAGCAGCGAGGCGCCGTTGGAGATGTCGCGATAGTCGTCGGTCTTGTCGGCGCGGATCTCACTGTCATAAAGCGCCAGAACCTCGTCGACCTGGCCCAGATCTAGATGCATCAGCGCGATGTGCCACCAGACGTGGTAGCGGAAATTGTTGCAGTGTTCCCAGGCGCGGGTCTGGCCCGACAACCAGAACAACCCGTCTTCGGCGCGCGCGGTCATGTCGTAGACATGCGCCACCGCGTGCAGGCCCCAGGCGTCGTCGGGCGCCAGCAACAGCCCCTCACGCCCCGATTTCTCTCCGGCATCGTACTCGCCGGTCTCCTCCAGGGCGAAGGCGTAGCAGCCCTTCAGATAGCCCAGCGCGGGGTGGTCGGACCAATGCGGCAGGATCTGTTCGATCGAGGCGCGCATCGCCTGCGGCTGACCCAGCATGAAACGGACCGCCTGGACCAGCTTCATCGCCAGCGCATCACGCGGATGCAGCAGCAGCACGGTTTCCAGCCGCGACGCGGCGGCCGACGGCTGGCCGCCCAGCCAGTCGCGCAGCGCCTCCAGATAGACCGCCTCGCGGCCGTTGGGCGGAACACGCGCGGCGGCCTGATCGGCGGCGGTCATGGCGGTGCGCGCGGTCTCGTTCATCTCGCACCGGCCCAGCAGCAGGCAGAACATACCCTTTACCGCATGGCCCTGGGCGAAGTCGGGCGCCGCCTCGAACACGCGCGCCAGATGTTGCGGCGTAGACGCGCCATGGGTCAGGAAGGCACGGACGGTATCGTCCCAGGCGCCGATGGCCGCGGCCGGCAATGTCGTCTCGCAGCCACCGAAATCAGTCGTCGTGCCCATTGAGTACGTCCTTGTTCGGGTTTTTGAGCGCGCACCCCACATGCCCGCTTTGTAATCGAGCGCTTTCGCGCCAACCGTGCATCTAGCCCGGCTATTCGACCCGCAATTCAAATGCGTGTCAGGTCACAAACGTGTTATTCGCATGCACGGTTTGTTTCCGCTTTGTGGTGCGTATGACATCGGCGTTACCGAAACTGCCCATAGCAGCAGCCGCTGTTGGACTGCTATGCGTCACTTTTGCAGCGCAACAGAACGGCGGAAATCAGCTTTTGATGGCCAGCGGCATCGGCGGGCTGGCCGGCTTTGCGCTGTATCACGCCGCATTCGGTTTCACCGCCGGCTGGCGCCGGATCATCACGGAAGCGCGCGGCACCGGGCTGAGGGCGCAGTTTCTGCTGATCGCGCTGACCGCCATGGTGTCTTATCCGCTGATCGGGTTCTACGGCCTCGGCGCCTGGGTGCAGCCGATGTCGGTCGGGCTGCTCTTTGGCGCCTTCATCTTCGGCATGGGCATGCAACTGGGCGGCGGCTGCGGTTCGGGCACCTTGTTCGTGGTCGGCGGCGGGTCGACGCGGATGGTGATCACGCTGAGCTGCTTCATCATCGGCTCGGTCATCGGCGTCGCGCATCTGCCGTTCTGGCGCGATCTGCCCGACATCGGGCGGTTTTCGCTGATCCGCGCATACGGGGCCGTGCCGGCGCTGATCATCCTGCTGGCGATCCTGGGCACGCTGACCGCGCTGACCGTGTGGTGGGAACGCCGCGCGCATGGCAGCCTGGAGCCTGCGCGCAAGACCGGTTCGCTGTGGCGCGGGCCCTGGTCGCCCTGGCTGGGCGCCATCGCGCTGGCGGCGGTCGGCATCCTGACCTTTCTGGTGCTGAACCGCCCCTGGGGCATCACCCAGGCCTTCGGGTTCTGGGGCGCCAAGGCCGCCTACTACGCCGGGGTACCGACCGACAGCTGGGTGCTCTACCGCTGGTCGGAGGCACGGCTGGAAAGCTCGGTCTTCGCCGATGCGACATCCGTGATGGATTTCGGCATTGTCCTGGGTGCGATGCTGGCCGCCGCGCTGGCGGGGCGCTGGGCGCCGAAGTTCAACCTGACATTCGACGAGATCTGGACCGCCGTGATCGGTGGACTGTTGATGGGCTATGGCGCGCGGCTGGCCTATGGCTGCAACATCGGCGCCTATCTGGGCGGGCTGGTGTCGGGCAGCATGCATGCCTGGCTTTGGGCACTGATGGCCTTTGCCGGATCGTCGCTGGTAGTCTGGTTGCGCATGCCCGGCGCACCGCTGGCACCGCGGCCGCGCCCGGCCTGAGGGGTTGATCCGCAAGCCCTTCTGACCGACGCTGTGCCCAAACGCTCAGGGGGATTTTATGCGCCATATGACCGCCGCCGCCGCGCTGATCTGCGCCGCCGGCTCCGCCACTGCGCAGACCGACATCACCATCGGGATGCAGTTGGAACCGCCACATCTGGATCCGACCTCCGCCGCCGCGGCGGCCGTCGATGAGGTCGTCTATGCCAACGTCTATGAGGGGCTGACGCGCTTTGCCGCCGATGGTTCGATCCTGCCGGCCCTGGCCGAAAGCTGGGAGATCGCCGAGGACGGGCTGAGTTACACCTTTCGCCTGCGCCAGGGCGTCAGCTTTCACGACGGCGCCGCCTTCACCGCCGATGACGTGAAGTTCAGCCTGGACCGCGCCCGGGCCGAGGACAGCACGAATGCGCAAAAGGCGCTGTTCGAGGGGATCGACGCCATCAACGTGATCGATGATGCGACCGTGGAGATCACGCTCAGCGAACCCAATGGCGCGCTTTTGTTCAACCTGGCCTGGGGCGACGCGATCATCGTGGATGAAAGCGACGCGGCGACGCTGGAGACGCAGCCCGTGGGCACCGGCCCGTTCGTCTTTGCCGACTGGGTGCAGGGCGACCGGGTGGAGCTGACCCGCAACCCCGACTATTGGGGCGACCCGGTGGCGTTGGAGAGCGCGACGTTCAAGTTCATTTCCGACCCCACGGCGGCCTTTGCCGCGATGATGGCGGGCGACATCGATGCCTTTCCGGTGTTCCCGGCGCCCGAGAACCTGGCCCAGTTCGAGGCCGACCCGCGATTCAACGTGCTGGTCGGCTCGACCGAGGGGGAAACGATCCTGTCGACCAATAACGCCCAGCCGCCGTTCGACGACGTCAGGGTGCGCAAGGCGGTGTCGCACGCCATCGACCGGCAGGCGATCATCGACGGGGCGATGTTCGGCTTCGGCACGCCCATCGGCACGCATTTCGCGCCGCACAACCCGGCCTATGTCGATCTGACGGAAGGGTCCCAATACGACCCGGCGCTGGCCCGCAGCCTGTTGGCCGAGGCCGGCTATTCGGAAGGCTTCACCACCACGCTGAAGCTGCCGCCGCCGTCTTACGCGCGGCGCGGCGGAGAGATCATTGCAGCACAGTTGCGCGAAGTGGGCATCGAGGCGGAGATCACCAACCTGGAATGGGCGCAATGGCTGGAGGAGGTGTTTCGCGGCAAGGATTTCGGTCTGACGATCGTCAGCCATACCGAACCGATGGATATCGGCATCTACGCCCGGCCCGACTATTACTTCCAGTATGACGACGTGGCGTTTCAGGCGCTGAACGCGGAGCTGAACCAGATGACCGACCCGGAGGACCGCGCCGCGATCCTTAAGGCGATGCAGGAGCGGATCGCGGAGAACTACGTCAACGGCTATCTGTTCCAGTTGGCCAAGACCGGCGTCGCCAATGCCAAGATCGAGGGGCTGTGGCAAAACGCGCCGACCCAGGCCAACGACCTGACCGGCGTGCGCTGGGTGGAGTGAGGCGCGGGTCCGCAGTGGCACGCGTCCCGGGCTCGACCCGGGACCTCCGGGCCGCCGCTCAGGGGCCCCGGATCAAGTCCGGGGCGCGCGTTGCGCGGTATGCCGCTATTCGGCGGCTTTGGCCCGGAAGTAGTCCAAGCTGCCGCGGTGCAGAACCTCGTCCCCCGGCACCACCTGGTCGGGGGCGATGTCCGGCTGCGCCGTTAGCCGGTCATAAAGGCCGGAAAAATCGCCATAGCAGCGGTCCAGCAGATCCTGGAAGCTGTCGATCACGAAATAGGTCTGCTGGAAGTCATCGATGATGTAGTCGGTGCGCATCACCCGTTCCAGATCGAAGGCCACGCGGTGCGGTGCATCGCTTTCCAGCGCGAACCGGCTTTCCGAGGCGGAGGACATGATGCCCGCGCCGAACAGCTTCAGCCCGTCCGCGGACCGCACCAACCCGAACTCCACCGTGTACCAGTACAGCCGGGCGAGGTTTGCGAGTTGCCCCCGCGCCAGCGCCTTGTGCCCGCCCTGGCCATAGGCCTGCATGAAATCGGCATAGGTCGGGTTCGCCAGCAGCGGCACATGGCCGAAAATGTCGTGGAAGATGTCGGGCTCCGACAGATAATCCATCTCCTCCTCGGGGCGGATGAACGCACCGGCGGGGAAACGGCGATTGGCCAGATGGTCGAAAAAGATCTCGTCGGGGACCAGATCGGTGACCGGGACGACCTGCCAGCCGGTCAAGGGCTTCAGCCGGTCGGACAGGTGCGCCATGTCCGGAATGCCCGCCTCTGACAGCTGCAACTGATCCAATGCGGCCAGAAACTCCGGACAGGCGCGGGTCTGAAGCACGTCCACCGCCCGGGCGTAAAGCCGGTCCCAACGGTTGTGCTCGACCGCCGAGTAGGAGGCCCATTGCTGATCGATCGTGTAGTCGGCATTGCGCGGCGCGCCGGCATAGCGGTTCTTCGTCATCCAACCCTCCTGTGCTGGTACAATAGATGGGCGGTGTTGTAGAAACGTGGTGGTCAACAACCGCTTTCCAGCCGGAAATTTGACAAAAATGTTTCGCTTTGATGCTGATTCAGGGCAATCTGTCCCAAATGCGCACCGAATCCGATCAAACGCTTCTAAGGTTGCTGCAACGCGACGCCGGGTTGTCGATCAAGGATCTGGCGCAGCGCAGCGGGCTTTCGGCCTCCACCGTCTGGCGCCGATTGCAGGATTTCGAGGCTGCCGGACTGATCACCGCCCGGGTTACGCTGCTGGACCCCGAAAAGCTGGGCCTGGGCGTGCTGATGTTGGTCAATGTCAACATCCGCGACCAGACCCAGGCCGCCCGCAGCGCGTTCGAGCGTTTCGCCGAAACCGAAGAGGCGGTGCAGCATTGCCTGGCCGTGACCGGCAGCCATGACTACGTGCTGATGGTGCGTCATGTGGACGTGGCCCGGTTCGAACGGTTCCTGATGGATCGCGTCCTGGCGCACCCCTCCGTTGCCTCGGCGCATTCGCAACTGGTGCTGCGGCACACCAAGAACTCGACCCTGCTGCCGGTCTGAGGCGGGCCGGATCGCACCCCGCCCAACTCAGTCCGCGGTCCAACCGCCATCGATCACCAGCGATGCGCCGGTGATCATCGCCGCGGCGTCGGAGGCCAGAAACACCACCGCGCCCATGATGTCCTCCACCTCCGCCACGCGGCCCAGCTTGATCTTGGACAGGATCCATTCCAACCGGTCGGGCTTTGCGAATGTGGGCGCGGTCAGGGGCGTGCGCACGAAAGTCGGGCCGATGGCGTTCACCCGTATGCCCTTGGGCCCGTATTCCACCGCCATGGCCTTGGTCAGCCCCTCGACGCCGAATTTCGTGGCGCAATAGACGGTGCGGTCGACCCCGCCGACATGCCCCATCTGGGAAGAGACGTTGACGATGCTGCCGGGCCGATTGGCGGCCACCAGACCCTCGGCCACGGCCTGCGCCACGAAATAGGCGCCGCGGAGATTTACGCCCTGGACGTGGTCGAAATCGCCGACCGTCATCTCTCCCATGGGTTTGGGAATTGCCGCGCCGGCGTTGTTCACCAGAATGTCGAAGGGGCCGGCAGCCCGGATTGCGCCCATCGCTGCGTTTGGTTCGGCGACGTCCAGCGTCAACGTCTCCGCCGCCCATCCGGCCGCGGCAAAGGCCGCGGCGGTCGCCGTGAGCTTTTCCGCACCGCGCGCGGCCAGCGTCACCTGCGCACCGGCCTCGGCCAAAGCCGCGGCGGCGCCCAGGCCGATGCCGCTGGTGGCGCCGGTGACCAGGGCGCGACGACCCTCCAGGCCAAAGCTTGGGGTGCGCGGTAACTGCATGAGATCCTCCGGCGTTTAGGGGTTTCGTAACGCTCCCGCCCTAGCACTAGCGGCATTCCACGCGGGAGGAGAACCCCCCTGATGAGATCTGTGGCGGTCATGCTGGCGGTTTGGCTGGCGCTGTCCGGTAGCGCGGGCGCGGTCGAACGCATCGCGGCACTGTGCGATGCCGCCGGCGCGCGTGCCGCGCAGCGCATGGGCGTGCCGGTGGAGGTTTTACGCGCGATCACGCGGGCGGAAACCGGGCGCACCCTGGCCGGCGCGCACCGGCCCTGGCCCTGGACCGTTAATATGGAGGGCGAGGGGCGGTGGTTTTCCACCCCCGAAGAGGCGCTCGCCTATGTCCGCGCGCATCACGCCCGCGGGGCGCGCAGCTATGACGTGGGTTGTTTCCAGATCAACTATCGCTGGCACGGGCAGGAGTTCGCCTCCGTCGAGCAGATGTTCGACCCCAACCAGAACGCGCTCTACGCGGCACGGTTTCTGCGCGACCTTTATGCGGAAAAGGGCAGTTGGGGTGCGGCGGCGGGGGCCTATCATTCGCGCACGCCGAAATTCGCGACGCGCTATCGGGCGCGGTTCGAACGGATCCTCGCGCGCCTGGGCGGCGCCGATTTGCCCGCGCCCTCGGGCGTCGGGTCCGAACCGCTGGCGGTGGCCGAGGCCGCGCCGGGGCCGGCACCGGTTCAGCCGTTGGCCATCGACGGGCCGCTGACGATCAGCCCGCCCTCGGGTGCGGTGCTGGGCAGCACCGCCGGCATCCATGCGCTGCCCGCCGGAAGGCCGCTGCTCAGCGGCGCCCGCGGCCCGTTGTTTTGACACAATCCTGAGGCCGTTATGGATCTGAGCCTGTCGCGCCTGTTCCAACCCACGGTGCTGCTGTCCGTCGCGCTGATGGCGGTGATCGTGATGATGGTGCTGCCGATGCCGCCCATCGTGCTGGATATGGGGCTGGCGGCATCTTTCGGGCTGGCGATCCTGATCTTCACCATCACGCTGTTTATTGAGCGGCCGCTGGATTTCTCCGCCTTTCCGATGATCCTGCTGGCATCGCTGATGCTGCGGCTTTCGCTGAACGTCTCCTCGACGAAGCTGATCATCGGCTCCGGCCACAAGGGCACCGGGGCGGCCGGCGGCGTGATCGAAGGCTTTGCCATGTTCATCATGGGCGGGTCGCTGTTTCTGGGGCTGGTGGTGTTCGGCGTGCTTTTGATCGTCAACTTCATCGTCATCACCCGCGGCGCCGGGCGCATGGCCGAGGTTGGCGCGCGTTTTGCGCTGGATGGCATGCCGGGCAAGCAACTTGCCATCGACAGCGATCTGGCCTCGGGCGCGATCACCCATGCCGAGGCGCGCGAGCGGCGCCAGCGCGAGCAGGAAGAAACGACGTTCTTCGGCTCGCTCGATGGTGCCTCAAAGTTCGTCAAGGGCGATGCGGTGGCGGGGCTGTTGATCACGGTGCTGAACCTGGTGATGGGCCTCGCGATCGGGGTGCTGGCGCATGACATGCCCATCGGTCAGGCGTTTGAGACCTATTCGATCCTGACCGTGGGCGACGGGTTGGTGAACCAGATCCCGGCGGTGATCATCTCCATCGCCACGGCGATCCTGCTGTCGAAGGGTGGCGCGATCGGGTCGGCCGACCGGGCGCTTTTGGGCCAGTTGGGCGGCTATCCCACCGCACTTTACACCGTTGCCGCGCTGATGGGGCTGTTTGCGCTGATCCCGGGCCTGCCGCTGGGCCCCTTTCTGGCCGGCGCGCTGATTCTGGGCCTGGGCGGCTTCGCGGCGCAGCGGGTCCTGGCCTCCAAGGCCGCGGAAGAGGTCAAGGCGAACCCGGTCAGCGCCGCGCCGCCGCCCAAACGGATCGGCGACATGCTGGATCTGGACGAAATCCACCTGGAATTCGCCGCCGACCTTGTGGGCACCGTGATGGAGCAGTCGACCGGGCTCGACGCACGGATCGTGAACATGCGTCATCATGTGGCGCAGGAGTTCGGCTTCGTGCTGCCTGAGATCCGGCTGACGGACAATCCCGCGCTGGACAAGGGCACCTATGCGATCCGCATCCAGGGGGTGGAGGCGGCGCAGGGCCATATCCGCAAGGACAAGGTGCTTATGCTGACCGCCGATGCCGCCCCGGCAGAACCCAAGGGCGAGGACGTGGCCGAGCCCGTCTATGGCGCCCCGGCGCGCTGGATCGCGAAATCGGACGAGGAACAGGCGGCACTGGAAGGGTTTTCGGTGGTCAGCCCGACCGAGGTTATCGCCACGCATCTGTTGGAGATCCTCAAGCAGCATTTCGGGCGGCTGTTCACCCGGCGCACGATGCGGCGGCTGCTGGACGAGTTCGCCAAACCCTCCGATCCCGACCGCGCGGCCGCAAACCGCAAGATCCTGGACGAGTACGTGCCCGACAAGGTGCCGGTGGAGCAGTTGCAAGCGGTGCTGCGGCTGTTGCTGGAGGAACGCGTGTCGGTGCGCAACCTGCCTCTGATTCTGGAGGCTGTGGGGGAAATCAACGGCGCGACCCAGGCGCCGGAGGTTCTGGCCGAACATGTCCGCCGGCGGCTTGGCTTCCAGATTACCGCGTCGCTGCAAGAGTCCGATGGCGCGCTGCCGCTGGTCCAGCTTGGCCCGTCCTGGGAAGAGTTGTTCCAGAAGTACCAGATCGAGGGCGCGGCCGGCAGCGTCGATGTCGCGCTGCCCCCTAACGAGTTCAACCGCCTGGCAGAGGCCGTGGCGACCCGTATCGCGGAAGCCGGCCGCGCCGGGCGTTATCCGGCGGTGGTCACCTCTGCCCGGCGCCGGCGGTTCCTGCAGACGGTGCTGAGCGCCAAGGGTATCCGCAATCCGGTGCTGTCGTTCGACGAGATCGGGACCGAGCGCAAACCGGCCATGCTGGGCGTCGTCTGAACGCCGATGTTCGATCTGCTGGAGGCCTTGCTGAATGTCGCGCAGGACCAGCTTCTGGCGGCGTTTCTGGTGTTCGTGCGGGTCGGCGCGGTGGTCGGGCTGCTGCCGGGCTTTGGTGAGACCTTCCTGCCGATGCGCGTCCGGCTTGGGCTGGTGCTGGTGCTGACCGCCTTGGTCGCGCCGGCGGTGGATACATCCGCGCTGCCGCCAGCGCTGCCGCCAGTGCTGTTTGCGAGTCTGGTCGCCTCCGAGGCCGGGATCGGGCTTTTGATCGGGCTGGCGACGCGGCTCTTGGTGCATGCGCTGCAATTGGCCGGCAGTATCGCGGCGCAATCGACCGCGCTGGCACAGATCGCCGGTGTCGGCGTCGCGCCCGACCCGATGCCCGCGATGGGCAATGCGCTGATGATCGCGGGCCTGACGCTGGCCATGGTGCTGGGACTGCACATTAAAGTCGTGGTCGCGCTAATCGACAGCTATGGCGCGCTGGGCTTCGGCGCGGCCCTCAGCGCCGCCGATATCGGTGCCTGGGGCCTGGATCAGGCGCGGGCGGCGTTCAATCTTGGCTTTACCCTGGCCGCACCCTTCGCCATTGCCGCGCTGCTTTACAACCTGGCCTTGGGCGTCATCAACCGCGCCATGCCGCAGCTTATGGTCGCCTTTGTGGGGGCTCCGGCGATCACCGCCGGCACGCTGCTGCTGTTGCTGCTGGCGGGCCCGCTGATCCTGACGGTCTGGAACGAACGGCTGGACGAGGTGCTGCGCGCGCCGCTGGAGTTTCGACCGTGAGCGATGGCGCCGGCGCCGGCGGCGAAAAGACCGAGGCCCCAACCCCGAAGCGGATGGAGGACGCGCGGCGGCGCGGCGATATCCCGAAGTCCGACGAGGTCACCACGATGGCGGTCTATGCCGGTGTCCTTGTCGCCATGGCTGCGGGCGGCAGTGGCATGTTGATCGGCGCCGGGGGCGCCATGACGGGCTTTCTGAAACATGCCGATGCGTTGACCGGACAGATCTTGGGGCCCGGCGGCCACGGGATCGCCGGCGCGGCATTCGCCAGCGCGCTTTGGGCCATTGCACCGATCATAGCACTTCCGCTGGCGGCAGCGTTGTTGGGGCTGATCGCCCAGAACGCGGTCACCTTCGCGGGATCGAAGCTGGCGCCGAAGCTATCGCGCCTGTCGCCGGTGGAATCGGTGAAGAACAAGTTCGGCCCCACCGGGCTGGTGGATTTCGCCAAGCGCCTGGTCAAGATGATCGCGGTCTCGATCGTCGTCATCATCATCCTCGTCGCCGAACTCGACACGGTCATCGGCACGGTCCGCGGGGCGCCCGCGGCGGTGAGTTCGGTGATGATGGCGCTCGTTCTGAAGCTCACCATCGCCGTCACCGTTGTGGCCGCCGCGATTGCCGCGATCGATCTGGCCTGGGTGCGCTACGACCACATGCGCAAACAGCGCATGAGCCTGCAGGAGATCAAGGACGAAGCCAAAGAGACCGAGGGCGATCCGATGCTCAAGGCCAAGCGAAGGCGGCGCGCGACGGAAATCGCCACGAACAAGATGCTGGCCGATGTCCCCGGCGCGGATGTGGTGATCGTGAACCCCACGCATTACGCCGTGGCGCTGACATGGGCGCGAACACCGGGTTCGGCGCCGACCTGCGTCGCCAAGGGCGTGGACGCGCTGGCCGCCACGATCAGGGAAATCGCCGCGGAAGCTGGGGTGCCGATCCATTCCGATCCACCCACCGCAAGGGCACTGCACGCGGTGATCGATGTCGGCACGGAAATTCACCCCGACCACTACCGCGCGGTCGCTGCGGCCATCCGTTTCGCCGAAACCATGCGCGCGCGGATGCGCGAGCGGGAGGGGCCGCAATGACTCGCGCGGCGCAGATGAAACGCCTGGTTCGGCTGGCGCAGATGCGCAAGGCCGCGGCCGAGGCCGCGGTGGCCGCCATCTCTGCCCAGAAAGGTGCGGCACTGGCGCGGCAGCGTCAGGCCCAAACCGATGCGGCGACGGCGATTTCTCA
>JBCDDF010000060.1:0-18491 GCA_039180525.1 Pseudomonadota bacterium
CGGGGAGGGCGGGTGGGCGCGCGCCGGGCCGCTTGGGCCGCCGCCGCCATCGCCGCGCTCAGATCACTGCAGCGCGACGCCATTGGCCGTGATCCGTCCCTCCGCATCCGCCTCGATCCGCGAGGTGAAGACGTCAGACTCGTCCGTGGGCTGGGCAAAGGTGCCCAGCATGATCTGCACCGGCAGCAATTGCCCGGGCCCGACCAGCCCGCTGGCGCTGAGTGTGTCCAAAAGCCCGCCCAAGCCCGCGATGCGCAGATCCACGGCACCCACCGGCTGCGGGAACGGGCCGTCGTTCAGGATATCCGCCTGCCCGCTGCCGCTGATATCCACGCCCGCGCCGCGCAATTCCAGCGTGTTCAGGCTGACCGAACCGAACTCGTAGGGCATCTCCCCCGGCATGGCCTCTTCCGGGGTCATCACATTGGTCAGCGCCCGGCCCTGCGCGGTCAGATCCAGGCGCAGCGACACCGGGTCGCGCGGGATCGCGGCGCCGGGATCGAACAGCCCCCAAAGCGCATCGTCGAGTGTCAGATCCTCGATACTGACATCCAGAACGATATCGCTCAGATCCTCGTCCGGGATCACCGGCAGCGCGATCCGGGTCAGATAGCGCGCCATGCTGCCGATCACGGGCACCGGCAACGCGCCACCCTGAACATCCACATCCACCGCTTCGCCAGAGATTGCATAGTCAAGCCCGCCCGCACCGACACCGATATCCAGGCCAGAACTCCCCCCGGTCAGTGTTCCGGTTATCTCTGGCCCGGCGCCTGTGAGGCGAAATCCGATCGCAGAGGACGCCGCCGTCAGTTCGGCGGTGGTCAGCATGTCGGTGGCATAGATCGCCAATGGGTCGGTCGTGTCGGTCAAGACCGCCTGCGACGTGATCTGAACATCGTCATAGGTCGCGCTGATATCCGCCGCCGCGCCATCGGTTTCGGGTACCGTGACCTCTGCGGTCACACGCCCCGCGGCCACCCGGTAGTCGATGGACCTGTCGGACAGCGCATAGCCGATGGTGCCGGCAGTGTCCTGGAAACCCATGTCCAGTTGCATGTTCAGATCGGCTTCCGAGGCGATATCCATGGTCACATCGATCGCGGGATAGGCCAACTCGATCTTACGCGCATTCTCGGCCCCGCCGACCCAATAGCTGCCTTCCAGCGTCATGGTCAGCTCGATCTCTGCCGCCGGCGCATCGGGCGCGGTTCCGGTCACGGTTCCCGTCGCCTGTGGCGCCGTCAGAACCTCCAGATCATAGCCGGGCGCCATGGTCGGGCGGATGGTCATGTCGCCCAAGGCGATTTCCATCGCCGTGTCCGGTCCCTCGGAGGCCAGCATGACCGACGGCACCAGAACACCATCGCCCTGGTCCTGAACGTCGCCATGCGTCAACGCGATCCCCTGCGCCGCGTAAAGCGCGGTCAGTTCTTCCAGATAGGTGCGCGGGGCGATCTCTGCCCAGGCGGCGACGGGCGCAGCGCTCAGCGCCAGCGCGGCCCCGATCCTCGAAATCATCATCAACGAACGTCCTTTCGGCGGCGGCGACGCCGAAGCGCCGGTCAGACCGTCACCATACCGGTTTTCAGCAGTTGATCCATGGATTTGCTGGGCTCCGAACAGCCCGCTTCGCCCACGATCTTGGCCGGCACGCCGGCCACCGTCTTGCACGGCGGCACGTCTTCCAACACCACCGAACCGGACGCGATACGCGAACAGTTGCCGACATGGATATTGCCCAGCACCGCCGCGCCGGCGCCGATCAGCACGCCATCGCCGATCTTGGGGTGGCGGTCGTCGTCTTCCTTGCCGGTGCCGCCCAGCGTGACCGAATGCAACATGGACACGTTGTCGCCCACCACCGCCGTTTCCCCGATCACGATGGAATGCGCGTGATCGATCATAACCCCCTGCCCGATGCCGGCGCCGGGGTGGATGTCGACACCGAAAATTTCCGAGGTGCGCATCTGCACGAAATAGGCCAGATCGCGCCGGTCGCGCACCCATAGATCATGCGCCAGCCGATGCGCCTGCAACGCCTGAAAGCCCTTGAAGAACAGTAGCGGCTGAATCAGTCGGTGGCAGGCCGGGTCGCGTTCGAACACGGCCAGAATATCGGCCCGCGCAGCGGCGATCAGGCCGGGCTTGCGGGCATAGGCGTCTTCGAGGATCTCGCGCAGGATCAGATCCGACATCTCGGGCGAGGCGAGCTTCTGTGCCAGCCGAAAGCTCAGCACCGCATCTAGACTTTCGTGATAGAGAACGCCCGAATGCACCAGAGAGGCCATCAGCGGCTCATTGCGAGAGACCTCTTCGGCTTCCATGCGAATGCGGGACCAGATCGGATCGACCTCGCGCAGGCGCGCGGCGGGTTCGGTCATGGCGTTCCCCTTGCTCGGTGGCTGTGCCGATCTGTATCACATCGGGCGGGCGGCGGTGCAAATCAAGTGAATTTGTGTGAAAGGAGCGATCAATGGCCGGAACAGACTACGCCGCGCTGATCGCCCGGCGGTTGGCGGAACTGGCGGCGGAAGATGCCGCCGCGGCGGCGGATCGCGCCACGGTGGAGTTGGATCAGCAATCGGTGGGCCGACTGAGCCGCATGGACGCGCTGCAACGCCAAGCAATGGCCCAGGCGACGCATCGACGGCGAGCGCAGGAACGCACCGCGCTGATGGCCGCTCAGACCAGGCTGGAGAGCGGGGACTTCGGCTGGTGCGCGGAATGCGGCGACGCGATCGAGCCGGCGCGGCTGCGGGTCAACCCGGCGCTGGTCCGATGTCTGGAGTGCGCGCGTGGGGTTTGAGGCCAGATTCTATGCCTCCGGCGGGGATATTTGGAGAACAAAGAAGCCGGGGCGTTTAGGCGCCTTCGATCTTCTCGCGCAAGGTCGCTTGGGCGCTGGCGTCGAGCGGGAAGTGCCACATCAGCATGATGGAAACCGCTTTCAGGATCACCGGCGCGAGCGCGTAAAGCAGTGCCAGCGCGGTCAGCGCCGCGGCTTGGTTCAGGGCGTTCGCATCGAAGCCGGCAGCCTCCAATGCGATCAGGGCCGCGCCGCCGGCAAGTGCCAGCGCGAATTTGGTCGCCAGCGACCAGAGTGCGAAAAAGGCGCCGGTGCGTTGCTGGCCGGTTTCGGCCGTATGCACATCCACCAGATCCGCCTGCATCGCCGAGGGCAGCGCCAAATCGGCACCCAGCGCCGCGCCGGACAAAACGCAGATGACGGCAAAGGCGGTGATATCGCCCGGGCCCAACAGCAACGCGGTGGCGAAGATCGCGCTGGCATAGATCATCGCCCCGCACCAAAGCCGGTGCTTGGAGACATGGCGCAGCGCAAAGGTCCAGAACGGCGCCGCCGCCACTGCCGCACCGAAGTAGAGCACCAGAAGCGGGCCGCCCTGATCGGGCGCCCCCAGCCGGTGCTCAACGAAGAACAGAAACAACGTCGCCGGCAGCGCATTGGCGGCACCGTTGATGAAGTAAGCCAGCAGCAGCCGCGAAAACACCGGCTGACGGCGTAGCACGGTCAGGATGCCGGCGGCGCCGGGCTGGGGCCGGGTGAAGTCGCGTGGCTCGGGCACGCGCCACAGACAAAAGGCGACGCAGATCGGCAGCGCCGCGACGATAAACCCGGCGACCAGCCGCAGCCCTCCGCCCGCATCCGTGCCCAGGGAATAAAGCACCGCGGCCAGGATCGTGCCCACAAGCCCGATCGCATCGCGCCAAACGGTCACGCGGCCGCGCTGGCGATAGTCGCCCGAAATCTCCGCGCCCCAGGCGAAATAGGGCGTCAGCATGACGGTCCAGCCCAGCGTCAGTGCGAAGAGAAACCCCACGAACCAGCCCGCCCCGGCGCCTTCGGGCGGCACGAACAGGCCCCAGGCGGCGACCATGACGACCGGGCAGCCCAGCGCCAGCCAGATCCGCCGCCGGCCCCAGCGGGTACGCAACCGGTCGGACACCAGTCCCATCGCCGGATCGCTGACCGCATCGAACACCCGCACCGCGATGAATGCCGCACCGATGAAACCCAGGCTCAGACCGCGCCCGGCATAGAATTCGGCAAGAAAGACGTAGACGGGGAAGTACATCGCCGCGAGTGGCAGCGACGGCGCGGCATAGGCCGCCAGCAGTCCGACCGGCAGCCGCATGTCAGGCGGCGCCGCCTATCGCCAGGCTTTTTGCGCCCGTGCGGTGATGATCCCGGCGATGATGCCCAGGCCCAGGCCGATCGCTATGATCTGCCCGTGCAGCAGAAACCCGAAATATTCGACGGCTTTCTCGACCACTTCCCAAATCGCCTGCATCGGGCGCGCACCGGCCAGTTGGCTGTCGATGATGCGATTGATGACATGGTTCACCGACAGCACGAACAAGAGCCAGGCGGTGGTGGTCAGCGCGGCGCGGATGCCCAGGGATATGCCGACGCCGGATTCCTGCCCGGCGCGTTTGCCCAGGCTGAACCAGCCGACCAGCGCGCCGACAACGGCAAAGGTCTGGACCAGCCGGGTCTGCGATCTCTCCCAGGGCTCTTCGGGGTAATAGGCGATCAGCACGAACACCATCACCGCCGTCAAGGCGCCCAGAACGATGGCTGCGACCAGCCGGGCTGCGGTGGGCATGTCGCGTTTCTCCGCCTGTCATGCGCCCGTCACGCCGGGCGCCGCATGGTGACTTGGGTGACGTCGGTAATGCCAGATTTGAAACAGGCCGCACAAGAGGTGAGGTAGAAGTTCCACATACGGCGGAACCTTTCGTCGAAGCCCAAGGGTTGCAGATCGGGCCAGCGGGCGTTGAAGGCGCCGTGCCACTCCTGCAGCGTCTGGGCATAGCTTTGGCCGAACTCGATGGAGCCGAGCCGGTCGAGCCCCGCCGTCCGGATCTGATCGCTCAACGCCGCGGGGCTGGGCAACATGCCGCCCGGAAAGATATATTTCTGAATGAAATCAACACTCTTACGGTAGCCGTCGAACAGACGGTCCTGGATCGTGATGATCTGCAGCGTCGCCTGGCCGCCGGGTTTCAGGCGGTCGCGGATCGCGTCAAAATAGACCGGCCAGAACTTCTCCCCCACGGCTTCGAACATCTCGATGGAGGCGATCCCGTCGAATGTGGCATCCTGGTCACGGTAGTCGCGCAATTCGATGTTGACCCGCTCTGCCAAGCCGGCCTCGAACATGCGGCGCTTCGCGAAATCGTGCTGTTCGCGGCTGATCGTCAGGCCGGTGATCTTGGCGCCGCGGGTCTTTGCGGCGTATTCCGCGAAGCCGCCCCAGCCACAGCCGATCTCCAGCACATGCTGCCCTTCGACCACGCCGATCCGGTCGCAGATCGATGCGTATTTGCGGGTCTGCGCCGCGGCCAGGCTTTCGCCCTGCCGCTGATAGAGCGCGGAGGAATAGGTCATCGTCTCGTCCAGCCACTGGCCGTAGAAACGATTGCCCAGATCGTAGTGGTGGCTGATGTTCTTTTGCGCCTGCGTCCGCGTGTTGCGGTGCATCCAGAACCGCAGCCGTTCATAGGCGCGGATCAGGCCCTGGCCCGGAAAGGCGCGGCCGACCTCGTCATTGTTGGCCATCAGCACATCCATCAGCGCCTGCAGATCGGGGCTGTCCCACCAGCCGTCCATATAGGCCTCGGCAAAGCCCAGATCGCCCTCGCGCGCCAGCCTGGTGAACAGATCGGCGTTGTGGACGGTCAGTACGCCGTGACCGCCCGGCTCGGCGCCGTCCGCCCGGAACGCTCTTCCATCGGGCAGCACCACGTCCAGCCGCCCGCGCTGCATGCGGCCCAGCAGCGCAAAACCGGTTGGAAACCAGCGCGGCAGGTCCGACTGGCCGCGCGTCGATGTCAATACACTCATCTCACACCCCCCGTACTCTTCCCGGGCAAGAAGTCTATGCAGGTTGACGCCCGTGGCAAGTCCATCGACTGGACGCCCCCTAGACCGACGCCTTTTCGCCCGCCGCCCGATCCGCATAGGCGCGATAGCGCACGCCCTTCAGGAACAGCCGCAAAGCGTGCCAATGGATCACCGCGACGACCCAGAACGTCATCATCGGATAGGCGAAAAAGACCCCGGCCAGCCGCCGGTCGGTCAGCGGTTTGCCCCTGGCGGTATGGGTGGCGATCAATTCCTCCCCTGCGGCCCCCCCCTGGCGGATCCGCACCGCCAGCCGGTCGCCGGGCCGGTCGATGGAGAAACGATAGGTCTGGTCCATGTCGATGAACGGAGACACGTACATCTCCTTCGTCTGACTGTGCCGATAGGTGCCCCGCGCCGGCGCGCCGGGGGGCAGGGCATAGGCGACCTGATCGCCGAAGGTGTTCTTGACCTCGTAGATCACGGCGGTCAGCGCATCCGCCGCGTCATAGCAGTAATAGACCGTCAGCGGGTTGAAGACGTAACCCAGCATACGCGGAAAGCTCAGCATCTCGATCCGTGCCGGCCGCGACAGGCCGATACCCGCGACCTGATCGTCGGCCCAGGCCCGCAGGTCGGACCCGTCGCGGGCGCCGTGGTCGCGGCGATCGATGGAGAACAGGCCGAACCGGTCCACCTGCAACAGCCAGGACCGGCGCTCGATATCCTCCAGCCGGTCCAGGTCCACCAGCAGCGAGAACACGCGATACCGGAACCGGTGCCGCTTGGGTTGCAGGCGCATGTGCATCACATGGCCACGGTAAAGCCGGGCGGCGGTCACTCGGCGGCCTCCGCCAGGGCGCTGTCGGCGGGCGGCGGCAGATCGCGTGCCCAGGCCGGCCGGGCGCCCAAAGCCTGGGCGACGCGCAGGCCGGTGCGCAGCCCGTCCTCGTGGAAGCCATAGCCCAACCAGGCGCCGGCATACCAAAGCCCGCCTCGGCCCTGGATATCGCCGATCCGATCCTGCGCGGCAAAGGCTTGGGCGTCGAACACGGGGTGCGCGTAGGAATAGGTGCCATGCACCAGATCCTCGCGGATCGGCGCGGTGGGGTTAAGGCTGACGAACAGCGGCGTCTCCTTCGGGATGCCCTGCAGCCGGTTCATCCAATAGGTCACCGGTGCAGGCCGCACATCCTCTGCCGGGCTGCCGCCGCACAGGAAATTCCAACTGGCCCAGATCTTGCGCCTCCGCGGCATCAGCGCCGGGTCGGAATGCAACACCGCCATATTGTCCGAAGTCTTGAATGCGCCCAGAATCTCCCGCTCCTGCGCATCGCCATCCGTCAGCAGCGCGTGCGCCTGCGGGCCATGGCAGGCAAAGACGACCTGGTCGAAACCGGCCTCCGACCCGTCGCTCAACGCCACCACCGGGCGGCCCTGGGCGCGGCGCACCGCGACCGCGCCCGTGCCGGCGTGGATCCGGTCGCCCAGCCGCGCCGCCAGCCGGGCCACGTATTCGCGGGACCCGCCGGCCACCGTGCGCCACCGCTGCATCGCCGACATGCCGTTCATCAGGTCGTGATTGTGGAAGAAGCGGACGAAGGACTCGGCCGGAAACTCCAGCATCCGCGCCGTGGGCGTCGACCAGATCGCGCCGCCGAAAGGCAGGATGAAGCGGTCGCGAAACCAGGTGGAATAGCGCTCGCGCGCCAAGAACGCCCCCAGGCTCACGCCCCGCAACGCGCCCGAAGTCAGAAATCCCGGCGCGGTGCGGTTGAAGCGCAGGATCTCCAACATACCGCGCACGTAAGTGGGCCGCAGCAGGTTCAGCCGCTGCGCGAAAAGCTGGTCGTAGTTGTCGCAGCCATATTCCAGCCGCCCGCCGGCGACGCTGAGCGCAAATGACATGTCCGACCATTTCGTCGGCACATCCAGGTGATCGAACAGGCCGACCAGATTGGGATAGTTGCGTTCGTTGAAGACGATAAAGCCGGTATCCACAGGAACCGTGGCGTCGCCGAAGCGCACATCGACGGTGTGCGCATGCCCGCCCAGCCGGCGATCTTGTTCGAACAGATGGACCTCGTGATCCTCCGCCAGCGCATAGGCCGTGCCCAGGCCGGTGATCCCGGCGCCGATGACAGCGATTTTCATGTTTGGGGGGTCCTTCCGCGCTTCACGCCGCAGACTGCCGGCTGCGGTGGTCTTCATAGGCGGCAAGCGCGCGCTCGCGGCCCTTCTTCAGATCGATCAGGGGGCCGTCGGGATAGGTGTCGTTGGGCGACATGTCCCAGCGTTCGGGGATGGCCGCGTAGAAAGCCTGCGCCTGTGCGCCCGGGTCATCGCTCAACTCGGCGACATAGCGGCGGCGATAGGCGCCGTCGGGGTCGAACTTCTCGGCCTGGGTGGCGGGGTTGAAGATGCGGAAATAGGGCGCCGCATCGGGGCCAGAGCCCGCCGCCCATTGCCAGCCCATCGCGTTGGAGGCCGGGTCCCAGTCGATCAGGCAATCGGCGAACCAGTCGAGCCCGACCCGCCAGTGGATCAGCAGATGCTTGGTCAGATAGCTCGCCACCAGCATGCGCGCGCGATTGTGCATCGTGCCGGTGACGTAAAGCTGCCGCATCGCCGCATCGATCACCGGCTCTCCGGTGCGGCCGCGTCGCCAGGCCTCGGCCTGGTCGTTGGCGGATTTCCAGGGAAATCCGTCCCATTCCGGGCGCCAGTTCTCGGTGGCGATCCGGGGCGTGTGGTACAATAGGTGATAGGCGAAGTCGCGCCAGACGATTTCCTTCAGATAGGTCTCCGCCCCCTTCTGACCGTGCTCCATCGCCGCGCGCACCCCCGCCCAGATCTGGCGGGCAGAGATTTCGCCCAGCGCCAGGTTGTCGCTCAGACCGGAGGTCCCGTCGCGGTCCAGCCGGTCGCGGTCGTCGCCATACGCCGCCAGCGGGCCGTCCATGAACGCGTCCAGCTTCGCCTCTGCCGCGGCCGTGCCGACCTTTGCATAGCGTGCAACGACAGCCGCACCGCGGCGCATGTCGGACCCAAGATCGAGCGCGGCGACGTCCACACCCTGTGGCCAGGTTTCCGGCGCCGGCAGTTTCGGAACGCTCAGCGGCCCGCCCGGGTCACGGTCGCGGACCGATTTCCAGAATGGTGTGTAGACCTTATAGAATTCGTCCTGCTGGGTCTGCACCCGCCACGGCTCGAAAAGCACATGGCCCGCATGGCTTTTGGCCTCGACCCCGGCATCGGCCAAACCCGCCTTGACCGCGGTGTCGCGCGCGATGCCGGTGGGATCATAGGTCCGCGACCAATGCACGGCGGTCGCGCCGGTGTCCTCGATCAGGCTTTGCAGCACCTCCGAGGCCTTGCCGCGGCGGCAGATCAGGCGGCTGCCGGCCGCGGAAAGGGTTTCGGCGAACACCTCCAACGCCGCGCCCAGCCGCCAGCGATGCGCCGCGCCCAGCGCCTCGGTCTCGGGGTCCAGGATAAAGACCGGGATCACCGGGCCGCCGGTCTCCGCCGCAGCGTGGAGCCCGGGGTTGTCCTCAAGGCGCAGGTCGCGGCGAAACCAGAAGAGTTTGGGGGTGGTCATTCGAAAGGCTAAACGATCGTAAACGCGCGGATGTGTTTTGAAAGGGTTACGCAACCCGGCGCGGAATGGATCACAGCGCCGATCCCCACGCGCGCTCAGCCATTTACGTCCACGACGACCCGTCCCTTCACGCCGCCCTGTAAGATCGCGCCGCCCAGACCGGGCAAATCGGCCAGGGTCGCGGGCGCGATCATCCCCTCCAGCTTGTCCATGGGCAGATCCGCCGCGATCCGTGCCCATGCGCGCAGCCGGTCGGGTTTGGGCCGCATGACGCTGTCGATCCCCAAAAGGTTCACGCCGCGCAGCAGAAACGGGATCACCGTGGCCGGCAGCCCGGCACCGCCGGCCAGGCCGACCGCGGCAACGGAGGAGCCGTACTTCATCTGCCCCAGCACGCGCGCCAGCATCGCCCCGCCCACGGCGTCGACGCAGCCCGCCCAGGTTTCGGCCTCCAGCGGGCGTTTTACGGTTTCGGCCAGATCCCCGCGCGCGACGATCTGCGCCGCACCCAGATCGCGCAGGTAGCCTTCGGTCTCCGGCCGGCCGGTGACGGCGGCCACCTCATAGCCCAGCTTGCCCAGGATCGCGGTCGCGACCGAGCCGACACCGCCCGCGGCCCCGGTGACCAGCACCGGGCCGGCCTGCGGCGTCAGCCCATGATCCTCCAACGCCATCACCGCCAGCATGGCGGTGAAACCGGCCGTGCCGACCGCCATCGCCTGGCGCGTCGTCAGGCCCTGGGGCAGCGGCACCAGCCAGTCGCCCTTGACCCGCGCCTTTTGCGCATAGCCGCCCCAATGGACCTCACCCACGCGCCAGCCGGTCAGCACGACCTTGTCGCCGGGGGCGTAGTCGGGATTGTCCGACGCCTCCACCGTGCCGGCAAAGTCGATCCCCGGTACATGCGGGTAGTTGCGCACCAGCCCTCCGCCGCCGGGGCTAAGGCACAGCCCGTCCTTGTAGTTCAGGGTCGAGTACTCGACCGCGACCGTGACATCGCCCTCGGGCAGATCTCCCGGTTCCAGGCTTTCTACCACGGCGGTGGTCTTGCCGTCTTCGCCCTTGCGCACCAGCAGTGCCGAAAAGCTCATGCCCGTCTCCCCCTCAAGGTCCCGACCAGTCGATCGGGCAGATCTCGGCCGACCGGCCGCTGAAATCCCAGACGCGGCCGCGGGCGCGCACCCGCGACTTGCGCCCGCGCGCGACCCATATGTCCGGGCCCATCCAATACTTGGTGTTGCGCACCACCACGGGCTGATCCTCGTGGCCCAGCACCTGTTCGATCTCACCCTGGATCATCTTGCCCACGATCAGCCGGCGCAGATGGCCGTCGCGCTCGATCACGACCGGCGCGCGTTCGGCCCCCATCACCTCGCCGATCAGCATGGACAAGAGCCCGGTGGTGCCGCCGGCCTTGCCCGACAGGATCTGCAGGATGCCGTGATAGGCGATATGGCTGGCGCGATCGTCGACATAGACCGCGACTTTCCAATTGCCCTCGCCCATGCGGCCCGGGATTTCCACCAGCAGCGCGATGTTCAGCCCGTCCAGGGCTTCTCCGTCATAGTGGCCCTTGTCGATCTGGATCGCCATCCAGGTGTGGCACTCGCCCTCGGTGGGCGGGTGCGCACCCAAAGAGATCACGCAGGGGCAGAAGACCGTGCAATTGCAGTTGAGAAACAACTCGCCCGTCACCGCCCATTCGGTCCGCGGGGTCGCACGGCGCGCGGTATCGGGCATCCGGCTGTCGACGGGTTTGGTGACGCGCAGTTTGTCGGACGGGGCGTGCGGGTCCATGGATCCTCCTTACAGCCAGCCGGCCGCGTTGACGACCGCCGCGGCCAGAAACGCCGCGCCCAGGGGTCGGGTCAGCCACCGGCCCAGATCGGGCAGTTTTTCGAGTGTCATGATGACGGTGGCGATGCCCATCCAGATCAGGTTCATCGCCCCGCCGACAAAGCCAAGCGCCATGATCGCCCAGCAACAGGCGACACAGACCGCGCCGACGCGCGCGCCCATGACCGCGCCGCCCCAGGCGCCGGGGCGCCAATGCGCCAGGAATTGCACCATTGGCGTGCGGCAATAATCCAAGCAGCGATCCTTGAGCGGGGTGAATTGGTAAAGCCCGGCCGCGACCAGCAGCACCACCGACAATGCCGTGGAGGCGCTGGCCCCCATGGCAGTCAGCAGATCGGCGCGCAACAGCGCCAGATGCGCCAGGCCGATGGCGGCGCCCGCGCCGAACCAGACCGCCAGATAGCCCGCGATCACGCCCAAGAACCCGGCCCGCGTGCCCGCCCCGGTACGGATCAAGTCATCATAGGTGCGTGCGGTGGGCACGAAGGTCGGGCCCATCATCGCCGCCATCATGATGATCCACATCGGGATCACGACGCCGGGCGCGGTCATCGCGGCCATCCCCGCCATATCGCCCATTGTGGTCATGCCGCCGTGCGCGTCCGGCCCAGTGTCCATGCCCGTGTCCATGCCGGTGTCCATGCCCATGCCAGTGCCGGTTTCCGCACCCGCACTGGGGGCCATGCCGTCCATCGCGCCCATGCCGGTTGTCGCGCCCGTGCCGGCACCCTCGGTCGCGGTCATGCTCATGTCGGCGCCAGGGCCTTCCATGGCACCCATGCCGTCCATGGCACCCATGCCCATGCCCATATCCATGTCGGCGGCCATGTCGTAGAGCCACGCCCAGGAGGCGAGGATCAGGGCGAAAAAGCCCAGCCACGCGGCGCTGCGTGTCCAGTCGATGCGTGTCAGCTTGGCCTCCCGGTCTTTAGGCGCAGAGAAGGCCACAGAGTTGCGGCAAGTCAACCTCGAATACCGGCGCGCATCCGGGCGCGCAGCACTATTCGCGCGCTCGACGCCCGTATTGGCGCAGGCGCACGCGTACCAGGGATCAAACGGACGCCGGGCCTCAGCGTAGAAAGGCAACGGGCGGTTTGCGAAACAGCGCCCAGGCCGGCAGCGCGGCCAACAGCGCACCCAGACCCAGCAAGGTGCCGACCAGGGCGAATTCCTCTCCGCCCAGGGTGGCGCGCAGGTTCATGCCCGTCTCTGCCGCGAACACGGACGAAATCGCGCCTGCCACGCCCCAGCCCCCGGCCAGGCCCAGCACCGCGCCGCCCAGGATCAACGCCATCACATAGACCCACATCACCAAGAACACGAATGACCGGGTCGCACCCAGGGCGCGCAGCACCGCAAGCCGGGTTCGGTAAAGCTGCATCAGCGCCACGATGCCTGCCAGTATCGCCGCCACCACCAGCACCTGAGTCGCGATGGTCAGCAGGTTCATGATGCTGCGCACATCGCCCAGATAGCCGTAGATCTCTGCCAAGACCTCGGCCGGGAAAAAGGCGGTGGACCGTTCGGTGCGATAGCTTTGCCGCAGACCGTAGGCCGTCGGCAAGTCGGCGGGCTTGACCACCAAAGCCGGCACCCCGCCGATAAAGGCGGGATCGTAGGGCGGGCCGATCGGAGCATCCGGATCGGCGTGGCCGGTGGCAAGCGAATGCGCCTCCCACATGAATTCGATCGGCACCAGCACCGCCCGATCCCAAACCGTGCCGGTGGGCGCCAGCCGGCCGACCACGGCCATCTCGCCATGATCGCCCTGATCCGAAGACCCGTCGCCATGCGCGGACACGATGCTGTCGCCCACGGCGAAGGGCGTGTCTGCGCCGGCCACCGCGTGCGCGCGCTCGGTGAACGACGCGCCCTCGGCCACTCCGCCCAGATGGGTGACCAGATCGGTGATGGTGCCGACAATCGGATAGCCCCCGGCGTTGTCGCCAAACGCCAGGGGTGCTGCGAATTCCACGCCCCGTTCGCCCATCAACTGGGTCACGATCTCGTTCGGCAACATCTCTACCGCGCTGGCCCGCAGGTAGACGACGTTGAACATCACCTCCATCCGGCTGCCGGGGGCGGCGACAATCAGATCGAAGGGCTGCGCCGCCCGGGCGGAGCCGTCGCGCAGCGCCCGCTCCTGCGCGGTGATCGCCACGCCCAGCGCCACCGCGATGGCGATCAGCACCAGAAACAGAAACAGAAACAGAAGGCTGGTCAGCCGGTTGGCCTTCAACAAGGTCCAGGCGATGGGCAGCGGGTTCACGCCGCCACCGCCTGCGGGCTCAGCCGCCCGCGTTCCAGCCTGAGCACGATCCCAGCGGCGGCGATCAGATCCGGTTCATGGCTGACCGCCAGCACCGTGCGGCCGGCATCGGCCAGCGTGCGCAGCCGGTCGATCACCGTGGCGCCGGCGACCCGATCCAGGCTCGCCGTCGGCTCATCGGCCAGGATCAGCGGCGGGTCGAACAGCAGCGCCCGCGCCAGTGCCACGCGCTGCTGCTCGCCCCGCGACAGATGCGCAAGGCGCCCGCGCGCCTGCGGCACGTCGAAATCCTGCAAAAGCGCCGCCGCCCGCGCACGCAGCCCCCCGACCGAAAACCTGTCGAACCAGCCCGGCGCCAGCACGTTGTCCAGCGGCGACAGTTCGTCGATCAGGTGAAAGTTCTGGAACACCATCCCAACATTGCGCCGCCGCCAGCGATCGCGCGCGCCCTCGCCCAGCGCGGTGATCTGCGCGCCGCGCCACCGCACCTGTCCGGCATCGGGCAGCAGCAGCCCGCTCAAGACATGCAGAAGCGTCGATTTACCGGATCCCGACGGCCCAGTGATCACCGTCAGGCGACCGTCCTGCGCGGTGAACTCGGCAATATCCAGCACCCTGATGTCGCGCCCCGCTGGGTCGCGAAAGTCCAACCGCAATCCTTGCGTGGTCAGGCTCATCGGCGCCGGCCCACGCCAAACAGCCAAACGCAGTGGTCAGATCGGTGGATATACATACGCTCTCCGGTTTCGGTCGCGGCGGCGCCTTGAAGATGCGCCGCGGCGGCGGCGAGTTCAATGGCCCGATCCCGCTGCGCGCGCGCTTGCCTCGCACAAATCGCCAAGACCACCGCTCACGGGAAAACAACTAGGCGCAGCAGCCCCGCACGCCTATCCTGGACCCCACCCCAGCCCGGAGGCCCGCATGCAAGACCTGCCGCTCGATCTCAGCGTGACGCTGGATGTCACCGCCTTTTTCGACAAGGCCACGAACACCATCAGCTATGTCGTCAAGGACCCGGGTTCGCCCGCCTGCGCAGTGATCGATTCGGTGATGGATATCGACCTCGCCGCGGGCAAGATCACCCAGGACAATGCCGACCGCATGATCGCGCATATCCGTGCGGCCAAGCTTGATCTGCAATGGATCATCGAAACCCATGTCCATGCCGACCACCTGTCGGCGGCGCCCTATATCCAACAGGAACTGGGCGGCAAGACCGGCATCAGCCGGCAGATCATGGCGGTGCAGAATACGTTCGGAAAGGTCTTCAACGAAGGCACCGAGTTTCAGCGCGACGGCAGCCAGTTCGACCGGCTGTTCGACGATGGCGACACCTATGCCATCGGCGAACTCGACGTGCAGGTGCTGGCCACACCCGGCCATACGCCGGCCTGCATGACGCATGTGATGGGCGACGCGGCCTTTGTGGGCGACACGCTGTTCATGCCCGATGGCGGATCGGCACGGGCGGATTTCCCCGGCGGCGATGCCGGCGAGCTTTACGATTCGATCCAGCGGATCCTGGCGCTGCCGGACCGGATGCGCCTGTTCATGTGCCACGATTACGGCCCCGGCGGGCGCGACATCGCGTGGGAAACCACGGTGGCGGAGGAACGGGCGAACAACATCCATGTCGGCGGCGGCCGCTCGCGCGAAGAATTCGTGCGGATGCGTACCGACCGTGACAAGACCTTGGCCATGCCCAAGCTGATCATTCCCGCGCTACAAGTGAACATGCGCGCGGGCGAGATCCCCACCGACGATGCCGGCCAGCCGGAGCTCAAGATCCCCTTGAACCGGCTGTGATCGAGGTCTTCGGCCGCGCCACCTCCTCCAACGTCCAAGCGGTAATGTGGGCGATCGGGGAGTTGGGGCTCAACCACCGGCGCCACGACCTCGGCCACCGTTTCGGCGGGCTCGATACCTCCAGATTTCGCGCAATGAACCCGCACGGATTGATCCCGGTCATCCGCGACGATGAGGATGTGACGATCTGGGAAACCGGCGCGATCCTGCGCTATCTCGCCACGCGCTATGGCGACGATGCGGTCTGGCCGTGCGACACGGCCCGGCGCGCGCAAGTCTACATGTGGGCGGAATGGGCGAAGACGACACCGGCAAGGCTTTTCACCGCGCCGATCTTCTGGGCGCTGGTGCGCACCCCGAAAGCGGACCGCGACCCCGCCGCCATCGCGGCCGCAACCAGGGCCTTTGACGCCGCCTTGGCCCCCGGCAGAGGCGCAGCTCAGCGGCTGCCCCTACCTCGCAGGCCCCGCGCTCACCCCGGCCGATATCCAGCTGGGCCACCTGCTCTACCGCTATTTCGACGGGCGCTGACCCGCGCGCCCCTGCCCGCGCTTCGGGCCTACTACGACCGCCTCACCGACCGCCCTGCCTACTGTGCCCATGTCATGGTGTCCTATGACGACCTGCGCGCATAAGTCCGCGGCGCCGCCTGTCCGTCTGTGAAATCCCATACCAGAGCTTTTCCGGATCCCGGCTTCTTTGTTCCCTAAATATCCCCGCCGGAGGCACCCGACGACGGCCAAGCGTCAGATCGCCCGCCCATTGTCATCCCAAAGCCCGGGCTTGGGATCGACATGCAGCGCCACCGCATTGCCGTGACCCAGCGCCGGATAGGCCGCCCGGACCAACGGGTCATGACCCGGTACGATATGCGCGTCGCTGTCGGCCAGCCGGCGCAGGGTCGCGAACCCGTCCAGCATGTCCTGCACGTCCGCGACGATGGGAAAGACCTGCCCGCCCAGGAAGTTCTCATAAAAGTGGCTGGCATCCGAGGCCAGCACCACCCAGCCGCGCCGGGTGCGCACCCGCACCGCCTGCAGGCCGCGCGAATGGCCGCCGATCAGGTGCACCTCCACCCCCGGCGCCAGTTCGGCGCTGCCGGACACGAACCGCACCCGGCCCGCATAAAGCGCCCGCACCATGTCGCAGATATGCGCGCCGGTGAACGGCATGCGCAGCACGTCATGGCACATGCAGGGACCGGTGGCATAGGCCATCTCGGCCTCCTGCACCCATAGCTGGGCCGCCGGGAATGCGGCCAGGGACCCGGCATGATCGTAATGCAGATGGGTCAGAACGACGGTCTCGATGGTCTCCGGCGCAACCCCATGGGTCGCCAGCATCGCCTCGGGCGGGGTCTCGATGGGCCGGCCGCGGGCGGCGCCCTCGGCGCGATCGTAACCGGTGTCGATCAGGATGCGGCGGCCGTCGCATTCCAACAGCCAGATGTAGTAATCCATCGGATGCGGGCCGGAATGATCATCGGCGAACAGGAAACTGTCGGCCCGGGTACGCGCGTTGCGTTCGGCGTATTTGAACGCGGTGATCGCCCAGATGTCGCTCACAACGCGCCCTCCCCCAATTTGCGCCCTTCCGCGGCAGAGCGATAGATCGCCGCCTCAAGCCGCAGATTGGCCAGGTAATCGGCGGCTGCCGTCTCGAACCGGCCCGTCGCGCGCCCGGCCAGCACATGGGCCTGGAATGCCTGCACGCAGTCGCCGCCGAAATCGCGGTCGAGAAAGTCGAAATCATGCCGCGCCGCCGCCACCGCACCGGCATCCCGGATCCAGATCTCGCCGGCACCGGTCAGCCGCACGCTCGCCCCGGTCCCCTCGATCTCCAACTCTCCCATGGTCAGCCGGCGGTTCTCCGCACCGTGATCGAGCGTCCGGTTGCCGTCGAAGATGGCCCGCCCGCCGCCGTCCAGATCGAACACCACCAGCCCCGCATCCTCCCCCGCGATCGCCGGATTCTCCCGCCGCAGATCGGCATAGACCGCTTGCGGATCGCCGAAAAGAAAACGGAACGTATCGACGAAATGGATGCCGGTCTCGCGGATCAAAAACCGCTCCATGGCGCGGAAATAAGGCTGCCGGTCCAGATAGGCGTCCGGCCCGGCACCATCGCCGGGGCGCAGCGCGAACCGCGCCTGGCGGACATCGCCCAGGCGGCCAGCGGACAGAAGGGCGGCGATCTCCCGATACCAGGGCTGGAAGCGGAAATTCTCGTGCACGACCAGCGCGGTGCCTGCATCGCGTGCGGCCGCCGTCATCCGCTGTGCCGTGGCCAGATCGGCGCAGAACGGTTTCTGACAGATGATCAGCGGCACCCGGCCCAGCGCCTGTGCGATCAGATCGGCATGGGTCTCGGGCGGCGTGGCGATATCCAGGATATTCAATCGCTCCGCCGCCAGAAGCGCGTCGAGCCCGTCATGTCCCGCCACGTCCAGCGCCGCACGCCGGGCCGGGTCGCGCTCGGCCACGCCGACCAGAACCGCGCCCTCCAGCCGGCCCCAGGCCGCGCGCTGAAAACCGGCGAAGTAGCCGGCGCCGACCATGCCGACGCGGGCCGGCTTAGGCATCCAGCGCGGCCAGAACCGCCGCGGCGCAGGCTTCGGTGCCCGCATCGCCGCCCAGATCGGCGGTCAACGCCCGGCGCTCGGCGATCACGGCGGCGACCGCGTCCTCGATCCGGCCCGCGGCGGCCGCCAGCGCCGGTGCGGCACGCGTCTCTGCCAGCCAATCCAGCATCATCGCCCCGGACAGGATCATCGCCAGCGGGTTGGCCACGCCCTGCCCCGCGATATCGGGCGCCGAGCCATGGCAGGGCTGGAACACAGCATGGCGCTCGCCGATATCGGCCGAGGGCGCCAGACCCAAGGATCCCAGCAGTCCCGCACCCAGATCCGACAGGATGTCGCCAAACATGTTCTCGGTCACCAGCACGTCGAATTCCCAGGGCCGCTGCACCATCCACATCGCCAGCGCATCGACATAGGCCGCGTCGGCGGCGATCTCTGGAAAGGCCTTGGCGCGGCGCTGAAAGATCTCGCGAAAGAACCAGAAGGCGCGAAAGACATTGGCCTTGTC
>JBCDDF010000061.1:0-16481 GCA_039180525.1 Pseudomonadota bacterium
TAAATGGAGGCGAGTACCGGAATCGAACCGGTGTACACGGATTTGCAATCCGCTGCGTAGCCACTCCGCCAACTCGCCGGCCGGCCTTGCCTAAGCGCGGCTGGCGCGCAGGTCAATCCCGCTGTCGGCCCTGCAATCGTGCGGGCGGCGTTGCCCCGCTGGCGGCCTTGTGGCAGAGGATGGCGCGCAACATTGCCAGCAAGGACCTCCATGACCGACTTCGCCGCTGCGCGCGTCACCATGGTCGACAGCCAGGTGCGCCCGTCCGACGTGACGCTCTATCCGATCATCGACGCCATGCTGACCGTGCCGCGCGAGGAATTCGTGCCGCATGCCCTGCGCGCGGTGGCCTATGCCGGCGAGCATGTGCCGCTGTCCGCCGGCCGCGTGGTGCTGGATCCGCGGGTTTTTGCCAAGATGCTGGACATGGCCGAGATCGGGCGCGGGGATCTTGTGCTCGATATCGGTTGTGGGCTGGGCTACTCGGCCGCCGTGATCTCCTTGCTGGCCGAGGCCGTGGTCGCGGTGGAGGCCGATGCCGAGATGGTGCGCGAGGCCGTCGCGACCCTGACCGCGCAGAACTACGACAGCGCGCTGGTGGTCGAGGCGCCGTTGGCCGAAGGCGACACAACGCATGGGCCATTCGACGTGATCATGATCGAGGGCGGGATCGAGACGCTGCCCCAGGCCATCGCCGACCAGTTGAAGGACGGCGGACGGATCTGCGCGCTGTTCGCCCAAGGGGCCACCGGACGCGCGGCGTTGGGGGTAAAGACCGGTGGGCGCATCGCCTGGCGTGATGTCTTCGATGCAACAGCCCCGGTTCTTGAGGGTTTTGCCAAGTCCGGTGGGTTCGAATTCTGACGCGCGGGCTTGCCAGCCGCCCCGGCGCTTCCTAAGCCTTACCCATTGCCGATCTCAACGAAGGGCCCGCGACCCATGCGACACGCCACCCTTGCCGGTGCCGCCTTGATCGCCGCCTGCGCCGGCGCCCCGGTGCAGGCGCAAAGCCTGGCAGACACATTGGTGCAGACCTACCAGACTAGTCCGACGCTGAAATCCGCTCGGGCGGTTTTGCGGCAGGTGGATGAGGCCGTGGCCGTCGAACGCGGCGTCAAGCGCCCCTTCGTTACCGCCACCGGCGACGCCGATTTCACCGCGGCAGAGGGCGGCGACCCGGGCATCGAGGACACCTACAGCCTAAGCGTGACCGGCTCGCTTCTGGTGTTCGACAGCGGCGAGACCCGGGCCAATGTCAATTCCGCCTTGTCGGATGTCGCATCCCAGCGCGCGGTTCTGAAAAGTACCGAGCAAAGCGTTCTGCTGTCCGCGGTCACCGCTTATTCCAACGTCTTTCGCGATCAGGAACAGGTTTCGGTCGCGGGCAACAACGTGCGCGTTCTGGAACAGCAGGTCACCGCCACCAATGACCGGTTCGAACTAGGCGAGGTGACGCTGACCGATGTCGCGCTGTCCAATTCACGCCTGGCCGAGGCGCAGGCAATCGAGGCAGGCTTCCAGGGCAGTCTGGCGATCTCCACCGCCGACTACGTCGAAGTCGTGGGAACCATCCCGGGTCAGTTGCGCCCCCCGCCGCCCCTGCCGCCGCTGCCCGCGACCCTTGAAGAGGCTATCGCCATCGCCATGCGGGAGGACCCAACGCTGCAATCGGCGCGGTTCGCGGTCAACGCCGCGACCTTCGATGTGCGCGCGGCGCGATCCGCCCGGGGCCCGTCGGTATCGCTTTCGGGGGGGTACACCTATACCGCGCAGCCGGGGTCCGACGGCTTCCTGGGGCCGGACACCAACACCGCTAGCGTCGGCGTGACCGGATCGGTGCCGCTGATTTCGGGCGGTCAGCTCAGCGCCGGCGTGCGGGCGGCGGAGGCGGCGCTGGAACAGGCGCGGTTCGATCTGCAAACCAGCGCGCGGGCCACCCGCGACGGGGTTGCGACTGCCTGGGCCAATCTGGCCGTGGCGCAGGCCACGATCGTCGCCAATGAAGAGGGCGCCCGCGCGGCGGGTATCGCCTTTCAGGGTGGTCAGGAAGAGGTGCAGCTAGGCGCCCGCACCACGCTCGACGTTCTGGATCTGGAACAGGATCTGCGTGATGCGCAATTCGCACTGACCGATTCGCGGGGCGATGAGTTGATCGCCGCCTACGCGTTGTTGGCCGCTATGGGATTGTTGACGGTCGAGCATCTCAATCTGGGGATTCCCACCTACGACCCAGATATTTATTTCTCTGAGGTCCAGAATGCGCCATATTCCACCGTGCGCGGCTCGATCCTGGATAAACTGCGGGATCGCTACAGCCGCTGACATAAGTGGGACCCGGAGCGGGGGCGCCGGGCTGGGAATGAGGGACCGCCCCCATGAGCGACCGCGACGCGTCATCCGACCGCGCGCCAGACGCCGATTTGCGTCAGGCCGATCAGAAATCCGCTCCCCTGTCTTTGGGGGCGCCGCTTGCCGTGCGGACGCCTTTGGCGCTGGGAACACCGCTCAGCGCGCCGAACGGCGGCGATCGCGCCGCGCCGCTGGTGTTGAGGTCGGACAGCGGGCCCGCCACGGCACCGCTGCGTTTGGATCAGCAAACCCGCGTGGCCGCGCCGGGGATGGAGGAAGCGCCGGCGCCGCCGCCCCTTCATCCATCCAAACCGGCCCAAACGCCCGATGCCGCCGATGCCGCCGCGGTGATCGAAACCGCCTTCGCACAGGAACTTGAGGATGCGTTGCAGCAGACCGAGCGGCTTGCCGTCCTATCGGCGCCGGACCCCGAGATGCCCCCCGACTCCCCGCCGGATCTGAACCGCCCGCCGGAACCCGCCGACCCCGCCGCAGCCAACCCGTGGGTCGCGGTGCCGGCGCCCGAGGCGGAGCCGGAGGTAGAGACCGGTTCGAAAGCTGAACCAGAAGCCGTGCCCGAGGACGCGCCCGCCGACGATGACGATGCCCCGGTCGAGGTGGTGGAACACGCGGACGATGCGCTCGACCGTGCGACGCGCGACGTGCGTTTCGAGTTCGACGCCGCCGCGCCCAGCGAAACCGATGCCGCACTCGTGCCGGACCCGACCGAACCCCCGGCCGCCCAGGCCGCCGCCGCCGTTCCGCTGCCGCCGCCGCAGGACGCCCCGGCCGCCGTGGTAGACGCAGACGCCGATGTCGCCGACCCGGCAGAACCCGCGCCCCCGCCAGAGGGCGCGGACGCCGCCGCGCCAGACCAGACCGCGCCCACGCCGGGAGACGCGGCAGATGCCGCGCCCACCCGGGATGTCGCGACCTTTGCGCCGGAGATCGACGCCACAGCACTGGCGGCAAAGGCGGCGGCATTGGCGGCAGAGGTTGACGCGGCCAAAGACAGCGCATCTGCGGCGGCCGCCGAAGACCCGACCCCGGCGGAGCAGGACCTGCTGCCGGTACCCGAGCACATCGCCGCTGCCGTCGGGGCCGCGCTGCGGGCGCAACTGCCCGAGGTGCTGGATACCGCGCTTGATCAGCGTATCCGCGCCATCGTGCATGCCGAACTGACCAGCATTCTGTATGCCGGCGACAAGGATTGACCGACCCGTGCGGGCTGCGTGAACACGCCCGCGCATCTGATCCTTGCTGCGGCGATCTATGCCGAGCCCGGCCAAAACCGGCGCAATGCCGCCGCGCTGGCCGGCGGGTTCGCGCCCGATCTGTCGCTTTACCTGCTGGTCGCGGGCGCGCTTGCGGCGGGCTATTCGCCGCGCACCGTCTTCGGCACGCTTTACGACAGCGCCGCCTGGCAGGCGGTGTTTGCCGTCGACAATTCGGTGTTTGTCTGGGGCGCGGGGTTGGCTGCGGCGCTGGCCTTTCGCGCGCCTGCGGCGGCGGTGTTTTGCGGCGCGGCCCTTTTGCATATCGCGCTCGATCTGCCGCTCCACCATGACGATGGCCGGCCGCATTTCTGGCCGCTGACGACTTGGGTGTTCGAAAGCCCGGTCAGCTATTGGGATCCGCGCGCGCATGGCCGGCTGGTCGGCGCGCTGGAAAGCGCCGGCTGTCTGCTGCTACTCGCGCTGTTGTGGCGCCGGTTCCCGGGCCGCGCCGCCCGCATGGCCCTCGCCCTCGCCGCCGTCGCCTTGGCGGCGCCAATGATCCTCTTCGGGTTTATGTTTGGCTGACACCCAGCGTGCCTTGGGCCGATAGCCGCGCCGGCGCGAGACGCGTTCGGCGACGCTGCCATGTTCGTATTCGGTGCCGCAATGCCCGGCCAGGCGCGGGGCGCGGAACAGGAAGTACTTCGCGTTGCGCCGCCACGCGCCAAAGGCGGGCGCGGCTGGATCGCAGGCAAAGCGGTCGCGCCAGCCTTCGGGCAGGATCAGGCCCTGGCGCTCGGCCCGGTCCAGCATCCAGATCAGCGGCAGCCGCGACAGCGGCCGCGCGACCGGATACCGCCCGACCTGGCCGCCGATATCGGCGTGGGCGCCGGAAAACCACACCTGTTCCAGATCGCCGGTCCAGGCGGGCTGGCGCTTCCAGGGCAGGGGGCGATAGGCGGTGCGGGTCTCGTCCAGCGCCAGCGCCTGATAGGCGTGCTCCACCATGTCGCCCAGGTAGTGGTTGTGAAACTCGGTCGCCATCGGCGCCAGCCGGCTGAGGATCGGATAGGGCAAGCCCAGCGCGCGCACCGTGTCCCAGACGCCCAACAGCTTGATCGGCACGCCGCAATGGCAGAAGCGGCGGGAAAAATCGGTCCCCGATCCGGTGTCATCGGTCGACTGGTAGTAGCGAAACGCACGATGCACCCGGCGCTGGGTCGCGTGGCGCCGGCGCAAAAGCCCGATCCGCTCGATGAAGCCGGCCAGTGAGCGGGCGGCATAGGCGCCGCGGGAATAGCCGAACAGCATGATCGTGTCGCCGGGCTGATAGCGGCTGGCCAGTGTCGCATAACCGGTTTCGATGCATTGGTTGATCGTCAGCCCCGCGGCGACATTCAGCCATTTCTGCAGCCCCTCGCCCTGGATGCCCGGATCGTAGCCCACGGTCTGGCGCGGACTGGGGCTGACCTCCATGAGCAGCTTGTAGAGAAGCCCGGCATTGCCCTCGAACCCCTCGTGCAGACGGCTGAGCGTGCCGTCGATGATGAAGACATGGTTGCGCGGTGGGCGATCCAGCATAGCCGCTCGATTACACTGCGGCCGCGCGTCGGATCAAGCGACGTGCGCGGCGGCGAAGGCCGCGCGCAGGTGATCGGCGGCGGCGCGGGCCGCGGCTCCCGGCTTGCCGGCGGCCAGGCACAGGCCCAGCGCGTATTCCGGCAGCGGCGGCAGGCCGGTCTCGGGCCGGGCCACGCCGATCCGTCCGCCCAGCGACGACACCGGCAGCGGTGCCACCGCCAAGTCGGCCAGGATCGCGGCGCGCTGACCGGAGATATGGGCGCTTTGAAAGGCGACGCGATACGCCCGCCCGGCCGCCTCCAACCCCCGCAGCCCGGCATCGCGCCACACGCAGCCTTCTTCCCAGACCGAGACCGGCAGCGGATCCTGCTCCGCCGCCACCCCCCCGATCAGCGCCGCCCAGGCGAGCCGTTCGCGATACAGGATCTCCGCCGCCGCGGTGGTCTTGCCATCGGCCTCGCAGGTGACCAGCGCCATGTCGAGCCGCCCCTCGGCGACCAACGTGACAAGATCGGCGCTACCCTCGATCACCACATTGACCGCAACACCGGGATGGGTATCCGCAAAGCGGCGCAACATGTCGGGCAGAAAGCGTTCGGCCACGTCGTCGGGCGCGCCCAGGCGAACCTCTCCAGTCAGATCGGGGCTCAAAAAGCGGGACACGACCTCCCGGTTCAGGGCCAGCAGCCGGCGGCCGTGTTCCAACAGCACCTCGCCGTCCGCGGTCAGCCGGACCGAACGGCTGTCGCGCAGGAACAGCGGCCGGCCCAGCAGATCCTCCATCTTCTTGACCTGCATGGACACCGCCGAAGGCGTGCGGTGAACGGCTTGCGCGGCCGACGAGAAATTACCGGTTTCTGCGATCGCAACCAGCGTGCGCAGCAGATCCAACTCCAAGATCGGCGTGTTGGGCTGGGAATGAGCGTTCATGACGGATGCCTCGCGATGGGGTCTGATCGTTGAGAATTTCTGAATAATAGAAACAAAACTATTCGTTTGATTGAAGCATGCCCAAAACCCATTGTCCAGGGCAGAGGCTGTCGCGACGCCTTCCGAACTTAACTTTGGGAAGGATCAAAGAGATGACAAAGGCCACGATCAAGCAATTCTCTCACCGCGTCACACCGCGCTGGATTCGCCTTGCGCTGACCGCCTGGCATCGCCGCGCGACACAGCGGCTGAACCGCGCTGCGTTCCTGAACATGCTCAGCCTGGATGCGCATATCCTGCGCGATATTGGCGTCAGCCGCGGCGATGTGGAATGGGCCGCGCAGCTGCCGCTCAGATGCAACGCGGCGGCAGAGTTGCGGCGGTTGGCGCTCAGCCGCCGCGCCTGAGTTTTGGAAGCTCATCGGCGGGAAAGCGCCAGATAACCATGCGCCGCCGGCGCAACGCGCACCATCGGCCGGACCGAAAGCTTCTTTGTTCCAAAAATATTCCCGCCGGAGGCATTGAGACGCCGATACAAAGCGCGGCGCCCGGAAGGGCCCGGACAGGATCGCGATTGCGATCCTCCTGGCCAATTGGCCAGGCCGCGGGCATGCCCGCGGGTCCGGGTTTGGCCCCAGCTCAGGCCTTACGTCACATAGCGATAGGACTGGTAGACGTAACCATCCGGATAAGGCTGTGTCTCCTCACATACCAGCCTCCCGGCCGCCGCTGGTGGTCCGGCGAAAAGCGGGGTGCCGGCGCCAAGCAGCAGCGGCGCACGCTTCAAGCGGATGCTGTCGATCGTGCCGGCGCGTAAAAGTGTCCCGGCCAGCGCGCCGCCGCCGACCAGGTAGATCGGCCCATCGGCGGACAGGCGAAGATCCGCCAGCACCGCGATCGGATCTTCGCCGGTGACCGTGACGGTACTGTTTTCGGGCAGCGCCAAGCTATGGGACACCACGATACTGCGCATATGCGGGTAGGGATTGTCGCCGGGTAGCATACCAAAGCGATAGCCAAAGGTGTAGGTCTCGCGCCCCATAACGGCGCAGGTATAGCCGGCCAGCCGCGCGCGATACGCATCGACCACCGCGCCCTGCTGCGCAAAGGCCGACACATCGCCACCGGGTCCGGCGATAAAGCCATCGACCGAAACGGCGACATCATAGATGACGGGTTGCATGAGTGCTCCTGTGTTCAAGTGACATCCGGCCCTCCTGGGCCATCGGCGGATGCGGTCACTTGATCATCGGCAGAGCACTCCTTTTGATCTGTTCGGTCGTATACCGCCCGTCAGGATCCGGCGCAAGCGCGCCTGCCGGCGTCTACACCATACCGTGGCGTTCCACCCAGGCGCGCAGCAGCCCACGTTCCTGGATCCGCGCGCGGTTCCGCCAGGCGTGTGCGCCGCGGGGGCGTTCGTTGCGCTGGTCCATCGACCGGCGGGCATCGAGATCGGCGGCGAAAACCGCAAAGGCCAGGCGACGCCCGTTCGCACAGGCAATGTAGCCGGCCAGTCCGCGTGCGAAGTAAAGCGTGCCGGTCTTGGCGCGTACCACGGTGTCGCGAAAGCCGCTGTCCGACCCCTCCGCATCGACCACCGCGACTCGCGTCATCATCGCTTCAAGCGGGCCCGGCGCCGCCGCCGCCAAAAGCCGCGCCATATCCAGCGCACCGACCCGCGTCGCATCCGTCAGGCCGGAATGGTTGCGATAGCTCTGTGGCGCCAGGCCATGCGCCATCCCGGCCCAGGCGCCCATTTCCGCGCCAGAGGCGGCAATGCTGTCGGGGTTGCCGCCGCGGGCCTGGTGCGCCCGCAGCCCCACGACCTCTGCGGTCAGATTGGTGGAATGTTTCAGCATGCCCCGCAACAGACTGTCCAGGGTCGGGCTGCGCCGCACTGCCAGCACATCCGGTGCCGCCGGCACGCTGCGGGCGCGGCGAAAGCGCGGCAGGCGGATGTTTTCGGTATAGGCGAGCGTGCGGAACACGTCTGCGGCGTAAAGATCCGGCGCCCGCACCGGCAGCCAGCGTGCGCCCTCGCCGGTGCCTAAAGCGGCGCGACTGACGCTCCAGACGTCCCGGTCTCCGTCCAGGACATGGGCGAAGATCGGGCCGGCGCGGTCGACCACCACCATCTCCACGCCGCCCACCGGGGGATCGTGCCTTGCGCCGCGCGCGGTCATGGTGATCAGCGGGCCGTCGCTGCCGGGTTTCCACTCGAAATAGACCCGGTTGAAGTTCAGGTTCAGCCCCGAGATCGCGGGATTATAGGCAACATGCACAGGCTGCCCCGGCTCGATGCTCTGGTGATAAGGCAAGGCATCGCCGACCACATAGGCGTTGCCGGTGATCCCATGAACGCCGCGCGCGGCAAGGTCGGCGATCAGATCCGCCAAACCATCGGTGTCGAGCAGCGGATCGCCGCCGCCAATCAGGTAGAGATCGCCCTGTATGCGCCCGTCGCGCACTGGGCCGGTGGCGGCGACCATGGTGCTGAAACGGTAATTGGCGCCAAGCGCGGCCCGGCCGTAGAGCGCGGTCACCGCCTTGGTCACAGAAGCTGGCGGCAACGACACGGTCGGGCGATGCGTCTCCAGCACCGCGCCGGTGCCGATATCGATCAGCGCATAACTTGTCTGGCCTGCCAAGCCGGACTGGCCGACGACTTCTGCCGCCCGGTCGACGGGTGGGCCCGATACGCTGCCGCGCAAGCGCGGTCGCAGCCCGCCCAGATCGCGCGCCTCCACCGCCAGCGGCAGGCTGGCCGCCAAGCCGGTCAGAAATCGGCGTCGTTTCACGCGCATGCGCTGCTCCTGCTGCCTGTGCTCGTTATGCCCGGGCGCGAATCACCGCGCAAGACCGGCAGACCGTCGGCTCAAACGGCCCGCGTGGCGCCCGGCTTGCCCGGACAGGATCGCAATTGCGATCCTCCTGGCCCTGTGGCCAGGCCGCGGGCTTGCCCGCGGGTCCGGGCTTTCACGCGCGGCACCGGAGGTCCGGTCTTGCCGCCCGCGGGATCGCTCTTGAAGGCAGCATGACGCGCGTGGCCATCGACGGGCCGGTTGTTTCGGACGGCTCCGCTAGACCAAAACCGTTTCAGACTGGATCAGTCTGAAAAAGGACTTTGGTCCAGATTCAGTATTTTGCTCTAAGGCGGCCCGCGATCGTCGTGCCGCGTTTCGGCATCCCCCGCACCGGCGCGTCCGCTCAGCCTGCCTCCAGCGCTTCGGGGGCGGTCTTTTCACGCCGGACCATCAGCCGGTTGAGTGCCCCGACATAGGCTTTGGCCGACGCGACCACGGTATCGGTGTCCGACGCCTGGGCAGAGGCGATCTTGCCGTCCTCTTCCAGCCGCACCGACACGGTCGCCTGCGCGTCCGTGCCTTCGGTCACCGCGTGCACCTGGTAAAGCGCCAGGGTCGCCGCATGCGGCACCAGCGCCTGGATCGCGTTGAACACCGCGTCGATCGGTCCATCGCCCTGAGTTGTCACCTGCTGGTCCACCCCGTCGATGGTCAGGGTCAGATCCGCCGATTGCGGCGCCTCCGTCCCGCAGATCACACGCAGGAACTTCACCTGGATCGCGTTCCCGGCCGAGGCGGTACTGTCGGCCATCAGCGCGATCAGGTCGTCGTCGTAGACTTCCTTCTTACGGTCGGCCAGCGCCTTGAACCGCACGAAGACGTCCTTCAACTGGTTGTCGCCCAACTCGAAGCCCAGATCCTGCAGTTTGGCGCGCAGCGCCGCGCGGCCGGAATGCTTTCCCATGACCAGATTGGTCTCGGACAGCCCGACATCCTCCGGGCGCATGATCTCAAAGGTTTCGGCGTTCTTAAGCATCCCGTCCTGGTGGATGCCGCTTTCATGGGCAAAGGCGTTCTTGCCGACGATGGCCTTGTTATACTGGACGGCAAAGCCCGACACTGCGGCCACGCGGCGACTGATCTGCATGATCTTGGTGGTGTCGATGCCGGTGGCGAAGGGCATGATGTCGTTGCGCACGCGCATGGCCATGACGACCTCTTCCAACGCGGTGTTGCCGGCGCGTTCGCCCAGGCCGTTGATCGTGCACTCTATCTGGCGCGCCCCGGCTTCGACCGCGGCCAGACTGTTCGCCGTCGCCATGCCCAGATCGTTGTGGCAATGGGTGGCGAAGGTGACCGCATCTGCTCCGGGCACCTCGGCGATCAGCATCGCGATCAAGTCCGCACTCTCGCGCGGGGCGGTGTACCCCACCGTGTCGGGGATGTTGATCGTGGTGGCGCCGGCCTTGATCGCGATCTCCACCACGCGGCGCAGGTAGTCCGGTTCCGTCCGCGTCGCATCCATCGGCGACCATTGTACGTTGTCGCACAGATTTCGGGCATGGGTGACGCTCTCGTGGATCCGGTCCGCCATCTGATCCTGATCGAGCGCGGTGATGTCGCGATGCAGCGGCGATGTCCCGATGAACGTATGGATGCGCGGCCGTTTGGCCTGACGCACCGCCTCCCAACACCGGTCGATATCCCCGGCATTGGCGCGCGCCAGCCCGCATATAACCGCCGATTGCGCCTGCTGCGCGATCTGGCTGACCGCCTGAAAATCCCCATCAGAGGCGATGGGAAATCCGGCCTCGATAATGTCGACGCCCATGGCGTCCAGCATCTCGGCGATCTCCAGCTTTTCGGCCAGGGTCATCGTGGCGCCGGGGCTCTGCTCGCCGTCGCGCAAGGTGGTGTCGAAAATCAGGACCCGGTCCTGGTCGGTTCGATCTGTCATGGGTGCGATCCTTCGCCTGTCTGTTTCGGGGATCGGCGCGGGCGAAGCTCCTCTGAGCGCGCGCGCCGAGGTCCCGGCACGCTCAGAGGCGGGTAAGGAGAAGGGTCAGAAGGATGGTGTCAAAGCCACGCATGCCCAGACTATAGCGGCGGTGGCGGCCCAGGGGAAGACCGGGCGGGGCGCCTGCTGATGCGTTGACGCGAGTGCATACCATCTGGTATGGTTTGGAAATTCGCAGGAGGCGTCTTATGGCATCCCCCTTCATCTGGGCCGCGATGGGCTTGGCCGGTCTATGGTTCCTCGTTCATGTGTTCGTCGGCGGCCGGCAGGTGGCCCGACCACTGGCACAGGCCGAAGATCTGCCGGTCTTGGTGCGGGAGACGCAGTATCTGTGCTGGCACTTCACCAGCGTGGCGATTGCCGGCATGGCCGTGTTCTTCGGCGCCGCGTTGGTTACGGGCGCGGCGGCCTATGCCCTGGCCGCGACGGTGCTGGCGGCGGCGTTCGCCGTGGTCGGGATCGGCATCGTGGCCGCCCGTGGAGGCCGCCACCTGACCTTTCCGCAGGGTTGGCTGTTCGTTCCCGTGGCGGTTTTGGGTCTGCTGGGACTTTTCGTGTGAGCCGAGGCCGGTTCGCGGCGACGGACTGGCTGGATTTGGCGCTGGCAGAGCTGTCGGCGCATGGGCCGGATGCGGTGAAACTCGATGCCATCTGCGCCGCGGCAAAGCTGACGCGCGGATCCTTCTACCATCACTTCAAGGATCACGACCGGTTCCTGGTCGCCATCGCGCGGCGCTGGCAGGCGGTGCACACCACCGATATCGTCAACCGCTTCGAAGGGCGAGAGCCGGACGCCGCGACCATAGACTCCCTCAACGACGCGGTCATCGCCATCGACTACCGGTTGGAGTTGGGCATCCGGGAAATCGCACGCCGGCGGTCCGCGGTGGCCGACGTCGTGCGGGAGGCCGACCGGGCGCGTCTGGATCTGCTGACCACCCTCTACACGGCACGTTTCGGGTTGGACCGAAAGCGGGCGCAACGGTTTGCGCTGCTGGAATACGCGGCACTGGCGGGGCTGATCCTGATCGATCCAGAGATGCCCCAAGATGAACAGCGCGTGCTGGCCGGCGCCTATGATGCCATGGTCACGGATCATCTGGGTCGGCAATAGCGGCATCTGCCGGCGCAGGTGCCGCTTGCTGGTGCGACATCGCGCAATGCTCGGAAACTCGGGTATCCCTCTCTCGGTCTCGGACAAAAAGGATCGGCTTGCTGGGCGGTGGTCAGGTTCAGACCGCAGGTCGCGCGGTGGTCGGGGGCCTCGGTGCCCGCAGGACCGGCAACCGACCATGGGCCCCGGCCGTCTGTCGAAACGCGCGGTCATCGCTGCGGGCGCGGACGGGCATCTTCGGCACGGCCAGGCGGTGCGCGGTATGATAGACACCGTGGCGTTCATCCGGGCAGGCGGTTTCGGTAAGCGACACCAACGCGCGGCCCGCACAGTTCGGGGCGCGGCGCGATTGGCCGCGACTGAAGCTCGCCGCCGCGGGTCCGGGCGTGAAACGACGCCCCGTCAATCAGCCGCTGCGGAGATCTGCCGAGATGGCGCCGCACCATGCCGGCACCCATCCTGTCCGCGCGCCCCGATCTGGCCGCGGCCCGCGACCAGGCGGCCCCTGACACAATTCGCGCCCCATCGTGATCGCACTGAAATAGGGTCGCCGCGCGTTCCGGCTTATATTCCGGGCACCGCACGCCGCGCCAGGAGCCTGCCATGGAGACCATCACCACCCGCCCCCGCGTCTTGGTCATAGGTGCCGGTTTCGCCGGGCTGATGGCAGTGAAGAAACTCGCGCGCCAGCCGGTCGACGTGACCCTGATCGACCGCCGCAACCATCACCTGTTTCAGCCGCTGCTCTACCAGGTGGCCACCAGCGATCTGGCCCCGTCGGATGTCGCCTGGCCGATCCGAGAGATCTTTTCGCGCCACCGGAACGTGACCGTGGTCTTGGCAGAGGTTTCGGATATCGACCAAGACCAACACGTGGTCATCACCGACCAGGGCCGCTATCCGTTCGATTATCTGGTGGTCGCCTGCGGGGCGGAAACCTCCTATTTCGGTCGCGACGATTGGGCCGAGGTGGCGCTGGGGCTGAAACGCATCCCCAACGCCACCGATATCCGCAAAAAGATCCTGGTCGCCTTTGAGAGAGCGGAGACAGCCGATTCCACCCGCGAACAGGATCGCCTGACGACGTTTGCCGTCGTCGGCGGCGGGCCGACCGGAGTTGAGATGGCGGGTGCGATCGCGGAATTGGCCCGGATGACGCTGGCCAAGGACTTCCGCCATATCGACGCGGCCCAGGCCCGGATCGTGCTGATAGAAGCCGGCCCGCGGCTGCTGTCCGCGTTTCCCGAAGCTCTGTCGGACTATACCCAGCGCACGCTGGAGCGGCTGGGCGTGGAGGTGATGTTGGACACGCGCGTCACCGACATCACCGCGGCCGGAGTGGAATTGGGTGACCGCCGCATCCCGGCGGGCTCGGTCATCTGGGGGGCGGGGGTGCATGTGCCCCACGCCGCGTGCTGGCTGGGGGTGGAAACCGACCGGTCCGGCCGGGTGCCGGTGGGGCCGGATCTGTCTCTGGCCGGGCATCCGAACATATTCGTCATCGGTGACGCCGCCCAAATCGCCTGGCAAGACGGCAAGACCGTGCCCGGCCTCGCCCCGGCCGCCAAACAGCAGGGCATCTATGCCGCCGAGGCCATCGCGGCGCGGGTCGCCGGTCATGCCGCGCCGGCGCCGTTCCGCTATCGCCATATGGGCGATCTGGCGACCATCGGCCGGCACGCCGCGGTGATCAGTTATGGCCCGCTCAAGCTGCGCGGTTTCGTTGCCTGGTGGCTGTGGGGCATGGCGCATATCTATTTTCTCATCGGTGTCCGCAAACCGCTGCTGATCGCGATCAACTGGCTTTGGTCCTATTTGCGCGCCGCGAAAGGCGTGCGCCTGATTACCGGCACGCTGGGTGGCACCGACGATCCGGCTTACAAACCGCCGCAATCGGTGGATGCCGCCTGAGGGGGGCCAGCCCCCCGCCGCCAAAGGCGGCTCCCCCCGGGAGTATTTTTGGAACAAAGAAGCGCAAAACCTGACCCGCTTCTTTGTTCCCAAAAATATTCCCGCCGGAGGCTCCTGCGCCCACCCCGCGCGCTGCCGCTTGACATGCCCGTCCCGCGCCCGCTAAACGCGCGGCTTATTTGGTGTTTGCGGCCCCTGCAAGGGGATGCCTGTCGGCCTGGTCTGCCAAGGGATCGGGCAAAGGAAAGCACCTTTCATAGCTGATGAAAGGATCCAGACGTGACGAAACGCACGGCTGCCAAATACAAGATCGACCGCCGCATGGGCGAAAACATCTGGGGGCGCCCGAAATCCCCGGTCAACCGCCGCGAATACGGACCGGGCCAGCACGGCCAGCGCCGCAAGGGCAAGCTCAGCGATTTCGGCCTGCAGTTGCGCGCCAAGCAGAAGCTGAAAGGCTACTACGGCGATCTGACCGAAAAACAGTTCCGCCGCATCTATGCCGAGGCGGAGCGGATCAAGGGCGACACCGGCGAAAACCTGATCGGCCTGCTGGAGCGGCGCCTGGATGCGGTGGTCTATCGCGCGAAATTCGTGCCCACCATGTTCGCCGCCCGCCAATTCGTGAACCACGGCCATGTCACCGTCAACGGGCAGCGGGTTAACATCCCCTCCTACCGTATCAAGGAAGGCGACGTCATCGCGGTGCGCGACAAGTCCAAGCAACTGGCCATCGTGCTGGAGGCCGCCGGCCTGCAAGAGCGGGACGTGCCCGACTACATCGCGGCCGACCACTCCAAGATGACCGCTGAATTCAGCCGCACGCCGGGTCTTGGCGACGTGCCCTACCCGGTGATGATGGAGCCCAACCTGGTGGTGGAATTCTACGCCAAGAACTGAGCCATTCGACGCGCGCCGCTGAAAGGCCCCCACGCGGGGCCTTTTTTCGTGCGGATCGCGGTCCAGCACAGGCCAGTCGCCGCGGCCGCGCGGTCCGCCGAGAGAAGTCCGCTTCGAGCCGATTCTGTGGAAAAACAACGTGTTGCGGACGCAGAAAGTGGTGTGCTGAACAGAGCGCGAGCGCCTTTCTGATCAGGCTTTTCGCGTTTGCTGCGGTGCAGGAAAGATCTTGGCCAGTTTGCGGAGGTTCTGGGCGGTTGCGGCAAGGAGGAACTCGTCGTTTGCGCCGCATGGGCCTCTCAGTCGGAGCCGGCCCAGCCCGAGAATGCGTTTGAGGTGGGCAAACAGCCTCTCGACCTTCTTCCGTAGCTTCACAGAGATTTTGTACTGGGATGTCTTGGCGATGGCTCGTGCAGTGTCGCGGGCATCTTCATGTTCCTCACGTGTGATCTTGCGGCAGTCGGCCTTTGGGCAGCACTTCGGTTTGGATGGACAGGCTTGGCAGGTGTGTTTGAGAGCCTGATACTTGGCGACACCTTTGCCTGTTGGGCCGCGATTGGGGTCTGAGTAGTTGCGACGGAATTGTTTGAGCGCTTCACCTTCAGGGCAGATGTATTGGTTGTTCTCTGCATCCCATTCGAAGTCGGCGCGAGACCAGGTGCCGTCAGTGCGACCCGCCTTATCAATGACAGGGATGTGTGGCGCGATCTTGCGGTCCACCAGCCAACCAAGCATCGGGCCAGAGCCGTAGGCCGTGTCGGCGATAAGCCGTTCAGGGTGCAACTCGAACTTGGCCTTTACGCGATCTAGCATGGTTTTGGTCGACCCAACCTCGGCCTGTCGGATCGACCTCGTTGCCTCGACATCCAAGATAACACCATGGTCAGTGTCGATGAGGTAGTTGTCGGAATAGGCAAAGAATGCAGGACCTTTGCGCGCTGCGGTCCACTGACTTGCCGGATCAGAAAAGGATGTAAACTTGGGCTGCACGTCGCTTGCTGCTCCGAATGCGGCCTCATCCAGCGTGTCAAGATACTCCTTCACGGCGCGTGGTGCAGCTTCGACATCGATCCGACCAGCATCCCATTCCTCTTTGGACGCTGAGAATTGTTTGTTGGCGTCAGCTTCGATCAAGCTGGCATCGACTGCCATGCGCTGGCCGCTTACGAGACCCTCTTCAATGCAGCGGGCTACAGTCGTCTCAAACAAATGGCGTAGAAGTTCGCTCTCTCGAAAGCGCCCATGCCGGTTCTTTGAGAACGTAGAGTGGTCCGGGATACGGTCGTTCAGGTCGAGACGACAGAACCACCTATACGCCAGGTTCAGATGCACCTCTTCACACAACCGCCGCTCGGAACGGATGCCGAAGCAATAGCCCACCAGCAGCATGCGGATCAGCAACTCGGGATCGACGGACGGGCGGCCGGTATGGCTGTAGAAATCAGCAAGATGAGCGCGGATACCGCTCAAATCAACGAACCGATCAATCGACCTCAGCAAGTGATCGTGGGGAACATGGGCGTCTAGCGAGAACTCATAAAACAGAGCTGCCTGTACTTCCTGCCTCGGTCCCATCATGCCCAACCCTCCCGCTCGTCAAGAGAATTGAATCAGCGACTTGCCTCCCAATCAAGCTCGAGTTTTTCAACGAAATA
>JBCDDF010000062.1:0-16124 GCA_039180525.1 Pseudomonadota bacterium
CGCACCGCACCGCCGGCGCCGATCGCGGGCATGGCGAAGGGCCGCGGCGGCACGATGGCGACACGCCGCGGCATCCGCTCGAACCCCATATCCATCAACTCGGCCACACGCTTATTGCGCGCCGCCGACGAACTGCCGCCGAACATCGACACGATCACCCGTTGCTGCCCACGCTCGGCCGAGGCGACAAGGTTGAACCCGGCCGCGCGGGTGTAGCCGGTCTTGATCCCGTCCGCGCCGCGATAGGCGTTCAGCAGTCGGCGGTTGGTGTTGTATACGGTCTTCAGCTTGGCGCTGGTCGACCGGCGGCTGAACAGGTTGTAGTACTCCGGAAAGTCATAGAACAGCCGGCGCCCCAGCAGGGCCATGTCGCGCGCGGTCGACACGTGGCCGCGCTGGGTCAGGCCGGACGCATTGCGAAACGTCGTGCGCGACATGCCCATGGCCCGGGCGGTCGCGGTCATGTCGCGGGCAAAGCCGGACTCGCTGCCCGACACCGCCTCGGCCAGCGCGGCGGCGGCGTCGTTGGCAGATTTGACCGCCGCGGCGCGGATCAGATAGCGCAGCTCGATCCTTTGACCCCGGCGCAACCCCAATTTTGAGGGCGGCTTGGACGCCGCATAGGCCGATACGGTGATCTTCTGATCCAGCGACAAGCGACCGCGCTCGATCGCATCGAAGACCAGATAGAGCGTCATCATCTTGGTCAGCGAGGCGGGATGCAGCGGCGTGTCGGCATTGCGCGCATGCAGGACCGTGCCGTCGCGCGCATCCATCACCAACGCCGCATAGGGCGCAGACGACGCCGTGCCTGGCGCAAAAGACAATAGAATGAGTGTCGCGATAGAAAACAGCGCGAGCGATGCCCCGCGCCCTGCCCGTGACCGCATCGGATTCTCCGACGTTTAACCTTGCCTCTAGGAACCGGTGGTTCGGTTCTCATTGTTGTAGCAAAATATCTAACACGGTCTTACCAATCCGAAAAGCGTTTCTTTTCAGCAGTTGAGAGGAATTTCCTCACATGGCGTGCAGGCCATGTGCAGGTATTTTTTGCAGTGCAGCACAACCTCTTGACGCAGTGCAACATGACCCCTATGTAGCGGTCAGAATAAACAGACCCAAACGCAACCGCAGGAGCAAGTCAGATGGCAAAAGCCACCACGAAAGCGGCCGCGGCGAGTGTCGAAGAATTCGCCGCCGACGCCCAGAAAACCATGACCGAAGGTATGGAAAAAATGACCAAAGGTATCGAAGACATCACGGCGTTTTCGCAGGACAATGTCGACGCGTTCGTGAAATCGAGCGAAATCGCCACCAAGGCCGCCGAAGGCATTGGGTCGGAAATCTCTGCCTTCTCGAAGAAATCGTTCGAAGACGGCGTCGCCGCCGCTCAGGACATGGCCTCGGCCAAGAACATGACCGAACTGATGGAAAAGCAGACCGCTTTCGCACAGTCGGCCCTGGAAGGCTTTATGGCCCAGGCGACCAAGATGAACGAGATCTACGTCGCCGCCGCGAAGGACATCGCCGCGCCGCTGAGCGCGCGTGTGAATGCCGCGACCGAGTCGCTGAAGGGCTTCGGCGCCTAAGCTGCCGGCAAAGATAACGGGCCAAACCAGCCCGTTGCGGAAAAGGGGGCACGCGCCCCCTTTTCTATTTTCCAGCCGCCGATATATAGTGCGCTCTACTGACCTTAGGATACTCAGGCCCCTTGGCAGTGACCGTCATGCACCGATCGCCCGCACCCCACCACCCGCCCGCCAGGGCCCGCCCGCTGACCATGGGTCCGGCGGACGAAGACGATGAGGAGGGGCAAGGCGATGTCGGCGTCGTCACCAAGACCAAGCCCAAGACGCAGAAGCCGCCGCTCTACAAGGTTTTGCTTTTGAACGACGATTACACGCCGATGGAATTCGTCGTCCACGTGCTGGAGCGGTTCTTTGGCATCACCCATCAGCAGGCCGTCGATATCATGCTGACCGTGCACAAGAAGGGGGTCGCCGTGGTCGGCGTGTTCTCCTTCGAGGTCGCGGAAACCAAAGTGACCCAGGTCATGGACTACGCGCGGCGCAACCAGCACCCGCTGCAATGCACCATGGAAAAAGAGTAGCGGCATTCTTTCGACCCGGCTTCCCCTGATCGCGGATCTGTCCGTCCCGGGCCTTTTGGTTTTGGGCGCGACCGAGCCGCTGCCCATGCCGGGCGCGCGCTACGTGGCGCCATGGCGGGACGTGTTCGACCGGTTGAAAGCGGCAGGGCAAAGCGTATCGGCAACGGTCGAGGGCGACGATAGCTATCCCGGGGCGGTGGTCGCGTTGCCGCGCAATCGTGTCGAGGCGTTGGGGCGGGTGGCAGAGGCGCTGCGCCATGTCCGGCCCGGCGCGCCGGTTTTCGTCGACGGGCAAAAGACAGATGGCGTCGACGCGCTGCTGCGCGCACTCAAACCCGTGGTGCCGGTGGAGCCGGCCGTCGCGAAGGCGCATGGCAAGATCGCGCGCATCGTCCGCCCCGACGAGTTGCCCGCGGCGCTGGCCGACTGGGAGGCCGCCGCAGCACCGCGCGATGCGGGCGGCCTGACGCTTCAGGCCGGTGTGTTCAGCGCCGATGGGCTCGATCCCGGCAGCGCGATGCTGGTGACGCATCTGCCGGCGGATCTGACGGGCCGCGCGGCGGATTACGGCGCCGGCTGGGGCGCGTTGGCCGCAGCGCTGGCGGTGCGCAATCCCGGGTTGACCGCCCTGGATCTGATCGAACGCGATATCCGGGCGCTCGACTGCGCACGGGCAAACGTGCCGCCCGGGGCGGCAAACTTTCACTGGGCCGATGTCACGCGCTGGACCGGCGGGCCCTATGATCTGATCGTCACCAACCCGCCCTTTCACACCGGGCGCGCGGCCGATCCGGGGCTGGGGCAGGCGTTTCTGCGCGCCGCGGCCGGGCAGTTGGCGCCCAAGGGCCGGCTGTTGCTGGTGGCGAATGCGCAACTGCCCTACGAGCGCGTGCTCGACGCCCATTTCGCGCATTGGCAACAGATCGTGCGCGGTGGCGGCTACAAGGTTCTTGCCGCCACGCGCCCCCGCAGCGCCCGCGCCGCGGCCTGACAGCGGAAAAGGAGATCGCGATGCCATTCTCGCTGGACGGAAAGGCCGTGATCGTCACCGGCGCCGGGCATGGCGTTGGGCTGGCCATCGCACGCCGCTTCGGCGCGCTGGGCGCGCGGGTGATGATGGCGGGGACCGATGAAGAGCGGCTGGATGTCGAAGCGGAGCTGCTGCGCGGCAGCGATTATGAGGTGCAGCACTACGCCGGCGATCTGCGCGAGAAACTGACGGTCACGAACCTGGTCGCGGCGACGGTCGATGCGTTCGATCGGATCGACATTCTGATCAATGCCAGCCGCGAGGTCATGGGCTCCGATCCGATGGATGCGGACGATACGACGCTGCAGGCGTTGCTGGCGCAGAACGTGCTGCCGACCCTGCGTCTGAGCCAGGCCGTGGCGCGGCGCATGATCGCGACATCGGAAGGCGCTGACCTGGAGCGCGGCGGAATCGGCGCGATCGTGAATGTCACGTCGATCGCGGCGCGGCGCACCCTGCCGCAACTGATGGCCTATTCCGTGGCCTCGGCGGCGGTGGATCAACTGACCCGCTCGATGGCGGTCGCCTTCGCCGGCGTGGGCATCCGCGTGAATGCGATCGCGCTGGGCTCGGTTCTGTCGGCAAGTCTGAAATCGGCACTGCGCGAAAACGAGGATTTGCAGGACGACCTGGCCGCGGCGACGCCCCTGGGTCGGATCGGCGAGGCCGAGGAAGCCGCCGAGGCGGCGGTTTTCCTGGCCTCCGACAATGCCAGTTTCATCACCGGCCAGATCCTGGCGGTCGATGGCGGCCGCACCATGCTCGACCCGCTCGACCGCCCTGCGCATTGAGCGCCGTCCCGGAAAGGCTCCGGCTTCGGCCGCCCCCCCGGGCACCTTTGCTTGACGCTCTCCCCGTTGGTGGGGCGACGTTCAGCGTCGGCAACCTGCGCCCGCTTCGGCCCAACCGGGCGGTGGCGGGAGTTTGGAGAGTGAAGGCCGGCGTCGTCAGGGTTCGGGCGATCCGATGCCTCCGGCGGGAATATTTGGAGAACAAAGAAGCGGTCAGGTGGCGCTTGACCGGGCGGCGGGTGGCTGCTTCGGGCGAGCGCGGCGGTTCGGGCACAGGAAGATGTCGGGCGCCCCTGGGGCTTTGCCGACGTCTGGGCGGGGGCCCCGGATCGACGGGCCGCGCTTGGGTTCCGGGGCCCGCCCGGCGCGGCGGGGTGGGCCCTTGGGTCGGTGAGGCCGGTGCGGCGCCCGACTGGGTGGGCCGCGCCGGGCGGGCTCAGCGCTGCATGCGGGCGGCGCGGAGTTTCAGCCGCAGCGCGTTCAGGCGGATGAAGCCGGCCGCATCCTGTTGGTCATAGGCGCCGGCGTCGTCTTCGAATGTCACATGCGCCTCGGAATAAAGCGAATGCGGCGCGGCGCGGCCGATCACGCCAACCGACCCCTTGTAGAGTTTCAGCCGCACCGTTCCGGTGACGTTTTCCTGGCTTTTGTCGATGGCCGCCTGGAGCATTTCGCGTTCCGGCGCGAACCAGAAGCCGTTGTAGATCGTCTCCGCATAGCGCGGCATCAACTCGTCTTTGAGATGCGCCGCGCCACGATCGAGCGTGATCTGTTCGATCCCGCGATGCGCCGCCAGCAGCACCGTGCCCCCGGGCGTTTCGTAGATGCCGCGCGACTTCATGCCCACGAAGCGATTTTCGACCAGATCGAGCCGGCCGATCCCATGCGCGCCGGCGCGGGTGTTGAGCTCTGTCAGCAACGCCGCGGGCGACAGATCGCGGCCGTCGATGCTGACCGCGTCGCCGCTGGCGAAGCCGATCTCGATTTCCTCGGGCGTGTCCGGCGCGTCCTCCGGATGGACCGTGCGCTGGTACACGTAATCGGGTGCCGGCACGGCCGGATCCTCCAGCACTTTCCCCTCGGAGGAGGTATGCAGCAGGTTCGCGTCCACGCTGAAGGGCGCCTCGCCACGTTTATCCTTTGCGATCGGGATCTGGTGCGCCTCGGCAAATTCCAAAAGCTTGGTGCGGCTCGACAGATCCCATTCCCGCCAGGGCGCGATCACCCGTATGTCAGGGTTGAGCGCATAGGCGGCCAGTTCGAACCGAACTTGGTCATTGCCCTTGCCGGTCGCGCCATGGGCCACCGCATCGGCGCCGACCTCCGCGGCGATCTCCACCAGCCGTTTGGAGATCAGGGGCCGCGCGATCGAGGTGCCGAGCAGATAGAGCCCCTCATAGACCGCATTGGCCCGGAACATCGGAAAAACGAAATCGCGCACGAATTCCTCGCGCAGATCCTCGATGAAGATGTTCTCGGGCGGGATCCCCAGCAGTTCGGCCTTGGCGCGCGCCGGCTCCAGTTCCTCGCCCTGGCCCAGATCGGCGGTGAAGGTTACCACCTCGCAGCCATATTCGGTCTGCAGCCATTTCAGGATGATCGAGGTGTCGAGCCCGCCCGAATAGGCGAGAACCACTTTCTTGGGCGCTTTCATCGAGATATCCGTTTCGCGATTTTCTCGGGGGGCCTAGGCGAGATGGGGCGGCGGCGCAAGGCCGACGACCGGTATCTAGAACTCCAGCGTCTCACCGAACTTGGCCCACATTTCGACCAGGATCTTGTAGTCGCGCTTGGTAAAGCCCTCTTTGTCGAGCGTGTCCCATTCGGCGCGGTGCGAGAATGCGGCGGCGGTCTGCGCTTGCGCCGATGCCAGGTCGCCCCCCTTGCGGCCGGTATGCGGAACATAGACGGTCTTGGCGGCCGCATAGCACGCGGTATCACGCGAGAGCCTGAGATGATCGAGCAGGCTGTCGATCTCTGGCTCGGGGTCGATCACCAGCCGGCGATGGGATACCGCGTGTTTGACCGGGCTTTGCTCGTGCGCGATGAACTCGGCCATGCACACGATCGATCGCCAGATATGGCTGCGGTTGAATTTCCAGTATTTCAGCGCCGACAGCACGACATCATAGGGGTGGCGCAGGACAGTCAGGAAACGACCGTCGGGAAAACTGTTCTCCATCACCTCCCAGTACCAGGGGCAGATCTCGGCCATGTGGTGGGCTTTGTCGCGTTTCCACTCGGGGACGGTGAAGGGCACGTTGATCGGTTTGTGTACCCAGAACGGCCGCTCCCGCCGGTCGGGAAACATGGATTGAAAGGCCGCCCGTACCGTGCGGCCGCACCGGTCCTTGTGGGTGGCGCCCGCGGGCAGGGTGTTGTCGGGCCGCACCACGCCCTCGCACCGTGCCGCGCCCTCCCAGGAGCCGAACAAAAGCGGCTGCGTCTCGCCGCAATGTTCCACCTGCGGATGGGCGCCGATGATATTGTGCACCAGCGACGTCCCCGACCTGCCGTAGGACAACAGGGTGATCGGCGCGGTGATGTTTCCGGGATGGGGCATGGGATGCGGGCCTGACAATCGAAGCGCCGCGAGTGGTAACAGCTTTGGGTCCCGTGTCCAGCCGATGCCCGAAAAGCCCGGGCCGACCCCTCATGAAGCGGCCCGGGAAAGCCCGCGGAAGTGTTGTCATGGCGTAATTGCCCTGCCGCGGGATTGGAAAATCCGACAAAACGCGTCGGCAACTGTAACGGCCGGTTGTATGGATCGGCATAATCAGCGGGGTAATTCAGGTCCGGGAGAGTTCCTTATAGTCCCTGCAGCCGTCCACCGGCGGGGAAATCCTAGGGTGCGCCAACCGGCTGCGGCTGTGGGATTCGTCACAAATCGGCGCGCTTTGCTGTTGCGGCGGCGACGACCTGCTGCGCCTGACGCACGCAAAAGCCCTCATAGACCGGCCAGGTTGCAGTCATAGCGCGCAGACGCGCCTCCAGCCGCGCCTCACAGGCCACGCGCGTGGTCCGCAGTGTCTCTTCGGCCAGCAGACGGCATTCGCCGCCATCGTCGCTGCAGCCGGAGATCATGAGGCTGAATATCATCTCGATCATGCGCATCAGCGTATCCCGGCGACCGGTGCAGGCGCTGTGCGCATCCGCACAGATCGGGCGCCCTTGGCGCGCTCGGGGCTTTGCGCCATACCCCCGGGCATGACCACTGCCGGACAGATCGAATCGTTTCGCTTCGCAACCGCCCCCGATCTGCGCTTCGGCGCCGGGGCCGCGCCGGCGGCGGCGGGCGATCTGGCGGCGCGCCTGGGGCCACGGGTGCTGCTGATCTCCGACGCCGGCCTGCGCGCGGCGGGGGTGCTCGGCACGCTGCAAACGGCGCTGGACGGGCTGACCGATCTGGCCATCTTCGATGCGGTGGAGCCCGACCCGTCCACCGCGACGCTTGCGGCGGCCCTGGCCGCCGCGCGGGACCATGCCGCGACCGGCATCCTGGGTTTGGGCGGCGGCTCGCCGATGGACGTGGCGAAGGTGACCGCGCTGATTGCGGGCGGCAACGAAGACCTGGCGGCGATATGGGGCGTCGACCGCGCCGCCGGGCCGCGGCTACCGCTGGCGCTGATCCCCACCACCGCAGGCACCGGGTCCGAGGTGACACAGGTGGCCATCCTGACCCTGCCCGATCAGGAAAAGCGCGGCGTGGTCTCGCCGCTGCTGCTGCCCGATATCGCGGTGCTGGACCCTGCGCTGACCCTGGGCGTGCCGGCCGCGACCACCGCGGCCACGGGCATCGACGCGATGGTTCACGCGATCGAGGCCTATACCTCCCGCGCGCCCAACGCCAACCCGCTCAGCCGCGATCTGGCCTGCCGGGCGCTGCGGCTTTTGGGCGGCCATATCGAGCGCGCGGTGTCGCAGCCGGGCGACATGGCCGCGCGCGGCGCGATGCTGATGGGGGCGATGCTGGCCGGTCAGGCCTTTGCCAACGCGCCGGTCGCCGCGGTCCATGCGCTGGCCTATCCGATCGGGGGCATGTTCCATATCCCGCACGGGCTGTCGAACGCGTTGGTGCTGGCGCCGGTGATGCGCTTCAACCGGGACGCGGCGGCGGCGGAATATGCCGCGCTCGCCCCGCACACCTTCCCCGATCTGGGCGCCGACGCCGACGCCTTCATCGACCGGCTGGCAGCACTGGGCCCTCGGCTGGGCCTGCCCGCACGGCTGCGCGACGCGGGCATTCCCGAGGACGCGCTGCCGGCCATGGCCGCGGCGGCGATGAAACAGACCCGGCTTTTGGTCAACAACCCGCGCGAGGTCACGCAAGCCGACGCGCTGGCGATCTATCGCGAAGCCTGGTGAGCCGCCCGCCCTTCACCATCCGCGATCTGGGAGAGATCGCCATCCGCGTCCGCGACATGGACGCCATGTTCGCCTTCTACCGCGATACGCTGGGGTTGGAGGTGCTGCGCCCGCCCACCGACGGGATCGCGTTCTTTCGCATCGGCGCGGGCCATGCCGGGCACACCAAGGTTCTGGCGCTGTTCTCTTCCGCCGCCGGGCGCCCGGCGGCGCCGTCACAGGGATCCGCGCCACCCGCGACCGGGCCGCGATCGTCGCTGCACCATATCGCGCTGAACATTGATTTCGCGGCGCAGGACGCGGCGGTTGACTGGTACCGCTCTCAGGGCCTCGACCCGCAGGTGCAGCGCTTCGACTGGATCGGCTGGCGCGGGGTCTTCGTCACCGATCCCGACGGCAACACCGTGGAACTCGTCGCCAAGAACCCCGATTGGATCGCGCCATGACCCTGTTGAAAGCTGTGCACTATCCCGGGCCCGATACCACGCCGCTGGTGATCGCGCACGGACTGTTCGGCTCCGCCCGCAATTGGAACGTGATCGCCAAACGGCTGTCCGATGCCCGGCCGGTGATCGCGGTGGATATGCGCAACCATGGCGGCAGCTTCTGGGACGCCGACCACGGCTATGCCGCGCTGGCCGGCGATCTGGCGGCGGTGATCGACGCGCATGGCGGGCGGGCGGATGTGTTGGGCCATTCGATGGGCGGCAAGGCGGCGATGGTGCTGGCGCTGGAACAACCGGGCCGCGTGGCGCGGCTGATCGTCGCCGACATCGCCCCGGTCGCCTATGGCCACAGCCAGATGCCGGTGCTGGAAGCGATGCGCGCGGTCGATCTGTCCCGCGTCACCCGCCGGGCCGAGGCCGATGCCCAACTCGCCGCGCATATCCCCGAAGCGCCGCTGCGGGCGTTCCTTCTGCAAAGCCTAAGCCTGGGCGACACCGGCCCGCGCTGGCTGTTGAACCTGGACGCGCTGGGCGATCAGATGCCGGCGATCATGGGGTTTCCGGGCGGGCTGGCCCGTTCCGACCGACCCGTCACCGTGCTGCGCGGCGCCGCCTCGGATTATGTCGGCGGCGCCCATGAACCGGCGCTGCGGGCCCTGTTCCCGAATGCGCGGATCGAAACCGTCGCCGATGCCGGCCATTGGCTGCATGCCGAGAATCCCCGCGGGTTCGAAACCGCCCTGCGCCAGGCGCTGGCCGCACCCGCGCCGCGTTAGGCGCCCAGCGCCTTGAGGCTTTTGGCGGCACGCAACGCGACGGTCGTGCGGCCGTCACCGGCAAGGCTGTGCAGATGCGGCAGCAGCCAGTTCTTGAGCGCATCATCACGCGCGGCCCGGTCAGCCGGCGTCCCCATCGAAGCTCTCAGCACGATCCAGTCGTCATGGCCCGCTAGATTGCGCTGCATGAGCTTCTGCGCCCCGGCCCGCTGTTCGGGGCGCATGCCCCCGGCCAGCCGCCCAAACCGCTGCGCCAGCGTCCATTGCGCCGAGGCCTGATCCAGCGGCCCGATCTCGGCGATGAACCGGTCGATGTAGGGGGCCAGCAGGTCATGCCGCGCCGCCTCCACCCGTTTCATGGCGTTCGACGTGCGCAGACGCACCACCGCATTCGCGCTGCGGTAGCAGTCGAACAGTTCACCGAAACGGTCCGGATCGGCCAGCACCACATCGACAACCTCGATGGTGCGCCCCAATGAGTTCGGGCGCCCGCCGCTCAGCATTTGCGCAAAGGGTTCCGCCATGCCCATGGTCTACTCCACACGCTGCGCCTGCCGGTCCCCGCGGCCCAGATACCGGTCAAACGCCACCAGTGCCTGGCCCGCGACCAGAAACGCCAGCAGCAGCCCCGCGGCATTGGCGACCACCGCCGGCCAGCCCAGTTCGGCGGGCGACAGGAAGAAATAGGGATACCGGCCCGTGACCATGCCGCGCACCAGAAAGGCGGCCAGATAGGTCAGCGGAAACAGGCTCCACCAGAACGGATCGGCCCGCCGCAGCCAGCCATGCGGCACAACCAGCGCCCACAGCGCGACCGCGGCGGCGGGATTGAGGCCGTGGAGCAGCACATTGGTCAGCGCCGCGATGCCGCTGGGATCGTGCCGCGCCGCCAGCAGCAGGTGATAGATCAGGCCGACGAACACCGCGCACAGCGCCACACCGGCAAAGGCACTGACCGCGCGCCGGTCATCCGGGCGCAGCGCGACCCACAGCGCCGCCGGCACCAGGGCGGTGTTCGTCCACAGCGTGAAGAACCGGGCCATGGACCAAAGCGCCGGGCCCAGCCCGCCATGCCGATCGATATTGATCCCTGTCTGCGTGATCATCGTGGCCGCAGCGAGCCCCGCCAACGCCAGAAACGCCGCGCGGGCGGCGGGGTTGGGCGGCACGGCGGCAGTTCCAGGATCCATGCCGCGATTATAGCACCAAGCGCGCCGCCGTCAGCGGCGCTTGACCGGCCATCGCCCGCGGGCTAGGTGCGCCGCGATGACGGGCTTGCGTATTCTCTATCTCATCCTGGCTGTGATCGGCGCGATCGTGCCGATGTATTACTTCGTGTCCTGGTTCAACCAGAACACCTGGTCGCTGATGGCCATGGTCGATGCCTGGCACGCCAACCTGTCGACCTCCGGTCTGGTCTGGGATCTGACCATCGCCGCCGTGGCGCTGACCGTCTTCATCATCGCCGAGGTGTCGGTGCGGCGCGACTGGACCAGCCTGATCGCCATCCCCGCGACGTTCTGCATCGGCGTCTCCTGCGGCCTGCCGCTCTATCTGTTCCTGCGTTCCCGCCCGCGCGACTGATGGACCATTTCCTCTATCGTGACGGCATCCTGCATGCCGAGGATGTGCCCCTGCCCGAAATCGCGGCCCAAGTCGGCACGCCAGCTTACGTCTATTCCACCGCCACACTGACTCGCCACTACCGCGTGTTTGAGGAGGCGTTGGCCGGGCTCGATCACCTGATCTGCTATGCGATGAAGGCCAATTCGAACCTGGCCGTCATCCGAACCCTGGCACGGTTGGGCGCGGGGATGGATGTGGTGTCGGGCGGCGAGTATGCCCGGGCCCGCGCCGCCGGGGTGCCCGGCGCGCGGATCGTCTTTTCCGGCGTGGGCAAAACCGCGGAAGAGATGCGCCAGGCGCTGGCGGGCGGGATCCGGCAGTTCAACGTCGAAAGCCTGCCAGAGATGCACATGCTGTCGGCGGTGGCGGCCGGCATGGGGGCGACCGCGCCCATCACCCTGCGCGTCAACCCGGACGTGGATGCGCGCACGCACGAGAAAATCTCCACCGGCAAGTCGGAAAACAAGTTCGGCATCCCGATCGTGGAGGCGATGGAGGCCTATGCCACCGCCGCCGCGCTGCCCGGCCTGCAGGTGGTGGGGGTCGACGTGCACATCGGTTCGCAACTGACCGCGCTCGACCCCTATCGCGATGCGTTCCTGAAGGTCGCCGATCTGACCCGCGCGCTGCGCGCGGCGGGCCATAAGATCGACCGGATCGATCTGGGCGGGGGCCTGGGCATCCCCTATACCCGCAGCAACGAGGCCCCGCCGCTGCCCAGCGATTACGGCCGTATCATTCACGAAACCGTGGGCGATCTGGGTGCTGAGATCGAAATCGAGCCCGGCCGGCTGATCGCCGGCAATGCCGGGCTGCTGCTGGCGCAGGTCATCTATGTCAAACACGGCGCAGGGCGCGACTTTCTGATCCTGGACGCGGCGATGAACGACCTGATCCGCCCGGCGATGTACGACGCCCACCATGATATCGTGCCCGTGGTCGAAGCCGCGCCCGGCGCGTTGCAGCCCTATGACGTGGTCGGCCCGGTGTGTGAGACCGGCGACACCTTCGCCCGCGCCCGCGCCCTGCCGCCGCTGGCGGATGGCGATCTGGTCGCGTTCCGGTCCGCCGGCGCCTATGGCGCGGTGATGGCCTCGGAATACAACTCCCGCCCGCTGGTGCCCGAGGTGCTGGTCGATGGCGACCGCTTCGCCGTGGTGCGGGCGCGGCCGAGCTTTGACGAAATGATTTCGCGCGATACCATACCGGCATGGCTGGAGTGACTCGGCGCAAGAACCGTTCCCGCCGCTGACGCGGAGGCAGACGTGCAGAGATCCGACCAACAGCAACCCGATGCGCAACGGCGCGAGACCGAGGCCGCCGCGCGCGCCGTGGAGGCGCAGGTCAAACGCTCTGCCCGGGCGCTGGCCGCCGAACGCGCGGCACAGGCGTTCTGGCCGGTGCCGACGCTGGCCATGGCGGGCGTCGCCTTCTGGGCGTTTGGCGGGCTGGGGCTGGTGTCGCCCGCGGTGGGTCTGGTTCTGATCGGTGCCTTCGGCGCAACCCTTCTGGGTGCGCTCGTCTGGGGCATCCGCGGCTTTCGCTGGCCCGATCGCACGGCCGCGGTGGCGCGGCTGGACGACGAATTGCCGGGCCGACCGATCGCGGCGCTGAACGACACGCTGGCCGTGGGCCTGGGCGATGCCGGGGCGCATGCGCTTTGGGCCCATCACATGCGGCGCATGGCCGGGCTGGCGGCGCGTGCCCGCGCGATGCGCCCCAATCTCAGCGTCGCCGCGCGCGACCCCTGGGCGCTGCGCCTTGCCGCCGTGGTCGCGCTGGTCGCCGCAGCGTTTTTCGCCCGTGCGCCGGAGCCCGTGGTTCTGCCCAACGTCTCCGGCGCCGGCGGGCCGCAGATCGCCGCCGGCCCCAGTTTCGAGGCCTGGGCCAGCCCGCCCGCCTATACCGGCCGCCCGACGCTCTATCTGAACGAGGACGCGCCTGCGGTCCTGGATCTGCCGGTGGGCACGCAGGTCACCGTGCGGGTCTATGGCGTCGACACCGGCCATGTGCTTGAGGAAAGCGTCTCCGGCAACGCGACGCCCCTGTCGGACATCGCCGAGGGGATCAGCAGCGCGCAATTCGCGGTCAATGGCGATGGCCGTTTCGCGCTGGTCAGCGCCGGCACGGAGGTTGCGGCCTGGGATGTCACCATGCTGCCCGACGCGCCGCCGCAGATCGGCCCCGAAGGCCCGGTCGAACGCGCGGCCTCGGGCGCGATGGAACTCAGCTACACTGCCACCGACGATTACGCGGTGAACCGGGCCGAGGCCGAGATCGTGCTCGATCTGGCACAGGTCGACCGGCGCCACGGGCTGGTTGCCGCGCCCACACCGCGCGACCCGATCCTTCTGGATCTGCCGATGCCGTTTTCCGGCGACACCACGGACGTGACGGAGACGTTGATCGAGGATCTGTCCAAACACCCCTGGGTCGGGCTGCCGGTGACGATCCGGCTGACCGCGTGGGACGCGGCCGAACAGACCGGCACCGCGACGGTGCAGGCCATCCTGCCCGGGCGGCGGTTCTTCGACCCATTGGCGCGCGCGCTTCTGGAACAGCGGCGCGATCTTTTGTGGACCCGCGACAATGCCGACCGCGTCGATCAGATGCTGCGCGTCATTACCGCAGCACCCGAGGATGTGTTCACCAACACCACCGCCTTTCTGATGACCCGCATGGCGCTGCGCCGGCTGGGCTATGCGCGCGAGGACGGGCTGGACGCGGCCGAGCAAGAGGATATCGCCGAACTGCTGTGGAACGCGGCCCTGGCGGTGGAAGACGGCAACCTGGCCGATGCCCGCGAGCGCCTGCGCCGCGCGCAGGAGCGGCTGTCGGACGCGCTGGAGAACGGCGCCACCGAGGACGAGATCGCCGAGTTAATGCAAGAGTTGCGCGAGGCGATGCAGGACTACATGGAACAACTGGCGCAGGAGGCACTGCAAAACCCCGATCAACTGGCCGAACAGCCCCAGGGCGAGACCATAGAGCTGACCCAGGACCAGTTGCAGGAATTGCTCGACCGGATCGAGGAACTCGCGCAAAGCGGCCAGCAGGAACAGGCGCAGGCGCTGCTGGAGCAGTTGCAGCAGCTTTTGGAGAACCTGCAGATGCAGGCGCAGCAGGGCGGCCAGGGCCAGCAACAGCAAGGCCAGCAGATGATGCAGGAATTGCAGGACACGCTGCGCCAGCAACAGGGCCTAGCCGATGAGAGCTTTCAGGAGTTGCAGCGCCAGTTCAATCAGAACCGCCAGCCCGGCCAGCAGGGTCAGGGCCAGCAGGGCCAACAGCGCCCGTTCGGCCAGCTTCCGCAACTGGGCCAACCGGGTCAGCCGCAGCCGGGCCAGCGCGGCCAGGGGCAGCCGCAGCCCGGTCCGAACGCCGATGCCCTGGCCCAACGGCAAGAGGCGCTGCGCCAGATGCTGGACGAATTGCGCGGCCGCCTGCCCGGGCCGGGCACGCCCGAGGGCTCGGAGGCGCGCCGGCAATTGGAAGAGGCCGAACGCCAGATGGGCGAGGCGCGCGACAACCTGGATGCGGGAGAGTTGAACGACGCGCTCGACCGCCAGGCCGATGCGATGGATGCCCTGCGCGAAGGCATCCGCGGGCTGGGCGAGGAACTGCAGCAGCAGGCGCAACAGAACCAGGGCGATGCCGGCGAACAGCAGGGCGACGGCATGGCGCGCGACAACCGCGACCCGCTGGGCCGCCCGGCCGGATCGCGCGGCGACATCCGCACCGACGAGAACATGCTGCCCGGCGTCGACCCGATGCGGCGGGCGCAGGAATTGTTCGACGAAATCCGCCGCCGCTCCAGCGAGCAATCCCGGCCCGAGGGCGAGTTGGACTATCTGCGCCGACTGCTCGACCGGTTTTGACGCACGGCGCATAGCGCACGGGTTCGGGCACGCCGCGGCGCACCCGTCGCCCCGCAGCGTCACCCCCAAACACAGCCGGGCGGTACAGAACCCGGGCACCGCCGCTTGTCCTGCGCCGCGCGCCCGTGGCGACGATCAGAGCGCTGCACACCCGCCCGGCCTTGAGACCGCACCACGTCTTCTTCGGTCCCCAAATATCCCCGCCGGAGGCATCGCACGGCAAACCCCTAGCGCTCGGCCCGGGTCGGCACCTCCGGGTTCGCCACGTCCTGCTTGGCGCGTGCACCGGCGGCCCGCGCAAGATAGGCCACGACCGCCAGCACGACCCCGCCGGCATCCGTAATCAGGCCGCCCTCGATCATCATCAGCGCACCAGCCACAAGCAGCGCGCGCGAAAGCCAGCCGGCGCGGCCGCCGATAAACCAGCCCTGCACCCCGGCCGACAGCAGGAACACGCCCGCCACCGCGGTGATCCCGGCCCGCAGGATCTCGTGCCACACCCCATCCATCAAAAGCGCGGCGTTGTAGAAGAACATGAACGGCACGATGAAGGCCGCGATGCCCACCTTGAAGGACGCGACCGACGTCTCCATCGCGTTCGCACCCGAAATCCCCGCCGCGGCGTAAGAGGCCAGTGCGACCGGCGGCGTGATCGCAGAGACCACGGCGAAATAGAACACGAAGAAATGCGCCACCAGCGGTGAAATGCCAAGCTGCACCAATCCCGGCGCCACCACCGACGCCGCCACCGCATAGGCGGCGGTGGTCGGCATCCCCATGCCCAGAAGGATCGAGATCAGCATGGCGAAAACCAGAGCCAGCAACTGACTGACGCCCGCCAGATCCAACAGCAGGCTGGAGAACCGCGCGCCGATGCCGGTCAGCGAAATCACACCGACGATGATGCCCGCACAGGCGCAGACGGCGATGATCTGGATCGACAGCCGGGTGGACAGATTCAACGCCCGCAGTACCGTGCGCGGGCCCATCCGATAGGGCGTCAGCCAACTGACCACGGCCGAGGCGGCGATGGCATAGGTCCCCGCCCGGATCACCGAATAGCCCGAGAACAGCGCCGCGATCAGAATGACGATCGGGATGA
>JBCDDF010000063.1:0-15969 GCA_039180525.1 Pseudomonadota bacterium
CCTGGTTGACCACCGGCCCCGGCAACTCGCTGGCCGCGACCCATTTCAACCGCCCGCCGCTGGATGCCGACGGCGCGCGGGAATACTCGCGCACCGCGGCCTCGAAGTTGCCGCCACGGTTCAGATCGCGCGACAGATCCTGGGCCAGTTCCGAGGCACGGTCGGGGCCGAACTCCTCGATATCGATGGCTATCTCTTGCAGCAGCACGCTTTCCTGCACCGGGCGCCGGGCGAAATCCAAGGCGCGGTCCAGGTCCTCTTCGGTCACCCGCGCGCGGCTGCGAAGCGGCGCTGGACGAAGTTGCGCCAGCCGATTTGCACGGCCAGAAACTGTCTTAGCGTCTCCTCCGCGATACCGGCGCCGTCGAGCCCTGCGTATAGCTCGCCCACCTCCAGCCCGCGGGTCCCGGCGAAATTCGCGACCGACTGGTCGATCTCTTCCTCGGTGACCTCGATCTCGAAGCGTTCGATGACCGCCTCGCGCAGCCGGTCGTTTATGAGTTGCTCGCGCGCCAGCGCCAGGGCATCGCCGCTGGCGCCCAACGCGTTCAGAAACCGCGCCCGCTGGACGATCTCGAATTGCGTGATCGCCTTTTCGTTGACCACGATCACCGGTTCGAAGCTCTGCCCCATCGCCGGGGCCGTGGCCAGCAGCAGCGCGGCGGACAAAAAACCTGCTCGAATCATCCGCATGGCTGTCAAATACCCCGGCAGACCCGGGCGGGAAAGTCCCGCCCCTTGGCGCCGAACCCGGTCAACTCCACCTTGAAGGACACTTCCGTGCTGGGCGGGACGGCGTTGAAGTCGGTGAAGCGCCGGCCGACATCCAGTTCCGCGAACAGGCATTCGTTGCCGAAGGTGACGCCACCGCCGGCGAACAGGCTTTCACGGTCGGTGATGTCAAAGCGCCAGGCGCCGCGCACTGCCCAGTTGGGGTTGACCTGATAGCGCCCCTCCAGCGCGAATTCCTGACGTTCGGCGATAAATCCCAGGAACGGGTCGTCGGGTTCTTCGTCAAGAAACGTGTAGCTGCCGAAGAAATCGAACGGGCCCAGGCTGTAGTCGATTTCGAACTCCGCCCGCTCGAATTCCAGATCCTCGTCGAACAGCGCCCGCCCGGTCAGATCCAGGTCTTGCGGCGTGGTCACGGTCAGCGCGGTGACGTAGTCCGACGCGCGCGAGGCCAGCCCGGTGAAATCCGGAAAGTCGTTGTCCAGCGTGTCGCGGAACACCTGGCCGAAGGTAAAGGCGACATCGATGCCCGAGGCGTCATAGCGCGTGATGCGCCCGCCCACATTCAGCCGGAACCCGGTTTCCTGCGCGTCGATCCCGGGAAAGCGGTTCAGCGCGAACAGATTGGTTTCGTCAAACTCGGGCTGCAGGCTGTCCTCGTTGGGCACATCCTCATCGCCGATGGTTTCCGAATACAGGACCTGCGCGATGGGCTCGATCACCGTGGTGGCGCGGCGCCCGGTGCGCGACAGCGGCCAGCGCAACTCGGCGCCGATGGTGGGGGTGAACCGGCCCAGCACGCCATCGTCGAAGCCGGGCGCATCGTTCAGCGTATAGGCCTGTCCGTTGATCGCGGCGATGCCCTTGGCGACCAGCCCGAAGGGCAGCACGACATCGCGTTCCCAATCCGCCGCCGCGCTCAGACGCAGGCTGTCGATGCCTTCCTCGCGCACCAGCCCCAGCGCGCCGGCCTCCAGCCCCAGCGTGCCGCCCAGCGTGTCGGTATGCACCTGGCGATAGGCGATCTGCGGCAGGACCTGGGCGATTTCGGACTGCGGCTCGACACTGATGTCGCGCAGACTTTGGAACCCCTCCAGCCGGGCGTCGAAGAACGTGGTCTCCCGCACCCGGTTCAGACTGATGAAGCTTTCCAGCCGGTCGATGCGGGTATAGTCGAACTGCGCCAGAAAGCTGCGGTCGCTGACCCCGTTCAGCGAAAACTCCAGCAGAAAATCGCGCGGCAGGTCGAAATCGCCGTCCAGGCTGAGAAACCCGCGAAACTCGTCGGCATCCAGCCCGTCGGTCAGAGAGATAATGCCGAACGTGTCCAACTGGCCGTTGCGGAACTTCTGCCGATACTCGTTTTCCAGGATCACCGCCCCGCCGGTGGTCAGGAACGGCGTGACCGTCAGATCGGCGTGGTCGCCCAGCGTGAAGTAATAGGGCAGCTTCACGCCCAGCCCGAAGATGTCGGAGTTTTCGAATTCCGGGATCAGAAACCCGCTGTCGCGCGCCACGCCGGGCTGCGGCACGCGCATGCGCGGCAGATACAACACCGGCAGGCCGAAGATATCGAGGAAGGCGTTGTCGAAATACAGCCGCTGACGTTCTTCGTCATGGGTCACGCGGCGGGCGCGGATGCGCCAGATCGGGCGGGGGTGGTCCTCGCAGACCGAACAACTGCTGGCGACGGTCTTGAAGAACGAGTTGAACCGCCCGCCTTCGCGTGCGCCTTCCACCGCGGCGACCTGAAACTGTTCGTTCAGGATCAGCCGGGCGCCCTGAACCAGACCGTCCTGAAAGTCGTCGCTCAACTCTGCCAGGGAGGCCAGGATGACCACGCCGTCGCTGCTTTCCAGCCGTATCTCGCCCTCCGCGCGGATGGTGCCGGTGTTGCCGTCATAGCGGATGGCGCCTGCGGTCAGGCGGTTGTTCTGGAAATAGACGTCGACATTGCCGCTGGCCACGATCTGCTGGGTAGTGTTGTCATAGCGGATGCGGTCGGCGAACAGCGCCACCCGGTCGCTGCCTTGCTGCGCCGCGGCGGCGGTGGCCAGCAGCGCCAGGCAGAGGGCAAGGATCAGGCTGCGCATTCAGCCATCCTCCAGATGCAGCAGCAGTGCCGTGGCCAGCAGGATCGCGGCCGCCGGCGGGCTCCATGCCGCCAGCAGGATCGGGATCGCGCCGGTGCCGCCCAGCGTCTCTGCGATGTCTTTGAAGAAATACAGCACGAAGCCGGCAAAGATCGCCAGCAGGATCATCACGCCGGTCTGGCCGAACCGGACATGGCGCAACGAAAAGCCGGCGCCGATCAGCACCATGGCGATGAAAAGCGCAGGGCGCGCCAGTTCGCTGTGGAAAAACACCTTGTGCGGCGTTGCCGTGAACCCGGCGCGTTCCAGGCTGCGGATGAAACCGGGCAGGGCCCAGATCTCGATCGCCGCGGGCGTGGCGAAACTGTCCAGGATCTGCGCGCGGGTCAGATTGGTCGGCAGGCTGAGTTGCACCAGTTCCTCCGGCAGGCCCTCTGCGCCCTGGCGGCGTTCGGTCAAATCCCATCGCCGCACGCCGCGCAGCAGCCAGGCGTTTTCGACCAGCTGCGCGGATTGTGCCTCGATCCGCGCGACCAGGCGGTTGTCGATGTCGAATTGGTGCAGCCTGACCCCGGACAGCAGCGCGCCATCCTCGCTGACACGGCCGGCCTGGATGACGGTCTGTCCGGTCTCCAGCCCCTGACGCAGCCACAGGCCCTGGGCGCTGACCGACAGGATGCTGATGTCGCGCTGTTGGATCACGGCCTTAGTTTCCTCGGCCCGCACAGTGGCATAGGCCACGATCGGGTTCACCACCGTCACCGCCACCACACCCAGCGTTGCCGCGGCCAGGGCCGGCAGGAACAGCATCTGCAGGGCAGAGACGCCGGAGGCGCGCACCACCACCATCTCGCTGTTGCGCGATAGGCCCAGAAAGGTCGCCAGCGCGCCCAGCATGACGATCAGCGGCAGCGTCTGCGACAGGATATCGGGCAATTGGAACAGCGTCAGCGCGCCGGCTTCCAAGAGAGTGGCGTTATTGGCGGCGGCGATGCGGGTGTTCTCGATCGAGGCCAAAAGCGCCGCCACCCCGGCGATGACCACCAGAACCAGCGTCACGTTTCGCAGAAAGCGCTGCGTGATATAGGACGACAGCGTCACGCCGGTTGGCCCCCGGCGGGCAGCGTCCGCGCCCGGGTCGCGCGGTAGAGCAACAGCGCGCAGACCGCGGCGCCCAGGGCCGAGGGCAGGTAGCTGACCGCCCAAGCCGCCGGCGCGCCGACGACGATGGACTTCACCGCCACCGCGGCCGCGATCAGCACCGCGCCGGCGCAGGCCGCGGCCAGGATCCGCTGTCCGAAGCCCCGGCGCCGATAGCCGCCGGTCAGCATCACCGCCACCGCCAGCACCGGCAGCACCAGCGCATGCAGGCCATAGACGATGCGCTCATGCCCCCGCGCCATAAAGCGCCCGTGGCGGAAGGTCTCTGATGCCAGCGCCGCTGTGCCGGGCGCGATCAGCGCCAGTGTGGACATCGACCCCGCGCGGGTCGGCCCGGCCTCGGCGGGGTTCAGAAGGTCGGACAGATCGTAGGTGAATTCGTCGAACTGCACGCGCGCCAGGCGGTCCTCGCGCCCGGCATAGCTGAGCGCGGCGCCGTTCGACATCACTAGCCGCGCGACCGGCCCGTCGCGCAACAGCGCCGCCCGTTCCGCCGTATAGGTCACCGGGCGGTTCGGGTCGCGTTCGTCATGCAGGAACAGCCCGGCCATGCGGCCATCGGGATCGGCCTCGCGGATAAAGACGGTCAGCCCGTCGGTTGGGTAGAGAAACCGCCCCTCACGTAGCAGCGAATTGGCCAGTTCCGCGGCGATCGCCTGCCGCCCCGCATCCAGCCGACGCTCGCCGGCCGGCGCGATGGCGTTGGTCATCACCAGCGTCAGCAGGCTTAGGCCGACAGCGAACACCGCCACCGGCCGGGCCAGCGCATAGGGCCCCTGGCCGGCCATCATCATCACCACCAACTCGGCCTCGGAATACAGTTTGTTGACGGTGTAGATCACCGCCGCGAAGCCCGCCAGCGGGATTACCGCGCCAAGCACGCGCGGCAGCACCAGCAGCGACAGTTCCACCAGCAGCACCGCCGACTGGCCGGCGGACAGCACCGTATCGATCAGCCGCACCGCCTGGGTCAGCCAGATAACGCCGGTCAGGATCAGGCAGAACAGCAGGAAGGCCGCGGTCATCTGACGGAACATATAGCGGTCAAGCTGGCGCATGGCGCGGCATGTCTCCCGACCGCGACGCGGCCCGCGGACCGACCCCGTTTCGAACCGACGCAGTCCGACAACGGTTTCCGGTCCGGATTCTCCCCCTCAGTGCAAAATCCCAGCGTCGGCGTGTTGCAATCCGATCCGCCTTTGCTTTGGCACGGGTTCCGTAATGGCAGGCGTGGCGGTGGCTGGTCAACCGCACGGGGCGGGGCTAGATAGGGCGGAGATCAGCAGGGGGCGCGCCGACACATGACCGATCTGGCCAAGACGACCTTCACCGAAACCGCGCTCGACGCTTTGGCAGAGGCCGAGGGGACACTCGCGGTTCTGATCGGCGCCGACGGCAAGCTGGGCCGCACCGCGGCGCGCGCCAACCGATTGAGCCGCGGGGCGGTGGCCCGGGCGGTGGAAAGCGAGGCGTTCGGCAAGCTGAAACAGGGTCAGACCCGGGTGCTGGGCTTTCCCGGCGGCATGGCGGCCGAACGGCTGGTTCTCGTCAAGCTAGACCGCACCGCCGATGCCGAGACCGCCCGCCGGGCTGGGGCGGCCATCGCCAAGGCGGCCAGCACCGGGGCGCCGCTGCGGATCGAGGCCGACAGCCTGCGCCGCGCCGCCGATCTGGTGGGCGGCGCGCTGCTGCGCAACTATGCCTTCACCGCGCATAAATCCGCCAATGGCGCGCAGATGGTGCCTGAAATCACCGTGGCTGCGACCAAACCGGCGGATGTCGAGGCCGCCGCGGCCGCGCCGATCGCCGTGGCCGGCGGGGTGTTTCTGACCCGCGATCTGACCAACGAGCCCGCCAATGTGCTGACCACGACCGAGTTCGCCACCCGGCTGGAGGCGCTGAGCGATCTGGGCGTCTCGGTCGAGGTGCTGGAAGAACCGGCGTTGGCCGATCTGGGCATGAACGCGCTGCTTGGCGTCGGCCGGGGCTCGGTCAGCCCGTCCAAGGTCGTGGTCATGCGCTGGGAGGGTGGCGCGCAGGACGCCGCGCCGCTGGCCCTGGTGGGCAAGGGGGTCGTGTTCGACACCGGCGGCATCAGCCTGAAACCCGCCGGCGGCATGGAAGACATGACCATGGACATGGGCGGTGCGGCGGTGGTGGCCGGCGTGATGCACGCGGTCGCCGCGCGCAAGGCCCCGGCCAATGTGGTCGGGCTCGTGGGGCTGGTGGAGAACATGCCCGATGGCAACGCGCAGCGGCCGGGCGATGTGGTGACCTCGATGAAGGGTGACACGATCGAGGTCATCAACACGGATGCCGAGGGCCGTTTGGTGCTGGCCGATGTGCTTTGGTATGCGCAGGACCGGTTCGCACCCGCGGCGATGATCGATCTGGCGACACTGACCGGGGCGGTGATCATCGGGCTTGGCCATCATAATGCCGGGGTGTTCGCCAATGACGATGCGCTGGCGGAGGCGTTTTTGGCCGCCGCCGGGGCAGAGGAAGAGGGCGCCTGGCGGCTGCCGCTCGGCCCGGCCTATGACAAGCAGCTCTCCAGCCGCATCGCCGATATGTCCAATGTCGGCGGCCGGCCGGCTGGGGCGATCACCGCGGCGCAGTTCCTGCAGCGCTTCGTCAAGGACGACATGCCCTGGATCCACCTCGATATCGCCGGCGTGGCTTCGCGCAAGGACGGCACCGATTTCGCACCGCGCGGGGCGACGGGGTGGGGCGTGCGCGCGCTCGACCGGCTGATTGCGGAGCGGTTCCAGGGCTGAACCATGGGCGAGGTGATGTTCTACCACCTCACCACGACGCCGCTGGCGCGGGCCTTGCCGGATCTGCTGCAACGCGCGCTGGACCGCGGCTGGCCCGTGGTGCTGCGCGCCGGGGCGGAGACGGCGCTGCCGGGGCTCGACGACCTGCTCTGGAGTTTCGATGATGCGTCCTTTCTGCCGCATGGCACGGCGGAGATGGGCCAGGATGCGCGCCAGCCGGTGTTTCTGACCACGCGCGCGGAGAACCCGAACGGCGCCAAGGTGCTGATGCTGGTCGAAGGCGCGCGCGTCGACCCTGGCGAGGCCGCGGCCTACGACCGGGTCTGCCTTCTGTTCGACGGGCGCGATTCCGCATCGCTGGCGGCGGCGCGCGAAGATTGGGTTCGGGTCCGCGATGGCGGGGTGTCGGGCATCTACTGGGCGCAGAAAGACGGCCCCTGGTCAGAGCAGGCCCGCACCGAACCGGGCTAAAGTCGCCCGCCATGGAGCGCCGAAAAGCCCCCCGCCTCCGCGGGCGGAGGCGCGCCGGGCCGCGGCCCGGCGGTTCCGGCTCTGGCCGGAACGGGGGCGGTCCCCGTCGCGCACCGCCGTCTGCCACGGCGCGTAGGATGGGTTTCAACCCATTTCCGGGCCGCCGCATCCGCCGCGTGTGACCGTTCCGCCTCAGCGCACCAGCAGCATGCGGTTGCGCTGGATCTCGATCCGCTCGAAGCGTTCCAGATAGCTCATGCCCAAAAGCGAGACGTTCAACTCTCCGGAGTTGACCGACCCGCGCACGAACCGGTCCTCGTGGCCGCCCAGTTGCACGCTGTCCAGCAGCACCGGCGCGATGCGCACGGTGCCGTTCGCGGTCTGCGCCCTGCCGCTGAAGTTCAGCGCGTCGGGGTTCAGCCCCACCCGTTCGGCATCGGCCAGGCTCAGCACAACGTCGCTGGCGCCGGTGTCGACCAGAAATCGGATCTCCGTGCCGTTGACCGAGGCCACCGCCTCGAAGCTGCCATTGGCCGCCCGGGTCAGCGCGACCGTGCCGTCCGACATGGTCAGCGCCCGGCCCGGAACCAGATCCGCCAGGATCAGGTCGCGCTGGCTGTAGCCCAGCACCGCGACACCGAAGATCGCGCTCCAGATCGCGGCATTGCGCAACGTCTGGCTCAGCCCGCTTCGCGTCATCGCGAAAAGCGACCCGCCGACCAGCAGGCCCAGTAGCCCCAGATAAAGCAGGCGCATGATCTCGGATTCCGTCATAGCCGCCCCTTGTGACATCTTGGCCCGGCAATGCCAATCGCCATGGCAGGGGTGCGGCGCGCCTGCGGCCACGCCGCGACCGTCCGGTTCAGGCGCCGCCGGCCGCGTCCAGCCGGTCCACCGCCGCGGTCCAAAGCGCCTCCGCCCGCGCCAGGCCGGCCTCGACCTCGGCACGTTTCTGCTGCAGCCGCACCATCTCGTCGTGTGCGCCGTCATAAAGCGTGGGGTCGGCGAGCCGCCGGTCGAGGGCGGCGCGCATTTCTTCCAGCTTCTCAAGCCGGGTTTCGCACTTACGCAGATCCGCCTGCAGATCTTCACGCTTGGGCGACGGCGGCGGCTTCTTCGCCGCCGGTCGCGTACGCATGCGGTCGGGTGTGCCGAGGATCTGCCGGGCATAGCCGTCCAGATCGCCGTCATAGGCGCGCACCGCCCCGTCCTTGACCAGCCATAGCCGGTCGGCGATCAGATCAATCAGATGCGGGTCGTGGCTGACCAGGATCACCGCGCCGCCATAGGCGGTCAGCCCCTGCACCAGCGCCTCGCGGCTTTCGATGTCCAGGTGGTTGGTCGGCTCGTCCAGGATGATCAAATGCGGCGCGTCCAGCGTGGCGAGCAGCAGCGCCAGCCGCGCCTTTTGCCCGCCCGAAAGCTTTTGCACCGGCGTCTCGGCGATCTCCGCCCCGATCCCGCCGCCGGCCAGCATCGCGCGCAGCTTGGCCGGCGCTGTGTCGGGCCGGGCGCGGCGCAGATGGTCGAGCGGCGTTTCCGCCAACACCAATTCGTCCACCTGGTGTTGCGCGAAATAGCCGATGCGCAGCTTGCGCGCGGCGTGGATCTGCCCCGACACCGGCGTCAGCCGGCCCGAGATCAGCTTGGAAAAGGTCGATTTGCCCTGGCCGTTCGCGCCCAACAGCGCGATGCGGTCATCCTGGTCGATGCGCAGGTTCAGCCCGCGCAAGACCGGCGGACCGTCATAGCCCACCGCGACATCCTCCAGCCGGATGATCGGTGGTGACAGATCCTCGGGGTCGGGAAAGGCGAAACCGGCGACCTGCGTTTCGATCAACTCCGCGATCGGCGTCATCCGCTCCAACGCCTTGATCCGCGACTGCGCCTGCCGCGCCTTCGACGCCTTGTAGCGGAACCGGTCGATGAAGGATTGCATACGCGCCCGTGTCGCGGCCTGTTTCTTGGCCTGTGTCGCGGCCTGCGCCGCGCGTTCGGCACGCATCCGGGCGAATGTGTCGAAACTGCCCTGGTAAAGCGTCAGCTTGTGCGCCTCCAGATGCAGGATCGCCCCCACCGCGCGGTTCAGGATCTGACGGTCGTGGCTGATCAACAGGACGGTATGCGGGTAACGTGCCAGATAGCTTTCCAGCCACAGCGTGCCCTCCAGATCCAGATAGTTCGTGGGCTCGTCCAAGAGCAGCAGATCGGGGGCGGAGAACAGCACCGCCGCCAGCGCCACCCGCATCCGCCAGCCGCCGGAGAAATCGGCGCAGGCCCGCCCTTGTGCGGCGCTGTCAAAGCCCAGGCCCGCCAGGATCGTGGCCGCGCGCGCCTCCGCCGAATGGGCATCGATATCGGCCAGGCGGATCTGGATCTCGGCGATCCGCGTCGGATCGGTGGCGGTGTCGGCCTCCGCCAGCAGCGCGGCGCGTTCGGTGTCGGCCGCCAGCACGGTGTCAAGCAGCGACGTGGGGCCGGCCGGCACCTCCTGCGCGACGCCGCCGATACGGGTGCCGCGGGTTAGGGAGATACTGCCGCCCTCGGGGCTGAGTTCCTCGCGGATCAGGCGGAACAGCGTGGTCTTGCCGGTGCCGTTGCGCCCCACCAGCCCGACCTTGTGCCCGGCGGGAATGACCGCGCTTGCCCCCTCGAAGAGCGGCCGTCCGGCGATGCCGAAGCGTAGGTTTTCGATGCGCAGCATAGCGCGTTGGTGCGGCGGGCGCCGCGGCTTGTCAATGGGCGGGCCGGCAGGTCCGCGCCCCCTTTTCCTGGCCCCGCGCGCATGTTAGGGCGCCGCCCGAGAAACAGCGCACAAGGGCAGGGCCATGGCGATCCAACGCACTTTTTCAATCATCAAGCCGGATGCGACCAACCGCAATCTGACCGGCAAGATCAATGCGAAGTTCGAGGCCGCGGGCCTGCGCATCATCGCGCAAAAGCGGATCCATTTGACCGAGGCGCAGGCGGGCCAGTTCTACGCCGTACACAAGGACCGCCCGTTTTTCGGCGAGTTGGTCGCCTTCATGTGCTCCGCCCCGATCGTGGCGCAAGTGCTGGAGGGCGAAGAGGCGATTGCCAAGAACCGCGAGGTGATGGGCGCCACCAACCCGGCAGAGGCCGATGACGGCACCATCCGCAAGGAATTCGCGCTGTCGATCGGCGAAAACTCGGTGCACGGCTCGGACGCGCCGGAAACTGCGGCGGAAGAAATTGCCTTCTTCTTCTCCGGCTTGGAACTGGTGGGTTAAGCCAGCCGCCCGAGAAAACACGCAAACGGCCCGCGCTCGATGGCGCGGGCCGTTTTCTTTTGGGGGAGCTTATTCTGCGGGGATGGTCGCGGCGTGGGGCTGTTCCTCGGGCCGGTGCAGGCTGACGACCGCCAGCACGGTGGCGCCGAAGGCCCAATAATAGGCAGCGTCCATGCCGGTGAAGCCCAATGCGAACGGGGCGACCACAAAAGTGGCGCCGGCGGCGAAATCGACCGCCAGGTGCAGCCAATAGGGCAGGACCCGCAGCGCGCCGGTCTGATGGTCCGTCAGCAGCGTCAGGATCAGCGCGGCGGCGCCGGTGGCGACCGACAGCCACAACGCGAACGGGCTGGAGGCGCCCAGGCCCAGTACGAAGGGCATCACGATCAGCGTCAGGGCGACGGGATAGTCGATATAGGCGTGCAGGCGTTTGGTGACGAAGCGCATTTCTTTGTTCCTGTGTCGATGTTGCGGCGTGGTGAGGGGCAGATCGGGGGGCCGCGGCGGATATTCAATTCACGCGGCTTCACGGGTTGGCGCGCGGTTTGTGAGCGGTGTTCATGGCTCGACCTGGGTGGCATAGCCGCCTATGCAGGACAGAAAGGCCGGTTGGGAGGATGACATGCAGACGATTTTGATCACGGGCGCGGGGTCCGGTCTGGGGGCGGAGACGACAACGGCGTTTCTGGAGGCCGGCTGGAACGTCGTCTTGATCGGCCGCCGGGCCGCGGCGTTGGAGGAAGTGGCCGCGGGTCATGAGGCGGCGCTGGTGATGCCCTGCGATGTGACCGATGCGGGCGCGGTCGCGGCGGCGTTCGAACAGGCGGCGTTGCGGCTGGGGCGGATCGATGCGGTGTTCAACAATGCCGGCACGAACGTGCCCGGCCGGCCGATCGACGAGATCCCGATTGAGGATTGGCTGACGGTGCTGAACGTCAACCTGTCCGGCGCGTATTACGTGGCCCGGGCGGCCTTTGCGCAAATGCGGGCGCAGGATCCGCAGGGGGGGCGGATCATCAACAACGGATCGATCTCCGCCCAGGCGCCGCGACCGGGCTCGGCACCCTATACGACCAGCAAGCATGCGATCACCGGGCTGACCCGGACCCTTAGTCTGGACGGCCGGCCGTTCAACATCGCCTGCGGGCAGATCGATATCGGCAACGCGCTGACGGATATGGCGCGGCCGATGTTGGACGGGGTGCCGCAGGCCGACGGCTCGGTGAAGGTGGAGCCGGTGATGGACCCGACCCATGTGGCGCAGGCGGTGCTGCACATGGCCAGTTTGCCCCTGGATGCGAACGTCCAGTTCATGACCGTCATGGCCACCGCGATGCCCCTGGTCGGGCGCGGCTGAGGGTCGTGCGGCCGGAGGAGTGGCGGTGGCTGGGTCTGGGAATCGCCACCGTTGCCATGGCGATGCTGGTGCTGGGCTATGCCGTGGGCATGGCGTTCAAGCCGCAGCGCGTGGCCGGGGATGTGCCCGATCCGCCGGCCTTCGATGCGCCCCGCGCGGCGGGCGTGCTGCCGGGCTATGACAACGTCTATGTCAACGATTACGCCGCGCTGCTGGAGGGCGGCGCCGAAAGCCGGATCCGCGACGATCTGATCGCGCTCTACGATGCCACCGGTGTGGAGATGACGGTGCTGACCATCGTCTCCCGCGCGCGCTATGGCTTTGACGGCGGCAACGAAGCGTTTGCCACCGCGCTGTTCAACGCCTGGGGTATCGGCGACGCGCAGCGCAACGACGGGGTGCTGATCCTGGTGTCGTCGGGTGACCGGGACATGCGGATCGAACTGGGTGCGGGCTATGGTCGGGCCCGGGACGGCGACATGCAGCGGGTGATCGACCGCGTGTTTCTGCCGGCGTTCAGGGACGGGCGATTTCAGGACGGGATCGAGCGCGGCGTGTCGGCGACGATCGTGGAGATCGCGGGCGCGCCGCCGGATGCATTGTCGGGCACAGTGCTGGAGCGGGGCTTTGCGGTAATCCTGGACCGGTTGAGGCGGCTGGGCGGCTGGTTGGTGGCGCTGGCGGCGCTGCCGGTGGCGGCCGGTGCCTGGGGGCTGCGCGCCTATCTGCGCCGCCGGCCGCGGGATTGCGCGGCCTGTGGCGCCGGGATGTTCCGTCAGACCGAGCAGGCCGATGACGCGCATCTGGATGGCGGGCAGCGGCTTGAGGAATACATCGGCTCGGTCGATTACGACATCTGGGAATGCCCCGATTGCGCGGCGCTGCAGATCAGCCGGCATGCGGCGTGGCTGTCGAAATTCGGAGCTTGCGGCGCGTGTGGGTACAAAACCCTGCAAACCGACACCAAGGTGCTGAAAGCGGCGACGACATCCAGCACCGGGCTGCGGCGCATCGACTATTCCTGCCGCCATTGCGGCTTTGCCGACAGCGAAACCCGGGTGGTCCCGAAGAAATCGTCATCTTCTTCGGGGTCAGGCTCGGGCCGGTCGTCTTTCGGCGGCGGGCGGTCCGGCGGCGGCGGGGCCAGCGGCAGCTGGTGAAGGTCCGACCCGGCGGAGGCCGCGTGCCGCGGCCAGGTTTCAACCCCCAAACCCGGCTTGCGCCGGCTTCGGGGCCCGTGGCGCGGGTTTCGCCGGTGCATCAGGCGCGTGGGCGGTCAGCTTGCGGTTCTGGGGTGCGGCACGGGCGTCTGTCGCAGGGCGCGTTCGCGGCGCCAGATATAGATGCCGGCGCCGATGATGATCGCGGTGCCGGCCAGGGTCTGTGTGTCGGGTGGCTGGGCGAAGACGGCCCAGCTGATCGCGGCGGCGAAGATCGCCTGCGAATAGACCACGGGCGCGAGCGTGGAGGCGGGCGCATAGCGGTAGCCGACGGTCAGCAGCGAGTGCCCCGCGGTGGCAGCGACGCCGATCAGCGCGGCCAGCGCCCAGCCTGTCGCGGTATCCGGCCAGACCCACGTGTGGATCACGAAGGGCAGCAGCGCCAGCGTCGGCAGCACACTGGTGATGACCTGGCCGGTGGGGTTGTCGTCGACCCCGGCGATGGCGCGGGTGAGGATGAAGTAGAGCGAGGCGCAAAGCAGGGCGCCGAAGGAGAAGAACAGCGCCCAGTGAAAGCTCGCGTCCCAGGGCGCGGCGATCACCAGGATACCGGCAAATCCGACCAGGATCGCGCCGAACCGGCGCAGCCCAATGCGTTCGCCCAGGATCGGGATCGCCAGAAGGCTGACCACGATGGGCGCGGCAAAGAAAATCGCGATCGTCACCGTCAGCGGCAGATGCGCCAGCGCCACGAAGTTGAAGATGGTGCCCAGCAGCAAAAACAGCGCGCGCAGCAGTTGCAGCCCTGGCGCGTTCGATCGAAAGACGGCGCTACCCTCGGCCGGCCAGAAGATGGCGAGCGCGGACACCGCGTGCCCGGCATAACGCAGGAACGCCACCTGCAGCACCGGAATGCCGGCCAGCGCCAGCCATTTCGCCATTGTGTCGATCAGCGTGAAGCACAGAAACGCGCCCAGCACGATCAGGATCGCGGCGCCCAGCCGGTCCTCGCGCGGGCGCACCTGGCTCATGCGCGGTCGTCTTCCAGAAACCAGCGCACCGAATTCTCGAAGCTCTCATCGGCGGCGAAGCCCAAGGCCAAGCCCTGGGCCGGGTCGAACCGGTTGCGCCAGCCATGCACGATGCGTTCGATCGTCGGATCGGGGTCCCAGGTGATCCGGGCGGCGGGGTCCGGTCCGGCAACGCGGGTCATCGCGTCGATCATGGTGCCGACCGTATCGGTGCGGCCGGGCAGGTTGAGGTTGCGGTTGGGGCCGAACGCGCTGCCGTCAAGCTCGGCGGCATAGAGCAGGTTGCGCACCACCGTGCGCGGCGCGGTGTGCCAGATCGCGAAGTCGCGTCCCACCGGGCAATTGGCCGGCTGGCCCTGCATCGGTTCGCGGAAGATGCCGGACATGAACGAGGATGCGGCGGCGTTGGGTTTGCCCGGACGGATCGAGACCGTGGGCAGGCGCAGCCCGCGGCCGTCGAGAAAGCCCTTACGGGTGTAGTCGTTCAGCAGCAGCTCTCCGATCGCCTTTTGCGTGCCATAGGAGGTTTGCGGGTTCAATTCGATCCCATCCGGCACCGGATCGGGCGCGGTGCCGCCATGGACGGCGACGGAGGAAGTATAGACGACCACCGGCGTGCTGGGCTGGGCGCGGGCGGCCTCAAAGAGGTTCAGCGTGCCCTGAAGGTTGACCCGGAGGCCGAGGTCGAAATCCGCCTCCGCCGCGCCGGAGACCACGGCGGCGAGATGGAAGATAATGTCGTAAGGGTCTGTGAAAAGGGCCGTAACGGCATCTGGGTCAGAGATGTCGGCGGGCACGGTGACCACCGGGAACGGGGCGAAGGGCGCGGTCGGCGCTTCCAGATCGGCCAGGGTCAGCGCAGTGATTTCGGCGCCGCGCAGCATCGCGGTCTCGGCCAGTTGGCGGGCGAGCTTCTGGCCGATGAAGCCGCCGCCGCCGGTGATCAGGATACGGGTCATGGGGTCCTCGCGGGGATCTGGGGCAGGATGCGGACGGGGCCGACGCTCAGCCCGGTGACGGGGGCGGGCAGCGGCGTGAACCGGCCGGCGGCGATCTCGGCGATCAGGTCCGGGGCCGGGGTGGCGATGGGGTCGCGGACCAGTTCGTGAACTTCCCAACCCTCTGCGCCGCGTTTGAAGAGCACCATCGTAGGCGCATCACTTGGGCTCCTTTGAGCCACAATGAGCCATTCCGAACCGTCGACCCCCGTGAGGAAATCACGCTGGACCGCCAGGCAGCGCGGCCGGCCCTCGATATCCGTTTCGTCGCAGGCCCGCGCGTAGACATGCGGGCGAAAAGAGCTTTGCGCAGAGGGGCTGAGCGCTGAATGGGGCGGGAGTTGTGCGCCAGCGGGCAGGGTTGCTGCGGTCGCGCGAAGTTGTCGCCATCGCTGGGCGGCTTCCTCGATACGCCTGCGTTCGCCGGTTCCAAACCGTGCTTCGGTTTCGCTAATCGCTTGATACTTGTTGTCGGCTTCACGCACCACGGCGATGCGGGCGGCCACCTCCGGCCCCGGGCCGGTGGCCTGGAACGCCGCCAATGCGGTCGTGCCGGCCGCGCCCCATTCGCGCGCGAGCGGCCAGAAGTCGTATTTCGCCGCATCGATGCGGCCATCGGCCAGCCGCGCAAGCTGCGACTGCGCCGAGATACGTTGGGCGTTGAGCAGTGGTGTGAACCACAGCAGGCCCAGTGCCACGGACGCTGCCAGCGCCCAGCCCAGCCCCGTCCGCGCCCGGTCGCGCCAGCCGGTGCCGCCCAGCAGGGCGGTGGCCGCCACGGGCAACGCCCCCGCCGCTGCGACGCCCGCGGCAAGCGCGGCCAGCACACGCTCCGGCGTCCAGCCATATTCCGCCACGCGCAGCCACAGCGCATAGGCGGCGATGGCACAGGTCAGCGGCAGCACCGCCGCGGTCAGCCGCGCGGCCCAGACCATCCA
>JBCDDF010000064.1:0-15662 GCA_039180525.1 Pseudomonadota bacterium
AGGATCTGTCGCGCGATCTGAACCGTGGCGGCAACTTCGAGGCCGCGGTGCGCGAGTATTCCCGCGCGCCGTCGGCATCCAGCGGCGGGCGGTTGAAATGGGTCGCGGCCAGCGAGTTGCCGGGGCCGGTGGTCAACCAGGTGCTGGCGCTGATGCCGGGGGAGGTCACCGCCCCGATCGCGCTGGGCCGCGGTATCTCGATCTTCAAGCTGCGAGACATCCGCGAAGAAGCGCGCGCGCAGTCGGACACCGCCGACGACACGGTCACTTATTACGAACTGATCCAGCCCCTGCCCACGAACGCCCCGGCCGAGGCGTTGGAGGCCGCGAACGAACTGGCGGACACGGTGCGCGGGCAAACCCGGCTTTGCCGCGACCTGGACGACCGCGTCGCCGAGTTCGGCCTGGGCTCTGGCCGCAGCGAACCGACGCCGCTGGGCGCCGTACCGGGGCCTATCGCGGCGCGCATCGCGGAGCTGACCGCCGGCGATATCGAGATCTATCGCGACGACCGCGGCGTGATCCTGTTGATGCTGTGCGCGCGGTCCGGCGAAACCTCACCCGAGGAACGCGATGCGCTGCGCCGGCAGATCTTTAACCAGCGCATGACCAGTCTGGCGCAGGGCTTTTTGCAGGAACTGCGCGGCGACGCGGTCATCGTGGAGAAGTGATCCCACCCCTCGCCCTGACCATGGGCGATCCCGGCGGCATCGGACCAGAGATCACCGGCGCCGCCTGGGCCGCGCTGCAGGGCGGCCCGCGCTTCTACGTCATCGCCGATCCCGATCTGATCCGTGCCCGTTGCGGCCGGATCCCCGTCGCCGAGATCGCCGATCCGGCCGACACCGACCCCGGCGCGCTGTCGGTGCTGCCGCTGCGCCTGGCCGCCCCCGCGGAACCGGGCCGGGCGGTGCCGCAGAACGCCGCCGCCACGATCCGCAGCATCGAACTGGCCGTCGCGCAGGCGCAGACCGGGAAGGCGGCGGCGGTGGTGACCAACCCGATCACCAAGAAGGTACTGGTCGATGGCGCCGGGTTCGGCTTTCCCGGCCATACGGAGTTTCTGGCGCATCTGGGGGGCGGCGCCGCGCCGCTTATGATGCTGGCCGCACCGGAATTGCGCGTGGTGCCTGCGACCATTCACATCCCCCTGGCCGCGGTGCCGGCGGCGGTGACGGGTCCGCTGATCACACGGACTTTGGAGATCCTGCACGCCGCCCTGCGCCGGGATTTCGGCCTCGCCGCGCCGCGCATCGCAGTCGCCGGGCTGAACCCGCATGCCGGCGAGGGCGGGCTGATGGGCCAGGAGGATGGCGCCGTCATCGCACCGGCGCTGCAGGCGGCCCGGGACGCGGGCATGGATGTCACCGGCCCGCTGCCCGCCGACACGATGTTCCACGCGGCCGCGCGGGCGCGCTATGACGCGGCGGTCTGCATGTATCACGACCAGGCGCTGATCCCGCTGAAGACGCTGAATTTCTCCGCCGGTGTGAACGTGACGCTGGGCCTGCCATTCGTGCGCACCTCGCCCGATCACGGCACCGCCTATGACATCGCCGGCACCGGCGCGGCCGACCCCGACAGCCTGATCGCGGCGATCCGCATGGCGGCCGAGATCGCAACCCGCCGGCGCGGGCAGGCATGACGCCCGACGATCTGCCGCCGCTGCGCGACGTGATTGCGGCGCAGGGCTTGAGCGCGCGCAAGTCGCTGGGGCAGAACTTTCTTCTGGATCTGAACCTGACCCGCAAGATCGCGCGCGCGGCGGGCGATCTGGCCGGCGCGGACGTGCTGGAAATCGGCCCCGGCCCCGGCGGGCTGACGCGGGCGCTTTTGATCGAGGGCGCACGGCACGTGCGGGTCGTCGAACGCGACGAACGCTGTCTGCCGGCGCTGGAACAGATCGCCGCGCGATATCCCGGCCGGATGGACATCGTGGCCGCTGATGCGATGGCACTGCCGCCGCCCCACGACCTGAAGGCACCGGTGCGGGTGGTCGCCAACCTGCCCTACAACATCGGCACGGCGCTTTTGGTGCGTTGGCTGACGCCGCGCGATTGGCCGCCCTTCTGGCAGTCGCTGACGCTGATGTTCCAGCGCGAAGTGGCGGAACGGATCACCGCGTCCCCCGGCACCGCCGCCTATGGCCGGCTGGCGATCCTGGCCCAGTGGCGGGCCGATGCGCGCATGGTACTGACGGTTCCGCCGCAGGCGTTCACCCCGCCGCCCAGGGTCCGTTCGGCGGTGGTGCATCTGACCCGGCTGGACCGGCCACGCTTTCCGGCCGATGCCGACACGCTGTCACGGTTGACCGCGGCGGCGTTCGGCCAGCGGCGCAAGATGCTGCGCACCGCGCTCAAGGCGCTGCATCCGGGTATCGTCGCGTTGCTGGAGACCTGCGACATCGACCCGACCGCGCGGGCGGAAACCGTGGATCTGGAACGCTTTTGCCGACTGGCAGAGGCCCTGCGGCGCGGCGGCTGACGCTATTCCGCCGCCGCGGCGTTTTCCGACGCCTCGGGCGCGGCATCGGACGCCGGCGCTTCGCTGCCACCGTCGCCGTCTGACTTGCTTTGATCGGCGGATGCGCGACGGCGTCGACGTGGGCGCGGCTCGGGGTTGTCCTGCGCGCGCTGGGCGTTCTCTTCCGGCGTCTCCACCAGATCGGCACCGCCCGCGCCGCCATTGTTGATGACGTCTTCGCCGCCCTGCCCTTCCGCGGATTGCTGGGCCGGCTGCGCCTCGCCGTTCGGACGCGGCTCGCCGCCGCCCTGTTGCTGCCGGCGGCGCTCTTCCGCGGCCTGACGTTCCGCTTGTTCGCGCAGCGCGTCGCTCAGCATGCGGGCATAATGCTCGGAATGCTGTTGGAAATTCTCCGCCGCCACCCGGTCGCCGGACAATTGCGCATCGCGCGCCAGGCCCTGATATTTCTCGATGATCTGTTGCGGGGTGCCACGCACCTTGCCCTCGGGCCCCGCGCTGTCGAACACGCGATTGACGATGTTACCGACATTCCGATTACGATTGTTGTTTTTGTTGCGCGAACGCGACTTGTTAGAGGATCTCATGCAGTCCTGTCTGTTTGATGCTGGCTGGCCTCAATCGCGGCCTGTTTGTGCGGGCACGGCGTGCGTGCGCGCCGGAAAGCTCCAGAAATTTTGCTTTGCAACCCTGCCCCCTCAGTCGCGCTGGATCGGGTCGGCAGGTATGCAAGCTATACGCCTCTGCGGCGAAAAAACAACCCTGAAGTCAGGCTTCCGGCGGAATCATGTGGAAAACGCAACTTCGGCTATGCGATCGCGGCCGGACAGGTCGGCATGCAGCGCCAAGGTGTGGGCCCCGGCCGCGCGGAAAACCGCGGCGACCGCGGGCCCCTGACCGATGCCGAACTCAAAGATCGCCCGCCCGCCGGGTTGCAGGCGCGCGGCCAGATCCGGTGCGATCGCGCGATAGGACGCCAGCGCATCCGCGCCCGGCGTCAGCGCGGACCGCGGCTCCCAGTCACGCACGTCCCGGTCCAGGTCCGCGATCTGCGCGGCGGCGATATAGGGTGGGTTGCAGACGATCAGATCGAACCGGCCCAGATCGGCGCGCAGCCAATCGGCCTCGACCAGATCCAGCCGCGCGGCCACGTCCAGCGCCGCGGCGTTTTCGCCGGCCACCGCCAGCGCGGCCGGGCTTGCATCCGTGGCCACGCCGCGTGCGGCCGGCCATTCGCACAGCAGCGTGACCGCCAGCGCGCCGCTGCCGGTGCCCAGATCCAGCAACCGGCCGGGCACAGAGCCCGCCAGCGCGCGGTCGACGATCAACTCGGTTTCGGGGCGCGGATCCAGCACATCGCCGGTGACACGGAAAGACCGGCCCCAGAATTCCCGCCGGCCGATGATTTGCGCGACCGGCCGCCGCGCGGCGCGGTCGGCCAACGCCCGGGCCAGGCGGGTTGCGGCGCCGGCGCTCAGCGGCGTCTCTGGTGCCGCGCGCAGGCGGGGGGCGTCGATACCCGCGGCCCAGGCGATCAGCACCCGCGCGTCGCGGCCCGGATCGGGGACGCCGGCGGCGGCCAGTTGTCGCGCGGCGCGGATCAGGGCCGCGCCGAGCGTTTCGCTCACCGCTCAAGCTCCGCCAGACGCGCGGCCTGGTCGGCGGCGACCAGCGCCTCGATCACCTCGTCCAGATCCCCCTGCAGCACCTGGTCCAGCCTATAAAGCGTCAGATTGATGCGGTGGTCGGTCAACCGGCCCTGCGGGAAGTTGTAGGTGCGGATCCGTTCCGACCGGTCGCCAGAGCCGACCTGCCCCTTGCGTTCCGCCGCGCGGGCGGCGTCCTGGCGCTGGCGTTCCACATCGAACAGGCGGCTGCGCAGCACCTGCATCGCGCGGGCGCGGTTGGCGTGTTGGGACTTCTCGGAGCTTGTGACGACGATACCGGTGGGCAGATGCGTGATCCGCACCGCGCTGTCGGTGGTGTTCACGTGCTGCCCGCCCGCGCCCGAGGCCCGCATCGTATCGATGCGGATGTCCTGGGCGGGGATGTCGATATCGACCTCCTCCGCCTCGGGCAGCACGGCGACGGTTGCGGCGGATGTGTGGATGCGGCCACCGGATTCGGTCGCCGGCACGCGCTGCACGCGATGCACTCCGCTTTCGAATTTCATGCGCGCGAACACGCCCTCGCCCTGGATATGCGCGGTGAAATCCTTCAGCCCGCCCAATTCGGTCGCGGCCTCCTCCAGCACCTCGAACCGCCACCCGCGGCGTTCGGCCAGGCGCTGATACATGCGCGCCAGATCGGCGGCAAAAAGCGCCGCCTCGTCGCCGCCGGTGCCGGCGCGGATCTCCAGGATTGCGGGCCGGGCGTCGGCCGCGTCGCGGGGCAGCAGCGCCAGGCGGACGGCCTGTTCCTGCTCGGGCAGCCGCGCCTCCAGTTCCGCCAGTTCCTCCTGCGCCAACTCGCGCATTTCCTCATCGGCCAGCAGGTCGCGCGCGGCGGCAATCCCGTCGAGCGTCGCACGATAGCTTTGCACGGTTTCCACCACCGGGCGCAGTTCGGCATACTCGCGCGACAGCCGGGTCAGTTCGTCGGCCGGCGGAGCGTCGGCCAGCCGCGCCTCCAGAAAGGCCGCGCGCTGCAAGATCTGATCGAGAGCATCCTGGGGGATCATCGCCCGCTCTTGCCGCGCGCCACCCGCGCGGTCAAGCGCGGCTCAACTTTCGCCGTCATCCACGAAAGAGGCCAGCGATTGCAGCCAGGCCTGCACCCGCGCCTGGTTCACGCCCATATCGCCATAACCGAAGCGCGACCGCGAATAGATCGCGACGGTCGATTTGCCGGCGTCGTCGAAATCGTAGAACCGCACCGAGACATAATCGGGAAAGCGCAACTGCTCTGTGAACTGGACATAGGTCATCCAGCCTTCTTCGACGGTGCCCGCGACCCGTTCGACGCGCGGCTGGCCCATCACGAACGTATCGAACGCGCGCGCCAGGGTCGATGCGTCGACCGCGTAGATCGGCGCGGCTTGATCGACCAGATGTTCCGTGAAATCGGGTATCGCCACGCGATAGGAATTCGGCGTTTCCGATGTCGGGACCGCCAGCGGATCGACATGCCAGTCGGCGGGTTCATGGGTCACGCTGCGGACCGAATAGGCCAAGTATCCGCCCAACAGCAGAACGCCCAGGACAATGATAAGTAACATTATGCGCATGTGAATTCAGTCCACCGCTTCGGCAGGTTCCGGTTGCGGTACAGCGTCGGCGGCTTCGATTTCGGCCGCTTTCTTCTCCACCAATTCGACTATGTGATCGATCATTTTGTCATTGTCGAGGCGGTGGTTCTGTTTGCCCGCCATATAAACCATACCGTGTCCCGCGCCCCCCCCGGTGAAGCCGACATCGGTCATCAGCGCCTCTCCGGGGCCATTGACCACGCAGCCGATGATGCTGAGGCTCATCGGCGTCTTTACATGTTCCAGCCGGCGTTCCAGCGCCTCCACCGTTTTGATCACATCAAAACCCTGCCGCGCGCAGGAGGGACAGGAAATGATATTGACCCCGCGATGGCGCAGGCCCAGTGATTTGAGCACCTCATAACCGACCTTCACCTCCTCCACCGGATCCGCGGACAGGCTGACGCGGATGGTATCGCCGATCCCCATCCACAAAAGGTTACCCAGCCCGATCGCGGATTTGATCGTGCCGCTGGTCAGCCCGCCGGCCTCGGTGATGCCCAGGTGAATCGGCGCCTCGGTCGCGTCGGCCAAGCCCTGATAGGCAGCGGCGGCCAGAAACACGTCGGACGCTTTGGCCGAGATCTTGAATTCGAAGAAGTCATTGTCTTCCAGAATGCGAATATGACGTAGCCCGCTTTCGATCATGGCCTCCGGGCAGGGCTCGCCATACTTTTCCAGCAGATCGCGTTCCAGCGACCCGGCATTGACGCCGATGCGGATCGAGCAGCCATGGTCGCGGGCGGCGGCGATGACCTCGCGCACGCGGGCTTCCTTGCCGATATTGCCGGGATTGATGCGCAGGCAGGCGGCGCCGGCCTCGGCGGCCTCGATCCCGCGGCGGTAGTGAAAATGGATGTCGGCCACCAACGGCACCGGGCTTTCGTGCACGATCTCGTGCAGCGCCTTGGTCGAGGCCTCGTCGGGGCAGGACACGCGGACGATATCCGCGCCGGCCTCGGCACAGGCCTGGATCTGCGCGACGGTTGCGGCGACGTCGTGGGTCAGGGTGTTGGTCATGGTCTGCACGCTGATCGGCGCATCGCCCCCCACCGGCACCGGCCCGACATGGATCTGACGGCTTTTGCGGCGATAGATGTTGCGCCACGGGCGGACCGAGTTCAGGGACATCGCAGTTCTCTTGCGTTGACGTGCCACTCGCGTGTTAGCGCAGGGCCCGGGCCTTGTCACCCGTGGCCTATTGCTGCGGCGGCGGGACCTGAAGCGCGCTGACGGTGGCCTGGATGACCTCGGGCGGGTCGGCGACCTCCGGCCAGACTGTCACGATATCGTCGGGCAGAAGCGAGATATCCTTGACCACCGAGGCACTGTTGCCCAGCGGGCCATAGGGCATGTCGTCGACCAAAAGATAGACCGAGCCGGAATTGCCGGCACGCAGCAGCGGTGCCTCCACATCCAAGGGCAGCGTATAAAGCTCGCCGGTCTCCAGGATTTTTTCGAACAGCACGGTTCCATCGGCCAGATAGACCCGCACCCAGGCCGGCTGCCGCGCCACCACATTGACGTTCGGCGCGCCCACCGGTTCCCGCACCTGCGGTTCGGCTTCCAGGCTGTCGATGGCCTCCGCAATCGCATCGGCCTCGGCCCGGGCGACATCGGCCTGTTCCGGGCTGAGATCGGCGAACAGCCCGGCGCGGCGCGGGTCGATGTCGACGATGGGGCCGTCGCGCGCCTCCACCACCGGTATCTCCAGTTCGCGCGGCTGGTAGAGCCGGGCCAGATCGGCATCGGCGGTGCCGGCATCCTGCGGCTCGGTCTGGTTGAGTGTCACCTCCACCACGCCCAGGCCCGGCGGGCGCAGGCCCGCCATCGTCGACACGGTATCGGGTCGCTGATCGACCGGCGCGATCGTCACCCGCTGAATGCTCTGCAGCACGCGGTAGCCGCCATAGCCGACCCCCACCAGCAGCAGCGCCAGCACCAGGACGGAGCCGATGGCCGACAGCGAAAGCCGCTCGAACACGCCGGGCGTCAGATCGGCAGACGGCCGATAGACCGGTTTCAGCAGCGGATCGCCCGCGGCCACGCGCACCGGGCCGCTGGCCACGATCCGCCCGCTGGCCGGGGCCTTGCGCGTATGCAGCCCGGCATTGACGCCGCCAAAGCCGGTTTCGTCGCAGAAGCGGCCGAAGACGTGATCCTCATCGATGCCCAGATAGCGCGCATAGGACCGGACATAGCCGGCCACGAAGCCGGGATTGGGAAACACCTCCAGATCGCAGTCTTCGATGGCGGCGATGTAGGAGGCCCGGATCCGCAACTCCCGCTGGACGTCCAGCAGCGACTTTCCCTTCGTCGCCCGTTCGCCGCGCAATTCATCGCCGAGCTTGACCTCATAGGCGTCAAACCCCTTCAGCGATGCGGTGTCGGTCGAACTGCTCATGGACCGCGGCGGTGCCTTTCCGATGCTAAGCCGGCTTATGCAGAATCGCGCACCCCGCCTAACATTCTATTTTTTGAACGACTAACACTTAATAAACCGGTTGTGGACCGTAACTTTACGCGGCCTCCGGCATCGGTGCGGCAATATGGCAACGCGTCTGCGGCACAAAGGATGACAGTCGGTCATCCAATCCCCGGACCGCGCCGTATACCCCTTCAACAACACCTATCTTGCAGGACAGAGGCCGATTGTGAGTTTCGTATTCGAATATGGCTGGATTTGGGCGATCGGGCTCGCGGGTTTTCTTATCCTGTGGCCGATCAGCCTGTGGCGGCGCGACAGCAGCATCGTGGACTTCTGGTGGGGGCCCGGCTTCGGCGCCATGGCGGTGGCGTTGTGGGTCGCGATCGGCATGCCTTTGGACGCCTATACGCTGCTTATCCTGGTGCCGCTGATGGTCTGGTCGGCGCGACTGGGCGTGCAGCTTGGGTTGCGCCGGCTGCGCGAAGGTACCGAGGATCCCCGCTATCAAGAGATGCGCGCGCTTCGCTCACCGGGTTGGTGGTGGAAAAGCCTGCTTTTGGTGTTCGTGCTGCAATCGGTGCTGCAGTTTCTGATCGGTGCCGGGATACTCGCGGGACTGGCCCTGGCACCCACGGTCACCGCGGGATGGTTTGCCTATGGTCTTGCCGCGATCGCGATTTTGGCCGCGATCGTAGAGGCGGTGTCCGACTATCAGCTGGACGTCTATCGGCGCACGGTGCCACATGGCGGGCTGCTGACAACCGGGCTGCGGCGGATCGTTCGCTATCCAAGCTACACTGCGGAGATCGTGTTCTGGACAGCGATGAGCCTTCTCTCGGTCGGCGCAGGCATCTGGTGGGCACCGATCTCGGCCATGATCCTGGCGCTTCTGCTGCGCTACGTCTCGGGCGTGACGATCCTGGAGGACCGGCTGGCCCGCACCCGGCCCGACTTCGCCGCCTATCAGCAGCAGGTGCCGGCGCTTGTGCCGACATTTTCCCGGCGCACGGGCGGTCAAAGCACCCCGGCGGAATAGGTCACGCGCTCAGTCGCGGCCGATCAGCCAACAAACCACCAACAAACCACCGTCTTCAAACCACCGTCTTCAAACCACCGTCTTCGCCGCCGCGCGAAGACGGTAGACTGCCCCCCCGGAGCCCGCGCCACCCACACCTGACGCTTGGACCGTCCATTTCCGCACACCATGTCGGGCTCCCCCGGTCACTGGATCACACGCTGCTGGGCAGGACATCGTGCGCTCGCAGACACGTCGTCGCGCACCACCGGGCGCCAGATCGTGCACCCCTGAACACTGTTGGCATTCCCCGGCTGCGCTCCTTCGACGGTCATGGACGCGATCGACAGCCAACGCACCGGCGTTGCGTTGAACCGGAGGGCGGATGCGCCGGCCCCGACCATCCGGGCAAGAGCATGGCCCGCCCGGCATGTCCGAAGCCGACGGCGCATCCTTAGAGCAAAAACGGATCAGATCGAAACGATCTGATCCTAGGGTTTTGCTCAAACGATTGGATCTGGGCCAAAATCCCTTTTTAGACTGATTCAGTCTGAAAAGGTTTTGGTCTAGACGCGCCGCAGGCCGGTCGTATCAGTAGATGTAGCGGATCTGATCGCTCCAGAACCGCTCCAGCCGACGCAGTGCCTCATTGATGGTCTGCAATTGATCCAGGCCCATGACGTTCTGGGTGTCGATCCCTTCGGCGTGCCGCTCGAACAGGTGCTGCACGGTTTCCCGGACCTGCCGACCCTTTTCGGTCAGCCGGACCCGGACCGCACGCCGGTCGATATTGCACTTCTGGTGATGCATATAGCCCGCCTCCACCAGTTTCTTGAGATTATAGGAGACGTTCGAGCCCTGGTAGTAGCCGCGCGATTTCAACTCGCCTGCCGTGACCTCGTTCTCACCGATATTGAACAGCAGCAATGCCTGGACCGAGTTAATGTCGATCAGACCCAGCCGTTCGAATTCGTCCTTGATGACGTCCAACAGCAGCCGATGTAGCCGCTCCACCATCGCCAAAGTGTCCAGATAGCCCGGCAGCGTCGCGGCGTCGGGCGGGGTCGGCTGCTGAACTTCAGCCTGCAACGGAATAGCCATAATCACACTCGCGTTTCTCTGCTTTCACGCGGATATGGCCGCGCAAAGCCCAAGAAAGCGTAAACAAAACAATGATTAGTGACGTTTTTAGAAAACTTGGTGAAAAAGCCGTAGCTCGTCGACGATACCCCGATGCGCCTCCGGCGGGGCCGTACCGCCTGCCACCCAGGCAAAGATGTCCCAATCGTTTTCATCCAGCAGCGCTTCCAGTCCGGCCAGGTGCCGGTCCGAAAGCCGGGCCGCTTTGTCATCTGCGAAACGGCCCAGGATCAGGTCGGCTTCTTTGGTGCCGCGGCGCCAACAGCGCAACCGCAGCCGCTTCAGGCGCGCCTCCGGCGTCACCGCGACAGGGCCATAAGACGCCGCTCAAGCCGCAGCAGCCGCGCAGCCATGTCCGCATGCGCGCTGCGCAACGCCCGCAGATCCTCCAGGATGTCGGCCGTCTCGCCATCGCCGACCGCAGAGGCGGCCGCGGCGGGTCCGGGCCCCTCGCCACTCAGCAGCCAGATCATCGAGACGTTCAGCACTCCGGCCAGCATCTGCAGCTTGTTGGCGCGCGGCTCGGCCCGGTCGTATTCCCAGTTCTCCAGCGTCTTGACCTTGATGCCCAGCCGCCGCGCCAGTTGCTTTTGCGTCAGCGCCATCGCCTCGCGCGCGGCGACCACGCGGTCACCGAAGGTGGCGGCGTCGTTGGAATAGTCGGCCTCCAGCGGGGCTGCGATATCCTCGACAGTGTCCATCACCGATCCTGCACCTTTCGTTTGCCCCCAAGGGGTCGGTCTATCGCAGCGGGCGGAGGGACGAAACACCGGGCCCGACGGTTGACGGCGGAAACCGCCACCCCGGGGCGCGGCTTAGCCGTCTTCCTGCGCCTCGCCGCGCGATTTACCGGTCACGTCCTTGGCCAGGGCCGCGGCCATGAACGCATCCAGATCGCCGTTCAGCACGCCCTGGCTATCCGAGGTTTCCACGCTGGTGCGCAGATCCTTCACCATCTGATAAGGCTGCAACACATAAGATCGGATCTGGTTGCCCCAGCCAATGTCGCCCTTGGCGTCATGGGCGTCCTGGATCGCCTGGGTGCGTTTGCGCATCTCCAGATCGAACAGCCGCGATTTCAACGCCGCCATGGCGTTGGCGCGGTTCTGGTGCTGCGACTTCTCGGAACTGGTGACGACGATGCCGGTGGGGATATGGGTGATCCGCACCGCCGAGTCGGTCGTGTTCACGTGCTGCCCGCCCGCGCCGGAGGAGCGATACGTGTCCACGCGGATCTCGGACGGGTTGACCTCGATCTCGATGGAATCGTCGACCACCGGATAGACCCAGACCGAACTGAAAGAGGTGTGCCGCTTGGCCGCACTGTCGAATGGCGAAATCCGCACCAATCGGTGCACGCCCGATTCCGTCTTCAGCCAGCCATAGGCGTTTGGGCCCTTGATCTGATAGGTCGCCGATTTGATCCCGGCCTCGTCGCCGGCGCTTTCGCTCATCAACTCGACCGAATAGCCGTGCTGTTCGGCCCAGCGCACATACATCCGCGCCAGCATCGAGGCCCAGTCGCAACTTTCCGTGCCGCCCGCACCGGCATTGATTTCCAGAAACGTGTCGTTGCCGTCCGCCTCGCCGCTGAGCAGCGCCTCGATCTCCGCCTTGGCGGCGCGGTCGCGCAACGCGCTCAGCGCGGCCTCTGCCTCGGTCACTACTTCGGTGTCATCCTCGGCCTCACCGAGCTCGATCAGGTCGCAATTGTCGGTCAGATCCTGCGCGAACCCGTTCAGCGACTCCAGCGCATCAGAGAGTTTCTGGCGTTCGCGCATCAACTTCTGCGCGCGCGCGGGGTCGGACCAAAGGTCCGGATCCTCCGACATCGCGTTCAACTCCTCCAGCCGATGCGTCGCGGTCGGGCCAAGCCGCTGGCGCAAGAGGTCCAGGGATTTCTCGATCTCGGCGACCGTCTTTTCGGTTTCCGCGCGCATGGGATCCAGGCTGGTTGAATGGGTCAGGCCGCAGGTCTAGCCGCCGGACGCCCCGGCGGCAAGGGCGGGTCAGTAAAGCCCGCCCGCGCCCAGCACACCCAAAAGCGGGCTTGTCGGCACCACCTGCTCGCGGCCGCTGCTGTTGGTCACCGTCACCGTGGTCGACCGGCCGCCGGGGCGGTTGAACAGCGGCAGATCGGCGCCCATAGCGAAACCGCCATCGACGAAACTGCCGGTCTGGCCGATGGCGGGTTCCTCGCCGGCGCGGAACAACTCGGCCACGATGGTCTCACCCGCGGCGCCATCGGGCACGCGCTGGCCGGTAAAGCGGTCGATCTTCACAAAGACGGTGTTGGGCGGCTGCGGCCGCGCGAAAGAGCCGTGGTCGTTCAGCGCGGTTTCCATGAACTCGGCAAAGACCGGGCCGCACAGCGTGCCGCCATAGGCGCCCTGCCCCATCGGCCGCGGCTGGTCGAAACCCATATAGCAGCCCGCCGCAATCCGGGGGGTGAAGCCGATGAACCAGGCATCCTTGGCCTCGTTGGTGGTGCCGGTCTTGCCGGAGATCGGCACGCCCAGCCGCCCCACGCTGGAGGCAGCGGTGCCGCGCGCCACGACGCCCTGCATCATCGAACTCAACTGAAACGCGGTCACCGGGTCCATGACCTGTTCAGCGGCATCCCAGACCCATGGCAGCCCGCCGTCGAACGGCACTTCGTTGCAGCCGCGGCAGCCGCGCTGATCGTGACGATAGATCGTGCGGCCATAGCGGTCCTGCACGCGATCTACCAGGGTCGGCTCGACCCGCTTGCCGCCATTGCCGAACATCGCATAGGCAGCGACCATCTTGTAAAGCGTCGTCTCTCCGGCCCCCAGCGAATAGGACAGCAATTCCGGCATGTCGTCATAGACGCCGAAGCGTTCGGCGTACCAACTGACCCGGTCCATGCCGATATCCTGCGCGATCCGCACGGTCATCAGGTTCCGCGACTGTTCGATGCCGGTGCGCAGCGGCGTCGGGCCGTAGAAGCGGTTCGACGAATTCGTCGGCCGCCAGATCCCGGCGCCGGTTTCCACCTCGATCGGCGCATCGACCACGATCGAGGCCGGTGTGTAGCCATTGTCGAGCGCGGCGGCATAGACGAAGGGTTTGAAGGACGAGCCCGGCTGGCGGGTCGCCTGGGTGGCGCGGTTGAAGACCGAATGCTGGTAGGAAAAACCGCCCTGCATCGCCAACACCCGGCCGGTCTGCGTGTCCATGGCCACGAATGCGCCCTGGATGCCGGGCACTTGGCGCAGCGTCCAGCCGGTCTGGGCGCCGTTCTCGATCACCGCCTGAACCAGCACCACATCGCCGGGCTGGTAAAGCTCGCTGGCCGCGCGCGGCCTGGCACGGGGCCGGTCGGGATAGCGGACGGATGATATCCAGTCGGCGTCGCTCAGGCTCAGTGTGTGGCCCTCGCCCGTCTCCACGCCCTCGACGCCGATGCGCGCGTTGCCGTCGCCTGCCTCCAGCACTACGGCCGGGATCCAGCCGACGATGTCACGCGGCACCCGCAGCCCGTCCAGCGCGCGGCGCCAGGCGGTCTCGTCGCTCAGGTCGACCTCCTCCAGCCGCCCGACCGGGCCAAGATAGACGCCGCGGCTGCGGTCGTATTTCTCCAGCCCCCGGCGCAGCGCGGCGGCGGCGGCGGCCTGCAGTTGAGGATCGACCGTCGCACGCACGGTCAGACCGCCGGAGAACAGCTCCTCCTCGCCGCCGTCGAGGTTCTGGCCCAACTGGCGGCGGATCTCGTCGGTGAAGTAGTCGCGGGCCGGCAATGCATCGCGGGCCGAGGCGATGGCGCCGGACTGCACCGTGACCAGATCCTCCTCACGCGCGGACAGCGAGGTCTCGCGATCCAGATAGCCGTTTTCGTACATCTCCTTCAGCACGAAATTGCGCCGCGCCAGCGCGCGCTCTTTCTGCCGAACGGGGTGATAGCGGCTGGGCGCCTTGGGGATCGCGGCCAGATAGGCGGCCTCGGCGGCGGTCAGTTCCTCCAGCATCTTGGCGAAATAGGTTTGCGCCGCCGCGGTCACGCCATAGGAGTTCTGGCCCAGAAAGATCTCGTTGAGATACAACTCAAGGATTTGGTCCTTTTCCAGAGTCGCCTCGACGCGGACGGCGAGCATGATCTCCTTGACCTTGCGCACGGCGGTGCGTTCACCGTCCAGAAGGAAGTTCTTCATCACCTGCTGGGTAATGGTGGAGGCGCCGCGCAGCCCGTTGCCGCGCGCGGCATCCACACCCGCCGCGACGATGCCGCGCAGGTCATAGCCGGGATGGGTATAGAAATTCTTGTCCTCGGCGCTGATGAAAGCGTTCTTCACCAGATCCGGGATTTCCTCGACCGGCGTGAAAATCCGCCGTTCGCGCGCGAACTCGTCCATGATCAGCCCGCGGCCGGAATAGATCCGGCTGAGCGTCGCGGGTTCGTATTGCGCCAGTTCCTCGTGATCCGGCAGGTCGCGGCCATAGAGCCAGAACATGCTTCCCAGGCCGATCAGGACCATTACGAAGCCCAGGGAAAGCCACGAAAAAACTAGCCCCAGCAGGTTCAGAAGTGCGCGCATGGATGCCTCTTCGCTCGGCCCCGGACCGTTGCGAGGCAGATCCCAATCTACCCGCCCGCTAGTCCGCCATCAATGCCAGGAACGCCGCATCCTCGCGCACCCAGCGATCGATGGCCGGCACCAGCGCCGCCGCCACCCGGGTGCGCCAGCCCGGCGCGGTCATGCGGGCGCGGTCCTGCGGATCGGACAGAAAGCCCAACTCCAACAACACCGAAGGCATGTCCGGCGCGCGCAGCACGCGGAAATCGGCGGCCCGCAGCGGGCGCGACCGGATCATTCCGGTGCTGGCATCGAGGGCCGGCAAAAGCGCCTCGGCCGCCGCCTGCCCGCGGGCGCGGGTGACCGGGCGCTGCATGTCCATCAGCACTTCGGCCAGATCGTCCTCCATCCGAGCCGGCAGTCCGGCGGCCGCGTCGCTGCCATTCTCGCGCGCCGCCAAAGCCGCGGCGCGGGTGTCAGAGGCGGTATCGGCGGGCAGGTATAGCGTCGCGCCGGACGCCGCGCCCTCGGTCACCACATTGGCATGCAGCGACAGGAACAGATCCGCCCCCGCCGCCCGGCCAAAGGCGACCCGGTCATCCAGCGGCACGAAGCGGTCGTCGTTGCGGGTCAGCAGCACGTCATAACGACCCGTGGCGGTCAGCGCACTGGCCAGGGCGCGGGCAAAGGCCAGCGCGACATCCTTTTCCGCGACCCCATCGCGGACCGCGCCCGGGTCGATCCCGCCGTGGCCCGCGTCCAGCACGATGCGCGGGCGGGTACCGGCGGCCGGCGGCGCGGCCGGCGGCGCGACCG
>JBCDDF010000065.1:0-14205 GCA_039180525.1 Pseudomonadota bacterium
CACGACCAAATCGTACCCTTTGGTCTGAAGATTCTCGACCATGTTGCCGCCCATAAGGCCAAGGCCGATGAAGCCGATTACGGGTTTGGTCATGTCCGGGCGCTCCGCTGCGTCGTGCGTGTGGGTCATCGGATCAGAGGAAGTCATCGCGCCGCGGCGTGAATACGTCCAACAGCATGCCGGCCTCAAGGCAGGTCGCGCCGTGTTCGATGTTGGGCTGCTTGTAGAGACTGTCGCCGGCGGCCACGACATGGACCGCATCGCCGACCGTGAACTCGAACCGGCCGGACATGACATAGGTGATCTGCTCATGCGGATGATGGTGCATCGGCGCGGTCACGCCGGCGTCGAAATGCACCTCGACGACCATGACGTTCGGGGCCTGGGCACAGACCTTGCGCCGCAGACCGGTGGCCACCTCTGTCAGTTCGCCATCGGCGCCGGGGAACAGGTTTTGGGTCGTCATCCGCGTCCTCTCAGGAATTGGCCAGCTTCTTGAGCACGACCTTGAAGGTGTTCTCGTCCTGGTCGGTGAAATAGAGATCGGCGTCGTAGCCCTGATCGTCCATGAAGTTGAATATGCGCTTGGGCGCGCCCAGGCGGTAGGGCACCAGCAGGGTGGCGATCCGGTGGCGGGTCGCGGCGGGATAGCGCGCCGTCAGGCAGGTGCTGACCGGCAGCCCCTCATAATCCGCCGGGTCGACATCCTGAAAACCGGTGTCCTGGGTGATCTCGGGCTTCCCCCCTTCCGACCAGACGACCTGCCCGTAGAAGCCGGCGCGCGATTGTTCGTTGCGAAAGGACGACGTGCCCAGTTGGAACGGCTCATTTGCGTGCAGCAACCAGTCGATCGTGACGGGACTCTCGGCGTCCACGCTGTCGACGATCACCAGATAGCTGTTGCGCACGAAATAGATCTCGCGCCCGGCCCGCGTCACCTCGGGTGACAGGCTGCGATAGGCGGCCGTTGCATCGCCATGGATATAGACATGATCCACCTGCTGCTCGGCGGCGAGGATCCGGCCCGTTGCGGCCATGGCACGCGACTTGTCGCTTTCGGCGTACTGACCCTTGTCATTGATCAGGATCGCATTCTTCGACCGGGTCTGCCGCCGCCAGGCGCGGTGCATGGTCGAGTTGAAGGCCACGTAATGGCCGGACTGGATCGCCAGATCCTCACCGTAGGCAGACAGGCAGAAGGCATTCTGATCGCCGTGACTGTGGCTGATCGAGCCGAAGGGCGAGGATTTGAACACCAGTTGAATATGCGCTTCAGGATCTTCCATCGCGTGTTGAACGCCGACCCAGCCGATCCCTCTGAAGTGGCGCATGCCGCCAGGGGGCGGCGTGGCCTCGACCACGGGGAAGTCGGTCTGAAACACCAGTTCGTCGAAATGCGTGTCCCACCAGCCCCAATTGTAGAACGCCATCTCGGTTCCCGGATTGGTGCGCAGGTTTTCGTCGCAATACCACTGATAGGCGCCATTGCCCGTCGCGCCCGCGAACTGGCGCAGGTTCAGGCCGGTCTTGATCGACGGCAGATCACCCATCGTGCTGTCATCGCCAAACGTCCCGCGGCGCGTGTTGGGTGCTTTGCAAAAGAGCGCGAAATCCCCCGTGTTCTGGAAGAAGGGCCGCGCATAGAGGTCGATGCCGATATAGGATTTCAGCCGGTTCGCCGCGTCGATCAGATAGGCGATGCCCATCATCCAGTAATGCGTACCCTCGGCCCAACCGCCGTCGCTGTCGCCCCAGGGGGAATAGACGGTGGCGAGGAATTCGATGGAATAGTTCAGCCAATCCCGCGCCTCGTCATCGGCATCATCGCCCAAAAGCGCGATGCAGGCAGGGACGATACACAGCGACACCGACCGGACGGCGTGGCTGTCATAGGGAAAGAGGTGGATCTTGGCGTTAAGGATCGCGTGTTCGGCGATGTCGCGGGTCCGCGCCAGCAACGCGGCGCGCACGGTGTCGCGCTCGGCCCCGGTCAAATCGTCGTACAGCCAGTCATAGCCCCAGGCCAGCGCGTTGCAGACCCGGTAGGCCCATTCGTCCGTGTAAGCGCGGGAGGTCACGCCCATCGGATCCCAGCTTGCCGCCTCCAGCAGCCATTCCTTGGCCCGCTTGGCCATGGCCGCGTCGCCCATGACCTTGGCGCCGATGGCCAGATGGCGGATCGCGTACCAGAGTTCCTGCAGGTCGATATAGGTCTGCCGCCAGACGAGGGCGGTGCGCTGATGGCTGGGATATCCGGCGGGTTCGCGCAGGATGTCCCGCTCCATCCAGGGCAGGACGGATTTCTCGTAGAAGGTGGACCAAGTGCAATGGTCGGGGTCGGCGTTCACCGCAGCGATGAACGCGTCCAGCCGATCCTGCGTCATCCAAAGGCGCGGATGATCCGTCGCGGCGCCGTCCAGCCGCGTCTCACGCCGGGGCAGCGGGGTCTGCGGCACGCCATCCGGGACGGTGAACGGGCGCGCATCGCTCCAGGTGCTGGACGGCGCGCCGGTCTGGGGATCCCAGGTGGCGTAGGACCAGGTGTAGTCGCCGGGCTCCAGCGGCGTGTCGGGCGTGAAGAAATTGAGCGGCAGGTTCTCATAGGTCCGCGTCGCGCCACCGGATCCGCCGGAATCGGCGAGATCGGCAGAGACGCGTAAAACATAGTGCGCGCCGTCATCGATCACCGGGATCCAGGTGAACCGCGGCGGGTTCTCGGTCACGTCCGTCTGTGACGTTGGCGCGTATTGGATCGTCAGCCGGCCGGCCTTGGGCTCGTCTAACTTGGTGAGAGTGGTCGCCGGCATCGGGGGAAGGATCCGTCAGGAAGGAAACAGGGTCCGGGGCCGCGCGGGGCAGCCCCGGACCAGGCGATCAGTTGGTGCCGTATTGGCGATCATAGGCGGATTGCATGACGGCGAGCAGTTCCTGCATCCCCATCTCGTCCAGTTGGGCGAGATAGCCGTCCCAATCGGCATTCACGTCCCCATTGCCAAGAATCCAGCTTTGCTGGCGCTCCAGCATATAGTCGCGGATCGATCCCCAGGTCCGGTCATAGACCTTTTGCTCGTCGGTGGTGAACGCGACCCCCAGGAAATCCGGGATCAGGTAATCACCCTGTTCGTAAAGGTCGATCCCGGCCAGCGCGAACTCGTTCGTCCACTGGATTTCGTAGTCGTAATCCTGGAAATAGCCCCGCGCCTGAAGCTGAGCACCGTCTTGGTAGAGCGAGCGGTTGACCGGCCCCTGGGCGAGGAATTCATCGGTGAAGATCGGCTCTCCGTCGATCATCTCGTAGTGGATGCCCTCCACCCCGAAATTGGCCAGGCGGCGGCCTTCCTCGGTGAACCAGAAGTCGAAATACTTGATCGTCTCGACGACATGCTCGTTGGTGTGGCCGATGGCCCAGCCGTCCGGCTTCACCAGGATGCGGCGATGTTCCTCGATGCGGTTGCCGCCGACCGAAGCGGGGGGCGCCATTGCCTCAAAGGCGAAACCGTCGATATCGGCGGACAGGCTGTTATAGCCGCCGGTTGAGGCGAACCAGTCATGTGTCGAACCACCGAGATTTTCCGAAAGCAAAAAGTCGCGCGCGGAGGAGCCGCGGGTAAAGATCTCGGGGTCGATGAGCCCGTCCGCGTACCAGCGGGCGAGATTCGAGATCCCCTCGCGGTAGCCTTCGCCGATATAGCCGTGGCCGATCTTGCCATCTTCGACCAGGAAGTCGTGATAGGTGTCCGACCCATGGGCCCGGCCGTCCCAAAGGGTAACCAGGCGGATAAGCTCCGGCCACTGACGTGCGAAGAAGGGAACCTCGTCGGCCTCGCCGTTGCCGTTGGGATCCTGGGTCTTGAAGGCGCGCAGAACGGCTTCGTATTCCTCCACATTCTGGGGCATATCGAGCCCAAGCGCATCCAGCCAGTCGGTGCGGATCCAATAGGCCCGGCCGTATTTACCGTCGGGCAGATAGGGCACGTAGTACATCTGCCCGTCGGCGGCCTTCACCGCGGCTTCGATATCGGGGCGTTCCGCATAGTATGCGGCGATGTTGGGCGCGTGTTCCTCGATCAGATCGTTGAGCGGGATGAATGCGCCCTCGGGGCCGAACTGGTTCACGAAGTCGCGGATCCGGCTGGACCCGACGATGTCGGGGATGTTGCCCGAGGCGAGCATCAGGTTCAGGGCCTCGGTCCGGCCGGTGTTCTCATCGGTGCGCATGTTGGCGCCGACGGTGTCGTTGATCAGGTGGATGCCGGTCAGTTCCCGCGCGGCCTGCTCCACCGGCCAATCCTCTTCATAGATCGGATAGCGGGCGTGGTTCATCTGGATCGTCAATTCCAGCGGCTCTTCCGTGATCCGCAGGTGTCCGTCGGCAAAGGCGGGGGCGGTAAAGGCGGTGGCCGCCAAAAGGGCCGCGCCCAGGGTCGTTTTACGCATGTCGATATCCTCCCATCTGCGTTTCGTTATTCTTTGACGCCGCCGAGAAGGATGCCCTTCTCGAAGTATTTCTGGATGAACGGGTAGACGATCAACACCGGGATGATCGAACAGACGATGATGGCGGCCGTCACCGTTTCGGCGCTGAACCCGGCCGCGGTTTGAACGATGGCGAATTCGTCGTCGTCGCTGAGGTTGGCGATGGTGTGGCGCAGAAAGACCTGAAGCGGGATCTTGTCCTCGGACTGGAGCAGGACCATCGCCCAGAAAAAGCCGTTCCAACGCGACACGATGCAAAACAGCGTGATGGTCGCGATGGCGGGTTTCGACAGCGGCACATAGACCTTCCAAAGCACCTGGAAGTCATTCGCGCCGTCCATACGCGCGGCCTCTTCGAAGCTTCGCGGGATCGACTCGAAGAAGTTGCGCAGAAGGATGATGTTGAAGGCGTTGACCGCAAAGGCGAGGATGATGCCGAACATGCTGTCCAGCAGGTTCAGATCGCGCATGTTCAGAAAGAACGGGATCAGCCCCGCGTTGAACCACATCGTGAACGCGATGAAGAGGTTGAAGAACCGCCGCCCCTTAAGCTGCGGACGCGACAACGCATAGGCGCCGGGGATGATGAACGCGAGGCTCATCAGCGTGCCGCCGATCGTGTAGATGAAGGTGTTCCGGTAGCTGATCCAGAACTGCGGATCCCACAGAATGTAGCCATAGGCTTCCAGCGTCGCGTCGATCGGCGTGATCACCACCTTGCCAGCCTGCGCCGCAAAGCCGGAACTGAAGGAAACGGCGGCGATATAGATGAACGGATAGAGCGTGGCGACGGTGAACATGCCGATCAGGATCGACACAACGATGGCGAAGACCTTGTCGCCGCGGGAATAGAGGCTCCAGTTCAGCATCCCTGCCCCCTCACCACAGCGACGTCCGCGAATAGCGCCGCGACAGGGAATTTGCCGTCATCACCAGCACGAAGGCGACGACGGCGTTGAACAGACCCGCGGCGGCGGCCAGATCGTACTGCCCCGACTGCAGACCCTGGCGATAGATCCAGGTGTTCACGACGTCGGCGGTCTCATAGGTCGCGGGCTGATAGAGCAGGATCACCAGTTCAAACGACACTTCCATGATGTTGCCGATGCGGATGATCAGCATGATCAGGATCGTCGGCAGGATGGAGGGGATGGTGATCTTCCACATCATCTGCCAGCGGTTCGCCCCATCCACGACCGCGCTTTCATAAAGCGATGGGTTCACCCCTGCGATGGCGGCGAGGAAGACAATCGAACCGAAGCCCGCTTCCTGCCAGATGCCCGTGCCGACGAAGATCGGTCGGAACCATTCCGGCTGTGTCAGGAAGTAAACCGGGTCGAACCCCAGCCAGCCGATCACCGTGTTGATGATCCCCGCCGTCGGCGAGAAGGCGGTTATGACGATGCCCGCGATGATCACCGAAGAGATGAAGTGCGGCAGGTAGACGATGGTCTGCGCCGTCCGCTTGTAGGTGGCATGCAGGATTTCGTTGAACATCAGCGCCAGGATGATCGGCGCCGGGAAACCGAACAGCAGGTTGTAGAAGCTGATCGTGATCGTGTTGCGAACCGCGCGGATAAACTGGTCGTTGTCGAAAAGGGTCTGGAAGTGTTCCAGCCCGATCCAGGGGCTGCCGGCGACACCGCGGAAAATCGAATAGTCCTTGAACGCGATCTGCAGGCCGTACATCGGCTTGTAGAGGAACACGACGAACCAGATGATCGTCGGCAGCAGCATCGCGTAGAGTTGCCATTCGCGGCGGAAGTGATCCCAGACCCTCACCCAGTTTTTGTCCGGCACCCGGGTTCTGCGGCGGTCGCGCAGGGCCTCGTTCGCTTCGACGACGACCTCCTCGATCGCCATGCCGCCGACGTCGGTGTTGCGGTCCACCATGCCGTCAGCCGCGCAGGTCGAGTACGCGGCCGGTCGCGGCGTCGAACAGCTTCACCAGATGGGCCGGCACGTGAACCGCGTCGATCCCCGACAGATGGCCGATATCGCCGTCGATGTCGGCCTTGAAGACCATCTCGTCCGGCCCGTGCCGGGCGTGCAGCAATGCCTCGGAGCCCAGGGGCTCGACCAGGTCCAGATCGATGGGCAACGCCGAAGAGCCACCCTGATCCGATAGCGTGACGTGTTCGGGGCGGATGCCAACGATGACGTCACGCCCGGTCTGCGCGGCGAGACGGCCGTCGATGGCGATCTCCGACCCACCGACCCGCACGCCGGTGTCCGTAAGCACGCCCTTGATCTGGTTCATCGGTGGCGAGCCCAGAAAACCCGCCACGAAGATGTTCGCCGGGTCGTTGAACAGCTCCATCGGCGTGCCGACCTGTTCGATCCGTCCGTCGTTCATCACCACGATCCGGTCGGCGAGCGTCATTGCCTCGACCTGATCATGGGTCACATAGACGGAGGTGACGCCCAGCCTTTTGTGCAGACGCTTGATCTCGGCCCGCATCTGCGTGCGCAACTTGGCGTCGAGGTTCGAAAGCGGCTCGTCAAAGAGGAAAACCTTGGGATGACGCACGATGGCGCGGCCCATGGCGACGCGCTGCCGCTGGCCGCCTGACAGGTCGGCGGGGCGACGGTCAAGATAGGGTGTGAGGCCCAGAACCTCGGCCACCTCGTAGATGGTGGTCTTGATCTCCGCCTTGGGCATCTTCCGAATGCGAAGGCCAAAGGCCATATTGTCGGCGACGTTCAAGTGCGGATAAAGCGCGTAGTTTTGAAACACCATCGCCACGTCGCGATCCTTCGGTGCGATGCGGTTCATGCGCCGACCGTGGATCTCCAGATCGCCTTCGGTGATTTCTTCTAGCCCCGCGATCATGCGCAGTGTCGTTGACTTGCCGCATCCCGACGGGCCGACGAGCACGACGAATTCCTGCTCGGCCACCGACAGATCGATCCCGTGCACGACCCGCATCGCGCCATAGGCTTTCACGATCCCATTGAGCGTCACGCCGGACATCATCCATCTCCCCTAGAGCATCCGCGGTCGCCCGCGGTGACCGTTTCGGCCGAATCACTCCTCTGACTGGTATACTAGTCGAAACCCAATCCCGCCAGACTAGTATACCAGTTTCTTCCATGTTAGCTCCCGGTGGTCGACCAAAGAAAGGACCGTCCCGATGGCGCCAATTCCCGCGGCTTCCGACCGACGCACGGCCGTCGATGACGTGTTCGACTACCTGCACCGGCAGATCTCGACACTGGAACTCAAGCCTGGCGACCGCATATCCGAGGCCGAGATCGCGGCGCGCTTCGGCGTCTCCCGGCAACCGGTGCGCGACGCGTTCAGCCGACTTGCCAATCTGGATCTGTTGCTTATCCGCCCACAGCGCGCCACCGAGGTGTGCCGCTTTTCCATGCGCGAGATCGAGAAGGCGCGTTTCGTGCGGGCTGCCATCGAGAAGGAAGTGCTGCTGCGCGCGTCCGCCGCCTGCGACGCGGCGGGCCGAAAGTCATTGGACGCCTCGCTTCTGCAGCAGGACGAGGCGGTCGCGGCCGTGAACGTGGAGGCGTTCGGCCGGCTCGACTACGCCTTTCACCGGATCCTCTGCGAGATCGGCGGGGTCGACTACGCCTTCGACGTCATCCTCGAAGAAAAGGCCAAGGTCGACCGCCTGTGTATGTTGGGTTTGTCGAAAGAGCAGCGAATCCCGGACCTTGTCGCGGATCACCGTGACATCGCCGAGGCTGTGAAGGCACGCGATGCCAAGGCGGCAATCGCCGCTGGAATGAAACATCTGTCGCGCCTCGATGAAACGATCCGGCGGATCACCGCGTCCAATGCCGACTATTTCGAGCGGCCCGGCAGCTGACGCGGCGACGACCCGTCCGATGAAAGTCGTCCATGACAACAGCCGCCCATTCCACCGCTGCCGGGCCCGCCCCTGGGGCGCGGCAGGTCTTTGCGCTGGCCTGGCCGATGACGTTCAAGGCCATCTTCCTGCATGGAACGGTGGTGATCGACGGGTTCCTGCTGTCGTCGCTGGGCGAGGGGGCGCTTGCGGCGATGGGGCTGGCGGCCGCGCTTGGTGGGATCGTCCTGGGCGTCATCTTCGGGTTTTCCCATGCGCTTCAGATCCGCACCGCACAGGCCTTTGGCGGCGGCGATGCACGGTTCTTGAAGTCGGTTTTGGTCTCCGGGCTCGCCGTCAGTTTGGGGATCGGCGTGCTTGGCGTCGTCGCGATCCAAGCCTTCGGCGGCGCGCTGATCGACCGACTTGCCCCCAGCCCAGAGATCGGAGCCCAGGCGCGGACCTATCTGGCCATTTTGACCATCGTCATTCTGGCCGAATCCATCGGCCAAGGGGTCGCGAGCTTCTTCAATGGCTGCGGCCGCAGCAAGCTACCGCTTTATGGCTACCTGCTGTCGGTCCCGATCAACGTCGCCGCCAGCATCGGTCTTATCCATGGCCTGTGGGGACTGCCGGCATTCGGGGTTGCTGGTACGGCTCTGGGCAGCGCCATCGCCATTTCCATCCAGACCGCGTTCTGGTCGGTCCTCCTGCTTCGAACGAATGGCCATCTGCGCCGCGTCCGAGGCTGGCACCACGCAACCCTGCCGCGGACGATCGCGCGGCATCTACGCTTTACGCTGCCCATCGCTGCGACCTTCGTCAGCGCCACGCTCGCCACCCATGTCTGCGCGCTGATCTACGCCAACATGGCGCTGAACGATTTCGCGGCCCTGACGTTGATCGCACCCTGGAACCTGCTGGCGGGGCAGGTGGCCATGCAATGGACCCAGGCGACCGGCATCCTCGTCGCGCAGCTTCTGGGGCGACACGCGCCCGAACACGTACTCGACCGGTTCCTGTCGCGCGCCTGGCAGGGCGCGTTCGCGGCTGCGGGGCTCGTCTCGGCGATCTTTCTGGCCATGTGCCTCTCGCTGTCATGGATCTACCCGGAATTAGAGGCCGAGACGCGGGCGATTCTGTTCGGATTCCTGCCCATCCTGATGGTGATCCAATTCCCCCGCGCCACCAACGCGATCTGCGGCAACACGCTGCGCGCTTCGGGGGATACCGTCTATGTCATGCACATCTTCGTCTGGTCGCAATGGGCATTCCGCGTCCCGGCGACGGCGTTTTTCGTGCTTTGGCTCGACCTTCCGGCATTCTGGGTTCTATCGCTCTTCCTTTGGGAAGAAGTGATCAAGTTCCCCGCCTTCCATCGCCGGCTCTGGCGCGGCGACTGGAAACGTTCCGACGTCGCGGCCTGATCGCCGCCCCCGCATTCCACTGGAGGACACCATGATCGAGACCACCCTGCGCCGCGCCATCGACCCGCGCCATGCCAAGACATTCGACACGACCGAATTGAGGGGCGAGTTCCTGATCGACGATCTGTGGGCAGAGGGCGAGGCGCACCTGACCTATTCGCAATACGACCGCATGATCGTCGGCGGCGCAGTCCCGGGCGGGGGCAGCCTGACCATCGATGCCGTCGACCAGACCGGCACACCCTCCTGGCTCGACCGGCGCGAAGCGGTTCTGGTCAATCTCGGCGCGTCCGGCAAGATCCAGGCTGCGGGGGAGAGCTACACGCTCGGCCGGTGCGACATGCTGTATCTGGGGATGGGGTCCGGCGCCGTCGCGCTCAGCGGGTCCGACGCGCGGTTCTATATCGTCTCCGCCCCCGCTCATCGCAGCATCCCCGCACGGCTGATCACCATCGACGACGCGGTGCAGGTCCCCCTGGGGGCGCGCGATACCTCCAATGAGCGGGTGATTTATCAATTCGTGCATCCGGCCGTCATGGAAAGCTGCCAGATCGTGATGGGCATGACCCGGCTCGGCACCGGCTCCGTCTGGAACACGATGCCTGCCCATGTCCATGAGCGTCGCTCCGAAGCGTATCTCTATCTCGATATCGACGACGGGCAGCACATCGTCCATCTGATGGGTGAACCCGACGAGACGCGGCATATGATCGTGCGCAACGAACAGGCGATCCTGTCGCCCCCCTGGTCGATCCATTCCGGCGCCGGGACGTCGTCCTACAGCTTCATCTGGGCAATGGCGGGGGACAATGTCGATTTCACCGATATCGACCTGATCGCGATGGAGGATCTGCGTTGAGCCGATTTTCCCTGACCGGTACCCGCGCCTTCGTCACCGGCGCCAATACCGGGATCGGTCAGGCCATCGCCGTCGATCTGGCCCGCGCCGGGGCCCATGTCGTGGCGGTCGGGCGCTCCTCCATGGATCAGACGCTGGCCCTGGTCTCGGATGCCGGCGGCAAGGCCGATCCGCTGAGCGCCGATCTGGGCACGGTGCCGGCCGCTTGCGCCGCCTTCGCAGAGGCCGAAACGCGGTTCGGCCCGGTCGACACGCTGGTGAACAATGCCGGGATCATCCGCCGCGCCGACAGTCTAGACTTCTCCGAAGAAGACTGGGACGCGGTGATGGACATCAACCTGAAGGTCGTCTTCTTCCTGTCCCAAGCCTTCGCCAAGTCGAGGGTGGCGGCCGGACAGGGTGGCAGCATCGTCAATATCGCCTCGCTTCTATCCTTCCAGGGGGGCATTCGCGTGCCGTCCTATACGGCGTCGAAAAGCGGGCTCGCCGGGGTAACGAAGACGCTGGCCAATGAATGGTCCGCCGCCGGGATCACGGTCAATGCGGTGGCGCCCGGATATGTCGTAAGCAACAACACCGAGGCCCTGCGCGCCGACCCCGTGCGCAACCAGGCGATCCTGGATCGCATCCCCATGGGCCGTTGGGCCGAGCCCGAGGATATCGCGGGGGCGGTGACCTATCTCGCCTCGCCCGCGGCGCGATACGTCACGGGGATCACGCTTCCGGTCGATGGTGGATGGCTGGGCCGCTGAGGGTTCTCGTCGCCGGAACCGGTTTCGCGGGCAAGGGCCACACGGCCGCGTTCCGGGCGGCCGGCTGCGACGTCGTGGGCATGGTTGGCCGGACGCCCCATGTGGTGCGAGACGTGGCGCGGGACTGCGGCATCGCCTTTGCCGGTACGGATTGGGCCGCCGCGCTGGCAGATCTGCGGCCCGACATCGTCTCCATTGCGACCCCCGGCGGGGCCCATGTCGCCCAGGCGGGCCCCGCCATCGCCGCCGGCTGTCATGTCTTCTGCGAAAAGCCCTTGGCCACCGATGCCGGCAATGCCGCAGCCCTGCGCGATCAGGCCCGCGCGGCGGGCGTGAAGACCGCCTTCGCCGCCAGCTTTCGCTACACACCCAGCGTCCGGCACGCCGCCCGCCTGATCGCCGAAGGTGCCATCGGAGAGCCGACCGAGATCGAATGTATCTCTCATTTCGGGCTGGAACGGGGGATCCCCTTCGGCTGGTCCCACCGGGCCGCCGACGGGGGCGGACGGCTCAACAACAACTTCACCCATTCCCTGGCCATCGTGCAGGCCCTGACAGACGGCGATATCCTGAAGGTCGCGGGCGATCCGCGCGACGATCTGGGTCGCGCGCCCATCGTCGCGGGCGTTCATGATTTCACCAAGCGCCGCGCCCTGATCCCCGACGACCTGGACGATCCCACGCTTGACTGGGGCGAAAGCGATGTCGAATGGTCCTATACCGTCCTGGCCCGTCTGCGTTCGCCCCATGCGGCGCGGCCTGTGTCCGTTCTCTTCAAGCATGGGGGCTTGGTGCCTCGCTATCATGGCGATCACGTCACGATCTACGGCATGACAGGGGCCATTCACCTGGCCGGACACTACGGGTCGGGTACGCTCTCGCTCCATGATCGACAGGACTGGCGGGCAGTGCCCACACCCAGCGACCTGGTCGCCGCCGGTCCCGCCGACCTTGGCGAGACCGAGCAATGCTGGCACGCTCTGACCGACCTGTTCGTCCGCGATATCCGTGGCGAAGACGTGCCCGCCTATCCCACCTTCGACGACGGTGCGCGCTATCAGGCCATCATCGACATCCTGCGCCGCTCTCGGACCTGGGCGGATGTGAGCCACCTTTGAGGGGACCTGCATGAAGATCACTGGCGCCAAGGTATTCGTCGGCGGGCCCGGCAAGAACTACGTCACCCTCAAGATCGAAACCGATCAGGGGATCTATGGCCTGGGCGACGCGACGCTCAACAATCGAGAGACGCTGCCGGCCGCCTATCTGCGGGACTACATCACGCCGAACCTGATCGGCCTCGACCCGCGACGCAGCGAAGACATCTGGCAGTTTCTCTATCGTGGGGCCTACTTTCGGCGCGGTCCCATCGCGATGGCCGCATTCGGCGCCGTGGACGTCGCGCTTTGGGACATCAAGGCCAAGCTCGCCGAATTGCCGCTTTACCAGCTCTTCGGCGGCAAAAGCCGGGACGGGGCGATGGTCTATGCCCATGCGACCGGTGCGGATCTGCCCGATCTGATGGACAGCGTGGCAGCCTATGCCGAGCAGGGCTACAAGGCCGTGCGCGTGCAATGCGGCATCCCCGGCGCGCCGACCGCAGGTTACGCGATCCCAGAAAAAGGGGCGGCCGGCGACCACATCACGGATTTCGGCGGCATCGTCCCGAAGACGGAGATCTGGGATACGGGCCGCTACATGCGCTTCATGCCCGACGCCCTCATGGCGATCCGAGAGCGGTTCGGCCCCGACCTCAAAATCCTCCACGACGTCCACCACCGCCTGACCCCGCGCGAGGCGGCGGCCTTTGCCAAAACGGTCGAGCCGGCGGACTTGTTCTGGCTGGAGGATCCGACCCCCGTCGAGGATCAGGATGCGCTCCGCCTGATCCGCCAGCATGCGACGACACCCATCGCCATCGGGGAGGTCTTCAATTCGATCTGGGACTGCAACCGTCTGATCGAAAGCGAGACGATCGACTTCATCCGCGTCGCGGTCGCCTACGCCGGTGGGATCACCCATGTCCGCCGCATCGTGGATCTGGCCGCGCTGCACCATGTCCGCACCGGCTTTCACGGGGCGCCCAGCCATTCGCCCATCTCGATGGCGGCGCAGCATCATCTGAACGCTTGGGCCCCGAATTTCGGCATCCAGGAATATCTGGTGCTTGGCACGCCCGAATGCGACGCGCTGTTTCCGTCGCAGCATGTCTTGCGGGACGGGATGATGCAGGTCTCGGATGCGCCCGGCCTCGGCATCGACTTCGACGAGCGGGAAGCCGAGCGCTATGCGTATAAGCCGGGAAGCCACCCGGTCGTGCGGCTCGAAGACGGGACGATGTGGGATTATTGAGATGGCACTATTGAGGTGCCGCTTACGCTGATCTCAATTGGTTGCTGCGGATACCGGCCCGATCTGCGGGATGATACTTCAGCCGGGACAAGACGGGCAACCGACCGTTCTGTCCGAGCAAACACTGCGCTTAATACCGTCGATGGGGATCACCCAAAAGACCGGCTTTGGGAAAGAACCGACGGTGGTGGATAAGATCGGCCGATGCGCGTTTTGTAATGGACGGCGGCCGGAAGCGTGGCCGGGGCTTTGCATGGAAGGCGCCGAAATGCAGCCGCAGGCCACTACACGCCGCCGACTTTGAAAGCACCACGACGCGCCCGCGTCCGGCTCTTCCGCTGGTTCCCCATATCGCGTCGGAACAGGCCGTGACCCAACCAGCGAACGGCGCCTTCACAGCATGAAGTCTTCGCGTGCGATGTTTTGAGCGTTGGCGTTTTCGAGGATTATGATGAGTTGTTCGGCTTCGATTCTGACGTTGGCGTCGTTTTGGGTGATGTCGATGTCGTCGAAGGCGACGCCGTCGATTTGGA
>JBCDDF010000066.1:0-13261 GCA_039180525.1 Pseudomonadota bacterium
CATTCGTATGCCGTCAGGAGGTTGCCATGCCAAAGCGCGTCATCATCGTTGGATCCGGCAACGCCGCGCTCTGCGCCGGCATCGCCGCCTGCGAAGCCGGGGCCGAGGTTCTGATGCTGGAGAAAGCCGGCCCCGATCTGGCCGGCGGCAACACCAAATACACCGCCGGGGCGATGCGGTTCGCCTATGATGGGCGAGACGCGCTGTGGCCGCTGCTGCGCGACACCTCCGACCCGCGGCTCGACCGGACCGAATTCGGCGGCTACAGCGCCGCGCAGTTCGCCCAGGATCTGGCCGGCTTCAATGGCGGCCGGCCGCTGTCGCAGGAACAGGAACGGCTGATCGCGCAATCGCTGCCCACCCTGCACTGGCTGGCCGGGCACGGCGTGCGGTTCGAGCCGATCTACAGCCGCCAGAGCTTTGAGAAGGAAGGCAAATTCGTCTTTTGGGGCGGGCTGACCCTGGCTGCGGAAAACGAGGGCGTGGGGCTCTTCGAGATGGAGCTGGCGGCGTTTCAGCGCCTGGGCGGCACGATCCGCTATGACACGCCGGTCACCGGCCTGACCACCCAGGATGGCCGCGTGACAGGGGTGGAGACCGGCGCGGGCCACCTGCCCGCCGATGCCGTGGTGCTGGGCTGCGGCGGGTTCGAGGCCAATGCCGAGTTGCGCGCCGAATGGATGGGCGGGCATTGGGCCGCGGCCAAGGTGCGCGGCACGCCGCACAACACCGGCGACGGGCTGCGCATGGCACTAGCGCTGGGCGCGCGGCGACACGGGGCCTATACCGGCGCCCATGCCACGCCGATGGATCTGCACATGGCCGACTACGGCGGGCTGCACCTGCCGCCGGGGGAGCGTAAGAACTACCGCAAGATCTGCTATTTCCTGGGCGTGATGCTCAACGCCCGCGGCGAACGCTTCGTCGACGAAGGCGCCAATTTCCGCAACTACACCTATGCCCAGTTCGGCCAGGCGGTGCTGGACCAGCCCGGCCACTTGGCCTGGCAGGTCTTTGACGCCAAGATCGCCGATCTGCTCTATCCCGAATACCGCTTTCACGATGCGCATTTCGTAGAGGCGCCGACGCTCAAGGATCTGTGCGCCAAGCTCGACGGCGTGGATGCCGCGGCGGCGTTGCGCACGCTGACCGATTTCAACGCCGCCGTGGACACCGACACCGCGTTCGACCCCACGGTACTGGACGGTAAGGGCGCGCCCGGTCTGCCCGTGCCGCGGTCGCACTGGGCGCAGCGGATCGACACCGCACCCTTCCGCGCCTATCCGGTCACGGGCGGCATCACCTTCACCTATGGCGGCCTCGCGGTGTCCGACACCGGCGCGGTGCTGCACGAAACCGGGGCGCAGATCCCCGGGCTCTTTGCCTGTGGCGAGATGGTCGGCGGCGTGTTCTTCGAGGGCTATCCCGGCGGCTCCGGCCTGACCTCCGGCGCCGTCTTCGGCCGTCTGGCGGGGCGCGGCGCGGCCGGCTGAGCAAAAACGCTTCTGCGCAATACAATCGGGTCACAGGATTTCCGCCAGAACATCTGAAATCGTAGGAAAACCCCCTGCAATCGGTTCGAGCTTAAACGGTTTCTATCCAAGGGATATCGCCAGGTGTCGAGCCACAAAGGATACGTGTGGAGGGCAGCGCCCGACCCGAGGGTGGGCGAGAAGCGCCCGCCCTGGGGGCGGGTCGGGCGCTGCCCGGCGTAAACGCCGGGCGAGACGGTGCCGCAGCGGGGTGCGGCGCGGCCGGCTGAGCCTATTCCGCCGCCGTGGCCGCCGCGGGCAGAATGCGCGCCGCAGAGAACTTGAATTCCGGGATCTTGCCGTAGGGATCGAGCTGCGGATTGGTCAAGAAATTGGCCGGCGCCTCGACGAAGCAGAACGGGATGAACAGCATCCCCGGGGTCACGTCGCGGTCGGCGCGCAGGGTCAGCGTGATCGCCCCGCGCCGTGTCTCCACCGTCACCTGCTGGCCCCGGGTCAGACCCTGGCGGCCGATATCGCGCGGGTGCATCGATACGACCGGTTCGCTTTCCTGAGCGTCCAGATGCGTGGCACGGCGGGTCATGGCGCCGGTATGCCAATGCTCCAGCAGCCGGCCCGTGGTCAGCACCATGGGGAAATCGGCGTCGGGCAACTCGTCGGGCGGCACCAGATCGGTGGGCACCAGCCTGGCGCGGCCGCTGGCCGTCGGAAAGCCGTCGTAGAAGATGACCTCCTCCCCCGGTCCGTCCACCGACTTGGCCGGATAGCACACCGCCCCCTCGCGCATCAGCCGCTCCCAGGGGATATTGTCCAGCGACGGCATCAGCCCGGCCATCTCGGCATACACCTCGTCGATGCCGCCATAACCCCAGTCGAGCCCCGACCGCGCCGCCATCTCGGCGATGATCTTCCAATCCTGCCGTGCCTGTCCGGGCGGCTTGCGCACCGGCAGCGCCAACTGCACCTGGCGGTTCGAATTGGTATAGGTGCCGGGCTTTTCCGGCTGGGCCGAGGCCGGCAGGATCACATCCGCGAACCACGCCGTTTCGGTGAAAAAGATATCCTGCACCACCAGATGGTCGAGCGTCGCCAACGCCTTGCGCGCATGCGTCTGGTCGGGGTCCGACATGGCCGGATTCTCGCCCTGGACATACATCGCGCGCACGTTGCCGGCGGCGACCGCGTGCATGATCTCCACCACCGTCAGCCCGCGCGCGGGATCCAGCGCGCGGCCCCAGGCATCCTCATAGCGGTGGCGGATATCCGCGTCCTCGACCGACTTGTAATCGGGATAGACCATCGGGATCAGCCCCGCATCGGAGGCGCCCTGCACGTTGTTCTGCCCGCGCAGCGGGTGCAGCCCGGTGCCGGGCCGGCCGATCTGCCCGGTGATCAGGCTCAGCGCGATCAGGCAGCGCGCGTTGTCGGTGCCGTGCACATGCTGGCTGACCCCCATGCCCCAAAAGATGATCGCCCGTTCGGCGGTGGCAAAGGTGCGGGCCAGATCGCGCAGATAGCCGGCCTCGACGCCGCAGATCTCTGCCATCGCCTTGGGGGAGAAATCCTTGACCTTCTCGCGCAGCGCCTCGAACCCATCGGTGTTGGCCTGCACGTACTGGCGGTCGTAAAGACCCTCTTCGATGATGGTGTGGATCATCGCGTTCAGCATTGGCACGTCGCGGCCGGGTTCGAAGATCACCGGATGCGTGGCCAGCCGCATCATCCCCTGGCGCCGCGGGTCAAAGATCATCAGCTTCGCGCCGCGCTTGGCCGCCTGTTTGAAATAGGTCGCCGCCACCGGGTGGTTCTGCTCCGGACGGCAGCCGATCATCATGATGCAGTCGCTGTCATCGGCGGCGGTGAACGGGGCGGAAACGGCGCCCGAGCCCACGCCCTCCATCAGCGCCGCGACGGAGGAGGCGTGGCACAGCCGCGTGCAATGGTCGACATTGTTGGTGCCGAACCCCTGGCGGATCAGCTTCTGGAACAGATACGCCTCTTCGTTGGTGCCCTTGGCCGACCCGAAACCGGCGATGGCCTGGCCGCCATGGGCGTCGCGCACCGCGGTCAGCCCGCCGGCGGCCAACGCCATGGCCTCGTCCCAACTGGCTTCGCGAAACACCGCGTCGATATCCTCGAACCGCATTTGCGCGGCCGGGTCCTTGGCCACGCCGTCGCGGCGGATCAGCGGCCGGATCAGGCGTTCGGGGGACATCGCGTAATCCATCCCGAACCGGCCCTTGATGCACAGCTTGCCACGATTGGCCGGGCCCTGGCGGCCATCGACCTTGACGATATCGTTGCCCTTCAGGTGCACCTCGGTCTGGCAGCCGACACCGCAGAACGGGCAGACCGACGGCTTGACCGTATCAGCCACCACCGCACGCCGGGTCGCGGTGTCGTCCAGCAACGTCTTCTCCATCAGCGCGCCGGTCGGACAGGCCTGCACGCACTCGCCGCACCCCACACAGGTGCTCAGCCCCATCGGATCCTGTGCATCGAACACCGGCAGCGCATCCATGCCGCGGCCGCCCATGCCGATGACGTCGTTGACCTGCACCTCGCGGCACGCCCGGTCGCACAACCCGCAAGAGATACAGGCATCCAGGTTCACCGCGATCGACGGGTGCGAGCCATCGTGGAAGATGCTGTCGACCGGGATCTCCTTTTGCGCCCCGGGCCGGCCGCCGGGATAGCGCGGCGCGTCGGTCAGCCCGGCCAGATCCGATTGCCGCCAGAAATGACTGTCGGGGTCGGGGCCGGTGGCGCGCGCGGGCATGTCGGCGGCCAAAAGCTCGAACACCATGCGGCGGTTGCGGATCACCCGGTCGCTGCCGGTAGTCACGACCATGCCCCCGCTGGGCCTGCGCTTGCAGGATGCCGCCCGCACGCGCTCACCCGCGACCTCCACCATGCAGGCGCGGCAGTTACCGTCGGCGCGATAGCCAGGCGCGTCCTTCCAGCACAGATGCGGGATCATGGTGCCGGCGCGCTGGGCGACCTGCCAGATCGTCTCGCCCGGGGCCGCGGTCACCGCGCGGCCATCCAACGTGAACGCGATCGTCTGCGCCGGCGCGTCGTCCAGGCTCATGCGTCCGCTCCGGGGGCGAATTCGTCGGGAAAATGCCGCATCAGATGACGCACGCAATTGCCCGCGGCCTGGCCCAGCCCGCAGATGGAACTGTCGCCCATCACCTCCAACAGGTCCTCGTAAAGCGCGGCATCGGTCTGCCGCGCCTCCAACATCCGCACCATCTTGTCGGTGCCCGCGCGGCAGGGCGTGCACTGGCCGCAACTCTCATGGGCGAAGAACTTCACCGTGTTCAACGCCGCATCGCGCACGCTGTCGCGATCCGACAGGATCACCACGGCATGAGAGCCGATGAAGCCCTGATCGGGCTCCCAGGTGCCGAAATCCATCGGTCGGTCGGCCATATGCGCGGGAAAGATCCCGCCCGAGGCGCCGCCGGGGAAGAACGCCTTGAAGACGTGGCCGTCTTCCATGCCGCCGCAATACTCCTCGATCAGCCGGGTCAGCGGGATGCCGGCGGGGGCGAGCTTCACCCCCGGGTCGCGCACCCGGCCGGAGACCGAAAACGACCGCAGCCCGTTATGCCCCTCGCCCGCGCCCTGGCGCGCGAACCAGTCGGCGCCATGGGTCAGGATGTCCGGCACCCAGGCCAGCGTTTCCACATTTTGGTTCAGCGTCGGCCGCCCGAACAGGCCGACTTGGGCGATATAGGGCGGTCGGTGACGCGGCAGGCCGCGCTTGCCCTCGATCGATTCGATCATCGCGCTTTCCTCGCCGCAGATATAGGCCCCGGCCCCGCGGCGCAGCTCCATCGGGACGGTGGCGATATCGGCGGCGGCAAGGGCGGCCATCTCGCGGCGCAGGATCTCCAGCACCGCCGGATACTCATCGCGCATATAGACATAGATGCGTTCGCAGCCGACCACGCGCGCGGCAATCTGCGCGCCCTCCAGCATGCGATGGGGGTGACGCTCCAGCCACCAGCGGTCCTTGAACGTGCCCGGCTCGCCCTCGTCGCCGTTCACCGTCATCAGCCGGGGGCCGGCATAGCCGCGGACAAAGCCCCATTTTCTGCCCGCCGGAAAGCCCGCGCCGCCCAGACCGCGCAGCCCCGAATCCGACATCACCGCAACCGCCGCCTCGGCCGCGATCTCGCCCGACAGCACCCGCGCCAGCGCGCCATAGCCACCCGCGGCGCGATAGGCATCTAACGTCTGGTAATCCGGCAGATCGGGCCGCCCGGTATCGCCCGCGCAGGCCGCAAGCAGCGTCTCCACCGTGGCATGGCGCACCACGCGGCGGCCGACCAGCGCCGCGGGCGCGCCGTCGCACTGGCCGATGCACGGCGCTTCGACCACGCGCACGCGGGCCGGATCCACGGCCGCGCGCAAATCGCGGATCAACTCGAAACAGCCCGCCAGTTCGCAGGAAACGCAGGTGCTGACCCGGATCGTCAGCGGCGCCGGCGGCGTCTCGCCTTCGCGCACGATGTCGAAATGGTGGTAGAAGCTCGCAACCTCATAGACCTCCACCTGCGCCAGCGCGAACAGTTCCGCCAGGGCGGCCAAGTTGGTCGCGCTCAGATGGCAGTGATGGTCCTGCACCACGTGCAACGCCTCGATCAGCATATCGCGGCGGCGCGGCATGTCGCCCAGCAGCCGCGACAGCGCGGCCACGTCCGCATCGGCGATCTGCCGGCCCTTGGGCACCGACGGATCGCGGCGTTTGAACTTCGCCGGCGCGTGCTGGTTCATCTGGTTGGGCCCTTTCGATCTGCCTGGCTGCCCAGCCTGTACAAAGTCAATCGGGTGTGCCCGAATCGCAGTTTTCCAGACATGCCCCGGGGACGCAATCACCAAGCGGGCGCCGGTGATCGGCAATCTGCGACCCACCGCCGCGATGCAGCGGCACGCGAGGCCGAAATCGATCGAATATAGGCGGTTTTGTGGGCCAGCGCCCGCCCCACCGCACCGGGCGGGGGTAGCGGCGCGCCTGTCCGGCGCGCCGCGATGGGCTTAGTTCAGATCCGCGGCGTTGGCTTCGGAAATGTCCGCTTCCGCATCGGCCACGGCCGTGGTCAGGGCGTCGAAGATTTCTTCTCCGCCTTGGACATTGGCCTTGAACCAGTCATAGACCGGCGCCGCGGCATCCTTGAACGCGGCCTTTTCGTCGGGCGTCGGCACATACAGATCCCCGCCGCCGGCGACGAAATCCTCATAGGCCTGGATCGACTTGCGCTTGGGCGAGGCAAAGGTCGCCTGCTGCAGCGCGTAGAACCCGTCCACCACCACTTGACGCATGTCTTCGGGCATGGACAGGAACTTGTCGTTGTTCATCCACCACAGCGCGCCCATATAAGCGTGGCCGTCCAGCGTCACGTATTGCAAACCGGCATCGGGGAATTTCATGCCCATGATGTCGGTGATGCCGTTCTTGGAGCCCTCGACCACACCCGTCTGGAACGAGGTGAACAGCTCCGGCCACGGGATCGGGGTCGGCGAGGCGCCCAGCGCCTTGACCAATTCCTGAGGCAAATCAGCGACAACCGTGCGGATCTTCAACCCCTCCATATCCGAAGGGCTGGCGATACGGCGTTCGGTGTTGGCGAAGTTACGCCAGCCGCCGGTATTGCCCACGGTCATCAGCCGGATCGTGTTGCCGCTGTCGTTCAGCGCCATATCGCGCATGGTGCGGACGAAATCGCTTTGCAGCACCGCCTCTGCCACGCGGTCGTCAGTCATCAGGTAAGGCAGGTCAAGCACCTGAACATACGGGAAAATCCCCGCCGCCCCGCCCGAGGTGGAGATATAGACGTCGATGGTGCCGTCGCTGACGCCCTGCAGGCATTCGGCGCCGTTGGAACACAGCTGTGTCCCGATGAATACTTCGACCTCGATCGCGCCGTTCGACGCCGCCTCGACATACTGTTTAAAGACGTTCAGGCCGTCCGCATCCTCGTCGTTTTCGTTCGAATTGGCCGTGGCGCGGATGGTGAAATCCGCCGCATGGGCGGCCCCGCCCAAAAGCATCGCCGCGATGGTCAGCGACTTTATGGCCCGTGTGATCCGCATCCGTTTCCTCCTGTTGGTCCGGTTTTTATGCGTCTGGCAAGCGTTTGGCATGGCCTGAGCCATGCGTCCGGCCGTTTGTGGCCCCTGACGGGCCGGTCATTGGATGAAACCCGTCAGCCGCGGGATCGTCAATGATATTGCGGGGACATAGGTGATCAGGAATATCACCAGCACCTCGACCGCCAGGAACGGCAGGATGGCCTTTGAGATGGTCTCCACCCGTTCGCCCGAAACCGACGAGGCGACGAACAGCACCAGCCCCATGGGCGGCGTCGCCAGACCGACGGTCAGATTGACCGACATGATGATCGCGAAATGGACCGGGTGGACGCCGATATCGGTGAAGATCGGCCCCAGGATCGGGCCGAGGATGATGATCGCCGGCCCGGCATCCAGGAACATGCCGACGATGAACAACAGGATGTTGATCAGAAACAGCAGCGTATAGGGGTTCTCGCTCAGCGACAGGATGAAACCCGCCAGCGTCTCCGGCGCGTGGGACAGGCTGACCACGGTCTTGAACGCCACCGCCGCGCCCACCAGCAGCAGCACGGTCGACGAGCCCAGCGCCGATTTCGTCAGGATCGCGGGCAGATCGCGCAGCTTCATCGAGCGCAGGATGAAAAACGAGATCAGGATGGCATAGGCCACGGCGATCACGCTGGCCTCGGTCGGGGTGAAGACGCCGACCAGAATGCCGCCCAGGATGATGATCGGCGTCTGCAGCGGCACGACCGCCTTCTTGCAGGTCAGCCGGAAATCGTGGCTGACCCGCGCGCGTAGCGCCATCAGCAGGAAATGCGCCGCGACCAGGAAGGCGGCAAAGGCGATCCAGCGCCCGGTGCCGCCCAAGGTGACCCCCAGAACCCCGGTGAAGATCAGCGACAGCCCGAACAGCACGCCGCCCAGATTGATGCGCAGCAGAATGAACGACACGACGTTTTCGGCCGCCGAGATTTCCTGGTCCTTGTGCACCACCCGCTCGGCCTTCGGCAGGTCATAGCGGTCGGCCAGCAGCCGCACCATCACCATCAGCCCGACACCCACCATGACACCCGGCACGATCCCAGCCAGAAACAGCGCCGCGACCGACTCGCCCATGACATAGGCATAGATGATCATAATGCCCGAAGGCGGGATGATCGGCCCGATGACAGAGCTTGCCGCCGTGACCGCGGCGGCGAAGCGGCGCGAATAGCCGTTCTTCTCCATCGCCGGGATCAGCGTCGAGCCCAGGGCGGAGGTATCCGCCACCGCCGAGCCCGACAGCCCCGCGAACAGGATCGAGGACAGGATGTTCACATGCGCCAGCCCGCCGCGCAGATGGCCCATGATCGCCTGGCTGAACTCCACCAGGCGCAGCGTGATGCCGCCGCGGTTCATCAACTCGCCCGCCAGCATGAAAAACGGCAGCGCCATCAGCGGAAAGCTGTCCATGCCGGAATAGACGTTGCGGTAGAGCGTCGCCATCATCCGCGCCTGATCGTCCAGCACCAGCAGCACGCCGGGTGCGGCCAGCAGCGCGAAGAACACCGGCATCCCCAGCATGAGCAGCACCAGGAAGGCGGGCAGGAACCACAATAGCACCGGCATCAGTCGGCCCCCGCAATGATCATGTCCGGGTCGGCGTCGACGGGCGCGTCCGGGTTCACCAGTTTGATCAGCGACCGCAGGATCAATTCGACATTGACCAGCGCCATCAGGAACAGCCCCAGCGTCAGCGACGCCATCATGTATTTACGCGCGATCTTCGTGGGTTCCGCGACGAAGTTGATGTCCGTGGGCAGCAGCATGCCTTGCCAGGCATAATCGATATGCACCGGCACCCAAAGTGCTGCGGTATCGAACCGCCCGCCCAGGCCGGTCAGGTCGGCCCAGCCCAGCCGGACGCCCTGGATCAGCACCAGAAGCGACACCGCGAGAATGGCCAGGTTCAGCACCATGCCGATGCGCACCGGCAGCATCCGCGGCACCATGTCGATGGCGACAAACCCGCCCCAGCGATAGGCCGACGGCGCGATCAGCCCGGTCATCCACAGCATCATGAACCGCGCCGCCTCTTCCGGCCAGGGCAGCGCGTCGAGAAACGGCACATAGCGGAACACGACCTGGATCAGGATCACCAGCACCATCAGGCCCAGCGCCATCCAGGCCAGCGTGCGGCCCAGGCGCAGAACGGCGGTGTTGAGCGCGGCCAGCAGCCCCAGCGGCGCGGTCAGAACGCTCAACGGCCCGCGCGCCCGGCTGCGCGGGGCCTAGCGGCGCCGTCTGGCGATGCGCATGACGTCACGTTTCCCTCCCCGCCGGGATTTTTTCCCGATCTTGCGGGCTTAGCGTTGTCGAAAGCGCCCGCTCAAGTCAAGCTATGGTGCCGGCGCGGCGTGGCTGTTAGCGTATGCGGACGGGAGGGTTTCGGCATGGGCAAAAAGACGGCTTTGGCGGCGTTTCATGCCGCCCAGGGTGCGCGGATGGTGGATTTCGCCGGCTGGGAGATGCCGGTGCAATATGCCGGCGTGATCGCGGAACACGCCGCCGCGCGGCAGGGCGCGGCGCTGTTCGACGTCAGCCATATGGGCCAGGTGGAATTGCGTGGCGCCGACCCGGCGGCGGCGCTGGAACGGCTGGTGCCCGGCGGCATCACCTCGCTGGCCGCGGGGGCGGCGCGGTATACGGTGCTGACCAACGATGCCGGCGGCGTGATCGACGATCTGATCGTTACGCACGGTCACGACCATCTGTTCCTGGTGGTGAACGCGGCGCGCGCGGCCGAGGATCTGGCGCATCTGCGCGCCGGGCTCGACGGGGTGGAGATCGTGGAACGCACCGATCTGGCGCTGCTGGCGGTGCAGGGTCCGGCGGCGGAGGCGGCGGTCGCGGGGCTGCTGCCAGGTGCGGCGGCGCTGCGCTTCATGCACTCTGCAGTACTGGATTGGGGCGGTGTGTCGGTGCGCACGTCCCGGCTGGGCTATACCGGCGAAGACGGGTTCGAGTTGTCGCTGCCGGCGGCGCGGGCCGAGGATCTGGCTGCCGCCCTGGCCGCGGCCGGCGTGGTGCCCGCGGGGCTTGGCGCGCGCGACAGTCTGCGGCTGGAGGCGGGCTTGTGCCTCTACGGCCAGGATCTGGACGAAGACACCTCGCCGGCAGAGGCGGGCCTGGGCTGGGCCATCCCCAAACGCCGGCGGGCAGCGGGCGACTTTCCCGGCGCCGCCCGGATCGTGCGCGAACTGGCCGAGGGGCCGACCCGGCGCCTGGTCGGGCTGCGTCCCGCCGGGCGCGCCCCGGCCCGGGCGGATACGCCGGTGCAGGCAGGCGGCGCGGCCGCGGGCACCGTCACCAGCGGCGGCTTCGGCCCTACCCTGGACGGGCCGATCTCCATGGGCTACGTTGCCGTGGCGCAGGCCGCACCGGGCACCGCGGTAGATCTGATCGTGCGCGGCAAACCCCTGCCGGCACAGGTCACCGCCCTGCCCTTCGTCCCGCACCGCTATCGACGCTAACCCACTCGGGGCTTTACGCGGGCCGCCGGAATCGCGTTAGCCTGCGCACAACCGGGCATCAAAAGGACCGAAACCGATGGCCACCTACTACACCGAAGATCACGAATGGGTCGATGTCGACGGCGACACCGCCACGGTCGGCATCACCGCACACGCCGCCGAGCAGTTGGGCGACGTGGTGTTCTTGGAACTGAAGGGCTCGGGCGAGACCTTCGAGAAAGGCGCGGAGATGGGCGTGATCGAAAGCGTCAAGGCCGCCTCGGAAATCTACGCCCCGGTCGCCTGCGAGATCCTCGAGGCCAACGACACCCTGGCCGACAGCCCGGCGGACGTGAACGAAAGCCCGGAAAGCCGCGCGTGGTTCTACAAGATCCGGATCACGGATGCCGCCGAGCTTGAGGGGCTGATGGATGCGGCGGCGTATAAGGCGATGATCGCGTAAGATCGGGGCCGTTCGGCCGGTCTTCCCAGGGTTGCACCCGGCCGGGCGGATGGTTTGGAAACCCATCCTACGGCGGTCGCCAAGCACCGGCACGGCGCCTCGGGTTGCCAGAAAACGATCCACCTCGGCTGGGGTTGAAGTTGAGATCATCTTCACCAACTTCCACCCATCCGCTAGCCGTAGTGACACTAAAAAAATCAGCATGACCTATGGCTGTGGTTGTTGTTTCTCTGTTATAAGACTCCTGTGACAGTAGTGGCATTCTTTGAATGCTCCTATTTCGGGTTTTCTGCCATTTGGTAGATGAGTTCACACGCGTCATTATCGCATACCGTGCCCTTGCAGTTCTGACTTAGCGAGTTCCTATCCCGCATTCGAAATGCTGATCGGCCATAATGAATATTTCCATATCCAATTGAATCGACGTTGTTATTGATTATAGCATGATCATAGAGACTTCTTCCTTGATCATCCAGTCTAGAGAACAAAACTTCCCGAATTCTAAGCGCTGAAAACACTTCTTTATCCACTTTGTTTTCAGTCGCTGCATGTGCAACGCTAATTCCATTTTCATCATACATTTCTTCAATTTGTTCTCGGGTAAAGCTGGCAAGGGCAATGCGCAATTCTCTCGCCGAACCACTGCGCGCCATATCAAATACCAATTGAATACCAGCGGAAGAATCCGCGTAATACGAGGTACTTGCGGTGATTAGTACTGCCGCGAGAACGGCCTTGGAAACTGAGCGGATTTCGTGGTGTCCTGCTAGGTCATGTCGACAGATAGCGAGCCCGGAGGCGCGCGGCGACGATCTCGATGAAGCCGAGGAAGCTGGTGGCAGTCTTGTCATAGCGGGTGGCGATGCGCCGGGCGTTTTTGAGCTTGTTGATGCATCTCTCGATCAGGTTGCGCGGAGCGTCGATGAAGGCGTCGATCTGCTCGTGAAGTCGGAATCATAGCCCCTATCGGCGATCAGAACGTTGGCTGGGGCAGATCGTAATCCCTCACAGGCGTCGTAGCCGCGATATTCGGAGGTCTGCCCGGGCCTGACATGACCTTTATGGGCAGGCCGCGACCGTTGACGAGGAGATGGATCCTGGTCGTGAAGCCACCTTTTGAGCGGCCGAGATCCTGCGCCGGAGTCCTCACTTTGCGCCGGCGGCGCAGTGGTGCGCTCTGACCATGGTTGGTCAATCATCTGCACGCTGTCGGGGACGGCTTCGGTATCGTTGAGAACCTCGAGAACCGTCTGTCAGAGCCGGGCCAGCGTCCAACGCCCGAACCGGCGATAGACCGCCCCCCCTTGGCGAACTCCTCGGGCAGATTACGCCATGGAGCGCCGGTGCAGGCAATCCAGAACACGCCGTCCAGCAGGCGGCGATGATCGACCGGTTTGCGCCCGTTCGGTTGACGGATCGCCACGATGAACGGCTCGAAGAATGCCCATTCCGCATCCGACATCAGGTTCCGCGCCAAGACAGCCTCCCTGCCGAAAGCTATTTTGAATCACACCAAGCCAGCCGCGAGGATCCCTTTTGTCAACAGCGCCGAGGTCGAACCCGGGACGCGTTTCCGGGACGGTTCGCCCCTGAAATCCTCCACAAGAGGATTTCCAAGACGCAGTTGGGGCTTCGCCCGTTCGCCCCTGAAATCCTCCACCGGAGGATTTCCAAGACGGGGCTCACTCTTTGTTCCAAAAATACTCCCGGGGGGTCCGGGGGGCTGG
>JBCDDF010000067.1:0-13072 GCA_039180525.1 Pseudomonadota bacterium
CCTGGTTCGACTTCTACAACCACCGGCGGCCTCACGCCGCCCTCGACGGACAGCCGCCGGACATGGTTTACCGCATCGGCAAGACGGTCACGCAACCCGACCAGAAGACCCGGAGAGTAGCTTAAAAACCGCCAGATCCTGTCCACGGATCGGGGAGCACCTCAGTCTCTTAGCAAATGACCCTATTTGAACCCGTCAGCGCTGACGTCAGACACTGTCCGTCGTCAGAGTTTTTGGAACCAATGGCCTCCACTTCGGCCGACCGCTGTGCGACGATGATTACAAGCTCGGTGCAAAAATCCTCATTGCTGTGGCCGGATTCCCAGGCGCGGCGCTGCAGGTCCTTGGCCGTATTCAGGGGCAGGCAAATGCGGTAGATGCAGCTCGCAGCGTGATCGACCGCCATCAGATCAGACCCTCGGGCTGCGTCGCACAATGCGTGCAAAGGCGCTGGTTTTTAGCTCGGTCTCTCATCTCGCCATGTGCGCCCTTGCACAAGATGCAGACCCGCTTGCGCGGTGGGTTAGGCGGCCGTTCGAACGCATCGATTTCGGTCCGCACCTCATCTTCGGTGGGGTAGTTGGCCTGCCCCCTTTCTGAGTGGTCCGCTGACTATGTTCGGAATGGACCTGGAAGGAGCGGATCATGGGACGGAAGTGGCATGACCCGGAGGAGATCATCGGCAAGATGACGGGTGTGTCCGAGCGGCGCGCCTGTCGCGTACTGCGCCAGCATCGATCAACGCAGAGGAAGACAACGCGGGGCCGGGACGATGAAGGTGCGCTGACGGCGGACACCGTCGCGCTGGCGAGCCAGTACGGCCGCTACGGCTACCGGCGAGTTACGGCCCTGCTCCGGGGGCTGACAGGTTAACCGCAAGCGGGTGGAGCGGATCTGGCGGGCCGAGGGGCACAAGGTCCCGCAGCGCCAGCCCAAGCGGGGCAGCTCTGGCTTAGAGACGGTTCGTGCATCCGCCTTCGGCCGGAGCGACCAAACCATGTCTGGTCCTACGACTTCGTTCAGGACCGAACCCACTATGGCCGACGGATCAGGATGCTGACGTCATCGACGAGTACACCCGCGAGTGCCTCGCCCTACCGGTCGCGCGGCCGCTGAACTCCAACGACGTCTTGGCCGGGTTAGCGGATCTCTTCGCGGAACGCGGGCCGTCGGGACACATCCGCTCGGACAACTGCCCTGAGTTCACCGCGAAAGCGGTGCGCAAATGGCTCGGCCGCCTCGGGGTGAAGACCGCCTTTATCGAGCCGGGCAGCCCGTGGGAGAACGGCTACAACGAGTCGTTCAGCGGCAAGCTCCGGGACGAGCTGCTGGATCGGGAGATGATCTACACAGTCGCCGAGGCCCGTGTGCTGATTGGCAAATGGCGCCAGCACTACAACACCGTGCGGCCGCACTCGGCGCTCGGATATCGGTCCCCGGCGCCCGAACTTGTAACCCCGAAAAATCGACCTGCGCCATGGCCTCCGTCCGGCTCCGTCCGGCTCCGCTGCGCTCCGCCTCCCGCCAGCCATGGCGCAGGAGGCGACGATGCCCTAGCACTTAAAGCGGATCACCCGATGGGGGCCAGTCACACCGATGCATGGCAGGCCGGATGGCGACTCTTTGGATCGGGGCGCTTCACCATATGCCAGGCGCGGCGGGCGACATACCGAGCCCCAGAGATATTCGCCGGTCACATTGATCGCGTACTCGCCGAGGTTCGGGATGCGAACGCCTCGATCGATGCGCCCGAGCAGGGGGATGCACCCTGGAACGGGTACGAAATTGCCGCCCTGATATCGGCGCTCGATCAGATCCTGGCGGGATGGCTTTCAGCCTATCCGGTCAAGGGAAAGGTGCTCTCAGAGGTAACCAACATCGACACCGTGGACGCCCAGCCCGTCTCGGGAATCCGCGAAAACCCACGTTTGGTGGAGTTTCGGACACACCACCAAGTGACGGACGGTGATGACCGCGAAGCCGAATTCTGCATGGAGATTGAAGCGCAATGATGGGTCTTTCGAAAGCGGCGCGGCCGCACCCCGAACTTGGCGATGATGCCTATTAGCGCCTGATGAGCGGTCAGGGCGGGGCCATGTGGTCTGGATCCGGCTATGTAGATCTGATCAATCCCAGCATGCGGCAGATCCACCATTGGGACATGCTCAGCAACCTCTGCGCCATCCGGCGCTAAAACGGCGCCACGGACGAGCCCTGCACCATTGGACAGCACCTTCTGTTCTGCGATGACCTGGCAACTGAACACGGCTTTGACAGCGGCAGCCGCAAAGCTGTGCTGCTGCATGACGGCCAGAATACGCCTTCGGGGACTGCATCTTGCCGCTGAAAGCGATGGACTGCATGCAGGGCGTGCGCCCCCTGATGGAACGCCTCGACGAAATCATCTGCGCCAAATTCACCGGCAGACCGAACCTGCTGACCAAAGAACGACACGACGTGAAGCGGATCGATATTTTGGCGCTTGCGTTGGAGCGCCGCGCGCCGCGCGCTGGGGCTGGAGGTGGCCGGCGAGTGGCCGGGACTGCCAGACATTTCCGGCTACTCATTCGGCCTGCGATATCTCGACCGGTCAGAGGATGATGTCGAAAGCGCCCTCGACGGCCGCATGAAGGAAGTCGGCATTGCCAAAGACGGGTGGCCGGGCTGGGGGGCAAACGACAACCAGGACAACCAAAAATGAACCGAGCATCCAAATACCTCTTGGCGACGGGGACACTCAGCCTGATCGCCGGCGCAACGGCCAGCCACGCCCAGCTCGCGCAGAACACGCAAAGAGACCGGCGCCGAATTTACCTCAAGATGCAGGCCGACCGGGGTGCGGGAATGATGCGGGATCTACAGGCCCGCCATATTAGTGCAGACCTTTCGCCCCTAGACCCAGCGCCAGCAAATAACCGACTCAAATGCTGGCGCGCCCTGTGCGCCTTCGCGGTCGATCGCGGGGTGATAGAAGACAACCCGGCGTCGCTCGTGAAACGACGGCGGACGAAAACGGCAGGCCGCCGCAGGCTTTTCCCCGAAGATATCGAGAGAGTGCGCCGTCACTGGCCGATCGGATCCGATCAGCGTGCAGGATTCGAGATCATGTACTGGACGGGCGCGCGGTCAGTCGACGCGCGCCGGCTTGGGCCGGGGATGGTCCGCGATGGCATGATCGAATTCCAGCCGCAGAAAACCGGCGGGCCGGCCAGCTGCTTCTGGACCACCGACCTGCCCGCTTGGGCACAGCCGCTCTCTGATGACTATGCGCTGCTGCAGGAGGCCATATCAGCCCTACCTGATCGAGAAACCTACCTTGCGACGACAGCGGGCAAGATCCGATCCGAGAAAGGCATGATCAACCGGATCAACGAGGCCCTATCCCAGGCCGGCCTTGACGATGACCTAAAGGCCCACGGGCTACGCAAGACGAGGGCATCGGAGCTCACGGAGATCGGCGCGCAAGCGCTGAAGATCATGACCTGGACGGGCCACGAAAGCCCGAAAGAGGTGGAGGGATACATCACGGAAGCCAACCGCCGGCGGGCCATGAGGTGTGAGAACAGATAGTGAAGACTGGAAACCCGCCTTGGAAACTGGCGCTATCCAAACCATAAGATATTGATTTTCTTTATAAAACTTATGGACTGGCGGACCGAGGAGGATTCGAACCCCCGACCCCCTGATTCGTAGTCAGGTACTCTATCCAGCTGAGCTATCGGTCCCCGGCGCAGGGTCTACGCCGCTGTCCTTGGGTTTGCAAGCGGCTTTGCAAGCCACCTCTCAGGCGGCATTGCGCATCTGTGCCGGCAGAAGGATGCGGAACCGTGTGCCGGCGGCAGAGGTCTGCACCAACTCCAACCGGCCGCCATGGCCGCGCACCAACTCCGCGGCGATGGCCAGCCCAAGACCGGTGCCGCCGCGCCGCGCGCCGCCCTTGAACGGCTGAAAGATGTTCTCCTGCGCCTTGGGCGGCAGGCCGGGGCCGGTATCGGCAATCTCGATCTGCGCCATGGCATCGGCGACAAAGGCCGACACCCGGATCTCCCCCGGCTGGCCCGATCCGGTGATCGCCTGCCGGGCATTGCGGATCAGGTTCGAGAACACGCGATAGATCTGTTCCGGGTCCACCGGCAATTCCAGCGTCTCATCGACCTCGCTGATCAATGCCAGTGGCGTTTCGGTGTCGCGCAGCCGGTCGTTTTCGATCACGTCGTCCACGATCTGCGACAGGTTGTGCATGCGAATTTCCGGCGCCGGTTCCTCCGCCTTACCAAAGGCCAGGGTGCTTTCGCACAGCCGGATCGCCCGATCCAGCGAGCCCAGCAGCTTCGGCGAAGAACGCCGCACGGTGGGATCCTCGCTGCGCTCCATCCGGTCGGCGATCAGTTGCGCCGTGGTCAGCATGTTGCGCAGGTCGTGGCTGATGCGCGACACCGCCCCGCCCAACGCCGCCAGCCGGTCCTTCTGCCGCAGCGACTGGGTCAACTGGGTCTGCAGGTCCGACAGCGCGAACTCGGCCTCGCTCAACTCCAACACGCGCGAGGTCGGTTGCACGATCCGCGAAGGATCCTCCGGATTGTCGCGATAGGCGATCATGTGTTGGACAAGCTTGCGGATCGGCTTGACGATGAACCGACGCACCGCCAGGAACAAAAGCGCCGCCGTCAGCAGCGATATCAGCAGGCTGAGAAAGAAGATGTTGCGCCCGTATTCAATCATCGCATAGCGCAGCGGCTCTTCCATCAAAGATGCCTCGATCAGCAGCCCGCCGCTCTTTACCGGCTCGCCGATCACCCGGATCACCCGGTTTTCCGATCGCCCCAGGACCTGGATCGCATCCCAGATCGGCATGAAGAAACCGGGCTCGCGCAGGTCATAGGTCTGCGACACGGTGGTGGGCATGAAATCGCTCAGCACCAGTTCGCGCATCTCGTCTCGGCGCAGGACGATGTTCAGCACTTCCGCGTTGCGCAAAAGCTCCAGCCGCAGATCGAGAGAGATCTGGTCGTCCCGTGTCGCCAGCAGCGCCAGAGAGGCGATCTGCGCCTGGTCCAGACGTTCCCGCAGGTATTCCAGTCGAAACCGGCCGACCGAGGGCAAAAAGATAAAGACCTCGGCCAGCATCACGAAAATAACGGTCAGGATGAGGAACCGACCTGTCAAGGAACTGGTGATCTTCACCTTGGGCCTATTTCGTTTGGTGTTGGGACGTGTCTAGAACCTTTGCACCAGACGGACAAACTGTTTCACGCGATCGTTTTTGAACAACCGCGGCACGTAATATTGCCCGGCGGCGCGTTTGTTCACCTCACCCAGCGTCGGATAGGGGGCGACCATGTTGGCCACGGCGGAAATCTTCAGCCGGTTGGCGATGGCCAATGCCCAGGTCTGGATCAACTCGCCCGCCTGCTTGCCGACGATCGAGGCGCCGACCGGCCGGCCCTTGAAGACCATGACCTTGATCAGCCCGGCCGTCGCCCGTTCGGCTATCGCCCGGTCGTTGCCCGCATATTCGGCACGCAGCACTTCCAGCCTGATCCCGTATTTCTTGCGCGCCTCCGCCTCGGTCAGACCCACCTGCGCCAGTTCCGGGTCGGTATAGGTCGCCCACGGGATATGCGCGGTAGAGGCTTTGGCCGGCAGTCCGAACAGCGCGGATCGGATGACGATGCCGGCGTGATAGCCCGCCAGATGGGTGAATTGCAGCCCGCCCGCGACATCGCCGATGGCATAGACGTGGCGGTTGGAGGTCTTCAGCGCGGCATCGACCTTCACGCCGCTGCGGTCGTGTTCGATCCCGGCAGCGTCCAGGTTCAAGCGGTCGATATTGGGTCTGCGCCCGACCGCCAGCAGCAGATGGCTGCCGGTATGGGTGGCGCCGTCCTTGGTGGTGACGGTGATGCTGCCATCCGCGCCGTCGATCCGGTCGGCCAGCGCGCCTTCGACGATCTCCACCCCTTCGTCACGGATCTGGTCCAGCACGATCTTGGCCAATTCCGGGTCGTCCTTGCCCAGCGCGACCTCGCCCTCCAGCACCGTCACCTTGGACCCCAGCCGGATATGCGCCTGGGCCATCTCCATTCCGATCGGGCCGCCGCCGATGACCAGCAGGTGGTCGGGCCGTTCGGTCAGATCGAACACAGTCTCGTTGGTGTAATAGGGCACGCCGTCCAGCCCGGGTATCGGCGGCACCGCCGGGGAGGACCCGGTGGCGATCACGATCCGCCGGGCGCTGATGCGCGTGCTGCCGGCATCCACGGTGTCGCGCGCGATGAACCGGCCGTATTCCTGGATGACGCGGACGCCCATGCCCTCGAACCGCTCCACGCTGTCATGCGGGGCGATCTGCGCGATCACGTCATGGACATGCCGCTTGGCCGCGGCATAGTCGACCTTGGGCTTGGCCCGGGCGACGCCGAAGGGCGCGCCGGTCGTCAGCGCATGCGCATGCTTGGCCGAAGCGATCAACGCCTTCGACGGCACGCAGCCATAGTTCAGGCAGTCGCCGCCCATCTTGCCGCCTTCCAGCAGCACGACATCGGCCCCCATCTGCACCGCGCCGGCGGCGACCGACAAGCCGCCGGACCCCGCCCCGATGATCAGAAGATCGGTCTTGATATGGTCGGCCACGCTCAGGCCGCCTTTCTGGCGCGCAGGCGTTTAAGCACGATCGGCAGCGCCGACAGCGCACACAGACCCAGAACCGGGCCCAGGATGTGCCATTCGAAGAATATGCCCAGATCGGGTCGTTCGCCGCGGGCGAAAACCTCTGACAGACCGGCGCCGACCCAGGTATAGACGATCGTGCCCGGCATGATGCCGAAGAAGGTCGTCGCCACATAGTTGCGCAGCTTCACGCCCATCAGCGCGGGGGCCAGATTGGCCACGAAGAACGGGATCGCCGGCACCAGCCGCATCAGCAGCAGATAGCTGACCTCGTTCTCGCGCAGCCCCTCGCGGATGCGCGACATCATCCCGTCCGAGGTGTCCATCCGCGCCTGCAGACTGTCACCCAGGCCGGTCTTGGCGGCCAGAAAGATCGCCGTCGCGCCGATGGTGGCGGCGGTGACGGTCAGGGCCGAACCCGCCGCAAGCCCGAACAGAAACCCGCCCGTCAGCGTCATGATCAGCGCGCCGGGCAGCGAGAAGGCGACCACCAGGATATAGGCCAGCGCATAGGCCGCGGCCGCCAGCACATAGGATTGGTCGCGCCAGGCGATCAGCGTCTCGCGGTTGTCGGCCAGGGTCTGAAAGCTGAAGGCATCGCGATAGACAAAGCCCAGCGTGGCGGCGACGGCGATCAGCGCAAGCGGGATCAGCCGTTTGGGATTGAACGCCATGCCGCGTCTCCGCTTAGGGGTGCCCGGCGCTGCGTTCTGGTTCATCGTCTCATATGCCATCGGTGTGCCTCTGTCGGGTGGGTTGCCAAGACTAATGGGGCAATTGCCGCCGTGCCGACAGGGGACCTCACGCGGCGTTGAACCGCGGCGCAGGTTTGTTACATCGCCATGGTTACCAACGCCTTGGTGCGGGTGTTTTTGTCAACCCGTCAGGATCGGCGCCGCAGCGTTCGTGAAGCGGCGTGATCGGCAGCGCCCCTTGCCGGCGCCGGGCGATTGACACCGCCCGCATAGGCGCCTAAACCGCCGCTCTCTTGGCAATCCTGCGCGTGCAGAAGAGGAACAGCGCGATGAAACGGACTTTTCAGCCATCCAACCTGGTGCGCAAGCGGCGCCATGGGTTTCGCGCGCGCATGGCCACCAAGAACGGCCGCAAGATCCTGAACCGCCGCCGGGCCCAGGGCCGCAAGCGGCTCAGCGCCTGATCTCAGCATGGCGACCGCCGCGGTTCCACTGCGCGGTCTGAAATCCCGGCCGGAATTCCTGCGCACCGCGCGCGGCCGATCCGTGGCCATGCCGGGCTTTGTGCTCCAGGCCCGCCCCGGCGAACCGGGGAAGACGGCCGGCTACGGCATCACCTGTTCGAAAAAGGTCGGCAACGCGGTCGCGCGCAATCGCGCCAAACGGCGCCTGCGCGCCCTGGCGAAATCGATCATGCCCGATCATGCCCGCCCGGGCTGGGCCTATGTCCTGATCGGCCGCGCCGGGCGCACCGCCGGCCTTTCGTTTGCGCAGATGCAACAAGACCTGCGCACGGCGCTCGCCCGGGTGCACGGGCCGGCGGCATGACCCTCGCCGCGCGGCTGCTCGCCCTGCCGGTCCACGCCTATCGCCTGATCGGCAGCCCGTGGCTGGGCCGCAGTTGCCGTTTCACACCAACCTGTTCGGCCTACGCGCTGGAGGCGCTGGAAAAACACGGCGCGTTTCGCGGCGGCTGGCTGACCTTGCGGCGGCTGACGCGCTGTCACCCTTGGGGCGGCTCGGGCATCGACAACGTGCCCGACTGAACTCCCGATGGGCCGCCCACGATTTTGTGTCCCCCTGTGACAGCCTGCCCGCTTTTCCCCCCCGCTCGGCTGGCGCTAGGGTTTGCGCGTTCTTGCGGGGGGTAGGATATGCGACGTCTTTTTGTTTGTGGCCTTGCGATCTTCGCCGCGGCCGGCGCCTGGGCGGGCGGGCTGTCGGTCGGCGACCTGATGATCAAACAGCCCTTCGCCTATGAAACACCGACACGCGCCAAAACCGCGGCCGGCTATTTGCAGATCACCAATACCGGCGACACCGACGATGTTCTGACGGGGGTCTCGGACGGCCCCAGCCCGGCGATGCTGCACCGGACCGAAACCGATGCCAACGGCGTCACCCGGATGCTGCACCAGTCCGAGGGCATCCCGATCCCCGCCGGCGAGACGGTGATCTTCGAACCCGGCGGGCTGCATGTGATGTTCATGGGCATCGCGGCGCCCTTCAAGCCCCAAGACACGCACACCTACACGCTGGTCTTCCGCGACGCCGGCCCGGTCGAGGTGCCCTTCGTGGTCGAGGCCCGCGCCGGGGCGCATGGCGGGCACGGGGGCCATTCCGATCACGCCGGCCACGGCGATCACGGCGATCACGCGGGCCATGGTGATCACGGCGACCATGGCGGGCATGACGACCACGAAGGTCATGGCGGGCACGGCAACCACGACAGCGGCTCCTGATCTGGCCGCCGGCGTGGCTTTGCCCTAGGTTCCCCGCCCATATGCGCAAAACCGGAATTCTTCTCGGCGCCCTCCTGGCCGCAGCCTTCGCGCCCCCTGCCGGGGCCGGCGAGGTCATCGTCTCGCGCGAGGGCGACGGGATGGCCGTCTATTTCCGAATGCCACTCAGCGACGTTCGCCCGCTGTTCGGCAACGATGTCAGCGGGCTGATGGGGTCCGATGGCCGGCTCACACCCGACCTGCTGGCCCAGGGCACGTTCGACGGCGCCGATCTTCTGGCCCGCGATGTCGCCTTCACGCTCGGCGCGCGGGACGTGGCGTTCGAAGCCCTGTCCATGATGGTCCACCCGGCAGAGACGCCGTTGCGCTTCGACGATCCGTTGTCGGCGCAGATGGCCATCGCCGTCTGCGGCGTGCCCCTGCCAGAGGCGGCGCCGCAACCAGAAGATCTGGTCTGGGTCGGCGGCTGGTACGCCTATCCCGTGCCGTCCGGCGCGGCCCTGACGATCGACTTTCCGCAAACCGACCGCGCGCCCCTGGACCTGTCGGTCCGCGTCTTCGACGCCGGCCACCTGAAACGCGACGAGAAGGTCACCCTGGCCGACGACGGCACGATCCATGTCCCCGGAACCGCCGGCTGGCGCCGATGGCTCTCAGGCGGCTGATGCCCGATGGATCCCAACGCCCGTAGGATGGGTTTTCAACCCATCCGCCCCAACCGTTTGCGGGATGGGTTGAAAACCCATCCTACGTCTCCGCGACCCAAAACGCGTTGGGCAGGTCGCCACGCACTCATGTAGATCACTCCGGTCGTCGATGGCCTGAGAACTGCGCTTGCGACTGCTTTCTCGCCGACGATGAGTTGTCTACTGCGGCTTTCCCGGCAAGAAGCCATCTCATCCCAACAAATGAGCCAGCGACCTGAACGGATGGGCGCGGCGTCATCCCGTTTGAGGCAAATCTCACGCCAGCCCAGAGCAAAAACGGATCAGATTGATACAATCTAATCCAAGGATTTTGCTCAAACTATTGAATCTGGACCAAAACGCCCCGCGCCGTCGGGCCATCGCCCGTCCCCCCCCTCGGGCACGCGATCCGCGACGCCAGCCCTTGACACCAACCGTTCGACGGGGCGCCGCCACGAACCCGGCGGCCCGGCGATGCCCCTACCGTTGCACTGTCAGCCCGCCGTTTCCACGTCGCGACAACGCGTAGGATGGGTGTCCCCACCCATCCGCCCCGCCGCGTCAAACCCGCTCGAAAAAGATGATTACCTCGCCGATCTCGATCCCGAACCGGTCCATATAGGCGCGGTTCAAAAGCCGGTTCTCGTCCAACAACCACATCCAGTCGTCGAAGGTCACGCGCAGCGTGCCGTCCGGTACCGGCAGGTCGATCGTGTAACGCCAGTTGAACGTGTCGCCCCGCTCCTCGCCGCTGGCCATCCCGATCACCCCGGGCGCGGTGCCTTGCCAAGTCTGCGCCCCTGTCTTGGTCAGCGTCCAGACCCGCCGCTCGGTGCTGCCGTCCTCATAGACGAAGTCTTTGGTAAGGGTCAGCGTCCGGCCATCCCACTCCCCCAGAATATCGACCTCGAACCGGCGGCGCGCGGTGCCGAAACGATCCTGAAACTGGCCATAGGCTTTGAGCTGCCCGTCGAAGAACACCTCCAGATCCAGCGCCCTTGCGCTGAGCTTTTCATCCTCTAGCCCCGGCCGCCCGGCGCAGGCCGCCAAGAACACCATCGCGGCCATCGCCAGAACCCGCATGCGCACCCTCCCGGTTCGCTCTTCTACGCGCGCCGCGCCCGATCGGATGCGCTTGCGCGATGCCGGCGGCTGTTCTACCGGTCTTCGCGATGTTGGACGAGGCTGAGGATATCCACCCGCTGTTCCGCGGCGCCCCGGCGAGCACCGCGTTCCGCAAGCTGCGCAAGCGCCTGGTCCGCCAGACACGCGAGGCGATCGAGCGCTACGGCATGGTCACGCCGGGCGCGCGCTGGCTCGTGTGTCTCAGCGGCGGTTATGTCAACTAAAGAGTCTCTACGGTTTTTCGGTTTGATCGGTTTGTTCTGGCGCTACGGTAGATGGCCATAAACGACGAAGCCTTCAACTAGCGAAGGCGTTTCTGGCCATCGGCTTTCTTGTTTTTTTGGGGGGCACGGGGGGGGCGGAAAGCGGAAATTCGCGGCTGTGCAGCGCCATCTGTGCGGTGCAGAGAAAAGCAGACATTTGCAGTTGCTTCAATCAGATATCTGCTTCTGTATAAATCGAGCTGGAGGTCCTTAACCGGCGAACAGGACAATTGATAGAGCCGCTTTTCGTCCACAAGGAAGTTTATTCGCTTAGCCCAACAGCTCTGCTCTTGTAGGTTCGCCATAATCCAAGCCGCTTGATGCGATACTCTACGAGTTCTGGCGAGGTTCCAAATCGTTCTGCGATTTCGGTGGCTGATTTATTCACCGCTACTTCCAACCTTAATTCAGACTCTGGAAGCATCGTTGCTGAAGCAAGACAGAAAGCATCGTGTTCTTCAGTGCTATCGTAGGTCCGGCCGAATGCGTCGGCAATTTTTGCAATCCGGGTCAGTTTGTGCCCGAGCAGAATGTGCCAACACTCTTCTAGATACGTCACCCTCTGACGTTCGAGTGTATGGCTGTCATTTCTTAGGATGGCCCATTTGTCCTCCATTGAGTCCAACGGAACACTCATGGCAGACCACTCGCCGCTGCCCGGTCCCAAGAGAAATGCCGCGCAGCCTTCTCCTAAGCCACGAACTTCGGAGACAGTGTGCACGTCCACGCCGTCGATCCGGATGTTCAATGCATCGAGGGCAGCGTTGGGCGAAACACCGAGATCCGCCCGCAGGTCAACTGCCATTTCTTCCATTTCAGACTTTGCTAGCGCAACAGCGCCGGACAATTCGGAGTCCGTATCGGCGAAATCTTGATCGGCCGGATACGCGTTTGTGCTATTCCGCACCAATTGCTCTGCAGCTTGCAAAAGGCAGTGCACCGTTTTTGACCGGACGTTTTTTGCTGCACGGAAGTGAACGAGTGCAACGCTGTCAAATGCGAGGCCAGCATCTTGGGCATCTTGGCCGAGCCATTCGACAAGCCGAATCGTCGAATTGTTGTCTGGCTCGCCCTCGCCCCGTTCAATACGCGCGAGTGTGGAGAAGCTGATCCCGACGCGTTCAGAGAGCGCCCGGATGCTAAGTCCTTCAGTTTCACGCTTTTTTTTCAGCGCTTTGATCAAAGCCTGTTTGTCTGTCTTCATTGAATACCGTGCTAATCGCACGTCCTGACACAGCGTGCTCAAATCCCATAGTGTGCTTTTAACACAGAGTCGCACAACATCAAGTGTGTGGTCTGTGACTAGAGACCTAACGGACGCCCAAAGATTGAGTAGGATGATTGAGATGGCAAGAAACGGAAACAGCGGAAGCTACCGGAGTGCAAAATCGGGCCGCTATGTCACAAAGGCATACGGAAGATCCCATCCACGGACGACGGTAAAGGAAGCACCGGGCAAAAGTGGTTCGACCGGCGGCAGCTATCGAAGCGCCATCAGTGGTCGGTTTGTTACCGCCAAGCATGGGAAAGCAAACCCAAAAACAACCCTGCGAGAAAAGTAGTGCGCGGGGCGCGCAGACCCTTCCACAAAGTGCAGGGCTCATGTCGGGATTGTGGGCCAGTTTTTCCTAGAAGCATCAGTTGAGGAGTTAAGCAGATGCTAGAATTCACCCGCAATGGGCGCAAAATGTCGAGCAAGCAGTTCTTTGATGGTATCAAGAAGGATATGATTACCAAGGCAGAAGACGAGATCAGAGGTGGCTCGGCAAATCTGAACAGGTGAGTTAAGTGGATTTTCTGCTCCCAATCCGGCAGCGTTGCTGGGACGAAGGAGCGAAGATGACGAGACGACCGAGACGGAACCACAGCCCTGCATTTAAGGCGAAGGTCGC
>JBCDDF010000068.1:0-13026 GCA_039180525.1 Pseudomonadota bacterium
CTGTCGGCGTTCCGCTATACCTATCACCGCGACCGCGATGCGCTGGCCGCGCTGTCCTTTGCCGAACACCGCGAAGCGTTCAACACCTGGCTGGATCAGAACTATTTCGCCGCGCAGGATCGGCGCATGTACACCATCGCCGGCTGGCCGGTGGCGAACGCCTATGTCCGCTATGAACATCTGGGCGAGGATATTCAGGCGATCTGCGCCCGGCTGGGCCTGCCATGCGATCTGGACCGGCTGCCGCATACCAAGAAGATGCCAGAGCCCGACCGCCACTATCTGGATTATTACACACCCCGGAACCGGGCGCGGCTGGCGCGCACCCATGCGTGGGAAGTCCGCCGTTTCGGCTATGATGCGGGCGGCGGCGCCGCGGCAGGGCCGGCGCCGGTTGCCGCCGCGGCGCGCCGATAGGAGGACGATCATGGGGTTCACCACCGCCATCGCGACGTGTTTTCGTAAGTACTTCACCATATCGGGCCGCACCGGGCGCAGCGAATACTGGTGGTTCGTGCTGTTCCTGGTCCTGCTGGGGATCGGCGCCACCGCGTTGGATGCGCTTTTCTTCGGGCTGGGCACGCTCGACTCGGATTTCGGCGGCCCGATCGCGGCCGTCACCAATTTGGCCACTTTCGTGCCCTCGATCACCGCGACGGTGCGGCGGCTGCACGACACCGGTAAACCGGGCTACGCGGTCTTTTGGCCTTTCGCCGTTCTGCTGGCCGCCTATCTTTGCATCGCCGCCATACCCGGCACCATCGGGTTGATCGTCGTCGGCCTGACGCTGATCGGCGGGCTGGGGCTCTACCTGTGGTGGCTTGTCAAGCCCTCCGACCCCGGCGCCAACCGCTATGGCCCCAAACCAACCGACCCGCACAATGTCGAAGAGGTGTTCCAATGACCGAACAAAGCCCCAACGACCAGTTCCACGCCTCGTCCTTTCTGCAGGGCGCGAACGCGGTCTATGTCGATCAGCTTTACGCCCGCTTTGCCCAGGATCCGGCGGCGGTCGATGAAAGCTGGCGCCGCTTCTTCGAGGGGTTGGAGGATGACGCAAGCGACGTAAGACGCGAGGCGGCCGGCCCGTCCTGGGCGCGCGCCGACTGGCCCCCGCAGCCCAATGACGAATTGACCGCCGCCCTGGATGGCCAATGGGGCCCGGATCCGGCGGCCAACGCGGCCGAGAAGATCACGAAAAAGGCAGATGACAAGGGCGTCGCGCTGACCGCCGGGCAGATCCAGCGCGCCGTCACCGACAGTCTGCGCGCGCTGATGATCATCCGCGCCTATCGCATCCGCGGCCATCTGGCCGCCGATCTGGACCCGCTGGGCCTGCGCGACGAACCCGAACATCCCGAACTCGACCCGAAGACCTATGGTTTCGAGGACGGCGACATGGACCGGCCGATCTTCATCGACATGGTCCTGGGGCTGGAGACGGCCTCGATGCGAGAGATCCTGGCGATCCTGAAACGCACCTATTGCGGCACCTTCGCGCTGCAATACATGCACATCTCCAACCCGTCCGAGGCCGCCTGGCTGAAAGAGCGGATCGAGGGGTTCGGCAAGGAAATCGCGTTCACCCGCGAAGGGCGCAAGGCGATCCTGAACAAGCTGGTGGAGGCTGAGGGCTTCGAGAAGTTTCTCCACGTCAAGTACACCGGGACCAAGCGTTTCGGCCTGGATGGCGGCGAGGCGCTGATCCCGGCGATGGAACAGATCATCAAACGGGGCGGCAGCCTGGGCGTGGAAGACATCGTCGTCGGCATGCCGCACCGGGGCCGGCTGAGCGTGCTGGCCAATGTGATGGGCAAACCCTATCGCGCGATCTTCAACGAATTCCAGGGCGGCAGCTTCAAGCCCGACGAGGTCGAGGGCTCGGGCGATGTGAAATACCATTTGGGCGCCTCCTCGGACCGCGAATTCGACGGCAACACCGTGCATCTGAGCCTGACCGCGAACCCCAGCCATCTGGAGGCGGTCAACCCGGTCGTCATCGGCAAGGCGCGCGCCAAGCAGGCGCAGTTGAACGACACCGAACGCACCCGTGTGCTGCCGATCCTGCTGCATGGCGACGCGGCCTTCGCGGGCCAGGGCGTGGTGGCGGAATGCTTCGGGCTGTCGGGTCTCAGGGGCCATCGCACCGGCGGCACGATCCATATCGTGGTCAACAACCAGATCGGGTTCACCACCAGCCCGCACAATTCGCGGTCCTCCCCCTACCCCACAGATATCGCGCTGATGGTGGAGGCGCCGATCTTCCACGTGAACGGCGACGATCCAGAGGCGGTGGTGCATGCCGCCAAGGTCGCCACCGAGTTTCGCCAGAAATTCGGCAAGGACGTGGTCATCGACGTCTTTTGCTATCGCCGCTTCGGCCATAACGAGGGCGATGAGCCGATGTTCACGCAGCCCTTGATGTACAAGGCCATCAAGACCCACAAGACGACGCTGCAGATCTATACCGACCGCCTGATCGCCGACGGCCTGATCCCCGAGGGCGAGATCGAGGATATGAAGGCCGCGTTTCAGTCGCATCTGAACGAGGAATTCGAGGCCGGCAAGGATTACCGCCCCAACAAGGCCGATTGGCTGGACGGACGGTGGCGGCATGTCGAGCAGCGCGGCGATGAGTACCAACGCGGCCAGACCGCGGTGAAGATGGACGTGCTGAAAGAGGTCGGCGCCGCGCTGACCCGCCTGCCGGACGGCTACAAGCCGCACCGCACGGTGGAACGCATCCTGGCGGCGAAAAAGCAGATGATCGACAGCGGCCAGGGTCTGGACTGGGCCACGGCCGAGGCGCTGGCCTTCGGCACGCTGATGACGGAGGGCTATCCGGTGCGCCTGTCGGGTCAGGATTCGACCCGCGGCACGTTCTCCCAGCGCCATTCCGGCATCATCGACCAGGAAACCGAGGATCGCTATCTGCCGCTGAACCATATCCGCGGCGGCCAGGCGCCCTATGAGGTGGTCGACAGCATGCTCAGCGAATACGCGGTGCTGGGCTTCGAATACGGCTACTCCCTGGCCGAACCCAACGCGCTGACCCTGTGGGAGGCGCAGTTCGGCGATTTCGCCAACGGTGCGCAGATCATGATCGATCAGTTCATTTCGTCGGGCGAAAAGAAGTGGCTGCGCATGTCCGGGCTCGTGCTGCTGCTGCCGCATGGCTACGAGGGCCAGGGGCCGGAACACTCCTCCGCCCGGCTGGAGCGGTTCTTGCAATTGTCGGCGGAAGACAACTGGATCGTGGCCAATTGCACGACCCCGGCGAACTACTTCCACATCCTGCGCCGGCAACTGCACCGGTCGTTCCGCAAACCGCTGATCATGATGACGCCGAAATCGCTGCTCAGGCACAAGATGGCGATCTCCACGCTCGACGATATGGCGGAGGGGTCGAGCTTCCACCGCTGTCTGTGGGATGACGCGCAATTGGGCAATTCGGATCTGGATCTGAAGGAAGACAAGGCGATCAAGCGCGTCGTGATCTGTTCGGGCAAGGTCTATTACGATCTGCTGGAGGCGCGCGATGCCGAAGAACTGCGCGACGTCTATCTGCTGCGGCTGGAGCAGTTCTATCCCTTCCCCGCGCAAAGCCTGGTGGCGGAATTGAAACGCTTTCCAAAGGCCGAGGTGGTCTGGTGCCAGGAAGAGCCCAAGAACCAGGGCGCGTGGAGCTTTGTGGAGCCCAACATCGAGTGGGTGCTGGGCCGGATCAAGTCGAAATGGCGCCGCCCGGCCTATGCCGGCCGCGCCGCGGCGGCCTCTCCGGCCACGGGGCTTGCGCGCCAGCACAAGGCGCAACAGGACGCATTGGTCGCCGACGCGCTGACCGGAAAGAAGGACTGAGAGACATGGCAGAGATCCGCGTACCCACGCTGGGCGAAAGCGTCACCGAAGCGACGGTCGCGACCTGGTTCAAGAAACCGGGCGACAGCGTGGCGGTCGACGAGATGCTGTGCGAGTTGGAAACCGACAAGGTGACGGTAGAGGTGCCCAGCGCGGTCGCCGGCACGCTGGAGGAAATCGTCGCCGGCGAAGGCGACACGGTGGGCGTCGACGCCCTGCTGGCGACAGTGACCGAAGGCGCCAAGGGGGCCTCTGCCCCCACCCAGGCCGACGCCGCGCCGGCGAAACCGGACCAAGGACCCACCCCGGCAGAGGCCCCCGCCGACGGGGGCGCGGAAATCGACGTCATGGTGCCGGCCCTGGGCGAGAGCGTGACCGAGGCGACGGTGGCGACCTGGTTCAAGGGCGAAGGCGATACGGTCAAGGCCGACGAGATGCTGTGCGAGTTGGAGACCGACAAGGTCTCCGTCGAGGTGCCGGCCCCCGCCGCCGGCGTGCTGTCGCAGATCCTGGCCAAGGACGGCGCGACCGTGGAGGCCGGCGGCAAGCTGGCGGTGATGACCAAAGGCGCCGGCGCGGCCCAGGCGAATGGTGCGGCCCCGGCGGCCGATGCGCCGCCGGCGGAAGCGCCCGGCGGCGGCAGGGATATCGAACACGCGCCCTCGGCCAAGAAGATGATGGAGGAAGAGGGCCTGAGCCCCGCCGATGTGCCCGGTACCGGCCGCGACGGGCGGATCATGAAGGAGGACGTGCAGCGCGCCGGCGCCAAGCCCGCCGCGCCGGCGCCCAGCGCGGCGCCCGAACCGGTGCAGGTGCCGCGCGGACCGGTGGCCGCGGAAGACGCTGCGCGCGAGGAACGGGTGCGCATGACCCGCCTGCGCCAGACCATCGCCCGGCGGCTGAAGGATGCGCAAAACAGCGCCGCCATGCTGACCACCTATAACGAGGTGGACATGTCCGCGGTGATGGGATTGCGCAACGAATACAAGGACATGTTTCTGAAGAAACACGGCGTGAAGATGGGCTTCATGTCGTTCTTCACAAAGGCCTGCTGCCACGCCCTGCGCGAGGTGCCGGAGGTGAACGCGGAGATCGACGGCACCGATATCGTCTATAAGAACTACGTCCATATGGGCATCGCCGTCGGCACGCCCTCGGGCCTGGTGGTGCCGGTGGTGCGCGATGCCGATGCGCTGTCCTTCGCCGACATCGAAAAGCGCATCAACGAGTTGGGCGCCCGCGCCCGCGACGGCAAGCTGAGCCTGGCCGAGATGCAGGGCGGGTCCTTCACCATCTCCAATGGCGGGGTCTATGGCTCGCTGATGTCCTCGCCCATTCTCAACCCGCCGCAATCGGGCATCCTGGGCATGCACAAGATCCAGGACCGGCCGATGGTGGTGGGCGGCGAGATCAAGATCCGCCCGATGATGTACCTGGCGCTGAGCTACGACCACCGCATCGTCGACGGCAAGGGCGCGGTGACCTTCCTGGTGCGGGTGAAGGAGGCGCTGGAGGATCCGCGCCGCCTGCTGATGGATCTGTGAGACGCGGTCAGGACCGGTGGCAATGATACGTCCCGCGTTTACGGTCGTTGTGACAGCCGGCGCTGTCGAGCCCGCCGCCATGGGCGATCTCGATTGCCGCAACGGGTGGCTGCGGCAGGCTGTGCGTTGCGACGGGAAGCGGGGCTAGGCCGGTCAAAAGCGATGTGACGATCAGATGCATATTGTGCCTTCCAGGGGGGTCGAGACTGCACGAAACGTGATCCACCTTCACGCGGCGATCAACGCGCCATCCGGATATGAGTTAATCGAACACTTTGAGATAAAAGGGAAATTACTGCAGCCTTTCCCAACACCACCATCCTTTGCGGAGAACACGCATGCTGACCGATGAACTCTCACTTCTGGCGCTTTACGGCATCCTGCTGGCGTTGACCCTGCTGGCGCAGGCGACCGGGGCGTTGGGGCAGTTCGGGCTGGGGTATCTGATGTCCTCGCGCGACGAACACCGCAGCGCGGCCGGGGTTGCGGCGCGGTTGGAACGGGCGCTGGCGAATTCGATCACCGCGATGGTGCTGTTCGCGCCGGCGATCCTGCTGCTGCACGCGCGCGGGGCGTTTTCGCCCGACACGCTGATCGCGGCACAGATCTTTCTGGCCGCGCGCATCGTCTATCTGCCCGCCTATGCGTTCGGGATCGTCGGGTTGCGCTCGCTGGCCTGGACGGTCGGCTTTTTCGCCTCGATCACGCTCTACGTGCTGGCGCTGTGAGTACGGAGTTGACCGTTCTGGCGCTGGCCGGGCTGTTGCAGGTGGCGCAATACGTGGCCATGGCGGTGCCGGCCAATCTGGAACTGGGCGCGCGTTACACGCTCAGCCCGCGCGACACCGACCGGATGACCGATCTGTCGCCCCTGGCGGCACGGCTTTATCGGGCGCTGGGCAATCATTTCGAGGCGCTGATCCTGTTCACGCTCGCCGTCACCGTGGTCACGCTGGGCGATCGCGGCTCGCCCGCCACCGCCGCCTGCGCCTGGATCTATCTGGCCGCGCGGGTGCTTTACGTGCCCGCCTATGCGCTGGGCCTGGCGCCCTGGCGGTCGCTGATCTGGTCGGCGGGATTTCTGGCAACCGTCGCGATGCTGATCCTGGCGCTGATATGAACGCCTCGCCCACCCTTCTCGGCGCGGCCCGACATTGGAAAGGACAAGACCATGGCTAATTACGACGTGATCGTCATCGGCGCCGGCCCGGGCGGCTATGTCTGCGCCATCCGCTGCGCGCAACTGGGACTGAAGACCGCCTGTGTCGAGGGGCGGGAGACGCTGGGCGGCACCTGTCTGAACATCGGCTGCATCCCGTCGAAGGCGATGCTGCATGCCTCGGAGATGTATCACGAGGCGCACACGCATTTCGATGAGATGGGGCTGAAGGGCGCGGCGCCCAAGGTGGATCTGCCGCAGATGCTGAAATACAAGCAATCGAGCGTGGATCAGAACACCAAAGGCATCGAATTTCTGTTCAAGAAGAACAAGATAGACTGGCTGAAAGGCTGGGGCGTGCTGCAGGGCGATGGCCGGGTTCACGTTGGCGAGGAGACGCATCAGGCCAAGCACATCGTGATCGCCACGGGCTCGGAGCCCAGCGCGCTGCCGGGGATTGCGGTGGACGAGAAACGCATCGTGACCTCGACCGGGGCGCTGGAACTGGAAAGCGTGCCGAAAAAGCTGGCGGTGATCGGCGCGGGGGTGATCGGGCTGGAGTTGGGCTCGGTCTATGCCCGGCTGGGGTCGGAGGTGACGGTGGTCGAGTATCTGGACCACATCACCCCGGGCATGGATGGCGAGGTTCAGAAAACGTTTCAAAGGCTGCTGAAGAAGCAGGGGCTTGAGTTCATCCTGGGCGCCGCCGTGCAGGGTGTGGAGGCGCTGAAGACCAAGCTGAAAGTGACCTATGCCGCACGCAAGGATGGCGCGGAGACTGTGCTGGACGCGGATGTGGTTCTGGTCGCCACCGGGCGCAGGCCCTTCACCCAGGGGCTGGGGCTGGAGAGCGCGGGCGTCGCCATGACCGAGCGCGGCCAGGTGCAGACGGACGCCCATCTGAAGACCAATGTCGACGGCATCTGGGCGATCGGCGATGTCGTCGCCGGGCCGATGCTGGCCCACAAGGCCGAAGACGAGGGCATGGCGGTGGCCGAGCGCATCGCCGGCCAGGCGGGGCACGTGAACTACGACGTCATCCCGTCGGTGATCTATACCGCGCCCGAGGTGGCCGCGGTCGGCGCGACGGAGGAGATGCTGAAGGAGGACGGCCGGGCTTATAAGATCGGCAAGTTCCCCTTCATGGGCAATGCGCGCGCCAAGAGCCATTTCGCCGGCGACGGGTTCGTGAAGATCCTGGCCGACAAGGATACCGACCGGATCCTGGGTGCGCATGTGATCGGGCCGATGGCGGGCGATCTGATCCACGAGGTCTGCGTGGCGATGGAATTCGGCGCCGCGGCGGAGGATCTGGCCCGGACCTGCCACGCGCACCCGACCTTTTCCGAGGCGATGCGCGAGGCGGCACTGGCCTGCGGCGACGGGGCGATCCACGCCTGAGCCGGTGATCCGGCGGCGGCCGCGTGCCGCGGCCAGGTATCTGCCCCCAAACCCGGCTTATGCCGGGTTCGGGGCCCGTGGGCCGTTGGGTGGTTGCCGCGCAGTGTTTGCAGCGTTGTGGGTTTGGCGGCGCGGGAGCCTCCGGCGGGGAATATTTATGGAACGGAGAAGCCGGGTATGGGTCGTTCCGGGCGAGAGCAAAAACGGCAGCTGATTTCGGCTTGGACATCGCGAAAAATCAGAATGTTAGAGCATCGGGCTCGATTCAGAAAATCTGGTCGATGCGCTAACGCAACAGCATGCGCAGACCGCCGGTGACGTCGGCGCGGACGGCGACCCGCAGCCCGGGTTCGTCGCCGGCCTGGAGCGCGGCGACGATCTTGGCATGGCTGCCGGTGACCGCGGCACGCCGGTCGGCGCTGTAGAGCCGACGCATCGAGGGGCCGAGCTGCAGCCAGACGGTTTCGACCAGCGCCAGCATCGCCGGGGCCTGCGCGCGCAGATAGAGCGTGCGGTGAAATTCCAGGTTTAGCCGCACATAGCCGACCGCATCGCCATCGCCGAGTCGGGCGCCGATCTGACGATTGATCTCTCCCATGCGTTCGATCAGGGCGCCATGTGCGCGGGGCAGCGCGCGCGAGGCAAGCTCGGGTTCCAACAGCGCGCGCAGCGCGGCCAATTCCTCGATCCGTTCGTTCGAGGGCACCGGCGTGGCCAGCCGGCCCGAGGCCGACAAGACCAGTGCGCCCTCTGCCGCGAGCCGGCGCAGCGCCTCCCGCACGGGTGTGATCGACACGCCAAACTCCTGCGCCAAGCCGCGCAGCGTCAGCCGCGCGCCCGGGGCCAGCGCGCCGTGCATGATGCGGGCGCGCAAACGACGGTAGACGGTTTCGTGACTAGGTGTGCGGCTGTCGCCGGCGCGAGGCGTCTCCTGCATGGAAAAACCACATTTTCAGGTTACCAGGGAACAATTCGTGCAGGGAATCACTTTATACTTTCAATGCACGCGGTAAATGTGAGTTCGGGTTCTGGGGTCGGCCATGTCGCAATTCTACTCTGACATGATCAATTGGTCTTTCGCCGGTCTGCTGACCGGGGCGGTGGCGTTGGGAGGGGTGGATTTGTCCGCGCCCGCACCGCAGGTCAGCCGCGGCGACGCCGGCGAGGATCTGCGCCTGGCCTCCGTGGGGTTGGACGCCGGTGTGCTGGCCGCAAGCCTGGAGGTGCCGGCAGAGCCATTGCCCACCATCATCGCGCAAGCCGAACTGGAAGAGGTGAATTTCACCGCCACCGGCATCGACAGCGGCGATCTTACCGCCGCCACGCCGGCGGCCAAGAACATGGGCACGGTCACCGGCAACCGGGTGAATATCCGCTCCGGCCCGGGCACCGGTTTTGCCATCGTCACAAGCGCCGTGCGCGACGACAAGCTTCAGATCACCGGCAGCCGCGATGGCAGTTGGGTGGAGGTGCGCGCGCCGATCACCGGCGATCCGGTCTGGATCCATGGCAAGTTCTTTGCGGTGTCGGATTTCAACGCCCTGGCGCAGAACTAAGCCGCGGAAGTCCTTAAAATCTGATACGATACAATGTATTAGATTGCCTTTCTCAAGTATATTCATTGCAGTCGCGGTGCGGCGGAACCGCAGTCGCCTCAGACCACGACGCGATGCAGCGCCGCGCCATGGGCGCGCAGCCAGGCCCGCGGTGCGTCGTAATCGCCATGGATGTCGTGGACACGCCGCCAGAAGGCCGGGCCGTGGTGCATCTCGTGCAGATGCGCGACCTCGTGCGCGGCGACGTAGTTCAGTACGGCCGGCGGCGCCAGGATCAGCCGCCAGGACAGCATAATATGCCCGGCGGAGGTGCAGGAGCCCCAGCGCGTGCGCGGGTCGCGCATCGTCAACTTGGTCATCGGCCGGTCCGGGGTGGCATAGCGCGCGCAGGCCGCCGCCGCGGCCTGGCGCGCCTGGGCCACCAGCCAGCGGCGCAGGTGGCGGCGGAACGCCGCCTCTTCGATGCCGGGGACGAGCAGCCGGTCGCCCTGGCGCCGCACCGACCGCCCCGGCCCCGGCGCCAGCGTCAGCCCCTGCCCCGCGACCGCCAGCGTCAGGCCCGGGCGCGGCTCCACGCGCGGCGGCAGCGCCGCGCGGCGGGTTTCGATCCAGTCGGCATGGGCGTCCAGGAAACCCCGGATCTGGCGGTCGCTGATCCGCGCCGGGGCGGTCAGTGAGACCGCGCCGGTATCGGCGGCCAGGCGCAGGGTCAGGCGGCGCGCCCGCGGGTTGCGGCGTACCTGCACCGGTATGGCATCGGCGCCCACGCAAAAGCGGCCCCCGGCCACGCGGCGGACGCGGGCGGCCGTCACTCCGCCGGAACGGTCCGCAACTGCGGCGCGCGGCGGCCCGTGGCGCCGTGATGGGCGCGGATGAACGCCCCGATGCGCGGCTGGATCTCCTCCCGCCAGCGCGAGCCGTTGAAGACGCCGTAATGCCCGACCTTGCGCTGGGTGTGATGCGCGCGCATGCGCTCGGGCAGGTTGGGGACCAGGGCATGCGCGGCCTCGGTCTGGCCCAGCCCGGTGATGTCGTCCTTCTCGCCCTCGATGGTCAAAAGCGCGATATCGGTGATCGCCGCAGGCTCGATCGGCACGCCGCGGTGGACATAGGTACCGGTGGCAAGTTGCCGTTTCTGGAACACCCGCTCGATGGTCTGCAGGTAGAATTCGGCGGTCAGATCCATCACCGCCATGTACTCATCATAGAACCGCCGATGCGCCGCCGTCCCATCGCCATCGCCGCGGATCAGGTTGCGGAACTGCTGCACATGCGCATCGGTGTGCCGGTCCAGGTTCATCGCCATAAAGCCCGACAATTGCAGGAACCCAGGATAGACGCGGCGAAGGAACCCCTTGTTCGGGAACGGCACGATCTTGATGACGTTGCGTTCGAACCAGCCCAGCGGGTGGCGCGTGGCCAGATCGTTGGGCTTTTTGGGGTTCCGCGCGGTGTCGATGGGCGAGCCCATCAGCGTCAACGAGGCCGGCCGCGCCGGATCCTCGTCCATCGCCATCAGCGTCGCAGCCACCATCATCGGCACGCCGGGCTGGCAGACCGCCATCACCGCCGGGCGCTGGCCGTCCTCGCCCAGGAACTGGCAGAACTCGATCAGGTATTCGGTGTAATCCTCCAGATCGAACCGCCCCTCCACCAGCGGCACGTCGCGGGCGTCGATCCAGTCGGTGATATAGACATCGTGTTCGGCCACCATCGCCTGCACCGTGCCGCGCAAAAGCGTGGCGTAGTGGCCCGACATCGGCGCGATCATCAGCACCTTGGGGTCGCGCGCCCGCCGGGCGGACACGCCGGGCCGGGTGAAGCGGATCAGCCGGCAGAACGGCAGTTCATAGACCACCTCGGGCTCGACCTCGACCTCGCGCCCGTCGATCATGGCGGGTTTGAGGTTCCATTCCGGCTTGCCATAGCGCCGCGTGGCAGAGATCAGCATCTCGCACATCGCCGCGGCGGTGCGGGCCGGATAGGTCTCCGCGTAAGGATTGAGCGGGCTGGTCAGCATGCCCTGATAAAAGCGCGCCGCGCTGCGCATGGGCGAAATCGCGGCATGGGTCATTTCATATGCGTGATACAGCATGCGATGGTGTCCCGTCTTGCCTGTGCAGCGAACCTATGCGCGTTGTTGCGGCGCGGCAATACCGCCTTTGGTTCAACCCCGCGTGACCCCACGCAAAGGCTTTGACAACGCATCCGCGCTGTGGCACGGGCCAGCGACCCTGGATATCCTGCCGGAGAAGCGCCATGCCCAAAGACGAATGGGGTGTCAAACGCCTGTGTCCCAGCTGCAGCACACGGTTTTACGACCTGCAGAACGACCCGATGACCTGCCCCAATTGCGGGGCGGTGTTCGACCTGGAAAGCCTAACCGCGAAGAAATCCCCATCGCGGGCCGCGCCCGAGAAGAAAGCACCCGCGGCCGCGGCCGGGCCGGCGACCGAAAGCGATGAGGAAGATGCCGTGGTGCTGGATGATGACGACGACGACGCCGAAAGCGGCGATGTCAATGTCGGCGACGACATCCTGGAGGAGGATGACGACGAGACCGTCGATCTGGACGACATCGCCGACGTGCCCGCGGAAGAAGAGGACAGCTGACCCCGTTTCCGCTTGATCTGCGGGGGCGGGGCGCCTAAACACGCGGCGTTGCGACGCCGCGACCGGGGCCATAGCTCAGTTGGGAGAGCGCTTGCATGGCATGCAAGAGGTCAGGGGTTCGACTCCCCTTGGCTCCACCAAACCGGTTTTTCCGCGTCTCTACCTTGCGTCGGATCTGTCTTGCATAAGATCTGAGATGCGTCAGATGCGTTTGACGTTTTCGCCCCCTTCCTGATCCAGAGCCCATCGGGCGCCAACTTGGGCGGGGCTTCAAGACCCCGTCCTCATAAGCCGGTCGCAACAGCCGGCTTGTCAGCGTCAGCTACGCTGCCGGATCCGGGGTTTCGGAGAGGATGAGGGGAACGCGCTGATGCGGACAAAGCATCGTTTCGCTGCGGCTGCACGAAAGTCTGCTCTATAAGACATTGGCGTTGGTTGTGAAGCACAACTTGTTCACCAGCTTTGTCGTTGTATGGTGCGGATATGAAGCAAGAACCTCCAAAGAAACAGAAAGCGTCGGTCCGGAAAAGAGCCGATGAAATCAAGGACTTTCGATGCAAGAACTTGATTGCCGTCATCGAAGACCCTGCGGACATCAGGAACATCGGAACAGTCATCCGAAACGTCAACGCTCTCGGTGTTGAGAAGGCCTATGTTGTTGATCCGCGCAGAGCATTGCCCGACGATTGGCAGGATATGCGTGAGAGGAAATCCTTATCTTCGACGTCTGTTTCGGCGGTGAAATGGACGTTTGAGAGGTGGCTCGGTTTGTTTGAACAGTTTTGAGCCGTTTCCTAAGTGGATTTCCCGCTCGGTTACGCCGCGACCGGGATTGGTTGCGGTTTGATTTTATATGCCTGATCGGGCGTCTGCCCGTCCAGCGATGAATGCGGCC
>JBCDDF010000069.1:0-12981 GCA_039180525.1 Pseudomonadota bacterium
CATGGCGAAGGAAAAGTTCGAACGTAACAAGCCGCATGTGAATGTTGGCACGATCGGTCATGTTGATCATGGCAAGACGACGCTGACGGCGGCGATCACGAAGCAGTTCGGCGAGTTCAAGGCCTATGACGAGATTGACGGCGCGCCTGAGGAGAAGGCGCGCGGGATCACGATCTCGACGGCGCATGTGGAGTATGAAACCGACGCGCGCCATTACGCGCATGTGGATTGCCCGGGCCATGCGGATTACGTGAAGAACATGATCACGGGTGCGGCGCAGATGGACGGGGCGATCCTTGTTGTGAACGCGGCCGACGGCCCGATGCCGCAGACGCGCGAGCACATTCTTCTGGCGCGCCAGGTCGGGGTTCCGGCGCTGGTGGTGTTTCTCAACAAGGTCGACCAGGTCGATGACGAGGAACTGCTGGAGTTGGTCGAGATGGAGGTGCGCGAGTTGCTCAGCGACTACGACTTCCCCGGCGACGACATCCCGATCATCGCGGGCAGCGCGCTGGCGGCGCTGGAGGATCGCGACGATGCGATCGGCAAGGACAAGATCGCCGAATTGATGGCGGCGGTGGACGAACACATCCCGACGCCCGAACGCCCGATCGACCAGCCGTTCCTGATGCCGATCGAGGACGTGTTCTCGATCTCGGGCCGCGGCACGGTCGTGACCGGCCGGGTGGAGCGCGGCGTGATCAATGTGGGCGACGAGATCGAGATCGTGGGCATCCGCGACACGTCCAAGACCACCTGCACGGGCGTGGAGATGTTCCGCAAGCTTCTGGATCGCGGCGAGGCGGGCGACAATATCGGCGCGCTGCTGCGCGGCGTGGACCGCGAAGGGGTGGAGCGTGGCCAGGTGCTGTGCAAGCCCGGCAGCGTGACGCCGCACACCAAGTTCGAGGCGGAGGTCTATATCCTGACCAAGGACGAGGGCGGGCGGCATACGCCGTTCTTCGCGAACTACCGGCCGCAGTTCTACTTCCGCACGACGGACGTGACCGGCACGGTGACGCTGCCCTCGGGGACGGAGATGGTGATGCCCGGCGACAACCTGAAATTCGACGTGGAACTGATCGCGCCGATCGCGATGGAAGAACGCCTGCGCTTCGCCATCCGCGAAGGCGGCCGAACCGTCGGCTCCGGCGTCGTCTCCAAAATCATCGAATGAACAATCCCGTAGGATGGGGCTGGGCCCCATCCTACAGACGCGGACGCGCCCGGTGAGCGATGGCTGGCGGGGCGAGACGGTGACGCTAAGCGGCGTGACCATGCCGCTCGACACCGATCTGATGCGCGGCGGCGTGCTGACCGCGATGCGCGACGGCAGCTATGAACGTGGCGAGGTGACTGCGCTCGCCGCCCTTTTGAAGCCCGGCGACCGGGTGCTCGATCTGGGCTCCGGCTTCGGGCTGACCGCGACATTCGCCGCGAAGTCGGCCGGCGTGGACAGGGTGGTCACCTTCGACGCCAACCCCCGTGTCGCACCGCATCTGGCCCGGATGCAGGCGCTGAACGGTGTCGCCTTCGAGGCGCGTCAGGGCGTGCTGATCCCGGGCCGGCGCGCGGGCACGCGGCGGTTTTTCCTCCGGCCGCTGATCTGGGGATCGTCGCTGTCGGACCAGGCCGCCATCGCCGGCACGCCGGTCGAGGTTCTGGCCCATCCCGCCGCCCCGCTGATGCACGATCTGCGCCCCAGCCTGATTTCCTGCGACATTGAGGGTGCCGAGGTCGATCTGCTGCCGCGGCTCGACCTGTCGGGCGTGCGCGCGCTGGTGATCGAACAGCACCCGCAGGTCGTGGGCGCGCGCGCGCTGGGTGCGTTGCGTGCGCATTTGCGCCGCGCGGGCTTCGCCCCACGCCCCGATCTGGCGCATGACGACGTGGAGGCCTATGTCCGCGCTGCGCCGGCAGCCCGGCCGCTGCGGTTGGCCTGGGCCTTGCGTCGCGCTGTCACGCCGCGCTAGGCCCGCCGGCGATGAACCCGAAGCGCACGATCCAGACCCCACGCCGCGCCGGTCCGCGGCTCGATCCACTGTCCGTCGCTACGCTGGCCATAGCCTGCCTTTGCGCGTTGCCGATGGGTGCGGTGGTGCTGGCGGCGCTGTCGGGCGACACGCAGACCGTCGCCGATCTGTGGGCGACCGTGCTGCCGCGGTATGTATGGGCGACACTGGCGCTAGTGGTGCTGGTGGGCGCCGGCAGTCTGGTCATCGGCACCGGTACCGCCTGGCTCGTGACAATGGCCGATTTTCCGGGCCGGCGTCTGTTCGAAGTGGCGCTGGTGCTTCCATTGGCCTTTCCGGCATACGTCCTGGCATATGCGTATACCCATCTGTTGGACCATCCCGGCATTGTCCAAACCACGCTGCGCGATCTGACCGGCTGGGGTCCGCGCGACTACTGGTTCCCCGAGATCCGTTCGCTGGGCGGCGCGGCGGCGATGCTGACCCTGGTGCTTTACCCTTATGTCTACCTGCTGGCGCGGGCGGCGTTTCTGGGTCAGAGCGCGGCCACGTTCCAGGCCGCACGCGCGCTGGGCCGCACACCGACCCAGGCGTTCTTCGCCGTCGCCCTGCCGATGGCGCGGCCGGCGATCGCGGCGGGGGTGCTGCTGGCGGCGATGGAGACGATCGCGGATTTCGGCACGGTGTCCTATTTCGGCGTCCAGACCTTCGCCACCGGCATCTATACCAGTTGGATTTCCATGGGCGATCGGGTGGCGGCGGCGCAACTGGCGCTGGGCCTGCTGGCATTCGCGCTGCTTCTGGCGATCATCGAACGCCTCAATCGCGGCGACGCGCGCTACACGGCCGGTCAGCGGCAGGAGGCGCTGGCGCGTATGCCGTTGACCGGCACCCGCGCCGGCGCGGCGGCGCTGGCCTGCACGCTGCCGGTGGCGTTCGGGGTCGTGATCCCGGTGTTGGCGCTTGGTGTGATGGCGCAGGGGTCCGAGCAGAACCTGATGAGCGACCGCTATCTGGGCTTCATCCGCAACTCGCTGACCCTGGCGGGGGTGACCGCACTGGTCACGGTGGCGGCCGCGGTGATCCTGGGCTCGAACAAGCGGATCCGGCGCGGTATCGGCGCGGCCTGGCCCGTCTATCTGGCCCGCTTGGGCTATGCGGTGCCGGGCGGGGTGATCGCGGTGGGTCTGCTGGTGCCCTTCGCGGCCTTCGACAACGCGGTCGATGCGTTTATGCGCGCCCGTTTCGACATTTCAACCGGGCTGTTGCTAACCGGGTCGATCTGGCTGCTGGTCGGCGCCTATATGATCCGCTTCCTGGCCGCGGCGCTGGGTGCCTATGAGGGCGGGATCGCCCAGGTGGGGCCGAACCTGGATGCGGCGGCGCGGGTTTTGGGCCGGGGGGTGCTGGGGACCGTGCGGCGGGTGCATCTGCCCATTCTGACGCCCAGCTTGATGACGGCGGCGCTGATCGTCTTTGTCGATGTGATGAAGGAGTTGCCGGCGACGCTGATCATGCGGCCGTTCAATTTCGACACGCTGGCGGTCCAGGCGCATCGCCTGGCCGCGGACGAGCGGCTGGAAGGGGCGGCGGTGCCCAGCCTGGTGATCGCCGCGCTGGGTCTGGTGCCCGTGATCCTGCTGTGCCGGCGCATCGCGCGGCCGGGAGAGGCCCGCGCGGTGGCCGCCTAATCGCCGCCTAACTGCCGCCGCAACAGGCGCGCAGGCGGGCATCACCCCGGCAGCAATCCTCGACCAGATAGGCCACCAGTTTCCCTACGGCGTCGAATTCAACGCGGTAGACCATGCGCCGTGACTGTCGCATTGCGACGATCAGCCCGGCGCCCGACAGCGCCGACAGGTGAAACGACGCACGCGACGATGCGGCCCCAACTGCCGCGCCGATCTCTCCGGCGCTGGCGCCGGCCGGTCCCTCGATCACCAGAAACCGAAGAATGCGCAGGCGGGTAGGCTCGGCCAGTGCGGCGAAGGCGGCTATCGCTTGACTCTCGTCCATATTTCAATAATTCTTGAGATATTGAGAAAACGTAGGTATACCCCGTGCCAAAGACGCCGCCAACCCTCCGCGATCTGTCCGATCTGATGGCGGTTCACGACCCTGCCGCCCCGCTGCGCTTTAAGACCGAAGACGGGCCGATGGGCCCGGGCACGCACATTACCGAGTTCAAGCATGCCAGCATCGCCAGCATTGATTGCGGCGGCCGGACCGATGCCTGGTCGGAAACGGTGATGCAGCTTTTGGATCGTCGGACCGGCGTCGCGATGCCGGTGGGCCGGTTCCGCAAGATCGCCGCGCACAGCATGGCGCGGATCCCCGGGCTGGGCGATACGCCGCTTGTCGCCGAAGGCGCGCCGGGCAATGGTGGCATGCGGCGCTATCACCCAAAAGATCTGGCGCAGGAAGGGCAGGCGGTCGTGCTGCATCTGGCTGCGGCCCGGGCCGCGTGCAAGCCGGCGCTGGCCTCTGGGTGTTGCGGCTGACCCGGCTCACGGCGCCGTGATCCCGCTGCGCGCGCCCCGCGGGCCGGCCCGGTCCCGCCCGCGGGGGATTGCGGCGCGCGCGCGGGGGCGCTAAGCACAGCGACGCGACGGCGCGCCCGGCAGCGGTGCGGTCCCGGAACAGATCTCCGGAAAACCGTATCCCGCCAAAGGCATAGGGGTGTAGCTCAGTTGGTAGAGCATCGGTCTCCAAAACCGAGGGTCGGGGGTTCGAGCCCCTCCGCCCCTGCCACGCCGCCGCAGGATCGTATACCGGGCCGGCGGGCGGTGCGCATGCACGCTCCGCGCCCGGGTGCCGTCACAGTGTGAAACGCGAAGTGACGGCCCGCGGGCCCGCCGGCTGTTGCCCCAACCGGGCTGACGCCCTCATATAGGCCGCCAAAGGCAAGGTCACGGCAGAGGGCAGAACCATGGCGCGTTCGATCCGCAATTCCGCAACCGCATTTACGGTTTCCTTCGCATTGCTGATGCCGCACGCGCCGATGGCGCAGGGCGTCGAGGGCCGCATCACCAACGAGATGTTGCGCAATATCTGCGAGGCACAGCCCGAGCGCTGTCCGAACGGCATCAAGGGGTTGCGCGAGGAATTGCGCGCCGAACGCCGGGCAAAGCGCGAAGCGGCCAAGGCCGCCGCCGAACAGGAAGCCCGGCGCGAGGCGCGTCGCGAAGAGCGTCGCAAGGCACGTGAGGCCGCCGAAGCCGCCGCTGCCGAAGCCGCCGCCGCCGAGGAGGCCCGCAAAGCAGCCCGCCGCGAAGAGCGGCGCAAGGCCCGGGAAGCCGAAGCGCAGGAAGCCGCCCGCGAGGCCGCGCGCCGGGAAGAGCGGCGCAAGGCGCGCGAAGCGGCCGAGACCGAAGCGGCCGCCGCCGAGCGCCGGGCCGAACGCCGTAAAGAACGGGAGGCCGCCGCTGCCGCGGCGGCGGAAGAGGCCCGCCGTGCCGCGCGCCGGGACGCCCGGGAGGCCGAAGCGGCCCGCGCCGCGGCGACCGACGACCGCGCGGCGACCCGCGCCGCCCGCAATGCCCGCGGCGCGGCTGCGCTTGAACAGGCTCAGAAGGATGTCCGCGTCGCTGAGCGGGCGCTTGCGCGTGCCCGCAGCAACGGCGCCACCGATGCCGAATTGCGCCGGCTGCGCCGCGCCGCGCGGGAGGCGAATGCAGAGGTCGAGCGCCTGCAGCAGAACGCCGTGCAGCGTGCCGCGCGTCAAGCCGAGCGCGCCGAACGTCGCCGCCAGCGCGAATCTGCCGCCGCTTTGGCGGCGGAAAGCGCCGACGAAGGCACCATCGAATCCGAAAAGATAACCACCGCAAACAGCCGATCCAGCCGCGAAGAACGGGCCAGCCGCCGCGACAACGGCAACGATTTGCTGAAGATCCTGGGCGCTGCCGCCGCCGGGTTCGCGGTGGGCAAGCTGCTCGACAATGGCGACCGCGTCGTCCAGCAGCAGGATGACCGGGTGGTGGTGCAGCGCGACGGGCAATTGGTCGTCCTGAAGGACGAAAACGCCCTGCTGCGTCAGCCCGGCAACCAGTTCCGCACCCAGACCTTCACCGATGGCTCGACCCGCCAAGTGGTTTTGAAGCCCGACGGCTCGCAAGTCGTCACCGTGCGCGCCAGCGACGGCAGCATCCTGCGCCGCAGCCGCATCCGCCCCGACGGGCTGGAGATCGTGCTGATCGACGAGACCACGGCGCGCGCCGAACCGATCGAGATCTCCGAACTGCCGCCGCAGCGGATCACGCGCGAGGTGGACTATTCCCGCGACACCGACCGCGCCGCCTTGCGCCGCGCGTTGCGCGACGCCGATCTGAGCGCCGGTTTCAGCGGCTACTCGTTGCGCCAGATCCGCACGCTGCGCGAGGTGCGCGAGTTGGTGCCGCCGATCGAATTGACCAACATCACTTTCGACACGGGCTCGGCCGTGATCCGGGTCGAACAGGCCGCGACCCTGTCGGCCCTGGGCAACGAACTGGCGGCGTTAATTGCAGAAGACCCCGACGAGATCTTTCTGATCGAGGGCCATACCGACAGTGTGGGCAGCGAGATCACCAATCTGACCCTATCCGACCGGCGGGCGGAAAGCGTGGCGCTGGCCCTGGCCGAATACTATGGCGTGCCGCCGGAAAACCTGATCGTGCAAGGCTATGGCGAGCAACACCTGAAAATACCGGCGCAGGGCGACATCCGCCAGAACCGCCGTGCCACGGTGCGCCGGATCACGCCCCTGTTGCGGACCGTGGCGCTGCAATAGGCGGCGTTGCAGGTCCACCACACCGAAACCGTGATCTGAGAACGGGTTTTGCGGGCCGGCGACGGCCCGCTACGCTTTTTGCGGGGGCGAATCGAGCGAAGAGGACGGATCCTTGATCCCCGTGTCTGCTGTTCTGCGTATTCCGTTCGGCTGTCTGTTTGCTTTGGCGCTCACCGCGCCGCTACAGGCTAAGCCGCTGATATCCAACTCCGAGGACACGGCCGCCGCGCTGTGCCGCGCGGTCGATCCGAACCCGGAGCGCCAGATCGCTCTATGCGAAGCCGCCTTGCAGGAGCAGCTGACCCCGGCGGAGCGTTCGGTGATGCTGAACGGGCTGGGCGATGCCTATTACGAGTTGGACCGCTACGACGAGGCGGAGGCGCAATACCGCCTGTCCTCGGCTGCGGATCCGCAGAATATCGATCCGATGAACGGCCTGGGCTGGGTCTATTGGATCCAGGATCGCGAGGCCGAGGCGGCGGCGCATTTCCAGGCCTCCGTCGATTGGCGCCCGTCTGCGCAGGGGCTCGCGGGGCTTGGCAGTTCGCTGTTCCGCTCGGGCGCGGCGGATATGGACGCGGCGATGGAATATCTGGACGCCGCACTTGCCATAGATCCGGATTATCTGTGGGCGCTGCGCGAAAAAGGGTGGGTCGCGCTCAATTCCGGGGCACCGGACCCCGCTGTCGCGGCGTTCGAGGCTGCCGTCGAAAGGGATTCCGAAGACTGGAACGCGCATTACGGTCTGTCGCGGGCTTTGGGTGATCTGGGCGCGTTCGAACGCGCGTTGACCGCGATCAACGTGGCCGTGGTCCTGGATCCGACTGCCGGTTGGGGCTATGCCCAGCGCGCCTATATCCTGCGGCGACTTGACCGCAACGCGCAGGCAGTGACGGAGGCCGATCGCGTGATCGAGATATTGCCCCAAGACTCCGAGGGCTACACGCAACGGGCGCTGGCGCTTCAGTCGCTTGGCCGACGCGCAGAGGCTTTGGCGACTTTCGAGGCGGCGCTGGCCGCGGGCGCGGAGGATGGCTTCCTGCTTTACTGGTACGCCGATGTGCTGAGCAATGATGGCCGGATGGAAGATGCGATGGGCGTCATCGACCGCGCCATCGCGCTGCAGGGCGACGACCCTGCCGACCATGCGCTGCGCGCCTATATCGCGATGGAGATGCGGGCGTTTGAGAAGAGTCTCGCTTCGGCCGAACGGGCGTTGGAACTCAATCCGGCCCACGCCTATGCGCATTACTATGCCGCCGTGGCACTTGCCCATGCCGGCGCGGTGGAGGATGCGATGGACCGGTTCAAAAAGGCCATCGATCTGGGCCTGAACCGCGACATGGTGTCGGTTTTTGCCGCCGATCTGATTTCCGCGGGCCGGTTCCGCGCCGCGCTTCAGTTGCGCAAGCGCTATTGATGCAACACCCCAAGACGGGGCTTTCCGCCGATACCGCATTGCGGCAAGGAGTTGATTTCATTGACCGCGCCGCTGTGTTAACACGTGTGAAACACAAGGGGCGGTACAACGATAACATGGGCGAGCGGCATTTTCTGTTCCTGCAGGGGCCGCATGGCCCGTTCTTCGGACAACTGGCACGGGCGCTGGAGGCGGCCGGGCAGACAACCCACCGGATCGGCTTCAATATCGGCGATCAGATGTTCTGGCCGCTGCGCGACCGCTATACCGCCTATACCGATGACCGCGCCGATTTCCCGGCCTTTCTGGAAAGCTTTCTCGACCGGCACCCGATCACGGATCTGGTCATCTATGGCGACACCCGCGACATCCATGTCGCCGCGCAGAAACTGGCGCGCGCCCGCGGTATCGCGATCCACTGTTTCGAAGAGGGGTACCTGCGCCCTTACTGGGTGACTTACGAGCGCAACGGCACGAATGGCCATTCGCGCCTGATGCGCATGAGCGTGGCCGAGATGCGCGCACTGCTTAGGGGCTCAACCGCGGATGTACCCGATGCGCCCGCGCAGTGGGGCGCGCTGTGGCACCATGTTTTGCTGGGCATGGTCTATCACACCAGCATCCTGCTGTTTAACCGGCGGTACCGTGGCGTCCGCCCGCACCGCGCCATCAGCGTCCGGCAAGAGGCGATCCTGCACACGATCAAGACGATCCTGTTTCCGGTGCGCGTGGTCCGCCGCCGGCTGGACACGCGCCGGCTGCGCGTGAGCGGCGCGAATTATCACCTGGTGCTGCTGCAACTGGCCCATGACGCCTCTTTCCGCGATCACAGCGATTTCGCCAACATCGCCGAATTCATAGAAATCTGTTGTGCCGGCTTTGCCCGCGGCGCGCCCAAGCACCATCGGCTGGTGTTCAAGGCGCACCCGCTGGAGGATGGCCGTGAACCGATCCGCGCGATGATCCGCGATGCCGCAGCCAAATACGACATCGTCGATCGGGTGCAGTTGATCCAGGGTGGCAAACTGGGCGAGATGCTGGACAACGCCACAACCGCGGTGACCGTGAATTCCACCGCCGGGCAACAGGCTTTGTGGCGCGGATTGCCGCTCAAGGCGTTCGGCCGGTCGGTCTATTCCAAACCGGAGTTCGTGTCGCATCAACCTATCCACGAGTTCTTTGCCAACCCCCGGCGGCCGGACCGCGAAGCCTATCTGGTCTATCGCCAATTTCTTTTGGAAAGCAGCCAGATACCCGGCGGTTTCTACACAGCCGAAGGACGCGCCGACATCATCCGCCATCTGTGTGACGTGGTCTTGGCCGACCAGGACCCCTATGATGCCGTCGGACATGACAGCGCGGCACCCGTGCCACAGTTGTCGGTGGAGGCGACCTGAAGGCAAAAACCACTTCGCCGGGAACGCTGATCAGTCTAAACTCCGCCAAAACAAGACCATGAGGCGGTTTCTTGAGTTCATTTTCTCGGTCCCTGATGCGGGCCGCGGTGGCAATTGTGGCCCTCGCGGCACTCGTTGGTTGTGGATTGCCACGCCCGGGCCCGAACGCCGAGGAGATCGTCGCCGGCTCGAAACGGGTGGGGGGCGACTTGAACGTCGTCTTCGTCGATGGCCAGATCGCCGGCCGAGCCTTCGTTTTGCCCGATACCGGGTTCTCGCAGGATTTTCTTGCGCTGGCCGAGGATCGATCCGACCGGATCAATCCGGGCGACACGCTGTCGGTCACGGTCTGGGAGAATGTCGATAACGGCCTGCTGGTCAGCCTGGGGCAGAAGCTGGCCAATCTCGAACAGATCCAGGTCGATCAGCGCGGGGAGATCTTCATTCCCTATGCCGGCACCATTCGCGCCCAAGGCCTGACGCCCAGCGAGTTGCGGCAGGTGATTACGCGCGAGTTGGGCAACCAGACCCCGGATCCGCAGGTCGAAGTGCGCCGCGTCGCCGGCGATGGCGCCACGGTCAATCTGATCGGTGCGGTCGGCGCGCAGGGCGTCTATCCGGTGACGCCGGCCACGTCAAAGCTGGCGCCGATGCTGGCCCAGGCCGGCGGCGCCACCGTCGACCCTGAGATCGCGGTCGTGACCGTGCGCCGGTCGGGGCGCAGCGGCAGCATCTTTCTGAAGGATCTGTTCGAAAACCCCGCGCTCGACATCGCGCTGCGCAAGGGTGACACCATCATCGTGGAGGCCGACCGTCGGTCTTTCAACGCGCTGGGCGCCACGGTGCAGCAGGCACGGGTTCCGTTTCCGGCGGCAGAGCTGAGCGCATTGGATGCGCTGGCCGTGGTTGGCGGGCTTAACCCCAATCTGTCCGACCCGACGGGCATCTTCGTTTTCCGCCGCGAAACCGCGACGGTCGCCAATCGCGTGGCCCAGGCCGACGATCTGACCGATGGCGAGCCCTTCGCCTATGTCATCGATCTGACCCAGCCGCAGGGCTTCTTCGTTGCCAAGGATTTCCAGATCCGGGATGATGACACGATCTATATCACCGAGGCGCCGTTCGTCGCATGGGCAAGGGTTCTGGAAGCGACCGCGCAGACGCTGAACTTCCTGACCACGGTGTCGAACCTGATCGAGAACGCGACCGACACATGAACCCGGCTTCGGGGCCGCCGCGGCTGTTGGCGGCCTATACCGGTGGGTTTCTGTTCGACCGGCGCATCCGCCGCATTTTGGAACTCGCCGGCTGGCGCGTGGCGCCCGCGCTGCGCCCCAGCCGCGCCGAGGCGGTGGCCGTCTGGGGCCGGCGCCCGGTCAGCGCGCGCGGCCTGGCGGTGGCGCGCTGGACCGACCGCCCGGTTCTGAATGTGGAGGATGCCTTTCTGCGCTCCCTCCGGCCCGGCGCGGCGGGCGATCCGCCCCTGGGTCTGCTGCTCGATCTGCAGGGTCTGCACTACGACCCGGCGCAACCCTCTGCGTTGGAGGATCTGCTGCAGAACGGGCAGTTTGACACCGCCCGCGCTGCGGCGGGGATCGCGTTCTTGCGCCAGCATGGGCTGTCAAAGTTTTCCGATTGGGACCCGGGGGCGTCGCCGCCCGCGCCGGGCTATGTGCTGATCGTCGATCAGACCGCCGGCGACGCGGCGATCGCCGCCTCGGGCTGCGACCCCGCGACGTTCGTGCGCATGCTGGCCGAGGCGCGTGCCGCGCATCCCGGCGCGCGGATCGTGATCAAAACGCATCCGGTGACGGCCGCCGGGCACAGGCGCGGCCATTTCGGGCCCGAAGACGCCGGTGCCGGTGCGGAAATCTGCGCCGCGCCGGTGAACCCATGGGCGCTTCTGGCCGGGGCGACGGCGGTCTACACCGTGTCCTCTCAGATGGGGTTCGAGGCGATCCTGGCCGGGCATCGCCCGGTTGTCTACGGCCGGCCCTTCTATGCCGGCTGGGGCCTGAGTGAAGATCGTCAGGCGCAGCCCCGGCGGACGCGGCGTCTGACGCGGGAGGAACTTTTCGCCGGGGCGATGGTCGATTATCCGGTCTGGTACGACCCGCATCGCGATGCCTTGTGCGATTTCGAAACTGTCGCCCAGGCGCTCTCCGCCCAGGCGCGTGCCTGGCGCGAAGACCGCGCGCCGCTGCTCTGCGCGGGCATGAGGCCCTGGAAACACGCGCCCATGCGCGCTTTTCTGCGCCACAGTCCGGACCTTCGGTTCTGCGAAGAGCCCGCCGCGGCGCTGCGCCAGGCGGTGGCAGAGAAACGCCGCCTGCTGCTTTGGGCCGGGCGCGAGACGCCGGAGATCACCGAGAACGCCGCCAGCGCGCAGCTGCCGCTGATGCGGGTCGAGGATGGATTTCTGCGCTCCGTGGGACTGGGCGCGCGTCTGCTGCCGGCGGCCTCGCTCGTCTTCGACGATCTCGGCATCTATTTCGACCCCGGCCGCGAAAGCAGGCTGGAGGCGCTGATCAACGCCAGCGAGACGCTGACGAAGGCCGATCGTGCCCGCGCAGATGGGTTGGCCAAAGCGGTCGTGGCGGCGGGTGTCACAAAGTACAATGTCGGCACCGGCGGGGTCGAGGCGCCCAAGGGTCGGCTGTGCGTGCTGGTGCCGGGGCAGGTGGAGGACGATGCCTCGATCCGGCTGGGGACGGATGCGGTGCGCACCAACGCGGCGTTGCTCGACCATGCGCGGGCCGTGTTTCCGGATGCATTCCTGGTCTATAAACCCCACCCGGATGTGGAGGCCGGCCTGAGGGTCGGCGCGGTGCCCGGGGCCAACCGTGTCGCCGACCTGGTGGCCCATGAAGTATCCGCGGCAGAGGCGCTGGCGGCAGCGGACGTCGTCGTCACCATGACGTCCCTGATGGGGTTCGAGGCATTGATCCGCGGCAAGCGCGTGCACTGCCTGGGGATGCCTTTCTATGCGGGTTGGGGCCTGACCGAGGACCACGGGCAGAACGCTCCCCGGCGGGTGGCGCGGCCCGATCTGACCGCGTTGGTCCATGCGGCGTTGATCGGCTATCCACGGTATTTTGACGCCGAAACCGGCCTGGCCTGCGCGCCAGAGGCGGTGCTGTACCGGCTGGCCACGCGCAGTGCCGGGGTCAGCCGCCACGCGGCCGGCCGGCACCGCCTGCTGGCCGTCGCGCAGGATCGGCTGCGGCGGTTTGCGCCGCTGTGGCGGCGTTAGAGCAAAAACGGATCAGATTGAAACAATCCGATCCTAAAGCACCCGATCAAAAACCTGAATCGGAAGGGATTCCCTTGAACGCTGATCTGTGATTCATCCTATTTGGGAGGATGGATCATGTCAGCACCTTTGCCGGATGCGCTTCGGACGCGGTTTCAGAAGTTGATTGA
>JBCDDF010000070.1:0-12612 GCA_039180525.1 Pseudomonadota bacterium
CGCAACAGGATCGAGATCATGTTCGGCAGGCTGAAGGACTGGCGACGCGTGGCAACCCGCTACGACCGCTGCCCGAAGGTCTTCCTCTCAGCCATCGCCCTCGCGGAAACCGTCATCTATTGGCTATGAGCCCCGAGCCTAGGGTTTTGCTCAGAATATTGAATCTGGACCAAAATCCTTTTTCAGACTGATTCAGTCTGACACGGTTTTGATCTAAGTGCCGGGCAGGCGGGCCGGCGCGCGGCTTGGCCGGCGGTGGATGCCTCCGGCGGGAATATTTTTGGAACAAAGAAGCCGGGTTTGTCGCGCGTGCCTTGCAACCAATCAGATATGTGATCCATTTCAAAGGGTTACGGGGCGATCTTAATATATATCGCCGCGTTATGGATCAATAAAACGGATCTGGCCCGGTGCGCTTTTCCACCGGCGGTTTCGGCTGCGGGCCGTTGTCGCGGTGGGGCGCGGGCGGCGTCGGAGGCGTGCGGCCCTGGCTCGATAGAGCCGGTGTCGTCAGCACCGGTGTTGGATGAGCCTGTGTTGGATGAGCCTGTGTTGGATGCGCCTGTGTTGGATGAGCCTGTGTCGGATGCGGTTCCATACACAATATATAGAGAGAAGCGGCTTGCGAATCAATTCCCGGCGCCGGTGCCGCTGGCGCGCATCTCCTGCTGACGCAGGGGCATGCGGTCGATCAGGCGGATGACCTCTTTCACGCTGACCGGGTTCGGTTTGCGGTATTTCACCTGACCGTCCTTGCCCAGTACCAACACATTGAAGCCCCGCGGCCGAAACCGGCTGCGCAGATCGTCGCCGGCTGCCGGGTCGGTGTCGACCAGGATGACTACGTCGCGGGCCTCCAGTTCCTTCGCCCGCGCCTCGAAGCTTTCCAGTTGCTGCGCCAGGCGCGGATCGTTCGCGGAGTCGGCGAACACGACGATCGGCCGCGCCACCCATTGCAGATCAGCCAGACTGGGCTGTGCCAAGTCCGTCGCCGCCGCCGCACCCGGGGCCAGTGCCAGCAAGACTGCCAGTGCCATTCGCATATGCCGATCCTCCTTACCTGATGCACGTAGTCAGATTGTCGGCTTTTACCAGCCGGCAGATGGCGGTATTGAAAGCGCGGCCCAGGCCCAGGGGCAAGAGGGAGAAAGCCATGACCGACCCGACCGACGACTGGCTGGCGCGCGCCAAGGCGGAGTTGCGCGACCGTACGCCCGAGGATCTGGTCTGGACCACGCCCGAGGGGATCGACGTCAAGCCGCTCTACACGGAAGCGGATCTGCAGGGGCTGGCGCATCTGGGCGGCATCCCCGGCGCGCCGCCCTTCACCCGTGGGCCGCGGGCCACCATGTATGCCGGCCGGCCCTGGACCATCCGCCAGTATGCCGGGTTTTCGACGGCCGAGGAATCGAACGCCTTTTATCGCAAGGGCCTGGCGGCCGGGCAGCAGGGGGTCAGCGTTGCCTTCGATCTGGCCACCCATCGCGGCTATGACAGTGACCATCCGCGGGTGGAGGGGGATGTCGGCAAGGCCGGCGTCGCCATCGACAGCGTCGAGGACATGAAGATCCTTTTCGACGGCATCCCGCTGGATCAGGTAAGCGTATCGATGACCATGAACGGCGCCGTGATCCCGGTGCTGGCGTCCTTCATCGTCGCGGGCGAGGAACAGGGCGTCGACCGCGCGGCGCTGTCGGGGACCATTCAGAACGACATTCTGAAGGAGTTCATGGTCCGCAACACCTATATCTATCCGCCCGAACCCAGCATGCGGATCGTGGCGGATATCATCGATTACACCTCGCGCGAGATGCCGAAGTTCAACTCGATCAGCATATCGGGCTATCATATGCAGGAGGCCGGGGCGACGCTGGTTCAGGAGTTAGCCTACACGCTGGCCGACGGGCGCGAGTATGTGCGGGCGGCGATTGCGCGCGGCATGGATGTGGATGCCTTCGCCGGGCGGCTGAGCTTTTTCTTCGCCATCGGCATGAACTTCTTCATGGAAGCGGCGAAGCTGCGCGCCGCCCGGCTGCTGTGGCACCGGATCATGGCTGAGTTCGAGCCCAAGAAACCGCAATCCAGCATGCTGCGCACGCATTGCCAGACCAGCGGCGTCAGCCTGCAGGAACAGGACGCCTATAACAATGTCGTGCGCACCGCCTACGAGGCGCTGAGCGCGGTGCTAGGCGGCACGCAAAGCCTGCATACCAATTCCTTTGACGAGGCGATCGGCCTGCCGACCCCGTTCTCCGCCCGGATCGCGCGCAACACCCAACTGATCCTGCAGAACGAGACCGGGGTGACCCGCGTCGTCGACCCGCTGGCGGGCAGCTATTACGTCGAAAGCCTGACCGAGCAGTTGGCCACCGAGGCCTGGGCGCTGATCGAAGAGGTCGAGGGGATGGGCGGCATGACCCAGGCGGTGGCCTCGGGTTTGCCGAAGCTTCGCATCGAAGAGGCTGCGGCGCGGCGCCAGGCCGCCATCGACCGCGGCGAAGAGGTGATCGTCGGGGTCAACAAATTCCAGCCCGAACAGGACGCGCCCATCGACGTGCTCGACATTGACAATGCCGCCGTGCGCGAGGCGCAGGTGGCGCAGCTGGCGCGCATCCGCGATACGCGCGATGCGGCGGCCTGCGACGGCGCCCTTGCGGCGCTTGAACGGGCCGCCTCCTCCGGCGATGGCAATCTTTTGGAACACGCGGTTGCGGCGGCGCGGGCGCGGGCCAGTGTGGGAGAGATCTCCATGGCCATGGAACGCGCCTTCGGCCGCCACCGGGCCGAGGTCAAGACGCTCGCCGGGGTCTATGGCGCCGCCTATGAGGGCGATGAGGGCTTCGACCGGATCCGCGCCGATGTCGACGCTTTCGCCGATGCCGAGGGCCGCCGGCCGCGCATGCTGGTGGTCAAGATGGGCCAGGACGGCCACGATCGCGGCGCCAAGGTCATCGCCACAGCCTTCGCCGATATCGGCTTCGACGTCGATGTCGGTCCGCTGTTCCAGACCCCCGAAGAGGCCGCGCAGGACGCCATCGACAACGATGTGCATATCGTCGGCATCTCCAGCCAGGCGGCGGGGCACAAGACGCTGGCGCCCAAGCTGATCGCGGCGCTGAAGGCCCAGGGCGCCGAAGACATCATCGTGGTCTGCGGCGGCGTTATCCCGCAGCAGGACTACGCTTTTCTGCAACAGGCCGGCGTGCGCGCGATCTTCGGGCCGGGCACGAATATCCCGCAGGCCGCACGCCAGATCCTGGATATGGTGCGCACATCGCGCGCGGTGGATGCCTGAGCCGCGGCGCCGGCATGGCGGATAGCCCGCTCAGCATAGACATGTTGGGCGATTTCGGCCCGGTCTACGGCCCCGCGGGCGGCTCGGGCCTGGGCGGCGTGGTGATCCTGCACGGGTCCGAGGGCGCCATGGCCGGCTGGGCGCACCGTTTCGCCGTTATCCTCGCCGTGCACGGATTTCTGGCGCTCCCCTTGGGCTATGGCAGCGGCGGCACGTTCTGGCGCGCCGGCGTGATCCGCGACGTGGCGCTACCGCGCACGCTGGAGGCTGTGGCGGCGCTTGCCGCGCATCCGCGCTGCGCCCGGGCCGGGCTGTTCGGTTGGTCGCGCGGCGGCGAACAGGCGATGCTGGTCGCGTCGCTCGCCGCCGCCACGGACGCGCTGACCTGCGTCGCCGCCCATGCGCCGGCGGATGTGGTGGTTTCGTCCTTCGACCCGGACGCCGAGGCGCGGCCCGGCGCCCATATCGATCCCGCCAGCCTGCGCGCCTGGACCTGGCCCGGCCACGACGACCGGCTCGCCCCCGGCACGCCGATCGAGATCGAAACCTATCCCGGCCCGGTCTTTCTGTCCGTCGGCACCGCGGATGAGGTCTGGGATCACCGCATGACGCTGAACCTGGCCGACCGTCTGGCCGCCGCCGGGCGCCCGGCCGATCTGCTGGTCGCGCAAGGGCAGGGCCACGGGTTCACCTTCGACCGAGAACCGGAGCTTTGGGCGCGGCTTACGGCGTTTTTCGAAACCCATTTGGTGGGCTGAGAGCCCGGTTCAGTCCAGACCGGCCACGAAGTTCCGCAAAGCCGTGGTGATCTCCGCCGGGCTGTCTTCCTGGATAAAATGCAGCCCCGGCACGGTCACTTCCGTCTGGTTCGGCCAGGCGCGGCAGATCTCGCGCTGCGGGCCGACCAGGATGCTGCCCGGGTGGGCATTGATGAACAGTTTCGGGAATTCCGCCCGCGCCATGAAGGCCTGATACTCGGCGACGATGGCGGCGACATCCGCCGGCTCGCCGCTGATCGGGATCTGCCGCGGCCAAGTCAGCGTCGGCCGCCGGTCCTCGCCCGCGGTCGCGAAGGGCGCGCGATAGGCGTCCATCTCCGCCGGGCTCATCTGGCGCTGGATCGCGGCCGGCAGGATCGCCTCCACGAACATGTTGTTTTCCAGGATCATCGCCTCGCCCGCGGGCGCGCGCAGCGCCTGGAACACCTCGCGCGCATTCTCCGGCCAGTCGTCCCAGCCGGGCAGGGGGGCCACGATCGCCTCCATATAAGCGATGGCGCGCACCGCCGCCGGATGCCGCGCCGCCCAGTGAAACCCCAGCGCCGACCCCCAATCGTGCAGAACGAAGGTTGCGTCGCGGTCGATCCCCAGCGCCGCCCAGGCGGCATCCAGGTGCTCGGCATGTTCGACGAACCGATACGCCTCCGGCCCGCTTTCCTTCAGCTTGTCACTGTCGCCCATGCCGATCAGATCGACGGCGATGCAGCGGCCCAGATCGGCCAGATGCGGCAGGATGTTGCGCCACAGATAAGATGAGGTCGGATTGCCGTGCTGAAACACAATGGGCGGACCTTCGCCCATCTCCACATAGGCCATGCGCCGGCCCATGATCTCGACGAACCGTTTCTCCCAGGCCTCGGCCATGCTGCCCCCCTCGTGGTCTTCAGTCGCGGAAACTGCGGCTGTCCTTGACCGTCTCCCAGGCCCAGACGACCTCGGCAAGCCGGTCCTCATCGTCGCGCTTGCCACCGTTCATATCCGGGTGCAGCACCTTGACCAACGCCTTATAGGCCGCGCGCAACTCGGATTTCGTGGCGGTGTCGCTGGCCTCCAGAATGTTCAGCGCCTTGCGTTCGGGCGCGGGCAGCCGGCGCTGGGTTTGCGCGGTGCCATGGCCGCCGCGCGTGCCCTTGTCGCCCAACACCTCCATCGGGTCGTCGACGCCGAAGCGCTGCCAGGCGCGGCCCTCCGGGTGCCCCTCCACGCCTTTCTTGAAGGGCCGGGTCGGCCGCTCCCACACCTTGTCGGCGGCGAACTGGCGTTCCAGCGCCTCCTCGCTGTGATTTTCGAAGAAATTCCACTTCAGGTTATAGGCGCGGACATGCTCCAGGCAGAACCAGTGGAATTCGTCCAGGTTATCGGGGCTTTTGGGCGCGCGGTACTTTCCGGGCTTGTCGCAACCGGGGTGATCGCAGCCCTGCGCCGAGGATTCCACCGCCCCCGACATCCCCCGTGCCCGCGCCCGCCGCTTCTTGTCCGCGGTCACAGAGATGTCGAAATCGAAGGGCGATTTGGCTTTCATGCGGGGCATCCTTGCCAGGGCTTTTCGAGTCGGAGCGCAGAGTTTAAACACTTCGCGCAAGCCGCCAAGAGGGCAAATCGTGACAGCCGATCCAACCACGCAAATCATCGCCGACAAGCTGACCGCGGCCTTCGCGCCCACGCATCTGGAGGTGATCGACGAAAGCGAGGCGCATCGCGGCCATGGCGGGTTTCGCGAGGGCGTTCAGACCCATATACGGGTGGTCATCGCCAGCCCGGCCTTCGCCGGGCAAAGCCGTGTGGCGCAGCAGCGTGCGATCCATAAAGTGTTGGCCGAGGAGTTGCGCGACCCGGTGCACGCGCTGGCGCTGCAGGTCAGCGCCTGACGCGAAACGCGCCGGTCAGTCCTCCTTGCGCACCGCGGGGCCCAGGTTCATCGGCGGGTCGTTCACGGTCGCGGCCTCGGCGCGCAACGGGCGCAGATCGGTGACGTTTGCGCCCTGCGCCCCGGCGCTGCGGCGGAAGATCAGGACCGATTGGAACACCTCCGTCGCCTTGCCCAGCATGCCCTGTTTTTCATCCACGGGCAGCGTGTCGGCGCGCAAGTATTCCCAGCCTTCGGCGGCCTCGGCATTGATGGTTTCGGTCAGCGTCCGCGCAAAGCGGTCGGCGGGCGTGCGTGCGCCCTTGGCACGCTTCGCGCGCCGCGGCGCGGTGACGGCTTTGTATTCGTACATTCAGACCCCCTTTTTGCGCTCAAGGCGGTGGCGCGAATAACGCTTTGCGGCGGCCCCCACAGCGCACCGGTCGGGCGTGACAGAATCACAACTGAGCCTCGAACAACATGGATATAATCACAACATGTGCCGGATCGGGAACAGTTCCACCTGGAATTGCCGAACCCGCGGCATCCCGCCCACACTCCCCAACTTGGGTCCGCGCGGCAAAGCCTTACGGTTGGCTTCTTCGGTCGGCGAATACCCCCGCAGGAGGCGTGGTACCTCCCGGCTCGGGCGCCGCGCCAAAGGGCCCGGACAGGATCGCCACCGCGATCCTCCTGGCCGATCGGCCAGGCCGCGGGCGAGCCCGCGGGTCCGGGCCTGGCCAGCGCCGCGCTCGTCGCAGCGATGGCACCGAGCCCTGCCGCATTGTGCCTGGGGGTGTTTCGGGCTCTTCGCCGCCGCAGAGACCCGGTTCATGTTTTTTCATGGGCAATGCCCGCACGGCGCCTTATGTTTTCGGACAGCGCGCCGCACCCGTGCCGCGTGTCGCCATTTCGACAGCCAGCGCAGACCGCTTCGCGAGCCGACAGACCGACCCTTCAGATATGAAGAGATCCGACGATGCTTCGACTTGCCTGCATCCTCCTTTCGTTCCTGTTTCCGGCCGCTGCCACCGCCGCAGATCGCGTTCTGTCGCTCGGCGGTTCGGTGACCGAGATCATCTATGCGCTGGGCGAGGAGGACCGGCTGATCGCCCGCGACACGACCTCCAGCCACCCGCCGGCGGTCGAGGCGCTGCCGGATGTGGGCTATCTGCGCGCGCTCTCGCCCGAGGGCGTGCTGTCGGTCGCGCCCGATCTGGTGATCGCCGAGGCCGATGCCGGCCCGCCCGAGGCGATCGCCGTGCTGAAAGCCGCCAGCATCCCGTTTGTCAGCGTTCCAGAGGGCTATGATCGCGCCGCGGTGGCCGCCAAGATCGCGGCGGTCGCCGACGCGCTGGATGTCGCGGACAAGGGCGCGGTGCTGGCCGAAGAAATCGATACGGCACTCGCGGCGGCCGTCGCCAGCGCCGAGGACGGCCCGAAGAAGCGGGTCATGTTCATCCTGTCGATGCAGGGCGGGCGGATCCTGGCCTCCGGCACCAACACCGCCGCCGACGGCATTATCGCCCTCGCCGGGGGCGAAAACGCAATTTCCGCCTATCAGGGCTATAAGCCGCTGACCGACGAGGCGGCCAGCCAGGCGAACCCGGATGTGATCCTGATGATGGAGCGCGGCGGCGATCACGGGGCCGCCAATGCCGATATCTTCGCCCATCCCGGGCTGTCGACGACCCCTGCGGATGCGGCCGAGGCGGTGGTTCGCATCGATGGGCTGCTGCTGCTGGGATTCGGGCCGCGCACGCCCGAGGCGGTGACGCGGCTGAGCACCGCCCTCAGGGCCGCGGAGTAGCGTTTGGCGGATCTCGCCCGACCGGTCGCGGCCGCGGGACGGGCGCAAAGCGGCGACCGGCGCCGCCTCGCCGGCCGCACGACGGTGGCACTCGTGGTTCTGGTCGCGCTGGTCGCCGCGTTAAGCTTGGAGGTCGGTGCCGCCGGCGTCTCCGCCTGGGGCGTCTTCGGTGCGTATCTTTCTGGCGCCGAGGTCGATACCACCGCCCGCGTCATCCTGTTCGATATCCGCCTGCCCAGGCTTGGCCTGGGTCTGCTGGTCGGCGCGGCGCTCGCGGTGTCGGGCGCGGTGATGCAGGGCCTTTTTCGCAACCCGCTGGCCGATCCCGGTCTGGTCGGCGTGGGCGCGGGCGCCGGATTGGGCGCCATCGCCGCCATCGTGCTGGGCGCGGCGCTGCCGGCCGGCATCTCGCTGGCGTTTGGCACCTACCTGGTGCCGATCGCGGCATTTCTGGGCGGCTGGGTCACGACGCTGGTGCTCTATCGCATCTCCACCCGCCAGGGGCGGACCTCGGTCGCGGTGATGCTGCTGGCCGGGATTGCACTGGGCGCGCTCAGCGGGGCGCTGTCTGGCATCCTGATCTATCTGGCTGATGACGCGCAACTGCGCGACCTGACCTTCTGGGGCCTCGGCTCGCTGGCCGGCGCCACCTGGGCCAAGACCCTGGCCGCCGCGCCGCTGATCCTGCTGGCGCTGGCCAGCGCGCCGTTCCTGGCGCGGTCGCTGAACGCGCTGGCCCTGGGCGAGGCCGCGGCCGGGCATCTGGGCATCCCGGTCCAGCGGATGAAGGCGATCGCGATCCTCACCGTCGCCGGCGCCACAGGTGCGGCGGTCGCGGTTTCCGGCGGCATTGGCTTTATCGGCATCGTCGTGCCGCACCTGCTGCGGGTCGCGACCGGCCCTGACCATCGCTATCTGCTGCTGAACGCGGCCCTTCTGGGCGCGGCGCTGCTGGTCGGCGCCGATATCATTAGCCGCACCATCGTCGCGCCGGCGGAATTGCCCATCGGTATCGTCACCGCGACGCTTGGCGGGCCTTTTTTCCTTTGGATCCTCTTGCGCAACCGCGGGGTGCTGGATCTCTGATGCTGGCGACCGAGGATATCCGCGTTACCCTGGGCCGGACAGAGATCCTGCACGGCATCGCCTTTTGCGCCGCGCCCGGGGCGCTGACCGCGATTGTCGGACCGAACGGGTCGGGTAAGACCACGCTCCTGCGCGCGATGACCGGCGATGTCGCCTATTCCGGTCGCGTGACGCTGGAGGGCGCCGATCTGGCGACGATGAAACCCTGGCAACTGGCGGCCCGACGCGCCGTCCTGCCACAGGCGACCCGGCTTGCCTTTCCGTTCACCGTGCTGGAGGTCGTGCGGCTTGGCCTGAGCGCCGGGGCAGAGGCCGCGCAGGCGGGCCTGGCGGAGCAGGCGCTGGACCGGGTCGGACTGGCCGGGTTCGGCGGCCGTTTCTATCAAGAGCTTTCGGGCGGAGAGCAGCAACGGGTGCAACTCGCCCGCGTGCTGGTCCAGGTCTGGGCGCCGGTCAAGGATGGCCGCCCGTCCTGGCTGTTTCTGGACGAACCGGTGGCCAGCCTCGACATCGGCCACCAGTTGGAGGTTATGGCGCTGGCGCGCGACTATGCCCGCGCGGGCGGCGGGGTGGTGGCGGTGATGCACGATCTGAACCTGACCGCGATCTATGCCGACAGCGTGGCGATGATCCATGCCGGCCGTCTGGTGCGCCAGGGCCCGCCGCCGGAGGTCTTGACCGACGCCATCCTCTCGGCCGCCTATGGCTGCCCGCTGCGTGTGAACCGCCCGGCGCCTCCGGGCGCGACCTATATCCTGCCGCACAGCGCGGCGGAGACGCCGCCGCACTGAGCTAGACCGAAACCGTTTCAGACTGAATCGGTCTGAAAAAGGATTTCGGTCCAGATTCAATAGTCTGAGCAAAATCCTAGGATCAGATCGTCTCAATCTGATCCGTTTTTGCTCTGGGGTCCTGACCCCAAGATGCAGCCCTCGCTTGAGCAGAGGTCCGCGTCGCCCCGACCCGGCTTCTTCGATCTCCAAATACTCCCGCCGGAGGCGGCGGATCGCTGCCTCAGGCGCGTTCGGCGTATTCCATGGTCTCGGTGTTCACCACGACCCGTTCGTCGGGGCCAACGAAGGGCGGGACCATGATGCGCACGCCGTTGTCGAGCGTGGCGGGCTTGAAGCTGTTGGCGGCGGTCTGGCCTTTGACCGCGGGTTCGGTCTCCGCGATCGTGCAGGTGACCTTCTGGGGCAGCGTCGCGTTCAGCGCCTCGGCGTCGTAATACTCCACGGCGATGGTCATACCGTCCTGCAGGAACGGGCGGCGGTCGCCCAGGATCTCCGCCGGTAATTCGGTCTGCTCGAATGTTTCGGTGTCCATGAACACCAGCATGCCGTCGGATTCGTATAGAAACTGCTGGTCCTTCTGTTCCAGGCGCACCCTTTCGACCCGGTCGGCGGCGCGAAAGCGTTCGTTCAGCTTCGACCCGTTGCGCAGGTTGCGCATCTCCACCTGTGCGAACGCGCCGCCCTTGCCGGGTTTGACATGCGACACTTTCACCGCCGCCCAAAGCCCGCCATTGTGCTCCAGCACGTTGCCGGGGCGGATCTCGTTACCGTTGATCTTGGGCATTGCGGGCTCCTTTGTCTGCGGGCGCGTCGGGCGGGTCGTTAGCCGCTTCGGGGTCTGCCTGCAAGCCGCCGCGGCGGGTGCCGGCCAGAAGCCCGGTCAGCGCCAGCGCGCACATCGCCAGCGGTTCGGGATGGTAGAGCGCGCCATCGACAAGCGCCATCGCCAGCACCGCCTGCAAAGCCCCGAACGCACCCAGCCGCGCCGTGCCATCGTCGGTGCGCACCGCCGCCACGCCATAGGCCCACAGCGAGACCATAACCGCCGTCAACGCCGCGCCGCCGACCAGGCCGAAATCGAACAGAACGTTCAGCGGCGCAGAATGTGGCTGAACATAATCCAGCCCGCCCAACCGGAAGTGCTGGCCGAACTGGTCATGTCCATATCCCAGAAACGGGCGCTCTCCGATCAGCCGGAGGGTTTCCGACCAGATCTCCATCCGCCCAGCGCCCGCGACGGTGCTGGGCTGATCCCAGGCGGGGGTGGCGCCGATCAGGCCGTGCAGCAGGCCGTAGTCCTCGATCGGGGCAGGAACCGCGAGCGACAGCGCCGCGCCCGCGGCAAGCGCGCCCGCGATGGCGGGCAGGCGGGCCAGCATGCGCCGCGGCCGCACCAGGGTCATCAGCGCCAGCGCCACCGGCACCGCGGCGGCGCCGCCGCGAAAGCCAGAGAAACACAGCTGCGCCGCCAGCAGAACCAGGATGGCGACCCACACCAGATGCCCGCGCAGATCCGGTGCGGCCGCGGCGTAAAGCCCCGCCGCCGCCGCCAGCGCCACCGCCAGCGACATGCCCCAGATCCGCACGTGCCAATACCCCACCGGCCCGCCCAGCCAGTTCATCGTGGGATCGCCGGCGTAAAGCGCATAGAGCAACGCCAACACCGGCAGATAGACCAAGGGTTGCGCGATCAGCGCCAGCGAAACGGCCGTCCCGCGGCCCGCGCGCCACAGCAAATGTGCCAGCGCCAGGCCGGTTGCGACATGCAGCAGGCGCAACCCCGCGCGTTCGGCCGCGCCGGCGGGGTCGACCGCGACCATGGTGATGCCCCAGAGCGCCACGGCCGCGAAAAGGATCAGCGCGAGGCGTTCGAACGGGCTCAGGATCCCTGCCAAGGCCCGGCGCGAGAACCCGGTGCGCAGCGCAACCAGGATGACCGCCAATTCCCAGATCGGCAGCAGATCCAGCGGCGCGCGGTTGCGCAGCGGATCGTCATCGCCCAGCGCAAGCCAGAGCAACCCGCCCAGCGCCGGCAGCGCCGCATAGGCGGCAAGCAGCAGAACCAAGGCGTTCGGGCGGGGTTGGGGCACGGGGCGGCACCGGTCGATGGAAGAAGACCGCGCCATGATGCCTTGGCCCCAGGGACCAAATTAAGGCGAAACCGGCGCCGGCGCGCGTATGCCGGGCCGGCTGTGGCTTTCGGGCCGCCCCACCCCCGCCCACCGCGATGGGTGGGCGATGGGTGGGCCGGCTGGTCGAGCGCGGGGGGCCTGTGAAAGCCGCCGGATCGCTAGATCGCGCTTTGTTCGGCCGAAAGCTCCCACACCATACGGCGATGCAGGCCCAGATGCGCGGAGAGATGCGCGATGCTGGGCGCATCTTCGCAGTCGCGGGCCAGATCCAGCGTGGCATCGACCGACAGACTGGCCTGCCGGTGGCCTTCGACGAGTGCGGCCATCATCCCCTCGATCCCGGGCATCGGCCCGTCCCTTGGCGGATCGACCGCGAGATTCGTGTCGTGGTAGTTCAGATAGGCCGGGCTGCTGAGCCCCCGGATCAACAACGCGAGCGGTTTGAGCTGATCGTGCATCTCTGCACCGTGTTGCTCAAGGACCAGCGCAAATGACCGGGCTCCAGGGCCGGTGACGTTCCAAGAATAGCTCATCGAGGTGCGGGCCAGACGGCAGGTGTTTCCAAGCACGTGGCACAGGCCAACGGCTAGGTTTTCCCATCGCGGATCGACGGCATTGGCGGCAGATATGGGCACCGAGGCGACTCCCTTGTCATGCGGCGCCAGCCCTGCCATGGGCGGGCGCCGCGATTGGCGATGTGCCGGGTGCACCAAACCCAGCCCTTAGAACCAACAGCGTGCAGCAGATGCAGCAACAGTAAAAGCTCGGCTTAGTCCGAAAACTCTACAGCCGCTCCCAAGGATGTGACATCCCCAAGTTCGCTGAGCGCCGATCTGCAGGCTTTTGCACAAAAAATATAACGATCCTGCG
>JBCDDF010000071.1:0-12273 GCA_039180525.1 Pseudomonadota bacterium
GCGCGGCCCGATCCTGTGCCTGGGCCCCGGCGCCGCGGCGGCGACCGCGCAGGCCGGCGCGGTGCGCGCCGCCGGCTGCCCGGCGCTGGCGCTGGCATCGGGCGTGGACGGCGCCGATGCCTGCGATGGCGCCCTGGACCCGGACGCCTTGACCGATCTGGCGCCGTTGGCCGCGGTGATCAGCGATGCGCCCACCGCGGCGATGCGGGCGGCGCTGGCCAAGCGCTCTGGCCCGCTGGTGCCGCTGGTCACCAGCGCGGAGATCCCCTTCGTCACCCGGCTGGAGCGTCATGTCTGCATCGACACCACCGCCGCCGGCGGCAACGCCACGCTGTTGGCGCAAAGCGGCTGAGCATGGTGGCGCAGGAAGGATCATTGGCGGATTACCGCCGCTTCGCCCTTTACTACGCACCGCCGGAAGGCTCGGCGCTGGCCAACTTCGGCGCGGCCTGGCTGGGGTGGGATGCGCAAACCGGGCGTGTCGTCCCGCATCCCGACGTGGCGGTGCCGGTCGCCGAGGTCACCCAGACCCCGCGCAAATACGGGTTTCACGGCACGCTGAAACCGCCGTTTCGGCTGGCCGCCGGCACCGATGCGGCAATGCTGATGGACGTGGCGGCGCGCTTTGCCGCCCGCGCGCGGCCATTCCGGGCGCCGCCGCCCCGACTGCGCCGGATCGGGCCGTTTCTGGCGCTGACCACGCAGGCCCCGGCGCTCTCCGCCCATGCCGCGGCGCTGGTCCGCGTGTTCGAGCCGTTTCGCGCCGCGCCCATGCCGGCGGAACTGGACCGGCGCCGCGCGGTAGGGGTCGATGCGGGCCAGGAGGCGTTGTTGCGGCAATGGGGCTATCCCCATGTGATGCGGAACTTCCGCTTTCACCTGACGCTGACCGGCGCGCTGCCGGCGGACCGGCTGGCCCCGATCGAGCAGGCGCTGGTGCCGCTACTGACGCCGCTGATCGCCGACCCGTTGCCGGTGCGCGAGCTTTGTGTCTTTGGCGAACGCCCCGATGGCCGGTTCCGGGTCGTCCGACGATTTCCCTTTGGCGGCGGGCTATAGACTGCCCAAGAAGGCCAGCCGCTCGCCGTTCCACTGCCACAGACCGGCGCCCGCGGGCACGGTCACCGTCAGGACCGGGATCGGCTGCGGCCCGATCTGATAGCTTTCGGCGATCAGGTCACGTTCCGGCAGCAGCAGATCGCCGCTGCGCACGAAAACGCGCAGCGGGCAGCCCGCCGCCGCGCAGCCCGCCGCCGCCGATCCGTCGGGGCAGACCATCGTGCCCAGATCGAGCAAGAGATCAGGCCTGCCATCGCCCGTGAGGTCGAGCTCGACCACACCTTCGGGCGGCAGGCGTCCGCGCGCGCCGATGCAGGCGTTCGCGTTTTCCTGTTCGATCAGCCATTGGGCCGCGTTCGACAACGCCGCAGCCGGGGCGGCCGCCAGGGCCAGCCCGATCGCCAGGGCCGCAGCCATGGCGATGCTTCGCGCAACACACATTCCCCCTACTCCCGTGTCACAAAACACTTTCCCCAAGCACCGTGCCGCGGCTCCCGACCTCGACCTGGCGCAAGGGCACTCAGCACCCCCAATGTTCGGATGTTGCGCCATGCGCTCAGGGTTTTGCAACCGCTCAGGCGGGCAGACCGTCCTGGGCGGCCGTGCGCAGGAACCCCAGCAATCGGTCGCGGTCGATCGGTTTGGGCAGAATCGCGACGTCAAGCTTGGCGCAAAGGCGCTGCAATTCCACGCTGCGGTTGGCGGTCACGATCCGGGCCGGCACCGGGCCGAAGCGTGTGCGCAGCGCCCGGTACAGCGCCGTGCCGGGCATGCCCGGGCCCAGTTGCTGGTCCAGCAGCACCGCATCGGGTTGCAGATCGATCAGGTCCAGGAGTTCCAGCGCCTGTTCCGCGGTGTCGGCCTGGATGACTTCTGCCCCCCATCCCTCGACCATCTGGGTCAGCGCGCGGGCCAGTTGCATGTCGTTTTCCACCAGCAACACGACCAGACCCCGGCAACAGGGACCGTCGGGCACCGCGCGCGCCCGCGCCATGGGCAGGGCCGGATGAAGCTCCGACACCGCCAGGTCGACGGAAAAACAGCTGCCGCGGCCCGGCTCCGACCACAGATTCAGCCGGTGGCGCAGGCCCGTGCAGGCGCGTTCGACAATGGCAAGCCCCAACCCCAGCCCGCCGGGCCCGCCCGGATCGACCTGCCGGAATTCCTGGAAAATCGCCTCCTGATGCTCTGGCGCGATACCGATGCCGGTGTCCCAGACCTGCAACCGCGCCGCGCCGCCCTTGCGCCGCACGCCCACGCTCACCCGGCCCTCCGGGGTATACCGGATGGCGTTGGAAATCAGGTTCTGCACGATCCGCCGCAGATAGCCGGGATCGCTGTCGACGGTGAGCGAGCTGTCGACGATGCGCAAATCCAGCCCCTGCGCGGCGGCCAGCGGCGTCATCTCATCGCGCAGCGAGGAAAACAGCGCGCTCAGCCGAACCGGGCCGACCGCGAACCCGGCCTGGCCGCTGTCGAGCTTTGAGATATCCAGCAGCGCCTCGATAATCACTTCCAGACTGGCCAGGGCAGAGATCGCCTTGCCCGCCGTGTCGCGTTGCCGCCCGTCCGCCGCGCCGTCCTCCAGGGCCGACACGAACAGCTTGGCCGCCGATAGCGGCTGCAGCAGGTCATGGCTGGCGGCGGCGACGAAACGGGTCTTGGTGGCGTTGGCGCGGGTGGCCGCCGACAGCGCCTCTTCCAATTCCAGCGTGCGTTCCTCGACCCGCCGTTCCAGCATCTCGTTGGCGTCGACCAGCGCGCGCGCCGCGGCGCGTTCGGCGCTGACGTCGGTGAAACTGATGACAAAGCCGCGGTCGGGCATTTCCTGCGCGAACACCGCCAGCGTACGGCCCGCCCCGCTGACCAACTCGAACGCGATCGGCTTTCGCCGCCGCCGTTGCGCCGCCCAGTCGCGCAGCCGGTCGCGGCCAAACCGCGGGTCGAAGCTGACCTGCGGACCCAGCCGATCCAACAGCGCGGCGAAACCCAGGCCCGGCGCGGTGGATTGTTCCGGCAGATCCAAAAGCTCCGCCAGTTTGGTGTTCCAGCCCACCAGAGTCGCGTCGCGGGCAAAGATGCAGACGCCCTGGTTCAGATGATCCAGCGTCGCACGTACCATCCGGGTCTGTTCGTGCAGCAGCTTGTCACGCGCGCGGCGCTCCACGCGCATGATGTCGGTGACATCCGTTTGCAGGATCACGGTCCCGCCGGCGGCGGTGCGGTGTTCGCTGACCTGCAACCAGCGGTCCCAGATCAGCCGCACGTTGAAGACGACATGCTCGTCCTGATGCCGCGCCAGCCGATTCTGCGCCCATTCCGCCGGGCTTTCGCCCTCGGGCAGCGCCAGAAACCGGCTTTGGCTGATCATCTCCACATAGTCGCTGAACCCCAGGCCCGGCATCAGGTCGGGGCCGATATCCAGCAGATCCTTGCAGAACCGGCTGTTGGACAGCACCAGCCGGTTGTCGGCACCGAACAGCGCGAAGCCTTCGTCCACGGTTTCAATCGCATCGGCCAGATCCGACCGCGCCGCCTCGGCCTCTTGGGTCGCCTCTGCCAGGCGGGCGTTCGATTCGTGCAACAGATCGAGTGTGCGCTCCAGATCCAGGGTGCGCGCGCGGACTTGCGCCTCCAACGTCGCGGCGCGTTCGAACTGGCTGTAGGCCAGCGATGTGTCCTGCCCGGCCTGTTCCACCCGGCGCATCAACGATTCGGCGATCTGGATCAGCTTGGCATTCTGCCGCTCCAGCGGGTCGGCGGGATTGATCAGCGACATCGGTCCCGCTCCGGCGGGTAGATGGCGACGCCGGTCATGGTCTGGTTCACATGCAGCGGCCCGATCTGTTCGCCATAGGTGCTGAAACCCAGCACCCGATGGTCGGCCAGCACCTGCGACACGGCGCGCGTCGATTGGGTTTCGGCGGCATCGATGCGGCGCAGGATGCAGTCGCAGGCCAGGATCGCCGCCGGGGCGGCACCGTTGGTCAACCGGCCGAGTTCCGCCTGCAGATGTGGTGCCATCGGCTTGGGGTCGGCCACGGTCAACACCGCGCCCTCGTCGATGGCAGAGAAAAGGACCAATTCGCCCTGGCCGTTGACGCGCTGGATCGACCGGACGTGATGCGCCTCGCCCAGCCGCACGACGACCGGATGGGCGGCGAAGGTGAATTCATCCAACTGGTCGGGATCCTTGCCGATGATCCGAGCGTATTCGCGCGCCGCCGGTTCGGCGTTGATCATCTTGACGATGCGCCGGTCGGGATCGGCGGCGGTGACGACCATGCGCTGTTCGGTCGGGTCCAGATTGTTGAGGCTGAAGACACGGGTCGGGCAGTCGGTGCGCACCAGCGTCATCACCGCTGCGTCCTGCGCCACGCGGCCGTTCAGCGCGACAAGCGCCTGACCAAAGCGCACGCCATCGCCGGCCGAGCCGCCGAAAAACGGCATCCCGCCCAGCACAGGCGCGACCAAGGCGCTGAGCATATCCTCGCTGAGTGACAGCCCGTCGGTCAGCATGAAGGCGAAGCTGTGCGGTTTCTGCGTCGCCGTCTCCGTCAGCCTTGTGCGCGCCGCCAGCAGCGCATCCACGATCCCCTCCCGATCCGGGTCGGACAGGTTTTCGATCAGCAACGCCCCGGCGGTGAAGTCGCGCCGCGGCAGTCCGACCGCAAGGGTCCGGCCCTCGGCATAGCCCTGCGCCCCGATCTCTCCGGCGGTCGTGCAGGCAATGCGTTCCGCTTCGGGAAACACCGCTTCGGCTTCGGCGACCACGGTCGCGAAATCGGCCTGCGGCGAGACAAACAGAAACACCGCGGCGAAATCCGCCGCGTCCATCCGATCGCGCAGCCGTGCGACGGGTGACGGGCCACCGACGGCGATTTCCGCCGCCGCAACCGGCCCGGCATTCAGCCGCCATGCATCGCCTGGATCGGTCGAAAACCTGTCCACGCCGATGATGTATGTCCTCCCTGGTGACCCTAGGATAGGGTCAGGGTTCGGCGCTTGGCAAGATGTTGGCGAATTTGGCTTCCTGGGCGACCAGCACGGCCTGGGTGCGGCTTTGCACGCCCAACTTTCGCATGATCGCGGTGACATGCGCTTTGACCGTGGTTTCGGCGATCGACAGGTCATAGGCGATCTGCTTGTTCAGCTTGCCGTCGCAGATCAATTCCAGGATCCGGCCCTGCTGATTGGTCAGCGTGGTCAGCCGGTCCAGCGCGCTGGGCGCCGGCGTGTCGCCCGCGACATAGCCGACGGGGGTGAACACCTCGCCCGCGCGGATCGCGGCAAAGGCGGATTGGAACACTGCGCGTGGGCTGTGCTTGGGCACGAAACCGCTGGCGCCGGCCTTGAGCGTCGCGCCGATCATCGCATTGTCGGCCAACGAGGACGCGACGATGACCGGGCTGTCGGGCAAGGCGGCGCGCAGACGGATCAGCCCGTCCAGCCCGGTGACGTCGGGCAGGTTCAGATCCAGCACGATCAGCGCCGGCGGCGGCCCGTCGTCGGTCAGGGCCAGCGCCTCTTTCAGCGCGCCGGCGGTGCGCACCCGCGCAAAGGCCGGCATCGAGCTTAGCGTCAGTTCCAGCGCATCGCAAAACAGCGGGTGGTCATCGACGATCAGCGCCCACCCCGGTGACGGAACTTCGGCGGCAGCCTGTGTGTGCAACTCCATGCGCCTAGAATACGCGGCCTTGCGCGGCGGGTCACCTGCCAAAAAGTCGGGGCGCGGTCGGTTGAGGATCGGGCGCGATTCGGTGCAGCTTGCGGCGTGCGCCGTTGCCACAAGGATCAGTCGCATGATCATTCGCCCCACCGAAGAACGCGACATCGCGGGCATCGTCGCCGTGCTGAGCGCCTTGGTCGACGCCGGCAAACGCACCAATCCCAGCGACGCGGTCTTTGTTCGGGACAACTATGTCGCCCATCCCGACCGCATCGCGAGCCATGTCGCGATCGACCAGACCGGCACCGTTCTGGGCTTCCAATCGCTGAAACGCGCCGGCATCGGCAATCGATACGACACACCGGCAGGCTGGGGGCAGATCGGCACGCATATTCACCCCGCCGCGGCACGCCGCGGGATCGGCAAGGCGCTGTTCGCGGCCACACGCCCTGCCGCCAGCGCCGCCGGCCTGCCGGCGATCGAGGCGTTTATCGGCGCAACGAACACCGAAGGTCTGGCCTATTACGAAGCCATGGGCTTCTCCACCTACCGCCGGGCAAAGGGCGCCATCGCCAAATGCTACCCGCTTGGGTAGGCGCCGCGCCCCGCCTCACCCCTCGCGCCGCACCAGATCGGCCATCGCCGCGGCCTGGGCGCCGGGTTCTTGCCGCAACCCTTCGGCGACGCCGGCGCGGTCGGCCGGCGGCTTGTTCTGGCTGACCTTCCATTTGCCGGTCAGCGCGGTGATGCGGATCTCGATGCCGACGATCCCCTTGATCTGGCGCGCCACGAACGGCTCCGGCGCATCCGCCACCGCCCAGGGCGCGGTGCGCGGGCGTTCGGTGTGGTCGGTCAGCCGGTCCAGATGCGTCCGCAGCCAGGCCGGATCGCGGTGGAAGACCATCTGCCCATGGGCGTGGACGACGGCATAGTTCCAGGTCGGCACGACCTTGCCGTGTTCCTGTTTCGAAGGATACCAGGACGGCGTGACATAGGCCTGCGGCCCCTGGAAGACCGCCAGCACCTCCAACGGGCCATCGTGGCGCGCCAGCGGGTTGGCCGCGGCCAGGTGCCCGGTGAGAGACACCGCCGCGCCGTCCGCCGCGCCGTCTACCAGGTCGAGCACCAGCGGCACGTGGTCGGCCGAAAGCGCCCCGTCCACCGCCGCGACCAGTGTTGCGAAGGGATGCGCGGCGATCAGGTCCTGCATGACCTCGATACGGTCCTCGGCAAAAAGCGGCGGTGTGAACATCGTTGAATCCTCCCAAGCCCGTTGTCGCGCGGCGACGGGCCGAAACGCAAGCGATCAGGCCGCGGGCTGCGCCATCAGCACCCAGTCGCGGCCCGGGTGATCCCACCCGTCCTTGACGATGGGTGCGCGGTCCAATTCGGCAAAGCCAAGGCGACTATAAAGCCGCCGCGCGGGGTTCACATCCGCCGTGATCAGGCTCAGCCGGTCATAACCGGCGGCATGGGCGCGGGCGGCGGCGGCCGACACCAGCGCGGTCCCCGCGCCCCGGCGGCGGGCCGAGGGATAACTGGCCAGCACATTGACATACCAGGTGCCCCGCACCCGGTTTTCCAACGCCACCAGGGGCCGGAACAGCGGCGGCGCCGCGCCCGGGTCGTCCGGCATGGCGTCGGCGGGCAGGGCATAAGACACCACCGCCGCGCAGATCGCACCATCGCTCAGCGCGACGTCCGCATTGCGATAGGAAAACGCGCCCTCGGTCCCCGCGGCCCGGCGGGCGCCGACATCCCAGACACTTTCACCGGGCGTCCGCATCCCGTCCCAGACGATCAGCGGCATGCCCTCGCCGGCGATGACGACAAGCTTGGCCAGATCGGGCGCATCCGCGGGCATCGCGGGGCGGATTTCAAATGGAGTGTTCATCCTTGGCTTCCTCTCTTGCGTGGATCCCGCCCGGGCCGGGGTGCCGGCGGGGTCGTGGGTCATGGCGCGCGGCCAAGGCGCCGGCGCCGGATCTCAGGCGTCCCGCAGTACGGCGCACATCTGTTGGACGTGCCGGTGATCGGTGCCGCAGCAGCCCCCGGCAACCGCCAGACCGGGCAGCGCCCGGGCCAGTCGGCCGTAAAGCGTGCCCAACTCCACCGGATCGCCCGCGTCCAGGCTTTCCGCCGCATCCAGTTCGGCATGCGACTGGCGCGAAGCATTGGCACGCACGCCGCGGATCCGGCCGAGCCAGGGCGCGCCCGGTTGCAGCATGTCCGAGAAGTGATCGGGATGGGCGCAGTTGACCATGTAATAGGCCGGCGCGGCCATGGTGCGGCGGTCGACCTCTTCGATCGCTGCGCCCAATGGCTGGCCAGAGGGCAACCGGCCGTCGGTTTCCACGGTAAAGCTGATCACCGCTGGAATGTCGGCCTCGCGCGCGGCGCGCACGATCCCGACCGCCTCTGACACATTGGTCATGGTGATGGCCGAAACCATATCCGCCCGCGAATGCGCGAACTGATCGATCTGGAACCGATGATAGGCCTCCGCCTCGGGCACGGACATGATGTGGCCGGCATCGTAACCGTCGCCGCGCGGGCCGATCACGCCGTTGATCAGCACATCGACCGCGTTCGGCTGCGCCGCCCGCAACGCGACAAGGAAATCCACCGCGGCGCGGTGAAGCGCCGCCAACCGATCCCGGTCATAGCCCAGTTCGCGGCCCCAATCCGGGCTGGCGCGCCAGGTCGGCGTGTCCAGCACGAAACCCATGCCGGCCGCGGCGGCGGTCTGCAGGAAGGGTTCGAAGTACTCGCGCAGCACCGCGCGGCCATCGGCGTTCTCGATCAACTCAAAGGCGGCGAAGGCGCGCAACGCGATGCCTTTGTGAAAGATCAGCCAGGTTTCCAAACCGCCATCGGTCAGAAACGGTCGGTCGGCGCGGTGCGGCAGCGGGCGGGACAGGACATGGGTCATGGAAAGGCTCCGTTTATCGTCATGCTGACGTCTTGAGCCCCAAGCGTTTGAACCAGCGTTGTAGCGGGCGTTGTAATTTCACGGCCACGGCGTTGTAATGCGCGCCCTTTCGGCATGCGGGTGTGGGCGCATGGAGATTTCGCTTTTCGGAGAGATCGCGGTGACGCGCGACGGCACGGCACTGCCGCTGCCCTCTTCGCGCAAGGCACGGGCGCTGTTGGGGTATCTTGCGGCCACGGCGCGGCCCACCCGGCGCGCGCGGTTGTGCGAGTTGTTCTGGGAATTGCCCGACGACCCGCGCGGGTCGCTGCGCTGGGCGCTCAGCAAGATCCGCGACGTGGTGAATGCCGATGGCACCGACCGGGTGGCGGCGGATCGCGAGCGGGTGGCGCTGGCCGGCGACCGGGTGGCGGTGGATCTGGTGACGATCCGATCGCGGCTGCGCGACGACCCGCCGGTCCTGCCGCTTTCCGAGTTGCGCACCATGGCGGCGGCGCTGGCACAACCGTTTCTGGACGGGCTGGACCAGGCCGGCGGCGAGGATTTCCGCCTGTGGCTCGCGGCGGAACGGGAGGACGCGCATGTCCTTTACGTCAACGTCTTGCGCCGCATCGCGCTGCACCCCGATATCGGCCGGGCGGAGGCGATGAAATGGGCCCGGATGTGGAAGGCGCAGATGCCGCTGGAGGAGGCGCAGGCGCGCGAGTTGGTCGCGCTCCTGCGTCATGCCGGCCGCGCGGCGGAAGCGCAGGCCGCGGCGCGCGATTTCGAACGCGCCGCCGCCGCCGCCGGAGTGCCGCTTACCGCGCCGATCCAGCCCGCGGCGCTGCCGCCACCGCAGGACCCCGCCGTCGCCCCCGAGCCCGCCGGGCGGCGGCACCTGCGCACCCAGACCATCGGCTTCGCCCGCGCCGCCGACGGCGTGCGCATCGCCTATGCGACCGTGGGCGAGGGCAAGCCCCTGGTTAAGGCCGCGAACTGGCTGAACCATCTGGAACTGGATTGGGGCAGCCCGATCTGGGGCCGGACCTTTGGCGCCTGCGCCGCCGGGCGCCGGTTCATCCGCTATGACGAACGCGGCAACGGGCTTTCGGATTGGGACGTGCCGCAGATCACGCTGGATGCCTTTGTCGCCGATCTGGAAACCGTGGTCGATGCGCTGGGGCTCAAGCGGTTCCCGCTGCTGGGCATCAGCCAGGGCTGCGCGGTGTCGGTGGAATATGCCGCGCGCCACCCCGACCGGGTCAGCGGGTTGATCCTGATCGGCGGCTATGCCACCGGCTGGCGCATCGGCGCCAGTGCAGAGGAGCGCGCCCGGCGCGAGGCTGTGCTGACCCTGACCGAACACGGTTGGGGCACCAGCAACCCGGCCTATCGGCATATCTTCTCGCAGACCTTCATGCCCGATGCGGGGGCAGAGGATCTGGCCTGGTTCGACGAATTCCAACGCCGCACGACATCGCCCCGCAACGCAGTGCGGTTCCAGCAGGCGTTCGGCGATATCGACGTGCGCGCACGGCTGGCGCATGTGCGCGCACCCACCATCGTGTTCCACGCCCGCGGCGACCAGCGCATCGCGCTGGACCAGGGCCAGGCGCTGGCAGAGGCGATCCCGGGGGCCCGCTTCGTGCCGTTGGACAGCCGCAACCATATCCTGTTGGGCCACGAACCCGCCTGGCAGATCTGCCGCGATCGGGCGGTCGCCTTCCTGCGCGAACACGGGCTTTGACCCCCGGACACCCGGCGCCAACTTACCCGAAACCAAAACCGTTTCAGACTGAATCTGTCTGGAAAAAAGATTTTTTCGTAAATTCAATGGTTTGAGCAAAGTCCTAGGATCGGATTGGTTCAATCTGATCCGTTTTTGCTCTAGCGCCTCGCCATTCAAGCGCCTCGTTACCTCAGCGCCCCGCCCGCGCCGCCCGGGGCTGCCGCAAAGAAAAACGCGCCCCGGACGGGGCGCGCTCAAGCCTTGGTTTGTCCGGGGCGTCAGTCGGCAGAAGCCAACTGTTTCGGCAGGCGGAAGGTCCAGAGCGTCCCGCCCTGGTTCAGGTAATTGACCTTCTTGGCGACCTCGCCGCCCCACAGCGGCACAGCCCCCCCCCAGCCGGAGATGATGCTGACATATTGCTCGCCATCCTGTTCCCAGGTGATCGGCTGGCCGACAATGCCGGAGCCGGTCTGGAACGACCACAACTCTTCGCCGGTCTCATCGTCATAGGCCACGAACTGCCCCTCGGGCGTGCCGGTAAAGACCAGTCCGCCACCGGTGGTCATCACGCCGCCCCAAAGCGGCGCGTCGTTCTTGACCTCCCAGACGACCTCGCCGGTGTCGGGGTCGATGGCCTTCAGGCTGCCGATGTGGTCTTCGTAGTTCGGCTTGATGGTGAAGCCCGCGCCCAGATAGGCCGCACCCTTCTTATAGGTGATGGGCTCGTTCCAGATATCCATGCCCCATTCGTTGGACGGCACATAGAAATTGCCGGTGCGCTGCGAAAACGCCATCGGCATCCAGTTCTTGCCGCCCAAAAAGGACGGAGAGGCGAAGATCACCTCGCCCTTGGCGCCATCGGCGGCCGCGGCCGGGTCGCCGGGGCGGTTGGCCTCGACAAAGATCGGGCGGCCGTTCTCATCCAGCCCCTCGGCCCAGGAGATATCCTTGACGAAGGGCACGCCGCGCACGAACGCGCCGTCTTCGCGGTTCAGCACATAGAAGAACCCGTTGCGGTCGGCGGTGGCCCAGCGCTTCTCTCCGGCGCGGTTGGTATAGGCCACGACCTCGTTGACGCCGTCATAGTCCCAACCCTCGCGCGGGGTGGTCTGGAAATGCCACTTGATCTCCCCCGTCGCCGGGTCGAGACCCAGCCGCGAGGCGGCATAGAGGTTGTCGCCCGTGCCGTCATTGTTCTGGCCCGCATCGCGCAGCCAGGAATTCCACGGCGCCGGGTTGCCGGCACCGAAGACCAGCGTATCGGTTTCGATATCGTAGGATCCGCCCAGCCAGGTGGCGCCGCCGCCGGTCTTCCACATATCGCCGGGCCAGGTGGCGTTCAGCTCTCCGGTCATGGTGCTTTCTTCGCCGTTCAGCGTGCCCATGTGCCCTTCGATCACCGGGCGGGTCCATACCATGTCCCCGGTTTCGGCATCGCGGGCCTGCACCTCGCCGACAATGCCGAACTCGCCGCCCGAATTGCCGGTGATCACCAGCCCGTTCACGATGAGAGGCGCGGCGGTGTAGGAATAGCCGGCCTTGTAATCGGCGATCTGCTTGCGCCAGACGACATCGCCGGTGTCCTTGTTCAACGCCACGATGCGGGCATCCAGCGTGCCGAAATAGACATTGTCGCCATAGATCGCGGCACCGCGGTTGACCACGTCGCAGCAGGGCAGGATGCCCTCGGGCAGACGCGCGTCATACTGCCAGATTTCCTCGCCGGTCTTCACGTCGATCGCATAGATCCGCGAATAGGACCCGGTGATATACATCACCCCCTCATGCACCAGCGGCTGGGTTTCCTGCCCGCGCTGCTTCTCTCCACCCAGCGAAAACGCCCAGGCCGGCACCAGGTTCTGGACATTGTCCTTGTTCAGAACATCCAGCGGCGAATAGCGC
>JBCDDF010000072.1:0-11959 GCA_039180525.1 Pseudomonadota bacterium
ACCTCCGACGCATCGGCGCACGGTCCTTCACGGACACGATCGATGCACTCACAGAAATCTGCGACCTCTTCCCGCCGGAAGAATGCTGGAAATACTTCAAGGCTGCTGGATATGTCTCAGGTTAAAAGTCGGATGCTTTAGGTTTTCGCTTAAACTATTGAATGTGGACAAAAATCCTTCTTCCGACCGATTCAGTCTGAAACGGTTTTGGTCTAACGGTATGGCTGCGACCGCCGCCGCCCGAAGCCGCCGAACGAAGAAACGGGGCCGCACAACCGCGCGCCCCCGTTTCTTTGTTCAAAAAATATCCTCGCCGAAGGCAAGGAGCGCCAGCGCCCTTCTCCTCAGCCGCCCATGGTCTTGGCGACCTCGGCGGCGAAGTCCTCTTCATCCTTCTCGATCCCCTCGCCCACTTCCAGCCGGGCGAAACCGGTGACGGTGACGCCGGCCGCCTCCGCCGCCGCACCCACGGTCTGATCGGGGTCGATGACGAACTTCTGGTTCAGAAGCGTCACTTCCTCGTAGAACTTCTTCATCCGGCCGACGATCATCTTTTCGATCACCTGATCGGGCTTGCCGCTTTCGCGTGCCTGTTCGGTCAACACGTGGCGCTCACGCTCCACCAGCGCCGGGTCCAGATCCTCTTCGCTCAACGAGGCCGGGTTGGTCGCGGCGATATGCATCGCGATCTGCTTGCCGATGCCGTTGTCTGCGCCGGTCATCGCGACCAGCACGCCGATCTTACCCATGTTGTCGGCCGTGGCGTTATGGACATAGGCCGCCACGCTGTCGCCGGTGACCTTGGCCATGCGGCGCACGGACATGTTCTCGCCGATGGTCGCGATCTTGTCGGTCACATAATCGGCGACGCTTTTGCCGCCGATCGATGCGGCCTTCAGTGCGTCCACATCCGCCACGTCCAAGGCAGCCTGCGCGATCTGGCCGACCATGCCCTGGAACTCGGCGTTGCGGGCGACGAAATCGGTCTCGGAATTGACTTCCACCGCCACGCCGACACCGCCCGAGACGGCAACGCCGACCAGCCCCTCGGCCGCGGTGCGGCCCGATTTCTTGGCCGCCTTGGCCAGACCCTTGGTGCGCAGCCAGTCGATGGCGGCTTCCATGTCGCCATCGGTTTCGGTCAGCGCCTTTTTGGCATCCATCATCCCGGCGCCGGACTTATCGCGCAGCTCTTTCACCAAGGCAGCGGTGATCGCCATGGGGGCTCTCCTTTAATGATCCGGCCCCGCGGGCCGGTATGTCGTGAACGGGTGTCGCGGGCGCCCGGGGCGCCGACGCGACAGATAGGTGCGGCTTTTACTCGGCCGGGGTTTCGGCCTTTTCCGCCGCGGCGCCCTCGGCGGGCGCCTCCTCTGCCGGGGCTTCAGCGGGCGCTTCGGCCGGCGTTTCGGTGGTGGCCTCGGCCGGCAGATCCTCGCCCGGCACCTCCTCCATTTCGCCCAGATCGATGCCCTCGGAACCCAGCTGCGCCGCCATTCCATCCAGCGCCGCCGCTGCAATCAGATCGCAGTAGAGCGCGATCGCCCGGGCCGCGTCGTCATTGCCGGGGATCGGGAAGTCGATCCCGTCGGGCGTCGAATTTGTGTCGACCACGGCCGCGACCGGGATACCCAGCTTCTTGGCCTCGGTGACCGCCAGCGCCTCTTTGTTGGTGTCGACGACAAAGATCAGGTCGGGCACGCCGCCCATCTCGCGGATACCACCCAAGGACGCCTGCAGCTTGGACTGGTCGCGCTCCATATTCAGGCGCTCTTTCTTGGTCAGACCTTCGGCGCCGGTCTCCATCTGTTCGTCGATGGCCTTGAGCCGGCTGATCGAGGCGGAGACGGTTTTCCAGTTGGTCAGCGTGCCGCCCAGCCAGCGATGGTTCATATAGTATTGCGCCGACCGCTCCGCCCCGTCGGCGATGGCCTTCTGCGCCTGACGCTTGGTGCCCACGAACAGCACCCGCCCGCCCTTGGCCACGGTTTCGCGCACCGCGTTCAGCGCCGCGTCCAGCAGCGGCACGGTCTGGGTCAGATCGATGATGTGGATGCCGTTGCGGTCGCCATAGATATACGGCGCCATGCGCGGGTTCCAACGGTGGGTCTGGTGGCCAAAATGCACGCCGGCTTCCAAAAGCTGGCGCAAGGTGAACTCTGGCAGAGCCATCTGCGGATCCTTTCCGGTTTCGCCTCGGCGGGGCATGAGGGCTGTCGCCCCAACCGGTGGTCCGTGCGGGGATGTCTCCCCCACCCGGGCCGAACCCCGCCTGTGGATTGATGCGCGGCGTCTAAGCCAAAGGCGCTGGTTTGGCAAGCCCCGCCCAGGGCGCATCGATTGACCGCGGCCCAAGCATGCGCCATGACCGGCGCCATGACCGATCTGCCAATCCTCTGCGCCGGGTCCGCCTTGTGGGACATCGTCGCCCGCACCGACCACGCCATGAAGCCCGGCTTCGACGTGCCCGGGCGGGTTGGGCGCCAGATGGGCGGCGTGGCGCTGAACGTCGCGCTGGCGCTGGCGCGGCGCAAGATACCGGTGGAATTGCTCAGCATGATCGGCCGGGACGAAAACGGCGTGCATCTGATCGCCCAGGCGGCGGCCGAGGGGGTGGGCTGTGCCCATGTCAGCCGGACCGCGATGACCGATGCCTATCTGGTGATCGAAGGTCCGGGCGGGGATGTCTTTGGCGCGGTCGCCGATTGTGCCACGCTGGAAAGCGGTGGCGATACCGCGCTGGCGCCGCTGACCGATGGCCGCCTGGCGGCAGCCGACCGGCCCTGGACCGGCACGCTGGTTGTGGATGGCAACTTCGCCGAACCGGTTTTGGATGCCCTGCCCGACCGCCCCGAACTGGCGCTGGCCTCGCTGGCGCTGGTTCCGGCCAGCCCGGGCAAGGCCGCCCGTATGGCGCGCGCCATGCGCCACCCGCACGCAACCATCTATGTCAACCGGACCGAGGCGCAGATCCTCTGCCGCCGCGCCTTCGACGATGCCGCCGCGGCGGCGCGCGGGCTCGCCGATCTGGGCGCCAGCGCGGTCGTGGTCACCGATGGCGGTGCCGCCTCTGCCGCGCTGGCCGACACGCTGGTCACCGCACGGCCGCCGCAGGTGACCGCGCGCAGCACCACCGGCGCGGGCGATGCCTTTCTCGCCGTCCATCTAGAGGCGCTGACCAAAGGTGCCGCCGCCGCTGAAGCCCTGGCCGCCGCCAATGCCGCCGCTGCCGCGCATATCGCCCGCCATGACTGACGCCCCGCTGCGCTTTTCCACCGAAGTCGCCGAGGCCCGCGCCGCTGGCCGCCCGCTGGTCGCGCTGGAATCGACCATCATCACCCATGGCATGCCCTATCCGCAGAACCTGGAGACCGCACGCCAGGTCGAGGCGGATGTGCGCGACGCCGGCGCCACGCCCGCGACCATCGCCATCGCGGGTGGAGAGATCCTGATCGGGCTGGAGCCAGAGGCGCTGGACCGGCTGGCGCAGACCACCGATGCCCGCAAGCTATCGCGCGCCGATCTGGCGCCGGCGCTGGTGGCGGGTTGGACCGGGTCGACCACCGTTGCCGCAACCATGATCGCCGCCGATCTGGCCGGGATCGCCGTCTTCGCCACCGGCGGCATCGGCGGGGTGCATCGCGGCGCGGCCGAAAGCTTCGACATCTCCGCCGATCTGGCCGAACTTGCGCAAACACCGGTCTGCGTCGTCGCCGCCGGCGCCAAGGCGATCCTGGATCTGCCCAAGACCTTCGAGGTGCTGGAGACGCTGGGCGTGCCCGTGATCGCCGTGGGCCAGGACAACCTGCCCGCGTTCTGGTCGCGCGATGGCGGTCTGCCCGCGCCACTGCGGCTGGACACGGCCGAGGACATCGCCGCCGCCTTCGCCATGCGCGGCCGGCTTGGGCTGCCGGGGGGCCAACTCGTCGCCAACCCGATCCCGCAGACCGCCGAGATCCCGGCCGCCGATTTGGCCGCACATATCGACACCGCGCTGACCGATGCCACCGGCGTGCACGCCAAAGAGGTCACGCCGTTTCTGCTGTCGCGGATCTTCGCCCTGACGCAGGGCCGGTCTTTGGCCGCGAATGTCGCACTGGTGCGCAACAACGCGCGGCTCGCCGCCGCCATCGCCCGGGCGCTGCCCTAACCCGCGGTTGCCAGCGCGCCGCCGCCCGCTTACCTGTGTGCCAGACCCGAGAAGGCTGACCGATGGCCCGTAAACCGCGCGCCCCCTCCCGGGGCAAGAAACAGACCCTGTTCCAACGCACCCGGTCGAACTTCCTGACCGGGCTGGTCATTGTCGCCCCAGTGACGCTGACGATCTGGGTGATTTTGGCTGCGATCAACTTCATAGACAGCCGCGTCGTGCCGCTTGTGCCCGATATCTACAACCCCGCCACCTATCTGGGCAAAAACATCGCCGGGTTCGGGGTGATCATCTTCCTTCTGTTCACCGCGCTGGTCGGCGCGCTGACGAAGGGCATCGCGGGCCGGCAGTTCATCAAGTTCGGCGAAAGCCTGTTCGACCGCACGCCCGTCGTCCGATCGATCTACAACGCGGTCAAACAGATCATCGAGACCATTCTGAACCAATCGAACTCGTCCTTCCAAAAGGCGTGCATGGTCGAATACCCGCGCCGCGGGCTTTGGGCCGTCGCCTTCGTTTCCACCGAAGCCATCGGCGAGGTGCCCCGAAAGCTCGGGCGCGAGGATCTGCTGAGCGTATTTCTACCCACCACGCCGAACCCGACCTCCGGTTTTCTGCTCTATGTGCCACGGCGCGATGTGGTGATGCTGGATATGTCAATCGAAGATGCGGCAAAGCTGGTGATTTCCGCCGGGTTGGTTGCACCGCCCACCATCGAAGAAATCCGCGCCGGTGTCCGGCCCGCCCCGGTGCCGCCGCGCCCGGTCGCCGCCACGAAGTAATGCTGTTCGCCGCGGCGACGGGGTTCGCCACCGCCTTCTCTTTGATCCTGGCCATTGGCGCGCAGAATGCTTTCGTGCTGCGTCAGGGCATCCTGCGCCAGCATGTTTTCTGGATCTGCCTGGTCTGCGCAGTCAGTGATGCGGCGCTCATCACCGCGGGCGTGGCGGGCTTCGGCGCGGTCACCGCCCGCTATCCCGGGCTGCCCACGATCCTGACCTGGGGAGGGGCCGCCTTTCTGCTCGGGTACGGGCTCATGCGCCTGCGCGCCGCCTGGCGCGGCGGCGAGGTGCTGCCGGAGGCGCAGAAAGCGGGTTCGCTGCGCGCCGCCCTGCTCGCCTGCCTCGCTTTTACCTGGCTGAATCCGCATGTCTATCTGGATACGCTGGGCCTGATCGGCGCGGTCTCCACCGGTTTTATCGGGCCAGCCAAACTCGCCTTTGCGATCGGCGCGGTGACCAGTTCCTTTGTCTTTTTCTTCTCGCTCGGCTACGGCGCGCGTCTGATGGCGCCGGTGATGCGCTCCGCACGCGCCTGGCGGATCCTGGATACCGGCATCGGGCTTCTCATGCTCGCCCTCGCCGCCGGCCTCTTGCTGACGCACTAGACGCGGGTCGCCACGGACCAAGATGTCCCGGCTCAAGCCCGGGACGCGCCACCGTTTCTTTGTTCCAAAAATATTCCCGCCGGAGGCAAATCCCGCACGCCTACCCCTCGACCCACCATGTGTCGGGTAGGAACCCGATCCAGTCACCGTAAAGCGGCAGCGTCTCGGGGTATTTCAACCGCGCGTCATGCGCCAGATAGCTGACATCCGGGTACCAGAACGGCACCACGTAACGGCCGGTGGTCAACACCCGGTCCAGCGCCTTGACCGCGGCGGTGAACCCGGCCTCATCCTCCGCCGACAGCATCGCCCGGATCATCGCCTCCGCCGCCGGCACGTCCATACCCATGTAGTTGCGCGTGCCGGGCGTGGTCACGCCATCCGCGCCCCAATAGAGAAACTGCTCGTTGCCAGGGCTCAGCGACATGCCCCACAGATTGACGATCATGTCGTAGTCGTAATTGGTTCGCCGCTCGCGGTACTGGGCACTGTCCAGCAGCACGATACCCATCTCGATCCCCAGACGTCCTAGCGCATCAGCGTAAAGATTGGCGATCGCCTCATGCGTGGTGGAGGTCACCAGAACCTCGAATGTGAAGGGCGCGCCCTCGGCGTTGCGCAGCACGCCATCCTGGACGGCCCAGCCAGCGGCGTCCAACTGCTGAGCGGCAATGCGCAGATTGGCACGGTTGCGCTCCCCGCCCTCGGACACGGGCAGGTCGTATCCCTCAAGCGCACCGGGCAACAGATCGGCGGCGAAGGGTTCCAGCAATGCCCGAACCGTGCCGGTCGCGGGCCCATGGTCCATCGCCAGAGAGGCGTTCGCGAAGTAGCTGTTGCGCCGCGGATAGACGCCACCGTTCAGCGTCTGATTGATGAACTCGAAATTGAAGGCATGGATCAGCGCGTCGCGCACCCGCCAATCCTGAAAAATCTCCCGCCGCGTGTTGAAGACGAAGCCCTCCATGCCGGCGGGTCGGCTGTGCGGGATCTCGGACTTCACGATCCGCCCGTCGCGCACGGCAGGGAAATCGTACTCTTCGGCCCACTTGGCGGGGTTCAACTCGCGAAAGGTCGACACCTCGCCGGCGCGGAACGCCTCGAACATCACATCGCCGTCAACGTAATAGTCGTACCGGATGACATCGGCGTTGTGCAGGCCCCGGTTGAACGGCAAATCGCGGCCCCAATAGTCGGGGTTGCGGACGAATTCGATGAACCGCCCGGGCTCGAAATCCCCCACCGTGTAGGGACCGGTCGCGGTGGGCACGTCGAGCGAGCTTTCCGCGAAATCGCGCCCTTCCCAATCACGCGGGTTCAAAATCGGGCGCAGGCCCAGGATCAGCGGCAGTTCGTTGTCCTGTTCGTTGAAGGTGAACCGGATGCCGCGTTCACCCACCAACTCATAGCTCGCGATCTTGTCCCAGGCGGTCCGATAGCGGGGCAGACCCTGCGTCGCCAGCGTCTCGAAAGACCAGATGACATCCTCGACGGTCAACGGCGTGCCGTCGGAAAATGCGGCCTCCGGGCGCAGCTGAAACTCGACCCATTCGCGATCGGGCCCGACCTCGACCGATTCGGCCAACAATCCGTAAAGCGTGAAGGGTTCGTCCCAGGACCGGCCCATCAGCGTCTCGAAAACGTGAACCCTCAGACCGTAGGGCGACCGACCCTTGACGATGTACGGATTGAACGCATCGAACCCGCCAGCCTCGGCAAAGACGATGCGGCCGCCCTTGGGGGCATCGGCGTTGGCATAGGGCAGAGACACAAAATCCGGTGGTAGCGCCGGTTCACCATACATGGCTATGCCATGCTGCGGCTCCGCCACGGCGATGCCGGCCGCCAAAATTCCGCCAAAAACACATGCGAATGTCTGTATCCGAAAGCGCATGAATCCCTCGCTTGCCCGCTGCCTGATCTTGGTTTTGTTACAACCATACCGGGCTGGCGCCATCTTTCAATTTTTGTCTTGGCCCAAGCCGGGGATTTCCTTATAAAGACCCTACTGCTCGATAGGTTTCTTGCCTGTATGAAACCTGCCTCAATAACTTAACGCCCTCCTTGCGAGGGCGTTTTTTTTGGCGCAAAGCGACCATTTCGGCAGCCGGACGTGGTGCGCGGGTGCAGGGTTGTCAGGCGACGTGAAACCTGAGCGCCAAGGGGCTGAGATCATGGAATCATTGCTTCAGGCAGAAGGCGACGTGGACCGGTTTGCCGCCGCGGAACGGCCCGACGGGCGAAAAGGCGCCGATACCGGCCGGAGGCGCCGATGAGCAAAACCCGGATCAACCTCGCCTTGCAGGGCGGCGGTGCCCATGGCGCGTTCACCTGGGGTGTGCTCGACCGTCTGCTGGAAGAAGAGGATATCGAGGTCGAAGGCATCACCGCGACCTCGGCCGGGGCAATGAACGCCGCCGCGCTCAAGGCCGGCTGGGTGCTTGGCGGCAATGCCGGCGCGCGCGAAAAGCTGGCTGCGTTCTGGCAGGAAGTGTCCGCCCATACCGTCGTGCCCAACCCGATCATCCAGACCTGGCTTTCGGCGTTGACCCCGGGTCCGGAGGCGTTTTCCAAGATCGTGCAGATGAGCCCCGGCTATGTCGCCATCGACATCGCCTCGCGCCTGTTCTCCCCCTATGAGGCCAACCCGCTGAACATTCATCCGCTGCGGCCCATCGTCGAGAAGATGCTGGATTTCGACCATGTCTGCGCGATTGCCGGACCCAAGCTGTTCGTGTCGGCGACCAATGTGCGGACCGGTAAGGTAAAGATCTTCACCGGGCGGGAGATCGGTGTCGATGCGTTGCTGGCCTCCGCCTGTCTGCCGACGCTCTATCAGGCGGTGGAGATCCCCTGCCCGGAGACCGGCCGGGTGGAGGCCTATTGGGACGGCGGCTATATGGGCAATCCGGCGCTGTTTCCATTGTTCTACGAAACCGATGTGTCCGATATCATGGTCGTGCACATCAACCCGATCTACCGCGAAGACGTGCCGAATAGTGCCGCCGAAATTCTCAATCGGATCAACGAGATCAGCTTTAATTCTACATTGATACGCGAGTTGCGGGCGATCGATTTCGTCCGCCGGCTGCTGGAGGATGGCCGCATCCAGCGCGGTACCATGAAGGATGTGCGGGTGCATTCGATCATGGACGACGACCTGATGAACAGCCTCAGCGCGGCCACTAAGCTGACGCCGGACCGCACGCTGCTGATGAACCTCAAAGCCGCCGGGCGCGCGCGGATGGAGGCGTTTCTGGCCGAGCATCGCGCCGATCTGGGCCAGAGATCGACCGTCGATCTGCGCACGGTGTTCGGCTAGACCAAAACCGCGTCAGACTGATTCAGTCTGAAAGAGGATTTTGCTCCATATTCAGTAGTTTGAGCAAAACCCTAGGATCGGATTGTTTCCACCTGATCCTTTTTTGCTCCAGGGCGCGCTTTGAGGTCGAAGCCGGCCAGAGGGAAACGGGGCGCAGCCGGCGGATGTGTTTTCCGCCGGCCGTCCGATCTTAGCGATAGGCCGCCACTTCCGCGTCGCCGACCGTGGGCCGCACCGGCGGCTGGCGTTCCAGTTCGGGGAACAGCGCCAGGATCTCGGCCCGGGCCGCCGCGCCCATGGCACCCAGGGCGGCCTCGGACGGGTTCATGCTTTCCGTCGGCGCGCCATTGGCAAATACGATCTGATGGCGATCGCACATCAGATGGTAGTAGGTGACCTGCGCCGCGGGGCGCCGCGTTACCCCGTCATGCGCCAACAGGCTGCGCGCGGCGGCAAGCACGGCCGGGGTGTTGAACACGGCCTCCGCCCGCCACCCCTGCAAAAGCACGCGGTGGCAGGGCGACAGCGCCAACGCGCGGTCATTGCCCAGCACGCCCTCCGCAATGTGGATCGGCGCCAGGTCGCCGCGCCCGTCGACCGTGCGCTGGCCGATCCAGGCCAGGGGCTGCGGGCCGTCATCCATGGTGATGACCCGATCCCCCGCCTTCAGATCCTCGACCGCGACCGGGCCGTTCGGTGTCTCGATCAGGGTGCCGGCGGTGAAACAGGCGATGTCGGATGTGATCGCGTCGAAATCGATGCCGCTGGCGTTGGTGTTCGGGGTGTCGTTAAAGGCCACGACCTCGAACGTGGTGCCCTCGGGCGGCAGTGGGCCGCTGGACACCAGGCCGAACTGATCCGGGCCGCCGTCTTCGCGGAACTGGAACAGGCCCAGCGTCACCGTCTGTTCGACACCTTCGGGATCGAGAAAGGTGATGTCCCAGGTCGCGTCCAGACCGAATTCGGCATCATCGATCGTGCTGCCATCGGCCAGCACGATTTCTCCCTGCGCGTCGAGATCGGCATCCGGAAAATCCTCCAGGATACCATCGTCGCCGCCATCCTCGTTGACAGTACCGGCATCGTCGTAAGCGCCCACCGGCACGGTGAACGCGCCGCCGATATCGCTGTCGGCGCCGGCGAGGCCAAAGGCGGTCAGGGGATTGGTCTCGATAAACGTAAACGTTGGCATTGTGGTCGCTCCGCTGTCGTTTCGTTCCCACACGCATCCGCAAGGGGCTTCGCGGGCGCCAAGACACAAGCGATGACTAAGGTTTCGTTACTCCGACGCGCCCGCAGCGACCACAAAACATTTCGATATGGCAATATGTTGCCGCAATTGTGCCGAGTTTACGGCAGGCTGGTCACCCAGAGGATGCTGGCGTCGTCTTCGGAGACCGAGATCACGTTGTGCCCCATCGCCGCGTCATAATAGGCGCTGTCGCCCCGGCGCAGCCGCACCGGAGCGTAGAATTCGGTAAAAAGCTCCACGATCCCCGCCAGGACATAGAGAAACTCCTCGCCGTCATGGCGCACCCAGCCGTCGAAATCCTCTATGCTGCGCGCGCGGATCACCGCGCGATAGGGCAACATCCGTTTTGCGCGCAACTCGCCGGCCAGGATCTGGTGTTCGTAGGTCGCGGTCGGGTGATCCGTTCCCTCCCCCGCCCGGGTGATCGCGCGGCGGGCCATGACCCCGTCGGCCTTGGGCGGGGTGAAAAGCTGGGGGATGGAAATTTCCAGCCCCTCGGCCAGTTTGCGCACCGCTTCATAGGTGGGCGACATCTGTTCGTTCTCGATCTTCGACAGGGTCGACCGCGCCAAACCGGCCTTTTGCGCCGCCTGTTCCAGGGTCCAGTTGCGTGCCTTGCGCAGATCGCGCACCCGCGCGCCCAGGTTCAGCGGCGCGATTTCCTTCGGGCCGCTATCGGCCTGCGCGACCCGCAACAGCGAGGGCGTGTTCAGGTCAGATGTCATCGACAAGGTGGCTCCGTCCGGGCTAAGACGGGTGTCTTCCTACGCCCGGGGACTGCCCCATGACAAGCCGACCGTCGGTCTATGACAAGGGGCCGTTCCTGCGCGTGCCGGAGCCGTTCAACATGGCCGCGCATACGCTGGCCGCGGTGGCGCGCAGCGCGGACAAGGTTGCGCTGGAGGTTCTTGAGAGCCCCGGTCGGGTGGCCGAAGCCTGGCGGTTCGGCGATCTCGACACCGCGGTGCGCGGCACTCTTACCGGTTTCCGGCGGGCGGGCATCATGCCGGGCGACCGCGTGTTTCTGTGCCTGGGCAGCAGCGTGGCGTTTCCGCTGGCCTTCTTCGCCCTGGCGGGGATGGGCGCACTGCCGGTGCCGATCTCCCCCCAGTGGACGGCCGGGGAACTGGAGCGCGCCGCGCGAGATCTGCACCCGGTGGCCGCGGTCGGGCGTCCGGTGCCGGGGGCGCGGCACATCCCCAAGCCGGCGCTGGCCGAATGGCGCGACCTCCCGCCGGGCGACTTCGCGGTCACCCGGCCAGATGACCCGGCCTATATCGTGTTCACCTCGGGCACCGGCGGGCACGCGCGCGCGGTGGTGCATGCGCATCGCGCGGCCTGGGCGCGGCGGATGATGTGGCGCGACTGGATGGATCTGCGCAACAGCGACCGGGTTTTGCATACCGGGGCGCTGAACTGGACCTATACGCTGGGCACGGGTCTCACCGATCCCTGGGCCGCGGGCGCCACGGCGCTGATCCATGCCGGCCCGCTGGCGCCGGCGGACTGGGCGCCACTGATCGCCGCGCACCGGCCGACGCTTTTCGCCTCCGTACCCGGGATCTATCGACAGATCCTGCAGACTGCGCCGCGCGCCGATGCGTTCACCAGTCTGCGCCACGGGCTGAGCGCGGGGGAGGCGCTGCACCCGCGTATCGCCGCCGACTGGCGGGCACTGACCGGCGTGCCGGTGCTGGAGGCGCTGGGCATGTCCGAGGTGTCCACCTACGCCTCAGCCCGCCCCGGCCGCCCGGTTCCGGTGCCCCAGCGCGGGCGGCGGGTGGCGGTGCTGGGCACGGACGGCGCGCCGGTCGCTTCGGGACGGATCGGGGATCTGGCGGTTTCGGC
>JBCDDF010000073.1:0-11686 GCA_039180525.1 Pseudomonadota bacterium
TAGGTCCCGGGCGAGGCGACGTAATCCGCGTCCGACCCCAGCACCTGCCGGATCCCGCCGGCCAGCGCCGCCGCCACCGGCGCCGCGCGGTCGGTCATGTTGGGCTCCACACTGTGCATGTCGCGGATGTCATAGCGCATCCGGGGGCGGTCGGCGCGCACCCGCTCCATCAGATCGCGAAACTCGCCGCGCACGCCGTCCAGCGTTTCCTCGATCAGAAACCGGCGGTCGATCACCATGCGGCAGCTGTCGGGCACCACCGGCGCCGGAAAGCCGGTGGCGCCGGGCGGCATCTCTGCCTGGCCGCCATGGATCGAGTTGATGTTCAGCGTCGAGGCGCGCGCCGCGGCCGGCACCACGGGCATTTCCGTGTGCCGCGCGGCCAGCGCCGGTTTCAGGTGTGTGTCGATCTGTGCCAGCACCGCGCCCATATGCGCGACCGCGCAATCGCCCAGAAACGGCATCGCACCGTGCGCGATATGGCCGAAGGTCTCCACCTCTGCCCACCACACGCCGCGATGGCCGAGGCAGATCCGGTCCTTGTTCAGCGGCTCGGGGATGATGACATGATCGACCCGCCCGGGTCGAAAGAAGCCGTGTTCGGCCAGATGCGCCACGCCGCCATAGCCGCCGCTTTCCTCATCCGCCGTGGCAGAGATCTCGATCGCGCCGGGATGGCCGGGCAGGTGGTCGGCAAAGACCTCCGCGGCCACGATCGCGGCGGCCAGCCCGCCCTTCATGTCGCAGGCGCCGCGGCCATAGACGCGGCCGTCACGGATCAGCCCGTCGAAGGACGGCACGGTCCAACCATGGCCGACCTCGACCACATCCGTGTGCCCGTTGAAATGCACGCATGGCCCCGGCCCGCCGCCCTCCCGCCGGGCGACCAGGTTCCAGCGCGGGTGCGCGTCGCTGTCGCCCGGCGCACCCTCGGCGCGGATCATCTGGGTGACAAAGCCGCGCGGGGCCAGTCTGGCGGCCAGAAACGCGCAGATATCCCGATAGAGCGCCCCCGGTGGGTTGAGCGTGGGAATGCGGATCAAGTCTCGGGTCAGTTCGGCAATGGCCGGCGCGCGGGCGGCGATCTCTTCGCGAACCGCCTGTTCGGGGCTGGCGGGCATGGGGCCATTTCGAACCGGGCGCGCGCGCTTGTCAAACCATTCCCTTCCGCCCGTGGCCGCGATATGCCCGCATCCATGAGCCTGTCCGACATACAGACCCGCATTGTCCAAGCCGCCGAACAGGCCGGCCGCGACGCCGCCACTGTCACGCTGATCGCGGTGTCGAAGAAACAGCCGCCGGAACGGGTGCGGCCGGTGCTGGAGGCCGGCCACCGCGTCTTTGGCGAGAACCGGGTGCAGGAGGCCGCCGAGCGATGGGGTGCGTTCGCGCCCGATTATGACGGGCTGTCGCTGCATCTGGTCGGCCCGTTGCAGACCAACAAGGCGAAACAGGCGGTGGAAATGTTCGACGTGATTCATTCACTGGACCGCGCGAAGCTGGCCGACAAGCTGGCCGATGCCGCGCAGGCCGCCGGGCGCTGCCCGGATCTGTTCGTACAGGTGAACACCGGCGAGGAGCCGCAAAAGGCGGGCGTTTTGCCCGCCGAGGTCGATGGCTTCGTCGCCGCCGCGCGGGCCCGCGATCTGCCCGTGGTCGGGCTGATGTGCCTGCCGCCGGTGGACGACGCGCCGGCGCCGCATTTCGCGCTGCTGGCGAAGTTCGCGGCGCGCAACGGGCTTTCGGGCCTGTCGATGGGCATGAGCGCCGATTTCGAGGCGGCGATATCGCTGGGCGCGACGCATATCCGCGTGGGTTCGGCGATTTTCGGGGCGCGGGCGGGTTAGGGTTCTGAGCCTAGCCTAGCCTAGCCTAGCCGCACCAGCCCCAGCCTCTCTCGGTGCAGAAAGCGCCAGGTCAGCAGGATGGCGGCCGCCGACAGACCTACGGCCAGCCCGCCCCAGACGCCCGGGCCGCCGAACCCGGCGGTGAAGCCCAACAGATAGGCCGCGGGCAGCCCCAGGGCCCAGTATGACAGGATCGCGATGAGCATCGGCCGCCGCGTATCCTTCAGCCCCCGCAGCAGCGAGACCGAGATCACCTGCAGCGTGTCGACCAGTTGGAACACCGCCGCGACGGCCAAAAGTCCGGTGCCTGCGGCGACGATGGCGGCGGCCTCGGGGTCGTCGCGGCTGAGAAACAGCCAGATCAACGGCCCGGGCGCCAGCCACAGCACCAGCGCGGCGGCGATGGCGATGCCGATGGCCATGCCCAGCACGGTGATGGCGGCGCGCACCAGCCCCAGCGGGTCGCGCCGCCCGACGGCCCGGCCGACGCGCACGGTGGCGGCGGCGGACAGCCCGTAGGGGATCATGAAGATCGCCGAGATGATCTGCATCGCGATCCCGTGCGCGGCCAGCGCGATCGTGCCCAGCCACCCCATCATGAAGGCGGAGGCCGAAAACAGGCCGACCTCGGCCAGAAGTGTCGCGCTGACCGGCAAGCCCAGCCGCGTGATCTCTGCCAGTCCGGGCCAGTCGGGGCGCCAGAACCGGGTGAAGATCTGGTAGCGGCGCAATGCGGGCACCAGCGCCGCATAGAGGATCAGCGGCACCAGCACGGTCAGATGCGTGCCCAGCGTCGCCCACGCCGCACCGCGGATGCCCAGCGCCGGCGCGCCCCAATTGCCGAAGATCAGCGCCCAGTTCAGCGCGGCATTGATCGCCACGCCCACAAACATCGCCCACATCACGATATTGGCGCGCTCAAGCGCGGCGAAATAGGCGCGCAGCACGGTGATGTAGAGCGCCGGATAAAGCGCCCATTGCGCGATGCGCAGGTACCCCTGCGCCATGTCCGCCAGCGCCGGATCCTGACCGATCAGCCGGAACAGGCTGCCGGAAAACCACAGCATCGGCATCAGCGCGGTGGCGACCCCGGTCATCAGCCACAGTCCCATGCGGATGGACCGGCGCACCCCGGCCACATCGCCGGCGCCCTCCGCCGCCGCGGCGATGGGGATGATCGCATGGGCAAAGCCCGACGCGAAGATGAACGCCAGGAAGAACAGCGTCGTGCCCAGCACGCTGGCGGCCAGTGGCTCCGCCCCGAGCCAGCCCAGCATCACCGTGTCTGTGATCGTTATTGCCTGCTGGGCAAGCTGCGCCGCGATCAGCGGCAGGCCCAGCTTGAGCGTCGCGCGGATATGTCCGGCCCAGCTTGGGTCGGCCAAAGGTGGCGGGTTTTCGGTAACGGCGGACATCGGAGCGGCCCCTTCCCATCCGCTATAGGACGGGCCGGTCAGCCGCGCAATCGAGGCTTAGCCGAAGATGCGCGGCTTCAGCTTCAAAAGCGTCTCGTTGGTTTCCCGGGACAGTCTGCGGATCGTGGCCAGTGCCTCCTCCGTCGCCATCTCGCCCGCGCTGATGGCATGTTCGATGGCCGACGCCTGCACCACGGCCGCCACCAGTTCCGGATGCGCCGCCGCATGGCCGGGGCCGAAGGCGGTGTCGACGGCGTGCTTTGCGGCCCGAAGATAGCGTGCGGCACGGGCCTCTGGCGTGTTGGAATCGGGATCGGGATCGGATGCGTCCATGTCGTCCGGGCTTTTGTTGGCTCTGGCACCCATACCTAGCCGCGTTGCCGCGGAAGTCCCGTCGAGGTTCGCACAACGCGGGTCGTAGGATGGGTGTTTCACCCATCTTTGCCCGACCGCGGTGGCGATGTGATCGGGGGCGTCCGCGACCAAGCCGGTTTCACCGGTCGGAAATTCCCCTATGGTCGCCATGTGAAGCAGCGCCCGCATACGATCATCGGCCTGTCGGACGATCTGGCGGTGCTGGGCGTGCGCCCGGGCGATGGGCTGTTCGTCCACGCCTCCATGCGGGCCATCGGCGGTGTCGTCGGCGGCCCCCGGATGGTGGTGCAGGGATTGCTCGACGCGGTGGGGCCGGGGGGTCTGGTCGGCATGCCCGGCTTTTCGAACGATGCCTATTTTCCAGCCGGGCTCGACCGCGCAACGCTGCCCGCGGACCGGGTAGTTCAGATCGAGGCGGCGGTGCCGGGCTTTGACCCGCTGCGGTCGCCGACCGCCGGCATGGGGATCATCGCAGAAACGTTGCGCACCTGGCCGGGGACGCGGCGCAGCGCGCATCCCGCGGTGTCGGTCTGCCTGAACGGGGCCAACGCGCAGGACTATGCCGCGCGGCATAGCCTGGATTGGGCGACCGGCCCCGACAGCCCGCTTGGTCGGCTGTGCGACCGCCCGTCGATGAAGATGCTGCTGGTCGGCGTGGGGTGGAACCGGTGCAGCGCGCTGCATACTGCCGAGACGCTGGCCGCGACACGCCGCACGAAGATCCGGCGGATGAAGCTTTCGGGACCAACGGACTGCTGGGTCGAAAGCCCCGACGTCGCGGACGATCTCAACCGGCTGTTTCCCCAGGTGGGGGGCGCGTTCGAGCGTACCGGCGCCGTCCGCATCGGGCGTCTTGGCGATGCCGAATGCAAGATCTGCGACTACCGGGACCTGGTTTTCTTCGCGCGCGACCGGATCGACGCCGCCAATCTGGAAAGCGGCGATCGAAGCTGAAGGCTCCCCCCCGTTTGGGCACCCGGCTTGGGGGTATTGCGCAAAGGGCGACGGACGGGCCGCCGGAGGCGGTATATCTACCCCTGCGGCTGCGTCGCCTGCATGCTGTCGCGGTCGGCGAACCCCTTTTCCCACTCCGCCAGCGCCGGGCGGGTCGCGCGCCAGTCGCGGGCGGCATGGCGGAAATCCAGATAGCCCAGTGCGCAAGCCACGGCGATGACGCCGGCGTCGAGCGGACCCTTCAGATGCGCCAGCCAGCGCCCTTCGAGCGCGTTCAGCGCGCGGTCGATCTTGGACCATTGCGCCTCAAGCCAGGTCGCATCCTGCATGCCCTCGGCCCGCGACCGGCCCTCATAGACCATCAGCACGGCGGCATCCATGATGCCGTCGGCGGTCGCCTCCAGCGTCAGCGTTTCCCACAAACGCGGCGGTTTGGGGTAGAGCGTGTGATCGGCCAGGTCGTTGACATACTGGCAGATCGCGCGGCTGTCATAGATCGCCGGGCCTTCGGGCCGTTCCAGGGTCGGGATCTTGCCCAACGGGTTCTGCGACACGGGCATCGTGCCCGCGTCGGTGGGATGACCGGAGACCGGCACGATCTCCACCTTGTCGATCAGCCCGGTTTCGTGCAGGCAAACCTGCACCTTGCGCACAAAAGGCGACGCCGCCGCGGCGTAGAGCTTCATGGTTTACTCCACGCGGCGAAAGCGGATCCGGCCCAGCGTGGTCAGATCGACCTCCAACCCCGGGCCGCGTCCCAGCCGCACCGTCCGGCGAAAACGCGCGGCGCCATGGGCGTTGGTTTCGGCCTCCGACCGATCGTGGGACACCGTCACCCCCTCCGGCGTGTCGTCCAGCGCCCGTTCACGCCACACGTGCTTGGGCGCGGCCTGCGCCCGGCGGCCGACATAATAGGCGGTCGCGGCGAACGCGCCGATCCTGAGTGCGGTCCAGGCGATGGGGGCGAGCGGCGCGGCCATGGGCTGTCTCCGATTATGAATGCCTATGAAACATAGGCGCTGCCGCCGCCCGCGTCCACGGGGCGGCGGCGGATCGGCTTCAGACGAAGTCGATCTCTTCGCTCAGCGGCATCCGCCGGATCCGCTGCCCGGTCGCGGCATGGATCGCGTTGGCCAGCGCGGGGATCGCCGGCGGCGTGCCGACCTCGCCGGCGCCGCCCATCTTGGGCGCGGTCTGCAGCACTTCGGTTTCGATCTCCGGCGATTGCCACATGCGCATGGCGTCGAAATCGTAGAAATTGCCCTCCACGACTTCGCCCTGGTCGAAAGTGATCTTCTGGCCCAGGGCTTGGCTGAGGCCGAAATTGATGCCCGACATCAATTGTGCATCGAAGTTGTCGGGGTCGAGCAGCACGCCGGGATCGGCCACGCACCAGACCTTTTCGATCCGCACCGCGCCCGTGCTGACATCGACCTGCACCACCTGCGCGGTCCAGGTGCCGAACGACAGCATATGCGCTACGCCCTTGCCCTTGCCCGCCGGCATCTCCGCGCCCCAATCGGCCAGTTGCGCGACCCGTTCCAGGACGCCGCGCGCGGGGGCGTGGTCGGGGTCGCGCATCAGGTTCAGGCGCATCTCCACCGGGTCGAGCCCCGCCTTTTCGGCGACTTCGTCCAGGAAACACTCGTGGAAGTAGCCGTTCTGCGAATTGCCGACCGCGCGCCAGAACCCGACCGGGATCGGCAGATCGACCACCGAACCGGCATAGTGGGCGGCCGCCACGCTGACCGGTTGGTTGAAAAGCCCATCCAGCAGCGGTTCGTCCTCCGCCGGCGCGGGGAAGTTCGGAAAGGTCCGACCCAGGACAGAGGGCACGATCGCCGGGCCGGCGACGCGGAAGTCCAGCGCTTCCGGCCCCTGCGGCGTCACCACCGCGCGCATGCGGGCGGCGGCGCGGGGGCGATAGACGTCGTGGCGGGTGTCTTCCTCACGGCTCCAGGTGACCTTCACCGGCCGCCCGCCGGTGTGTTGGGCGATGGCGGCGGCGTAAAGCGGGAAGTCCGCCTCTCCACGCCGCCCGAACCCGCCGCCCAGATGGGTGGTGTGGACGATGACGTCTTCGGCCTCGATCCCCAACAGCGCGGCGGTGGTCAGGCGCACGATCCCGGGCGCTTGGGTGCCGGTCCAGATCTCCAGCCGGCCACCGGTCATCTGCGCGGTGGCGTTCATCGGCTCCATCGTGGCATGGGCCAGGAAGGGGACGTGGTATTCCGCCTTCAGCACCTGGTCCGGCGCCGCGGCGGCGAAGGCGTCGTCGACATTGCCATTGCCGCCCAACTCGAACGCCTCGTCACCGTCCAGCGCCGCCGCGAAGAGCGGGTCCATCTCTTCCAGCGTGGCGGGGTAGGGGGCATCCTCCCAGGTGACCTCCAACGCCTCGGCGCCCTGAAAGGCGGCCCAGGTGTGATCGGCGATGATGCCGAAGCCCTTGCCGGTGGTGGTCTCGATCTCCACCACGTCGCGCACGCCGGGCACGGCCAGGGCGGGGGCGGCATCGAAGGATTTCGCGCCGGCGCCAAAGCGGGGGGACATCTTGACCGTGGCATGCAGCATGTCGGGAAGTTCGATGTCGATGCCGAAGATACGGTCTCCGGTGACCTTTGCGATGCCCTCGACGCGCGGCTGCGAGCGTCCCAGCAGCCGCCATTCGGACGGGTCGCGCAGCCGCACCCGCGGCGGGGACACCCCCGCCGCTTCGGTTGCCACATCGCCGTAAGCCAGCGTCGCGCCGGTGGCGGGGTTGGTGATGACGCCACGTTCGGTGGTCAGCGCATCCGCGTCGCCCCCCCATTGCGCGGCGGCTGCGGCCTTCAGGACCTCGCGCGCGGCCGCACCGGCCTCGCGCATTTTCTCGAACGCATCGATCGTGGCGGAACTGCCGCCGGTCACCTGCATGCCCAGAAACTTCGCGACCACGCCCATCGTGGTGCGCGTCGCCGCCGCGCCGATGCTGTCATCGAACCACGGGAACGGCCCGCCCATGCGGAACATCGCGGCGTTGTAATAGGCCTCTGACGCCGGTCCGTGGATCACCTCGATCTGATCCAGATCGACGTCCAGCTCCTCGGCCACCAGGGCCGCCAGCGTCGTCTGGATGCTCTGCCCCATCTCCGCCCGTGGCGCGATCACGGTGATTGCGCCGTCGGGCGCAATCTTGACGTAGGGGTTGAACACCGCCTCGCCCTCGGCCGCCTGGGCCGCCAGCGGATTGGCATAGGGGCGTTGGTAGAAGTAATAGCCCACGGCGACGCCGCCGGCGGCCAGGGCGCCCAGACCCAGAAAACCGCGGCGGGTGTATTTTGCGATCCGTCCCATATGTCCTACCCCTGCATCGTGCCGGCTGCGGTTTTGATCGCGGCGCGGATCCGCGGATAGGTCCCGCACCGGCAGAGATTGGTCATCAGATCGTCGATATCCTGATCGGTCGGGTTGGGGATGTCGTTTAACAGTGCCGCGGCGGCCATGATTTGACCGGCCTGGCAATAGCCGCATTGCGGCACCTGGTGGTCCAGCCAGGCCTGCTGCACCGCGTGCAGCGTGTCGCCCTGGGCCAGTCCTTCGATGGTGGTGATGTCCGCCCCTTCGGCGGCGGCCACCGGCAGCGAACAGGACCGTTCCGCCACCCCGTCGACATGGACCGTACAGGCCCCGCAAGCCGCCACGCCGCAGCCGAATTTGGGGCCTTTGACGTCGAGGATGTCGCGCAGCACCCACAGCAGCGGCATGTCGGGGTCGGCATCGAACTCCCGCGTCTCTCCGTTGACGGTCAGTCTCATGGGAATCTCCCGGTTGGCTTTCGGCTAAGGGAACGTTGGTCTTTTATTGGGTCTCGCGCGCGGGCTGTCAATAAGAGAATATCGTTTTCTTATTGAAAACCGCTTGTGTGGGCGCGTATATGCGTCCAGCCGGTGCGCCCTGGCGCCATAAAGGATCGCGATTGTGACCGAAGCTCCGTTCATGCGCGCGCGCAGCGCCGAACAGAAAGCTCAACGGGCGGAGGCGATTCTGTCCGCCGCCGCCCATGTGCTGGACCGGGACGGGATCGAGGGTGCGACGCTCGCGGCCATCGCAGCAGAGGCGGGGGTCGTGAAATCCGGGCTCTACCGCTATTACGAAAGCCGCGAGGATGTACTGATGCACCTGCTGGCGCAGGATGCGGTGTTGCTGATCGATCGGGTTGCCGCGGCTTATGCGGCGTTGCCGCAGCGCAATGATTTCGCGGCGATGGGCCGGATCTTTGCCGCCGAATGTGCGGCCCTGCCGCGGTTCGGGCTGCTGATCAGCCAAATGGCCTCGGTTCTGGAACAGAATGTCTCGCCGGCCCGGATCATCGAGATCAAGCGCGGGTTTCTCGCCCATATGGGCCGCATGGTCGAGGCGCTGGTGACCGCCGCGCCCTCGATCGCGCGCGCGGATGCGGTGTTTCTTGTCAACGCATTGACCCATCTGGTGGCCGGGCTGTGGCCGGTGACGCATCCCGCGCCGGCCGTGGCCGAGGCGCTGGAGGCGCCGGATCTGGAACCTTTCCGCATCGAATTTCAGGACCAGTTGGCGCGTTCGGCGACCGCGCTGATCCGCGGCATGGCCGGGCGCTGAACGTCAGGCCGGTTCGGCGATCAGCCGCGTGCCATCCTCGCCGACAATGCGCGCGGCCAGCAGCGCCCCATCGGGGGCATCGAGGCGGACCGGCGTGAAATCGGGCGCCCGGCCGATGCCATCCTTTTCCATCAGCACCTGAATATCGGCCCCCTGCCGGGCGGCCAGATGCGCCGCCACCCGCGCCACCCCGGCCGCGCGCAGCCGCGCCGCGCGGGCCTTGATCGCGGCGCCGTTCACCGCCGGCATACGGGCCGCGGGCGTGCCCCGGCGCGGCGAGAACGGAAAGACATGCAGCCAGGTCAGCCCGCAGTCCTCCACCAGCCGCAATGTATTGGCGAACATAGCCTCGGTTTCGGTCGGAAAACCGGCGATCAGATCGGCGCCAAAGACGATATCGGGCCGGCGCGCGCGCATCTCGGCGCAGAACCGCAGCGCATCGTCGCGCAGATGGCGCCGCTTCATGCGCTTGAGGATCATGTCGTCGCCGGCTTGCAGACTGAGGTGTAGATGCGGCATCACCCGTTCGTCGCCGGCGATGGCATCGACCAGGGCCGGGTCGGCCTCCACCGAGTCGATCGAGGACAGGCGCAGCCGCGGCAGATCGGGCACCAGCCGCAGGATCCGCTGTACCAGGTCGCCCAGCGGCGGTTGGCCAGGCAGATCCGCACCCCAGGAGGTCAGATCCACCCCCGTCAGCACCACCTCGCAATAGCCGCGCGCGACCAGGCGGCGGATCTGTTCCACGACCACGCCCGCGGGCACGGAGCGCGCGTTGCCCCGGCCATAGGGGATAATGCAGAAGGTGCACCGGTGATCGCAGCCGTTCTGCACCTGGACATAGGCGCGCGAGCGGGTGCCGAAGCCGTCGATCAGATGGCCCGCGGTCTCTTTCGCCGAAAGGATGTCATCGACCTTGATCCGCTCCGTCGTGCCGATCAGGTCGGGTGCGGCAAGCGCATCCCAGGTGCCGGGGCGCATCTTTTCAAGGTTGCCGATGACCTGGTCGACCTCCGGCATGTCGGCATAGGTCTGCGGCTCCACCTGTGCGGCGCAGCCGGTGACGATCAGCCGGGCCTGCGGGTTTTCGCGGCGCAGTTTGCGGATGCGCTGGCGCGACTGGCGCACCGCCTCCGCCGTGACGGCGCAGGTGTTGACCACCACCAATCCGCCGGCGCCGGATTGTTCCGCCAGGCTGCGCATCGCCTCTGTCTCATAAGCGTTGAGCCGGCAGCCAAAGGTTTCGAAGACAGGGGCAGTCACGACAACAGCTCCGCCGACAGCATGCCTTCGAAGACCTTTGCCGTGGGGCCGGTCAGCCAAACGCCATCCGCGCGCCAATCGGCGCTGAGCCGGCCGCCATCGACGACGATCTCTGCCCGACGATCGCAGAGCCCTTTGCGAACGCAGGCGACAAGTGCGGCGCAGGCGCAGGAGCCCGAGGCGAGCGTGATGCCCACGCCGCGTTCCCAGATGCGCAGGCGCAGTCTGTTCGGTGCCTGGACCTCGACCATCTCCACATTGGTGCGTTCTGGAAACGCGGCATGGGTCTCGAATGTGGCGCCTTGGGTGGCGATATCGGCGGCTTCGGCATCGGCAACCACAAAGACGCAATGCGGGTTGCCCATGCTCAGTGCCCCGGGGGCGCCCGGCAGCGGCAAGGCGACGGTGTCCATCGGCTCTGCCAGGGGCACCTGCTGCCAATCGAGCGCCGGGCGGCCCATATTGACCCGGGTCAGGCCGTCGCCGGCATCCTCGGCGATCAGTACGTCGAAATCTGTCCGCAGCCGAACGGAGCCCGCGCCGGTTTCCTCCATCAACAGCCGCGCGACACAGCGCGTGGCATTCCCGCAGGCGCCCGAAAGGCTGCCATCGGCGTTCCAGAAGGTCAGTCGCGCATCGGCGTCCGGGTCGGCCCCGATGACCGCCAACTGGTCGAAGCCCACGCCGCGATGCCGGTCCCCGAGCGCGCGCGCCAGCGCGGGCGTCAGCGGGTCGCCGCCGCCGCGCGCGTCGACGATGACAAAGTCGTTGCCGGCACCGTGCATCTTCAGAAACCGCACGGGCGGCGGGGCGTTGCGGACATGGTTCATGGCGCGAGGATATATGGCGATGCGCTTCGCTCTACCACCCCGTTTTCCCTTGACCGCTCAGACACCTGCGTCTATCCCCGCCACCGCGTGGGCCGTTAGCTCAGTTGGTAGAGCAACTGACTTTTAATCAGTGGGTCGCAGGTTCGAATCCTGCACGGCTCACCACTGTTTCTCCTATGTGACGACTCGTGGTGTTTGACCATTCTGGTCATGTTTTTGGTCATTATGGTCACTAAGTTTGGTCATGTCTGACGCCAGCACCCACCGGACAGAATTAGGTGTTTGAGCAACGGAGGATTTCTGGTTCATCGAAGCCATTATGGAGCGAAGATGAACGAGAAGTCCGGAACATCGAAGGATGCCGCTGACAAGCTGGTCAGGGGCA
>JBCDDF010000074.1:0-11660 GCA_039180525.1 Pseudomonadota bacterium
CAACAGCGTGCAGCAGATGCAGCAACAGTAAAAGCTCGGCTTAGTCCGAAAACTCTACAGCCGCTCCCAAGGATGTGACATCCCCAAGTTCGCTGAGCGCCGATCTGCAGGCTTTTGCACAAAAAATATAACGATCCTGCGGTTCTGCGCACAAATTTACCAAGTGGCGCAGCGTTGTTATATAACGCCGATGCGATTTCTATGAGTTTCATGCGACATTGTTCTTGCGAAGGGCGATCGTTATGGAAATCGGGCGTATAAGTGATGCAGGCCGCGTCGATGTTGATTGCGGGGCGATTCTCGGGGCGCAGGTTGCGCTGAAGTCGAAACGGGCCGTTGCGGGCTTTGCCGCTCGACGGGAGGGCGTACCGGTCACCACACAAGTCTATGAAGGCCATGGCTTCGAGTTGTGGTTGAGCCCGCCGGGGCCACGGCGGTTCGATCTGCCGGAGGATCATCACTATCTGGACATCGGGCTGGGCGGTGGCCGTTGCGGGTACACGATCGTCGGCCTGCCCGGCGCGCCGACCGAGGCACCGCCGAATTCCTTCGTGTTTCTGCCGGCCGGCAGCGCGGCCCAGATCATCGCCCAGAGCACCGGGTGGAGCGTGCAGTTCTGCGTCGCGCGCCAGCAGGGGGTCTGGAAGACGGTTGGTGCGGCCGACGCGCTTTCGACCCGGGTTCTGCTGCATGAACGCGACGACGCGCTTATCGGCATTTGTCAGGTGCTCAAAACGGTTTGGGAATCCGCCGGCGACGCCGCGCCCCGCGGACACTACGACGCCGTGGCACAGCTTTTACTGGTGCGCCTGGGGCATCACCTGGCCGACAACGTTTCCGACCGTCCCAGCCGGGCGCCAGTATCGAAGCGGATTTCGCGGGTGTTGGCGCATATCGACGAAAACCTGGCCGATCTGCTGAGCGTGCAGGATCTGGCGGTGGTCGCGGGCATGAGCCCCTATCACTTCGCCCGCGTCTTTCGGGCGGAGATGTCGCGCAGCCCGCACAAGTATGTCGTCGAACGCCGGATCGAGCGCGCACGCCAGTTCCTCAGCCAATCCGAGGACGGTATCGCGCAGATCGCCTTGATGTGCGGGTTCGGGTCGCAAAGCCACATGACCCAGGTGTTCAGCAAGACGCTGGGCACGACGCCGGGTGCGATCCGACGCATCGGGCACTAGCGCTTGCGGTCGCCCGGATCGGGGCGCCGGTGAAAAGGTCTCCGGGAAGGGGTGTCGATGCGGATTTGTGGTACCGACACCCCGGCTCGAACGGGGGACCTCTTGATCCACAATCAAGCGCTCTAACCTACTGAGCTATGTCGGCACCATGGGGCTTGGCGTAGCTTGTCGGGGGGGCGATTGCAAGCCGGCGCCGCCCGCCCGCCCCGCGCCCTTACCCTCACCCTCACAGGGCGGACGGTCTTGCACGCTGGTGCGATCCGCATTACCTGCCGCGCGCAATGATCATGCGCCACAGTCAGGGGCCCGATATGAGTATCAACCGCGAAAGCGATGTCGCCGCCGGCCTTCAGATCGGCCCGACCGATCAGGGCATGGTGCGGATCTACGTCTCTGGCGCGGGCATCGACTTGCCGTTGGATTTCGACCCCGAAGAGGCGGAAGAAATGGCCGAGGAATTGCGCGCCGCCGCCGCCAACGCCCGCCGCGCTAAGTAGCGGCGGCGCCCGGATCCTTGATCCGGCGCAACCGGTCGGCGCCGGTGCGGGCCAGCTTCAGCATCAACGCCTTGCGCCGGGCCGTGGCCAGCGGCGTTTCCATGCCCAGGCGCAGGATTTCCGCATCATAGGGATCGGCCAGGATCAGACCCTGGTCGTGCTCCAGCAGATCTGTCGGGAAATCCGCATCGACGGCCCAGAAGAACCTGTCGCACCATTCCAGATAGTTTTGCCATTTATGATCCGCCGCGAAATCTGCGCGGCAGGACTTGCACTCCACCACCCAGATCTCGCCTTTGGGTCCGATGGCGACCACATCGACCCGCAGCCCGCGCGCGGGCACGAATTCCAGCAGGCTGGCGAAGCCCAGCGTCTCCAGATGCCGCGCAACGCCCCGGGCCAAAAGCTGGCCGGGCATCGGATCCGGCGGCGAGAGCGCGTGCGAGGACATGAAGAAATTTGAACATTAAGCGAACATTCGGTCAAGCCCCGACGCTGCGCGCATCCTGTTCGGTGGGGGCGAGCAGGCCCAGCGCCTCTAGCCTCACGGCATAACGCCGGGCATGCGCGGCCATGGAATAGTCGCTTTCCATCAGCATCCGCCCGCGTTCCGCCCGGGCCCGCGCCGCTGCCGGGTCGCGGACCACTTTGCGCAGCGCAGCGACCAGAGCGTCGTGGTCGATGTCCGCCCAGCGCGCGCCCGGGGTCTTGAAGATGCTGTGGCCCGCGGGCACCGGGCGCAAGCGCGCGGGCACGGGCAGCGCGGTCAGCGGGGTGCAGAAATCCTGGGTGCCGGAATAGTCGGTCGCGATCACCGGAACGCCCAGCACCAGCGCGTAGGCGGGGAAATAGCCGAACCCCTCCGCCCGATGGGGGGAGATCAGCGCATCGGCGCTGCCGATCAGGCCCAAGATGTCGGCTTGCGGCAGCCGACGCTCGATCACCGTGATGCGCGGGTCGCGCGCGGCCAGGGCGCGGATCGCGGCGATCTGGCCTTCCGGGTCGCCCCAATGGCCGGGCGGGGCCGGCGTGGTCTTGACGACCAGTTCCGCCGAAGGGTCCGCCCGCGGGAACGCGGACTGAAACGCGCGGACCGCGGCCAGCGGGTTCTTGCGCACCGTCGAAGAGCCGCTGTCGAAACATGTCAGAAAGCGCGTGACCCCCGGTGCCGGGCCCGGCCAGGCGGACGCCACCGGCAGCGCGATGCCCTTGCGCATCAGGATCACCCTGCCGCGAAACGCCGGGCGATAGAGCCGCAGCAGGAATAGGCTGGGCACCCAGATCTCATCGAGCATGTCCAACGCCAGGCGATGCGCGCGGGGCAGGCGGTCCAACTCCCACAGCAGGAACCCGATGTGAAATCCGCTGCGCCCCTGTTCCAGCGCCAACAGAGCCTGTGGGATCTGGTCAGCGTTCAGGTGTAACAGAGTGACCGGGCGGGTGACCTGCCGCCGGGTGCGCGGCGGTGGCAGTGTGGACACCATGTCCGCCCGGCCGTCCACCGGGCGCAACTGCGGCTGGATGCCGGCCCGCGACAACGCCTGGGCGCTCATCCAGTAATTGCGCGCAAGCCCGGTGCCGGTCCCCGACAGCCCGACCAGTTGCAGTGCTGCATCCTCCGGCGTTGTTGCAGCGGCTACCGGCGGTGGCAACGCCTCGCGGACGGCGCGGGCCAGATCGGGGCAGCGCCAGGGGGTCTTGAGCGTGCCGATGCTTTCCACGGGCAGGCGCAGCGCGACCGCGATCAGCCAGTCCAGTTGCGTCATCGGACCGGGTCCCAGCGGCTGGCGAAGGGGGGCGAGAATTTTCGCGTCACCCTCGGCCGGATCGCCGGCGATATGGCGCAACAGCGCCGGTGTCAGGCCCCGATCGGCCAGCGACCGATTGCCCCGGCCCGGCGCGGGCCGCCGCCAAATGCGCCAGGGCTGGCCGATCAGGCGCAAATGCTCGGCGATGCGCGGCAGATCGGGCGAGCGCAGTCCGGGCGCCAGCGCCGCCCTGACCGCCGGGGGGGCGTGCGGGCCGGCCTCCAACCCGCGCCGGCGCAGTGCCTGCGCGGCGGCCTGCGCGGGGATCCGCTGCGCCTTATGCGTCATCGACAGCAGGGTCTGACGGGTGTGGCCGTCGATGCCGGGGGCGGCCTCGGCAAGCGCATGGCGCAGATGCGCCTGGGTCAGGCGCAGCGACACGCGGCTGACGGCGCTCAGATGCGTCAGCAGCCAGATTTCCGCATCGGTTTCGCCGCCGGCCGTGGTCGGTGTGCCCAACACGCGGGACACGCAGCGATGCGGCGCCACCGAAAGGCGCAGACGGCGCACCCGGTTGCGTGCGCCATGGGCAAGCGCCCAGGCGAGCAGGTGTTCCAGAAGCGAGGCCGGCTGAGGGCGCAGCGGCGACACGATCACAAAGCTGCGCTGCGATGCCGTGATCGCCGCACGCAAGGCACGCCACCGCGCGCGCCACAGCCGCAGCGACCGGCCCCCGGGCAGGCGCATCGCGCTGCGCATGTAGATGACGCCGCGCGCGCCGGGCGCCATGTCGAACCGCTCGATACAGTCGGCGGCGTAGGTGCCCGGGTGAAACGACAACAGCTGCGGCACCGACCCCGCGGCGGCCAGATCGGCGGCAAGCTGCGCGGTGTGCCGCGCCGCGCGCCCGCCATTCAGCGTAAAGCTGCCCAGTACCCAGACCGGCGGGACCACCGGCGCCGGCGCCGGCCCGGCGTCGGTCAGCGCCCGGACCCGCCGGGCACCGCGCCGGGGGTTCTCATTCCGCGCGCGGCGACTATGTTAGGCAGTGGCGGGTGCTGCTCTTCGCGTGACGGGGCTAACATCCTAGTGGCCTTAATCATTCTTGAGGGAGCTGGCTCTGTGTTCGGTCCTGGCCTTACATATCTGGCGCCCACCTGGTTTTCCAGGCTCTCAAGGATACAGAGCCTCAACGGTTGCTGCGGGCCCGCCACCCGAACCGCTCCGCCGCTGCCATGATCCCGGTCGATCCGAAACCGGCCCTGCGCGCCGCTGCGCTCACCGCCCGCGCGCGCGCCAAGGCCGCGGCATCCGCCGATGCGGGGCAGGCGGTGCTGGCGCAGGCACTGACCGGCCATCCCGGACCGATCGCAGGCTATGCGGCGATCCGAGACGAGATCGACCCGGCACCGACGCTGACCGCGCTGGTCGCGCGCGGCGTGTCGGTTTGCCTGCCGGTGGTCGATGCGCCGGCCCAGCCGCTGCGCTTTCGCGTCTGGACCCCCGACACGCCCATGGCGCCTGGTGCTTTTCGCGTGCCCGAACCGCAGACCGGTGCCTTCTGCACCCCGCGGACCCTGATTGTGCCGCTGGTCGCGTTTGACGGTACCTGCATGCGCCTGGGCTATGGCGGCGGCTTTTACGACCGAACCCTGGCGGCGCTGCGCGCAGGTGACGAACCGGTCACGGCCATAGGGTTCGCCTTTGCCGCCCAGGGCTGTGCGGCGGTGCCGGCGACGCCGACCGACCAGCCCCTAGACGCCATCGTGACCGAGGCGGGCGTGATCGCGCGCGCCGGCCCCCTACCGGAGCCGAACGTGAACATGGGTATGCAGTGAGAATTCTGTTTTTGGGTGATGTCGTCGGCCGGTCCGGCCGCGCCGCGTTGGTCGAAGGGATCGCGGCGCTGCGGGCCGATCTGAAAGCCGATTTCGTGATCGTGAACGCCGAAAACGCCTCTGCCGGTATGGGGCTTTCGGCCAGTCACGCCGCGGCGCTGCTGGGCGCCGGGATCGACTGTCTGACCCTGGGCGATCACGCCTTCGATCAGCGCGACATGCTTGCCTTCATTCAGAACGAACCGCGTGTGTTGCGCCCGGTGAACTACGCCAAGACCGCGCCGGGCCGGGGGCACCGCGTGTTCACGGCGGCCGGCGGGCAGAAAGTGCTGGTCATGCCGGTGCTGGGCCAGGTTTATATGCGCCGCGCCTTCGATGACCCGTTCTCCGCCGCCGATCAGGTGCTGAAAACCGCGCCCCTGGGCGGCGCGGTTCAGGCCGCAGTCGTGGAAATTCATGCCGAGGCGACATCGGAAAAGATGGCGATGGGCCACTGGTGTGACGGCCGCGCAAGCCTGGTCGTGGGCACCCATACGCATGTGCCCACCGCGGACACGCAGATCCTGGGCGGCGGCACCGCCTACATGTCCGATGCCGGTATGTGCGGCGATTACGATAGCGTCATCGGGATGGAGAAAGCCGAGCCGCTGACGCGGTTCATCACCGGCATGAGCAAGGGCCGCTTCACGCCCGCGATGGGGGCGGCCACGCTGTCGGGCGTGCTGGTCGAAACCGATCGCCGCACCGGACTTGCCAAGACCGTGACCCCGGTGCGCCGCGGCGGGCGGCTGAGCGCCAGCGCGTGACGTGCCCGACCGCCCCCGCGCACCGGACCGACGCTGATCGGGCCGGCGCCGCTCGCCCCGTTGCCGCAGAGATCGCCGAAGCATGCTGAGCTATCTGAAAGCGCCGCTGCTGCTTTACCTGCGTTACTACCGAACGCTGGGCGTGCGGGTGGCGTTCTACGCGGTGCTCGCCCTGGTCGTCGCCGCGGTTGCGCCGCTGGCCGAATACGTGCTCGACCAACGCCTTTCCTCCGGCCTGGGAACCAACGCCATCATGCCGGTGCTGACCATCCTTGCGTCGTCAATGCTCGCGGTCTCGACATTCTCGATAAACGTGATGGTGGCCGCGCATCGGGCGGCGGCCGATCTTGCAACGCCGCGGATCCACCAACTGCTTTTGGAGGACACGACCACCCATAACGTGCTGGCCACGTTCATCGGCGCCTTCGTCTATGCGCTGACATCCATTCTGCTGATCCAGATGCGGCTGTTGCCGGCCGATGCGGTTGTGGTCGCCATGGCCACAACCGTTCTTGTGGTGTTTCTGGTCATCACCGCCATGCTGGGCTGGATCCAGCATCTCAGCAAACTGGGCAGTCTGGAGAACACTCTGTCGGTCGCGCGCGCCCGCACCCGGGAATCGCTGGGCCGCTTCGCCGCCGCCCCGGATCTTGGCGGGACGCCCATGACCGCGGAAACCGTGCTGCCGGTGCATTTGACCGAGGTCAGGGCGCCCAGGTCGGGTTATGTTCAGTTGGTCGATGTCGATGCGTTGGCGGCGTGTCTGCCGACCCATGGTGTGGCGTATCTGGCATGCCGGCCGGGCACGCATGTGCTGGCGGATGAGGTCATTGCCCGGGTCTCCGGCGGGCTGGACGCCGCGCAGCTGAAGCAGATCGCGCAAAGCTTCGTGATCGGATCCCAGCGTACCCATGAACAGGATCCCGCCTTCGGGTTGCTGATCCTCTCTGAAATGGCGTCAAAGGCGCTGTCGCCGGGCGTCAACGATCCGGGCACCGCCATCGCGGCCATCGACAGCGCCACGGCGCTGCTGTGGGAATATGCGGCCACGACCAAGGATGCGTCGCAGACGGAAGAGCCGCGGGTGTTTGTCCCCGTGCTTTCTCCGGGCGCATTGGTGGAGGCCGCCTTTGCCGCCACAGCGCGTGACGCGGCCGGCAGCGTGGAGGTCGCGCTGACATTGAAGACCGCGCTCCAGCGTTTGGCGGAGGCGCCGGGCTTCGCGGCGGCGGCGCGGCGTGTGTCGCAACGCGCGACCGAATACGCTCAGACCCGGATGGAACTGAAGGCCGATCTTGCAAAGCTGTCGGCGTTCGACGGGCACGACAAGGACTAGCCGGGCGCAGCACCTGGCCCGCGTGCTCTCAACCGCTCAGCACGGTTTCGGTAACCAGACGGTTGAGCGTGCCGGCATAACCGGCGCTGCGTGCGGGTCGGGTCGGATCGGAGGTCACCGCAACGGTCAGGCCGCGGTCCGGCGCCACATAGAGCATCTGACCGCCATAGCCGCGGGCATAGGCCACGCGGGTGCCGGCGAGGTCGGTCAGAAACCAGCCATAGCCATAGTCGTGCCGTGAGAACGGGGAACGGGTGCGAGCGGTCCAGGATTGCGCCAGCCAGCCGCTTGGAACGACCTGCCTACCTTGCCAGGCGCCGCCGTTCAGCAGGCTTTGCCCCAGTCGCGCCAGCGCCAGGGGGGCCAGTGCCATGTTGTTGCCGCCCATGTAGCGGCCCTGCGGGTCGCGGGTCCAGGCCGGCACGGTGATGTCCAGCGGCGCGCCCAGCCAGTCGCGGGCGAGTTGCAGCAGGCTTTGGCCGCTGCGTTCGGCCAGAACCGCGCCCAGGACATGGGTCGTGCCGGTGGAATAGAGAAACCGCGCGCCGGGATCCGCCACGAAGGGACGGGCAAGCGCGTCGGCGACCCAGTCGCGGCTGGCGACCCAGCCGCCGTAGTTCGCGCCGGACGTGCGCTGGAGCCCCGCGCGCAACGTCAGCAGATCGGCGATGGTGATATCGGCCGCGCGCGGGTCGGCCCCGGTGGGGATCAGCCGCGGCGCGATATCGCCCAGGCGGGCAGCCGGGCCGGGCAGGATGCCCTGGTCGATCGCGATACCCGTCAGCAGCGCGACGATGGATTTGGAGACCGATTTGACATTTGCCGGCCGGTCCAGCGCGGGCCCGCGAAATGCCTTTGCCGCCAGTACCGTCTGACGGTCCGCGATCACCAGCGCATGCAACTGATCAAGCGCCGCCGCCCGGCTGAGCGCGGCGTCATATCCGCTGGCCGCGGCGGCCGTCCGGCCAAAGCCGCTAAGCGCCGCCGCGGCAAGACCCGCGGCGACGGCGCCCCGGCGGGTGGGGGTGTGCACGCGGTTCATGTCGCCAGACTTAAGCCGCTTTTCCGGGTTTTCAGCCATCGCTTGCATATCGATCAGGGATCCGGCGCCGCAGTGCCGCGGCTTGGGCGCCGAACAGCGCCATTTTATTCCGCCGGCTCGCCCTCGCCGCTATCGGCGATCCAGGCGACGGAGACGACCTGTTCGCCGGGGGCGGTGTTGAACACGCGCACGCCTCCCGCACCGCGGGAGCGGAAGGAGATATCGGCCACCGGGCAGCGGATCGACTGTCCGGTCGACGTCACCAACATGATCTGGTCGTCCATCTCGACCGGGAAACTGGCGACCAGGGGGCCTCCGCGCATGGCTTTGTCCATGGCCGCGACGCCTTGGCCGCCGCGACCGCGGACCGGGTAATCGTGGCCCGAGCTCAGCTTGCCGGCGCCGCCTGCGGTAATGGTCAGGATCAGATCCTCGGCCGCCGACATCTCGGCATAGCGGCCGGGGGGCAGGGCGATGTCGGCGACGTCTTCCTCGGCATCTGCTTCCGCCCCCTCTTCATCGGCGCCGGCGACGGCTCGGCGCTGCTTCAGATAGGCGGCGCGTTCCTCGGAGGAGGCGTCGAAATGCCGGATGACTGACATCGACACGACGCGGTCGCCATCGGCCAGCCGGATGCCGCGCACCCCGGTCGAATCGCGGCCCTTGAACACGCGCACATCCGTGGTCCGGAAGCGGATCGCCTTGCCCAGGGCGGTGACCAGCATGACGTCGTCATCTTCGCGGCAGATGCGGGCGTTCACCAGCGCCGTGTCTTCGGGCAGTTTCATCGCGATCTTGCCGTTGCGCATGACGTTGGTGAAATCGCTCAGCGCGTTGCGGCGCACATCGCCGGCGGAGGTGGCGAAGACGATCTGCAGATTGGCCCAATCGGCCTCCGGCACATCGACCGGCATGATCGCTGCGATCGACACGCCGGCGGGAATGGGCAGGATGTTGACGATCGCCTTGCCACGCGCGTTGCGCCCCCCCAGGGGCAGGCGCCAGGTCTTCAGCTTGTAGACCAGACCATCGGTGGTGAAGACCAGAAGTGGCGTGTGGGTGTTGGACACGAACAGGCGGGTGACGAGATCCTCGTCCTTCATCGCCATGCCCTGCAGACCTTTGCCGCCGCGTCTTTGTTCGCGGTACTCGGTCAGGGCCGTGCGTTTGATATAGCCCGAATGGGTCACGGTCACGACCATATCCTCGGGCTCGATCAGATCCTCGTCTTCCAGGTCGCCGACATGATCGACGATCTCCGTACGGCGGGGGACGGCGAAGAGTTCCTTCACCTCGCGCAACTCCGCCCCGATGATGGCGAGGATGCGTTCGCGGGACCGCAGGATATCCAGATAGTCGGTGATCCTGGCGGCCAGCGCCTGCAATTCGTCGGTGACGTCCTTGACCCCGATCTGGGTCAGGCGTTGCAGCCGCAGATCCAGGATCGCGCGGGCCTGGGTTTCGGACAGATTGTAGCTGCCGTCGTCATTGATCGTGTGCGTGGGGTCATCGACCAGGCGAATGTAGTCGGCGATGGCGGCGGCGGGCCAGCGGCGGGTCATCAGCCGTTCGCGCGCTTCGGTCGCATCCGCCGAACTGCGGATCGTGGCCACCACCTCGTCGACGTTTTCTACCGCCACGGCGAGGCCGCACAGCACATGGGCGCGTTCGCGGGCCTTGTTGAGTTCGAAGGCGGTACGGCGGGCGACAACCTCTTCGCGGAAGTCGAGGAAAGCGGTCAGAAAACCGCGCAGGGTCAACTGTTCCGGCCGGCCACCGTTCAAGGCCAGCATGTTGCAGCCGAAGGAGGTCTGCAGCGGCGTGAAGCGATAGAGCTGGTTCAGCACGATATCGGGCGTGGCGTCGCGTTTGAGCTCGACAACCACGCGCACGCCGAAACGGTCGCTTTCGTCCTGGACATGGGCGATGCCCTCGATCCGTTTGTCGCGGGCAAGCTCGGCGATCTTCTCGATCATCGTCGCCTTGTTCACCTGATAGGGGATCTCGGTGACGACGATGGCCTGCCGATCCTTGCGGATTTCCTCGATCGCGGCCCTGGCGCGGATAATGACGGAGCCACGACCTTCGAGATAGGCCTTTCGCGCCCCGCTGCGGCCCAGGATCATGCCGCCGGTGGGAAAATCCGGCCCGAGAACATGCGTCATCAGCTGTTCGGAGGTCAGTTCCGGATCGTCGATCAGCGCCAGCGTGGCGTCGATCACCTCGCCCAGGTTATGGGGAGGGATGTTGGTCGCCATGCCCACGGCGATCCCGCCGGCGCCGTTGACCAGGATGTTCGGAAAGCGCGCCGGCAGGACGACGGGTTCCTTGTCCTTTCCGTCGTAGTTGTCCTGGAACTCGACTGTGTCCTTGTCGATATCGGCCAGCAGTTGCTGGGCCACCGGAAGCAGCCGTGCTTCGGTATATCGGCTTGCCGCGGGGGGGTCGCCGTCCATGGATCCGAAGTTGCCCTGACCGTCGATGAGCATCACCGACATCGAGAATTCCTGGGCCATGCGCACCAGCGCATCATAGACCGAGGTTTCGCCATGGGGGTGGAACACGCCGGTCACGGCGCCGAGTGTGCGCTGCGACTTCGCGTAGGCGCGCTCATGCGTGTAGTTGTTGAGTTGCATCGCATAGAGAATGCGTCGATGAACGGGTTTCAATCCGTCGCGCAGATCGGGGATCGCGCGGCTGATGATCACGCTCATCGCGTAGTCGAGAAACGCGGTCTCCATCTCCTCTTCGATGGCGATGGAGGGGCCGTCGAATTGGGGGCGTTCGGGCGGGGTGCCGCCGGGATCCTGCGGGTCGCTGTCGTCGCTCACGTGGGGTCTGTGCCTGTAGGGTTTCTCTAGATTTGGTAGGTCACAGTATAGCTGGCGCCGAAATCGGGGGGAAGGGAAAACCGCGGCGCGACCATCGGCGGGGGGCGGCTCCCGCCCGGCGCGGCCCGATCGCAGATCGGACCCCGCCCGTTGGGCAAAGCCCATGGCCCGTGCCGGGCCATGGGTCCGGGCGCGGGGTCCATGGGTCGGTGTTTGACGGGCTGAGCTTTCGGACCGTCGATTGGCATTGGGGATTTGCTGAGAGGCGGTTGAGGGGCAGGTTTGCCCTCAACGCACCATGTCCAGCCTTTGGGCGAGTCGCGCCCGCGTCAATCCCGTGCCGCGTGCCGCGGTCGGCCCGTGCCGGGCCGAGGATTGACC
>JBCDDF010000075.1:0-11556 GCA_039180525.1 Pseudomonadota bacterium
ACATCCAGGCCGAAAGCGCCAAGCTGCAATCGATCGAGGCGCGGCTGCCGGTCGCCCGGGAATTGCGCGACCAACGGATCTCTCAGTGTTTTCAGCGTTTTGCGCCCGCACCGGTGGCCGTAACGCCGGCCCCGGCCCCGGGCTGAGCGCCTCACCTGGCCGGACGCATCCCGGGCTTGCCCCGGGATCTCCCCGCCAGCGCCACCCGCGCGCGCTCAGGCCGGCGCCAGCCCGAACTCCTCCGCGCGCATCATCCGGAACGCCTGCTTGCCCGACGCCGCGCGATGCGTTTCCACCACCCGTCGCGGCGTGCCGTCGGTGCCCAAGCGCATATAGCGAAAGTGGTGTTCGGCAAAGCCGGTATCGCGGATCCAACGGCCGATCATCGCCTCGAAGGTCTGGTTCTTATAGGGCGACAGCCAGTCGATCACCCAGGGAATGTCGCCGGACCGCCAATCCTCGGCCCTGAGCGGCGCGCGGCGGCTGACATAGCGCCGCTCCGCCTCCGGGCTCAGCTTGGCCCAACTGACCGCGGCGCGCGGAACGCCCTCGACATTGAACACCCAGACCTGGCCCAGATGCAGCGGCGGCTCCCACCATTGCCGCAGACTGCCCAGCGTAAAGGCCCGGTGCGCGGCCGAGCGCTGCATCAGATAGAACACATCGCCCATGGTCTTCAGCGTCTTCTCGCCGGGGCGCTCGATATCCAAGACCTGCGTCTCCATCGCTCAGCCCCCCAGTGCCGCGGCTTCCAACGCGCAAAGCGTCGGGCGCGCCGCCTGCTGCGCCGCGCCGGGCACTGCCAGTTCCGGGAACAGCACCAGAATCTCCGCCCGCGCGGCTGGGCTGATATCGGCCAGACCGGTGGCCGACGGGTTGTAGCTTTCGCTTTCCACGCCTTCCGAGGTGACGATTTCGTGCCGATCGAACAGGATGTGATAATAGGTCACCGGCGTTTTGCGGTCCTGATAGATCATGTCGCCATTGATCAGATCGCGCGCTGCGACCAGCACTTCCGGCTTGCCCGTCAGAACCGCCGCGCGCCAGCCGGTGACCAGCATCCGATGATCCGGCGAGACCCGCAATTCACGCGCGTTGCCGATCGCACCGGCACGGAAGACGATGGCCCCCATGCGCCCCGGCGTCTCCAGCCGGCGCGACCCGACCCAGCGCACCGGCTGCGGGCCGCTGTCGCGGGTCAGCACCAGATCGCCCGCCGCCAGCGCCTCGACCGCGTAATCGCCGCTGGGCGTGCGGATCGCCGTGCCTTGGGCGAAACAGGTGAAGGTGATCGTGACGGTGTCGGTGTCACCGCCCGCGATCGCGCCGTCGGTAACTGTGAAAGAGACGTCTTCGCCGAAGACCCCCGTGCCATCGGATGTGAACGTCCAGGCCCCGGTCGTCGTATCGGCTGTTGTCAAAGTGCCGCCGGTCCCCGTGACGCTGCTGAACGAATAGCTGCTCGCCTCGCCGCCGAAGTCGAAATCGAAGTCCCCGCTGACGGTCATGCCGTTGGAAAGATCGACCTCCAACACATAGTCTTCTTCCTTCGCCAACTCCGGGCCGCCGGGCCCTCCGAGCGGTTCGGTACCGCCGTTCACCTTGTCATAAATGCCCATATCCAGACCTCGTTCGTTGTTTTGCCCGAACGGCCCCCCGCGCGACACGCCCGCGCGCGGTAACCTTCGTTAACGGTCTATGAACATGGAATTGAGGCCGGAACGCGCCGCATCCGTGGCCGCGCCGAGACGGATTCAGACGTCCAGCGCCTCGACGAAACGGGCGTTTTCCTGGATGTATTGAAACCGCAATTCCGGCTTCTTGCCCATCAGCCGCTCGACCAGGCCGCCGGTCTCTCCGGGGGCGGCGTCGTCCACCGTCACCTGGATCAGCTTGCGCGTCTGGGGGTTCATCGTGGTGTCCTTCAAATCCTGGGCGTTCATCTCGCCCAGGCCCTTGAAGCGAGAGATATCGATCTTGCCGCGACCGCCCAGTCCGGCCTCCAACAGCCGCTCTTTTTCGGCATCGTCCATGGCATAGACCGATGTCGCGCCCTGGGTCAGACGGTAGAGCGGCGGGCAGGCCAGATAGAGATGCCCGTGATCGATCAGCGGCCGCATCTGGGTGAAGAAAAACGTCATCAGCAGCGCGGCGATATGCGCGCCGTCGACATCGGCATCGGTCATGATGATGACCTTGTCGTAGCGCAGATCCTCGACGTTGAACTTGGTGCCCAACCCGACGCCCAGCGCCTGGCACAGATCGCTGAGTTCGGCATTCTGGTTCAACTTTGACGAGGCCGCGCCCAGCACGTTCAGGATCTTGCCGCGCAGCGGCAGCAGCGCCTGGATCTCTCGGTTGCGTGCCATCTTGGCCGACCCGCCGGCGCTGTCGCCCTCGACCAGGAAAATCTCCGTCCCGTCGCGGGTCTTTGCGCTGCAATCGGTTAGCTTGCCGGGCAGGCGCAGCTTTTTGGTGGCCGATTTGCGCTGCGTCTCTTTCTCTGCCTTGCGCCGCAGGCGTTCTTCGGCGCGCAGCACCAGGAAATCCAGGATCGCGCCGGCGGCCTTGGTGTCGCCGGCCAGCCAGGTTTCGAACCGGTCGCGCACCGACTGTTCCACCAGTTTCTGCGCGGCGGCGGTCGACAGCCGATCCTTGGTCTGGCCGACGAAATCGGGCTCGCGGATAAAGACGGAGATCATTGCCGATCCGCCCGCCTGCACATCCTCCCGCGTGATCTGGCCGGCCTTGCGATTGCCCCGCCAACTCGCCATAGGCGCGCACGCCCTTCAGGATCGCGGCCCAGAAACCGGCCTCGTGCGTGCCGCCCTCGGGCGTGGGCACGGTGTTGCAGTAAGAGGCCACGAAGGCGTCGCGCGCGGGTGTCCAGTTGATCGCCCATTCGACCGAACCGGGCGTGTCCGGGCCGAAGCGTTCGGCGAAACCAACCTTTCCCGCGAAGGGCTTTTCGCTATAGGTGGCAGCGCCTTGCAGGCGTTCGTTCAGGTAATCGGCCAACCCGCCGGGGAAGTGGAACATCGCCTGCGTGGGCGTGTCGTCATCCTTGCCCAGCGCTTCGGCCGCGCATTTCCAGCGGATCTCCACGCCCGAGAACAGATAGGCTTTCGACCGCGCCATGGTGAGCAGCCGCGCCGGGCGCAGGCGGGCCGCGGTGCCGAAAATCTCCGGGTCCGGGTGAAACGTGACCGAGGTGCCGCGGCGGTTCTGCGTCGGGCCCAGGGATTGCAGCGGCGCTTTGGGCACGCCGCGCGAAAACTCCTGCGCGAACAGCGACTTGTTTCGCGCGACTTCCACCCGCACATGATCCGACAGGGCATTGACCACCGACACGCCGACGCCATGCAGCCCGCCCGAGGTTTCATAGGCCTTGCCCGAGAACTTGCCGCCCGCATGCAGCGTGCACAGGATCACCTCCAGCGCGGACTTTTCGGGAAACCGCGGGTGTGGATCGACCGGAATGCCGCGGCCGTTGTCGCGGATGGTGATCGAGAAGTCGGCATTCATCTCGATTTCGATGCGGTTGGCATGGCCGGCGACGGCTTCGTCCATCGCATTGTCCAGCACCTCGGCCACCAAATGGTGCAGCGCCCGGTCGTCCGTGCCGCCGATATACATGCCGGGACGTTTGCGGACCGGCTCCAGCCCCTCCAAGACCTCGATAGAGGATGCGTCATAGCCCCCGTCCTCCGGGGGATCGGCAAAAAGATCATCCGCGGCCATGGACCGTCCACCTGCTCGATATTGTGGTGTCGTGGCCTTGGATTAGAACATCTGGTTGCCCGGGACGCAAGCGCCCCGGGCCGTCGGGGCGGGGTCAGGTGGCCCGGTCTTGCCTAATGTTGCCCCAGGGCCGGGCGCCCCAGTTGTGCAGGGCGCGGCTGAGATAGTTGATGTTCACGGGCAGCAGGATCATATGCAGCAGCACCACCGGCACCAGCCCGGCGCCGATGCCGAAGCTGATGAAGAAGATGTCCGACACCACGGCGAAGAACCGCAGCATCACCGCGTTTTTCAGCGAAAACGTGATCAGCGCGGCGAATGCGGCGACGAAGCCGAAAATCTCACCCTGGGTCGCGTGCCAAAGCAGATGGTCGGTGAACGCGACAACGAAGAATTCGTTCTTGTAGCCGGTGAACTCGGGGTTGGCGACCGCAAGCAGCCCGGCCAGCACCGCGAGGGGCGCCAGCACGATGGCCGACACGATGGCGGCGATGAACCCGAATCGCTCCGTCCGCGTGGGCGGGACGGCGACCTGCACGACCTCGGGCTTGGCGAGGATGAACTCCTCCAACTCCCAGGGCAGCACCTTGTTCTTGGCCACCTCGCGCATCTTGCGCAGCATCCGGACATTCTTGGCGTCTATGCCCAGCCGGTCTGGGTCATACACCTGTTCTGGTTGCGCATATATGCCGTCGGCCTCCGCGAATTCGCGAAGCCCCTTGCGCAGTCTTTCCAGTTTAAGCAACTCTGCGGCGGTTGTTTCGCCACGAACATTGTACACCATGCTTACCCCCTTTCCCGAACGAGTTGGGGCCGAAACACAGCCATGTTCGGCGCACAATAGCGGCGATTGTGGCGGAAATGAGATGAATTCGCCGGCGCAAAGTATTTCTTCGAATGCGCTGAGACTTAAAGGTTTTTCAACGAATTGCCCGGCCGAGTCTCCGCGGCCGGGCAGGTCTGTTTCGTCGAATTTGTGGCCGCTTCCGCGCGGGCTCCGCCAAGTGGGCGGCGGCCCGTGGGCCAGCTCAGTCCGCGCGCACCGGCACCGGTTGCGGCGCCGCGCCCCAGGCGCGCGCGCCCTGGTTGTGCAGCGCGCGGCTGAGATGGGTGATGTTGATCGGCAGCAGGATCATGTGCAGCAACACCACCGGCACCAGATGCGCCCCGATCCCATAGCTGATGAAGAACACGTTCGCGATCACCGCGAACAGCCGCAGCATGACCTGGTTCTTCATCGAGAACGTGATCAGCATCGAGGCGGCGGCGACATAGCCCATCAACTCACCCTGGGTCGCATACCAGACCAGATGCTCGGCCAGCGCGATCGGAAAGATCGTGTCCGAAAACCCGGTAAAGGCGGGATTGGACAGCGCCAGCAGTGCGGCGATGATGGCGATCGGCGCCAGCAGCACCGCGGCGACGATGGCCGAGACAAAGCCAAAACGCTCGATCTTGGTCGGCGCGACCGCGACCTGGATGACATCCGGCTTGTCGAGGATATAGGCCTCCACCTCCGGGCAGAAACGCTGATCCGTCGCCTCGCGCAGCTTGCGCAGTACGCGCGCCTTGCGGCTGTTTTCCGGCAGCGCCGTGGGATCATACAGCTCCTCCGCCGCTGTGTAGATCCCGTCCGATTGCGCGAACTGGCGCAACGCACCGCGTGCGTGTTCCCAATTCAACACCTCCGCCGCGGTCGATTCGCGAAACGGCAACCCAAACCTCTTGCCAGCCATGCCTCACCCCTTTCCGGACGCCTTGCGCCCTTTCCACCGCGGTGCAGCATGCGGTCCAGGTGTTAACGGGGTCTGAATGTCAGAGGGGGTCTTGCCGCGGTTTCGTCCCGAATTTTAACGGAATCCTACGCAGGCTCCGCCACACGGTCGGCATAGGTCTTAACGATCACCTCGCGCTCCAGCGTGCGGTGCACGGGGCAGCGGTCGGCGATCTCCAGCAGCCGCCGGTATTGGTCCTCGTCCAGCGGCCCGGACAGCGTGATATGCCGGTTCAGCCGGTCCAGCCGCGCATCCTCGCCCACGCAATGTTCGCAATCGGCGGCGTGGATCTTCTCATGCGTCACATCGACGGAAACATGCTCCAACGGCCATTTCTTGCGCCGCGCATACATCCGGATCGTCATCGAGGTGCACGCCCCGAGTGCGGCCGACAGAAACTGATAGGGCGTCATGCCGGCGTCTGTCCCGCCAAAGGGTTTGGGTTCGTCGGCGCGGGTGTAGTGCCGCGGGCCGGCGGTCACGTCCTGCAGAAAGCCGTTCGGATCGGCCTCCGCCACCCGCACCACGCCCTCGGGCGCGCCGATCGGCGCGGCCGGTTTGGCGATGTTGAGATAACGCTTGGCCCAGGCGGCGATGACCTCCGCGGCGTATTCGGCGTCCTTGGACCGGCTCAGCAGATGGTCGGCATTGTCGAGCGTCACGAAACTCTTGGGGTGCTTTGCGGCCAGAAATATCTCGGATGCATTGTCGATGCCCACCGTGTCGTCGACCGGCGAATGCAGCACCAGCAACGCCTTTTTCATCTCGGTCACCGCCTCGGTCAGCGCGGCCTGGCGGACATCGTCCAGAAACGCGCGGCGGATGGTGAACGTCCGCCCCGCCAGCGACACTTCGGCTTCGCCATCGGCCTCGATCCGGGGCAGATCCTTGCCGAAGTTATGCGCCACGTGGCTCGGGTCAGAGGGCGCGCCGATCGTGACGACCGCCCGCGCCGTGGGCAGCGCCGCGGCGGCCTTCAGCACCGCCGCCCCGCCCAATGAATGGCCGATCAGCATATCGACGCCGTGGCCCATCGCCTCCAGATGCGCTGCCGCCCGCAGCAGATCTTCGACGTTGGAGCTGAAATGGGTGTTGGCGAACTCGCCTTCCGAATGGCCCAACCCGGTAAAATCGAAGCGCAGCACCGCAATGCCCATGGCCGACAGCCGGTCGGCGATGCGGCGCGCGGCGGCGATGTCCTTGCCGCAGGTAAAGCAATGCGCGAAGATCGCGGTCGCCATATGCCCCACCGCCGGGCGGTCGAACCGCGCCGCCAGCATGTCGCCGGCATGGCCTTCGAAGGTCAGCTTCTCGCTGGGCATTGTCCGCTCCTTCACCGCATCAGTCGCGTGATGGGGTCCAATTTCGGGCGCCGGCCGCGCGTATGGAACCCATTGACACCGTATGTCGCGGGAATGTGAGACATCCTCGCCTCGCCTCGCCTCGCCTCGCCTCGCCCCGCCTTGTCCCGGCTTCTTTGTTCCGGAAATATCCCCGCCGGAGGCATCCCGCCGCCGCCGCCACACGCACCGCGCCTGTCAGCCCCGGCGCAATCGTGTATCCAGCGGCGCGCGGGTCAGGTTCTCCACCCCCGTCTCGGTGATCAGCACCTGATCTTCCAGCTTGATCGAGAACGCACCGCCCGCGCGGCTGATCAAAGCCTCCACACAGAACGTCATGCCGGGTTCCAATACCGCGTCGAACGCCTCGGCCCGGAACGTGTCGGGGTAATCCACATGCGGCCACTCATCGCACAGCCCGACCCCGTGCAGCAGGCAGGAATACTTCTGCGCCTGATAGATCTCGGGCAGGCGGTGGCTTTTCTCCACGATTTCGCGGATCGCCACGCCCGGGCGCAGCAGCGCCATGTTGTGGGCGATATGCTCCAGCCCCAGTTCCATGTCGTCGATCATCTCTTGCGGCGGATCGGCGTCGCCCAGCCAGAAACTGCGCGAAAGATCGGCGCACATACCGTAGGGGCCGATCAGATCGGTGTCATAGGCGATGATCTCGTTCAATTGCACCACCCGGGGGCCGCATTCCTGGAACCAGGGATTGGTGCGCGGGCCCGAGGCCAGAAGCCGCGTCTCGATCCACTCACCGCCGCGTTTGATGTTCTCGGCATGCAACACCGCCCAGATCTCGTCCTCGGTCATGCCCGGCGCTGCGGCGGCCTCCATCGCCGCCATTGCGGTCTCGCAGGTTTGGATGGCACAGCGCATAGCGCGGATCTCGTCCGCCCCCTTGATGGCGCGGGTGCGCTCCATCAGCGGCTCGCCCTCGATCACGCTCAGGCCCGCAGCCTCCAGCGCGCGCAGCCCGGCGATCTGGATCTTGTCGACCGCCAGCCGCGTATTGCGCCCGGCATGCGTGCGCAGCACGTCGCGGACCTGGCCCGCGAACCCGTCCGCCGCCGCCTCTGTCCGGTCGCCGGTGACGAAATAGAACATCGATGCACCCGACCGAACCTCCGCCACCAACGGGTTGAATTCGGCCAGAAACGGCGCGTTCTTGTACTCCCACAGTACCATATGCCCGTCGGCGCAAACCAGACAGGCGCGAAACGGATTATGCGCGTTCCACAGCTGCATGTTGGTCGTGTCGGTGGCATAGCGGATGTTGAGCGGGTCAAAGACCAGCGCCCCGGCCAGCCCGGCCGCGGCCACCGCGGCGCTCAGCCGGGTGTGCCGATACGCCCGCATCGCCGCCAGATCGGGCGGCACCAGCCCCGCCGCGGCCCATTCGGCAAACGCCAGTGCTGTGGGGCCGATCTCCACCCGGTCGTTGTCATCGACAGAGCCGTCGGGCCGCCGCCGGTTCGGGTCGATCTTGCGGACAGGCGGGCTGAGTTCGTTCATCCTGGCGGCCTCCTGACGTCCAGGATGGCCCCGCGGGCGGGGCCCGCGCGCGACGCTTTCCGGCATCGGTTGCGTCGTTTTTGGTGGATTTCCGCCCCATCCGACCGCTAACCGGGTCACATCGGAATGTTTGGGGATCGGTGGGGCAGGGGCATGCTGGACGGAATTCGCGGGCTGATCGCGCTGGCCGCAGCCGTCGGCATCGTCCTGAGCCTGGCCAGCTTTTTCGGCGCGCGCCACCCGGCTTTCGACACGCTGGCCGCGTTTCGGGTGCATCTGGGCCTGGGCTTCGGCGCGCTGATTCTGTTCGCGGTTGCCTTTGCCGCGCGCACCGCGGCGCTGATCGCGCTGACCGGGCTGGTGGTCGCGGGCGCCGGTGTGGCGCCGGCGCTGTTGCCCGATACGCCGCTGGGCCTGGGCGATCTGCGGCTCTACAGCCAGAACCTGAACTACCGCAATGCCAGCCTGGATGCGGTGGCCACGGGTGTCGAGGCTGTCGCCCCCGACATCATCGTGCTGCAAGAGGTGAACGAGGCCAACCGCGCGCTGCTGGAGGATCTGCGCGGCACCTATCGGACCCAAACGCTGTGCGCGTTCTCCGACACGGTCGGCGGCGTGGCCGTGGCCGCGCGGTTCCAACAGGTCGGCCCGCCGGGCTGCGCGCGCGGTCAGGGTGCCGGCTGGCTGCGGCTGCGCACGCCGGTGGGCGATGTCACCGTGGTCAGCCTGCATGCGCCCTGGCCCTGGCCCTACGGCCGCCAGGCGGAGCAGGCCAAGCGGTTGTCGCAGATCCTGGGGGACCTGCCAGAGCCGATCCTGATCGCCGGCGATTTCAACAACGCCCCCTGGGCCGACAGCGTGCGCCGCATCGCGACGGCGACCGGCACGCGCGTCGTGCCCGGTCTGCGTCTGACGCTCGACAAGGCGGAATTCTGGCCGGGTCTGCCGATCGATCATGTGTTGGTTTCCGAGGATCTGGTGGCGGAGACCCGGACGCTGGGCACCTATGGGTCCGATCACCGGGCGCTGCTGACCCAGTTCCGGTTTCGCTGAAGGCGCGCGCGGTGGACCCGGTTCAGGCGCAGTACGAGGCCTATCCCTATCCGGCACGCGATCCGGCCGACGAACGCAAACGGCTGATCGTCGGATCGCCCTCGCACCCGGTGGAGGTCGATCATGTGCTGTTTTCCGGCCGCCGCGACTGGGCGGCGGGCACGCGCGTCTTGGTCGCCGGCGGTGGCACCGGCGATGGGCTGATCCAGATCGCCGCGGTCCTGGCCGCCGCGGGCCGGCCGACGGAGATCACCTATCTGGACCCGTCCGAGGCCGCGCGCGGCATTGCCGAGGCGCGCGCCGGGATCCGCGGGCTCGACACCATCCGCTTTCTGACCGCGAGCCTGTTCGATGCGCCCGATCTCGGCCCCTTCGACTACATCGACTGCTGCGGCGTGCTGCACCACCTCGACGATCCAACGGCGGGCTTCGCGGCCCTGGGCGCGGCGCTGGCGCCCGGCGGCGGGATCGGCTTCATGGTCTATGCGCCGCTGGGCCGCAGCGGGGTCTATCCGCTGCAGGCGGCATTCAACACGGCCTTCGGGCATCTGCCGCCGACGGAGAAACTGGCCGCGGCGCGTGCCGTCTTCGACCGCCTGCCGGACGGGCATCCGTTCCGCACCAACCCGCATCTGGGCGACCATGCCGACAGTGCCGCGGGGTTCTATGATCTGCTGCTGCACAGCCGCGACCGTGCCTTCACCGTGGCCGAGCTTCTGCACACGCTGGATGTGGCCGGGCTGGACCTGGCCGGCTTTGCGCAACCGGGGCTTTACGACCCGGCGCGGTTCCTGGCGGGGCAGGGCGCGGATCTGACCCCGCCGCAGCGCATGGCGCTGGCCGAGCAGCTTTCCGGCGGCTTGAAGACCCATGTGGGCTACGCCGTACCCAAGGGCGCCGTGCCCGCGCCGCCGACGGGACGCGGCGCCGATATCCCGCATCTGCGCGGGCCCCGCCCGGCGGCTTTGGCGCAGCATGTGGCCAAGACCGGGCGCGCCGCGGTGACCCTGGCGGGCGAGCGCATCGCGGTGGAGATCCCGAAAGCCGCCGCGCCGTTGATCGCCGGTATCGACGGCCGCCGCGACGTCGCCGCACTGATCGCACGCGCGGCGCCGGACCCGGTCGCGGGCGGCACGCTTTGGGCCGCGGTCGACGCAGCGTTGCGGCCGTGGGGGCTGCTCCACTACGCGCGGCTGCACCGGTAACGCGCCCTCACCGCATCGTTGGGTGTATGTGAGCGGGGCGGCACCTTAGATACTCGCGCACGATGTTTTTTGAACACTGCTCAGGAGCCCCGTCCATGTCGCTGTCTCGCCGCCAATTTGCCGGCCTTGCCACCGCCACCGCCCTGTCCGCGCCGGCCGTGGCCCGGGCCACGCCGCAGGATCTGGCCCAAGCGCAGCGCAATCTGATCTATGGCACGGAGGCCAGTTTCGAGCAGGCGATCCAGACCCTGCGCGCGCATGGCGACCCGGATGTCGCCGCCGGGCTGATCCTGGGCCTGCGCTACACCCGCGGCGCGCGGCCCCGGATCGTTGAGACGCTGGAACAGGTCACCGGCCATACCGGCCCCCGGGATTGGTTCGACTGGATGCTCTGGCAGGAGGCCAATCCCCAGATCCGCCCGCATCCCAGCTATATCGAGTTCAAGCGCAACGTGTTTCTGTCCATCGACCCGAATTTCGACGACTTCCTGCAACCCTCGCATATCCAGCCCGACGCCATGCGAATCCGCCTGGAGGAGATCACCTGGGGCGGCGTGCGCAAGGACGGCATCCCCTCGCTCGACAATCCCACCATGATCCTCGCCGCCGAGGCGGACTACCTGCGGCCGGACGATCTGGTCTTCGGCGTCGCCATCAATGGCGATGCGCGCGCCTACCCGCTCCGGATCATGGGCTGGCATGAAATGTTCAACGAAGTCATCGGAGGCGTGCCGCTGGCGCTCGCCTACTGCACCTTGTGCGGCTCGGGCATCCTGTTCGAGACCGCGCTGGAGGGGCGGGACGAACCGCTGGTATTCGGCTCCTCGGGCTTCCTCTATCGCTCCAACAAGCTGATGTTTGACCGGGAGACCCACACGTTGTGGAACCAGTTCACCGGCAAACCCGTGATGGGGCCGCTGTTGG
>JBCDDF010000076.1:0-11432 GCA_039180525.1 Pseudomonadota bacterium
CACCTCCGACGCATCGGCGCACGGTCCTTCACGGACACGATCGATGCACTCACAGAAATCTGCGACCTCTTCCCGCCGGAAGAATGCTGGAACTACTTCAAGGCTGCTGGATATGTCTCAGGTTAAAAGTCGGATGCTTTAAACCAAAACCGTTTCAGTCAGATTGTTTCGATCCGATCCGTTTTTGCTTTAAGCGGCGTCGGCGCCCCGGGGCCGGCGTCGTTTCAGCCCGAACAGACCATCCCGGCTCTTCGATCGCCGAATGTGCGCGGGGGTGAGCGGCCACGGGCCGCGAGGGGGCGGCGCCCCCTCATCTGCCCGCAGGGCTCAAAAGACTTGCGCCAAAGGCGCTCGACTTGGTTGGTGTCACAACGTGTTGGCGAACAGGTCGATGGGCACCTTCACGCTCATACCGCCATCCAGCGGCAGGATCGCGCCCGAGACATAGGCCCCGGCCGGGCCGCAGAGGAACAGCACCGCACCGGCCAGATCCTCCGCACGGCCCAGCCGGCCCAGCGGCACGTTGGCGGCCACGCGCGCGGCGCCGTCCTCGGTGCCGGTGGCGAACGCGGTCATGTTGGACTTGAACGGGCCCGGCGCCAGCGCGTTGGCGGTGATGTGCCAGGGCGCGAATTCAGCGGCGAAGACCTTGGTCATATGGTGCACCGCGGCCTTGGACATGGTGTAGGAATAGGCGCCTTCGGTCACCGGAACGCTGCCCATGATCGAGCCGATGTTGAGGATGCGGGCCGGCTGATCGGCGCTTGCCGCCGCGCGCAACAGCGGCAACAGGCCACGCGTGACGCCAAAGGCACCCGCCACGTTCACGCCCATCACCCGCGCCCATTGGTCATGCGGAAAGCGCTGCAGCGGCGCGCCCCAACTGACGCCGGCATTGTTGACCAGGATGTCCACGCGGTCGGTGCGTGCCTTGACCGCCGCGACCAGGGCGTCGATCCCGGCCGCGTCGCCGACATCGCCTGCAAATCCTTCGGCACCCCTCCCGATCTCCGCCGCCGCGCCGGCACAGGCGTCCGCCTTGCGCGAGGCGATCAGCACCCGCGCCCCGCCGGCCGCCAACGCCTGGGCGATCATGCGGCCCACACCGGTGGCGCCGCCGGTCACCAAAGCGGTTTTGCCCGCCACCGAAAACAGTTCGTTCACATCCATGGCCCAAGATCCTTTACCGAAGACGGCAATCACCTATATTGATTACTGAATATCAAGACGATCCGGTCGCAGGGGTGGCGGATGAGCCTTGTAGCTTCTTTGATTGCCGGCGTCATCGGCGCAACGATCGCGTCCGGCCAGTGGCCGCGGCGCTGTCCGGGCGGCGCGCTCAGCGTGGTGATCGGGCTTTTTGCCGGACTGGCGATTTGGGCCGCCGCGGGCGGGTTCGGCGCGCTGGACCGCGTCGTCGCGACGTTTCTGCTGATCATGGCGCTTGGCGTCGGCGCCGGCGCAGCGGCCAGCTTCGCGGCCGGCGGGCTTATTCAGCGCGCCCGCTCGGCCAAGCCCAGGACATCCAACATCGAGTAAGCGCCCGGCGGCCGGCCCCGGCCCCACAGCGCCGCCTTGACCGCGCCACGGGCAAAGATCATGCGATCCGTGGCGACATGGCGCAGCACGATGCGTTCGCCCGGACCTGCGAAAATCACATCATGTTCCCCGGCGACATCGCCACCGCGCAGGGCGGCGAAACCGATCTGGCCTCGCCGCCGGGCGCCGGTCAGCCCATCGCGCCCGCGATCGGCGCTGTCAGCCAGGCTGACGCCGCGCCCCTCCGCCGCTGCCTCGCCCAGCATCAGTGCGGTGCCCGAGGGCGCATCGACCTTTTGGTTGTGGTGCATCTCGACGATCTCGATGTCGAAATCGGCATCCAGCGCGGCGGCGACCTGGCGCGTGATCTGGGTCAGCAGGTTCACGCCAAGGCTCATGTTGCCTGCGCGGATCTGCGCGCAGTGCCATTGGGCGGGGGCCAGCGCGGCCAGATCCGCATCATCGAGCCCGGTCGTGCCGATCACATGCACCGCCCGGGCCTGCGCCGCCAAACCGGCGTTTTCCACCGTGTTGGCGGGCGTGGTGAAATCCAGTACGGCCTGGGCGCCGGCGAATACCTCCAACGGATCGTCGGTCACAGTGACGCCGCGCGCGGGCCCGCCCATCGCCTCGCCCAGATCGCAGCCGATCCAGCCGTGCCCGGCGCGTTCCGTCACGCCCGAAAGCCTGACCTGCGTCGTCTCTCCCACGGCGCGCACCAGCATCTGGCCCATGCGCCCCGCCGCGCCCAGCACCGCGATATTCATCGGATCGGCCATCCGCCGCCCTCCTGTCCGCCACAGCCCGAGCCTTAGAGCAAAAACGGTTTGGTGTAGAGCGATGGCCAGAAGATCGGCATCGGTTTTCCGCGGGAACACGCGAAAAAACGAAATGGTCTGCGTGTGAGGTCCGGCTCAGACGATGTTGCCCCGGCTGCGGCGCCGCGCGCCGCCGGCTTGGCAAACCCGCCGCGACCGCCTATGTCGCGGGGATCAGAGGACACCGCACCCATGGCACGACAGGCGCATAAGCTGGGCTCCGGCCCGTCGCAACGGCAATTGCGCGTGGGCGAGTTGATCCGCCGCGCGCTGTCGGAGGCACTGACCCGCGGTGCCGTACATGACCCCGATCTCGACGGTGTCTCGATCACCGTGGGAGAGGTGCGCACCAGCCCGGATCTGCGCCAGGCGACCGTATTCGTGCTGCCGCTGGGTGGCACCGGCGCCGAGCGGGTGCTTGAGGCGTTGAACCGCAACCGCGGCGAGTTGCGGCGGCTGGTGAACCGTGCGGTCAGCCTGAAATTCTCTCCCGAGCTGCGGTTTCAGACCGATACCAGCTTTGACCGGATGGATGCGACCCGGGCGCTGCTGTCCGACCCCAGCGTCGCGCGGGACCTTGGCGAGGACTGAGCCCCATGGCGCGCCGCAAATCGGGCCGCCCGGTGACGGGTTGGCTGGCCGTCGACAAACCATCGGGGCCGACCTCTACGGATGTGGTCAACCGCGCCCGATGGCTTTTGAAAGCGCGCAAGGCGGGTCACGCGGGTACGCTGGATCCGGCGGCGACGGGTCTGCTGATCCTGGCCTTTGGCGAGGCGACAAAGGCGTTGCCGCTGATCACCGATGCGCCCAAGACCTATGAGTTCAGCGTGAACTGGGGTGCGTCCACCGACACGGACGACGCCGCGGGCACGGTGACCCAAACGACGGATGCACGCCCCACACCGGCACAGATCGCGGCGGCCTTGCCGGCGTTTCGCGGGCCGATCCAGCAGACGCCGCCAGCCTATTCGGCGGTCAAGATCGATGGGCAGCGCGCCTATGCCGCCGCGCGCGCCGGTGCGGCGCCGGAATTGGCCGCACGCCCGCTTATGGTGCACGAATTGGAACTGACCGGGACCGACGGCGCGGACAGCGCCACGTTCCGCATGGTCTGTGGCAAGGGCGGCTACGTGCGCGCCATCGCCCGCGATCTGGGCGCCGCGCTGGGCTGTCTGGGTCATGTGCGCGCGCTGCGGCGCACGCAATCCGGACCGTTCGGCCTCGGCACCGCCTTGGCCTGGTCGCAGGACACCACCACGGCAGACGACATCGCCGCCGCCCTGACACCGCTTGAGGCCGGGCTGTCGGAACTTGCCGAATGCCGCTGCGACGGTGCCGGTGCCGCGCGGCTGGGCCATGGCAACCCGGCCGATGTGATCTGGACCCAGGCCGGCCAGGGCGATCCCGCCTGGGCCTCCGTCGACGGGCAGGCACGGGCGCTGGGCCATTATCGGGGCGGGCAGTTCATCCCGAACAGGGTATTCGTCCGCGAGCCCTACACCTGAAGCGACGATGTCGGCGGGGTGACGGTTTCCCGCCCCAAGCAACGTGAAGAACACCGGCTTGAGAGGCAATTGAGAGCACCCGCCGCGCCGCGGAGCATTTCACCGGCGCTCAAAGAGAGCTCCCTAAAGCGGGAAGGTCACCACGCCATAGCGCGCATAGTCGCGGTACAGCGCCTGCAGGCGGAGATCGCCGCCCAGGTCGCGCAAAGCCGCCTCCAGATCCGTGCGCGGGGTGACGTGGAACCGTGCGAGCCAGCCGACCAGACCCGACCGGAACCACCCGGGCAGCCCGGTCTGGCCGCCGAAGTCGACCACCGCCAGCCGCCCGCCCGGCGCGGTATGTGCCGCACCCTGCGCCAGCGCCCCGCGCCAATCGGGGATCATCGACAGGCTGTAGGAGAACACCACGCGGTCGAACCGCAAGTCAGGGAACGGGCCGTGCTCCGGCCGCGCGCAGGCATCGCCCGCGGCCAGCGTGATCCGGTCCGCCAGACCCGCGCGCGCCACCGCCGCGCGCGCCGTGCGCAGCATCTGTTCGGAAATGTCGAAGCCATAGACCGGGGCCTGGGGATAGGCCCGCGCGATGCGGATCAGGTTGCGCCCTGTGCCGCAGGCGACCTCCAGCACCGTACCGCCGGCGGGCACGTCCAGATCGGCGATCAGCCGGTCGCGGCCCAGCAGGTAGTACTTGCGCGTGACGTCATAGATCCGCCGCTGGTGGCGATAGACGCCATCCATCAACGCGCCATGCTGCGCATCCGTGGTCACGGGCGGCGTTCATAGACATGCACGCCGCCATAGATCGCCGACCGGTCGTTGCGCGTCGCGGTGGCAGAGGCATCGTCGAGGTAGTGCCAATGCGCCAGCGTATCCTCGGCCACGCGGCCGGGCAGGATATCCGGCGCCCCCCCAGTGCGGAACACCACCCGGGCCCCGGGAACCGCCGTGCGCGTGATCTCGGCCCAAAGCGCGTTCAGCTGCGCGTCGTTCATCCAATCCTGCGCGTCGAGCAGCACATACCCGTGGCGCGAGCCCTCCGGCAGATCGCGCAGGGCGTCGGTCAGCGGGCGGTGGGCGATCATCGCCTTGCGCGCGTTGCGCTTCAACGCCTCGAACCGCGGCGCCTCCAGATAAGGCGGCACCGGCCCGGTCCCGTCGGGTTTGTAGCCGCGATTGAAGGCGGCCCAGGCGAAGTAGTTCTCCGACACCGGGAAGTCGCACATCAGCCGCCGCATCCGCCCGCGCAGCACGGGGATGATATCGCCGCCGCCATCGGCGGCCAGTTTCTCGTATTGCTGCGGCGGAATGCCCAGCCCGAACAACGAAGCCCGCCGCCCCGCCGCCCAGCGCACCAGCCGCTTGTCAAAAAGCGGCGCGACCTGGTTCTCGAAAAAGGCCGCCTGCGCCGCCATGTCTGGCGCCGCAAGGAATGGCCGGTAATCCACCCCGCCCAGGCGGGAGGCAATATGGCAGGCGGTCAGGTACCGCCCCAACGCGCCGTACCGGTAGAAGCCGCGCGCGAACATCTCGATCCGCCGCCGCATCGCGCCCTGCCGCCCCTCCCAGAACGCGCGCGCGCCGGGGTCGAGTTCGGGCGCCAGCGCGCGATCATAGACCTCGATATTTCGGCGCAGATTCGCATGCCCGAAGAGATCGTAGAACGTCGCCTGATCCAGCACCCGAGCCGCGGTCAGCTTCAGCCGGTTCAACGCCACATGCGCGGGTGACAAATCGACCGCCATGACCTCGGCCGGGCCAGCGGTCAGATAGCTCATCATATTGCACCCGCCCGAGGCGATGCAGACCAGCCGACTTTCCGGGCCGATCCGCAGCGCCGCCATGTCGACGGCCGGATCCTCCCAGATCTGCGCATAGACCAGACCCTTGAACATGTTGGAGAACACGCGCTCCGACAGACCCGACCGACTGAGCGGCGGGTTCTGATGCACAGCGGCGCCCAATTGCGCGGCGGTGATGCGGTTGCTCAACGGACGGCCTCCTTCTTCTGCGGTTGCTCGATGGGTTCGGGTGCGGCCACCGGCCCGGCGCTGCGGCCACGGGCGCGCCGCTTGGTCTCGCGCGCCCAGTCGATCAGACGCAACCGCCCATCGGCCTCTTCCACTACGGCGGTGCAGCTTTCGACCCAGTCGCCGGTGTTGATGTACAGGATCTCGCCCATCTGCTCCAGTTTGGCGCTGTGGATATGACCGCAAACGATGCCGTCATAGTTGCCGCGGCGCGCCTCTTCCGTCAGCACATGCTCGTAGTCGCCGATATAGTTCACCGCGCGTTTCACCTGTGCCTTCGCCCAGTTCGACAGCGACCAGTATTGCCCGCCCCACAGCCGCCGGATCCGGTTGAACCAGGTGTTCAGCCACAGCGTCATGACATAGGCCCGGTCGCCGATCCGCGCGAGCCATTTGGCGTTCATCACCACGGCGTCGAACTGATCCCCGTGGGTAACATAGAGCCGCTTGCCGTCCGCGGTGACGTGCACATCGTCGCGCTTGACCTCGATCCCGCCGAAATGGGTGCCCAGATAGTTGCGCAGCACTTCGTCATGGTTGCCGGGGATCAGCGTGATCGGGGTGCCGGCATGCGCCTTGGCCAGCAGCGCCTCGACCACATCGTTGTGCAATTGCGGCCAGTGCCAACCACGCCGCAGCCGCCAGCCGTCGAAGATATCGCCGACCAGAAAGATCCGATCGGCATCGTACTCGGCCAAAAACTGCAGCAGCAACGCGGCCTGGCAGCCGCGCGTGCCCAGATGGATATCCGACAGAAACATCGTTTGAACGCGCCGAGTTGCTTGGGTCAAGTCGCTGTGCCTGTCAGGTCCATCCGCCGGCCCTTAACGCGGCCATGCCCCGGTTTTATGACATAGCGCGGAACCGAATGCACGGCACTGGGTCATCGGCGCCAAAACGCCACGGTGAAGATGACAAAGACGGACATCAGCTCCAGCCGGCCAACCAGCATGGCCGCCGCCAACACCCACTTCACCTGATCGGGCAGCCCAGCATAGTTGCCGGCGGGCCCGATCTCGGGCCCCAGGCCCGGCCCGATATTGGCCAGCGCCGAACTGGCCCCGGAAATCGCTGTGATCGGCTCCAACCCCATCAAGGCCAGGGTCACCGCGATCACGGCCAACGACAGGTAGAACAACACGAAAAAGGCCATCACCGAATTGATCACGTCCTCATCCACGCTGCGCCCATCATAGCGCAGCGCGAACAATCCATGCGGGCTGCGAATGCGGCGGATCTGCATGTGGATGGCCGCAAACAACAATTGATAGCGAAACACCTTTACCGAGCAGCAGGTCGACCCCGCGCAGCCACCCACAAGGCCGATCAGGAAGAAAACCGCCACCGCGAACCCGCCCCACAACTGGTAATCGGTGGAGGCATAGCCGGTGCCGGATATGATCGACACCGTGTTGAACAGCGCGCTGCGAAACGCAAGTTCGCCACCCGTGCCCTGTTGGATCAACTGCGAGGCGGTCAGCGCCGCGACGACCAGCACGATCAACGCCAGATAGGTGCGGATCTGGCTGTCGCGCCACAGCGGCTGCGCAGTTCCGGCGATCAGTTGCACGTATCGAACGAAGGGCAGGCTGGCGAGGATCATGAACAGGACCGCGACGTATTCCGGCGCCCCGCGATAGGCCCCGAAGGAGGCATCGGCGTTCGCCATGCCGCCGGTCGCCACCGTCGTCATCGCATGGACAGTTGCGTCGAACAGCGCCATCCCGGCCCAGCTATAGGCGACCAGACAGGCAAGCGTCAGCGCCAGATAGATCACCGAAATCGAGCCCGCGATCTCCGCCGCGCGGGGCAGGATCTTGCCCATCGTGTCGAACGCCTCGGACCGGAAAATCTGCATCCCGCCCACCCGCAGGGTCGGCAGAAACGCCATCGCGACCACGACGATGCCCACCCCTCCGAACCATTGCATCAACCCGCGCCACAAAAGCGTGCCCGCCGGCATCTGGTCCAAATCGGTGAAAACCGTGGATCCGGTGGTGGAAAACGCCGACATCGCCTCGAAAAAGGCATCCGTATAGCTGACCCCAGGTGCGCCGAGCCAAAACGGCAATGCACCAAAGATCGGCAGCGTGGCCCAAGTGCCCGTGGTCAGCAGAAAGGTCTGCTGGACCGTCAGCCCCTGCTGGCGCTTGTTCATGCAGGACAGATAGACCGATACGCCGGCAAAGATGGTGATGCCGCTGCTGACGGCAAAGGTATCGGCCTCGCCACGGCCCTCGATCACATCCGCCAAAAGTGGCAGCAGCATCGAGGCGCCCAAAGCCGCCACCAACACCCCGATTACATAGCCCACCGGGCGCAGGTCAATCATGTGCCCGACGCTTGAGCCCCCGTCCGGCCAAGTCAACCCTTCAGCCGCAGACAAAAGCGCCGCGCGGGCGCTCGGGCGGCGGGCCCCGATCGCGCCGCGGGGCGCGGTTGGGGCGTATCTCTCAGCCCGTCAGGGCTTCCATCGGATTACCGGCCGATCAGCCGCCGCGATTGGTGGGGTTGCCGATGATGGACAGGAACTCGCGCCGCGTCTCCGCGTCGCGGAACGCGCCCAGCATTGTGGAGGTCACCATCGACACGCCGGGTTTGTGTACCCCGCGCGTCGCCATGCAGTGATGCTCGCCTTCTAGCACCACGGCCACGCCTTGGGGCTGCAGCACGTCCTGCAGCGTGTTGGCGATCTGAGCGTTCATCTTTTCCTGCACCTGAAGCCGTTTGGCATAGGCGTCGACCACCCGCGCCAGCTTGGAGATGCCGACGACCCGGTCGGTGGGGATGTAGCCCACATGCGCCTTGCCGATGATCGGCGCCATGTGATGCTCACAATAGCTCTCGTACCGGATATCGCGCAGCACGACCATTTCGTCATACCCCGCAACCTCTTCGAAGGTGCGCTTCAACACATCGGCGGGATCTTCGTCATAACCCCGGAACCATTCCTCGTAAGCTCGCACCACCCGCGACGGCGTGTCGAGCAGACCCTCCCGCGCGGGGTCGTCTCCGGCCCAGCGCAACAACGTGCGCACGGCGGCTTCGGCCTCCTCTCGGCTTGGCTTGTCCACCGGGGCATTCGCAAGACCGGGTGCGTGAATATTCATGCCTTTGGCTCCCCTAGGCCGTTCGCGTACCCCCGGCTATGTGGGGTGCGATCGAGGATTTCAAATCCCAATCACTGTGTCGTTACAAAATGACAGGCGAAAATGTCACGACTTTCCGGATCAGGCGCGATTCAGCGCCGCAAGCAGATCCGCCACCAGATCGCCGGCATCCTCCAGCCCCGCCGACAGGCGGATCAGCCCTGGCGTGATACCCAGATGCGCGCGATCCGCCTCGCTCAGCCGCTGATGGGTCGTGGTGGCGGGATGGGTCGCGATGGTCTTGGCATCGCCCAAATTGTTGGAGATCAACACGATTTTCAGTGCGTTCAGCATCCGAAACGCCGCCGCCTGCCCGCCGGCGACCTCCAGGGAAAGAACCGTTCCGCCCGCCGTCATCTGCCGCGCCGCCAGATCGTGCTGCGGGTGGCTGTCGAGCCCCGGATAGAGGATGCGCGCGATCTTGGGGTGGCCCTCCAGCGCCTCCGCCACCGCCCGCGCGGTCTTGGCCTGGGCGCGCACGCGCAGATCCAGCGTCTCCAATCCTTTCAGCATCACCCAAGCGGTGAACGGGCTCATCGCGCCGCCGGTATGCTTGAGATAGGGCTCCAGCGTGCCGCGGATGAAGTCCTTGGACCCCAGCACCACGCCGCCCAGACATCGACCCTGGCCGTCGATATGCTTGGTCGCCGAATAGATCACCTGATCGGCGCCCAGATCGAACGAGCGCTGGAAGATCGGCGTGGCAAACACGTTGTCGACCACGACCAGCGCATCGACGGCATGGGCGATCTCGGCCACGCCGGCGATGTCCACGATCTCCAGCATCGGGTTCGACAGCGCCTCGAAGAAAACCAGCTTGGTGTCGGGCCGCACCGCCGCGCGCCACTGGTCCAGATCGTGACCGTCGACGAAACTGACCTCCACCCCGAACCGGGGCAGCAACGTCTGGACGATATAAAGGCACGACCCGAACAGCGCCCGGGCAGAGACGATATGATCGCCCGACCTCAACTGGCTGAACAGCGCACCATTGACCGAGGCCATGCCGCTGGCGGTGGCGAAACCGGCCTCGGCCCCCTCCAGCGCGGCGATCCGGTCCTCGAACATCGCCACGGTCGGGTTGCCATAGCGGGCATAGATGAATTCGTCCGGCCCCGCTTCCAGGAACCGCGCCTCCGCGGTCTCGGCATCCGGATAGACGAAGCCCTGGGTCAGAAAGATCGCCTCCGACATCTCGCCGTACTGACTGCGGCGGGCGCCGTGATGCACCAGCGTCGTGCGCGGCTTCCAAGTGTCGGCCATGGTGCTGTCTCCCCGCGACGTGCCCACAAAAAACCCCGACCGGTCAGACGATCGGGGTTCGGCACCCGCGACCTCTTTAGCGGTATCTTTAACGTGGCCCGCAATCCGGTGAACAAATCCCCACGGGATTGGGCGTAGCGGATCGCCCCCGGCGGGTCAACGGCGCGACCCTGTCCGCAGCCATCGCGGTATCGACACCAGACGGCAAGGAAATCCGCGTAAAAGCCCGGAAACAGCGAATCGAGCAGCCCTCATGCCCATACTGCGTGTTACCGCGCGGCCCGGCGGGCTGCGCATGGAAGGACTTGACGCCGCACTCGGCCGTCTGACGCCTCAGGCGCCGGTCGTAGTGCTGGTGCATGGCTACAAGTTTTCGCCGCACACGCCCCATGCCGACCCCCATCGGCTGCTTTACGCCATCGAACCGGCGCGCGCCTGTGGCCGGATCCGGTCCTGGCCGCAGGGCCTCGGCTTCGGCGATCGCACGGCGGCGGAAGGACTGTGCCTGGGCTTTGCATGGCCCGCGGGCCTGGCCGATCAGCAAGACATGCCGGGCAGACCGCTGGCGGCCGCCTATGCCGCTGCGGCATGGGCCGGCGGGCAATTGGCGCGCCTGCTGGAGTGTATCGCCGATCTCGCACCCGGCCGCGCGGTCGACATCCTCGGCCATTCGCTGGGCGCGCGGGTGGCGTTGCAGGCCCTGGCGCAGGCGCGCTGCGCCAATGCCGGGCAGGTGATCCTGATGGGCGCCGCCGAATACGACGACACCGCGCGGGCATGCCTGGCCAGCCCCGCAGGCCATGCGGCGCGGGTGTTCAATGTCACGACCCGCGAGAATGCACTCTTCGATCTGTTGTTTCAAAGCTTCGGCCCGCCGCGCCCACCGCTGGCGCACCCCCTGGGCCGGGGCCTGCCCGCGCATCTGCGGCAAGCCGTCGATCTGCCGCTGGATCAGCCGGCATGGGCGCCGATTTATGCGCGGCGCGGCGTGGATCTGGCGCCCGCGCGGCCCTGGATCAGTCATTGGAGCTTTTACACCCGGCCCGGGACAATGACGCTTTATCGAAACATCATCCGCAACCGGTGCGATTGGGTGCCCGCCGCGCTTAAGACGGAAGCCGCGGCGGC
>JBCDDF010000077.1:0-11361 GCA_039180525.1 Pseudomonadota bacterium
ACCTCCGACGCATCGGCGCACGGTCCTTCACGGACACGATCGATGCACTCACAGAAATCTGCGACCTCTTCCCGCCGGAAGAATGCTGGAACTACTTCAAGGCTGCTGGATATGTCTCAGGTTAAAAGTCGGATGCTTTAGGTCGTGGTGTTATGCGGCGGTCGGGGTCCGGGCCGTCCCGAGCCCCGGCGCGACAACTCCGCTGGGAAACCGCCCGGCAGAGGCGCTCCGTGATCGCGCGTGCTGGCCGCGTCTCCGGCCGCATTGTTTGCTGAGCGTCCAAGCATCCGTGCAGCACCGTGTTGAAAAGACATCACTGGACTTACCGCTCGAACCATCCCAGCGCCGCGGCGCACACGGGTCTGCCCAGCCCGCGAAGCACGGTCGAACACCTGCTCTCTTTGACCGGTCGTGCATCGCGCAACGCGGCCGGCCCGCCAAATCGTTCCGATAATGCCGCGACATGACCTCTGCGGTGCGCCACGAGCGGGGCTTTTTCAGGGCATCGGATGAGGTCGCGCACCGGCGCGCAGCCAAACAGGCCGAAGCAGGCAAAGGACCTTCACGCGAAGCCCATAGACACGAGAACGCTTGCAGCAACGACGCGGCCGTCCTGCCGAAACGGCGCGCTCCGTCCGTTCGGATCCCCCCCAAAGCCCCGGTCGCCTGCCGCAATTCCAGGCAATAGCAACGGGCTGGTACGCACCCGGAGGGTGAGCCCACTTTCCGTGCGCCGACAACAGGATGACTCAGGCGCGGCGCACTGCGGATGTCAGAGCGATCCCCCGCAAGACGCGGCCGAGGCTTCGAAGTGACCCCACGCGTTTGCGTGCGGACGCCACATCGAAGACCACTCAAACCAGTGATGTGAAAGTGACACTTCCGGGCTCCGGTGCCCCCCATACGTCCCGGCGCATGGCCGAGACGACGATACCGTTAGAGGCCAATCCGGCCAAACCGAGACGTCCCGGCGCATGGCCGAGACGACGATACCGTCAGAGGCCAATCCGGCCAAACCGAGGCCGCGCTATGCCGCGGCCGGTATCCGAAGGCCACTCTCCAAACCGGTCAACTACACTTGGAAAACCCGCACTCGGTACAGGTCAGGCAGCCCTCCGCCATCTGCATGGCGAACTGCCCACAATTCGGGCAGGCGGGCCCCCGCGGGCGGTCGCCCACCGCCACCGCCAGGCTTTGCGGGTCCGCCTTCAGCCCCGCGCCCTCGCCGGACAGAAACCCGATCGCCACCATATGCCGCTCGATCACCCCGCCGATTGCCGCCAGGATGGACGGCACATAGCGCCCCTCCATCCACGCCCCGCCGCGCGGGTCGAATACCGCCTTCAACTCTTCCACCACAAAGCTCACATCGCCGCCGCGCCGAAACACGGCCGAGATCATCCGCGTCAGGGCGACCGTCCAGGCAAAATGCTCCATGTTCTTTGAATTTATGAACACCTCGAAGGGGCGCCGCTGCCCGCCCACGATCACATCGTTGATGGTGATATAGATCGCGTGCTCGCTCTCGGGCCACTTGATCTTATACGTGTTGCCTTCCAACGCCTCCGGCCGATCCAGCTTTTCGGCGATATAGACGACTTCCCCCGGTTCCCCGGTACCCGAAATACTCCCGCCGCCTGTATCCGCCGGCTGTGCCGCCTGGGCGACGCTTAGGACAGACCCCGTCACCGCGTTCGGCCGATAGGTCGTGCAGCCCTTACAGCCCTGGTCCCAGGCTGCCATATAGACCTCTCGAAACGCTTCGAAAGAGATATCCGCCGGGCAGTTGATCGTTTTGGAGATGCTCGAATCCACCCAATCCTGTGCGGCCGCCTGCATCCGCACATGCTCCAACGGCGTCAGCGTCTGGGCATCGACGAAATGGTCGGGCATTGGAGTGTCGCCGAAACGCGCTCGCCATTGCGCCACGGCATAATCCACCACCTCTTCCTCGGTCCGGCTGCCGTCGGGCTGCAGCACCTTACGGGTATAGCTATGGGCAAAGACGGGTTCGATCCCGCTCGACACGTTGCCGGCATAAAGACTGATGGTGCCGGTCGGCGCGATCGAGGTCAGCAGCGCGTTGCGGATCCCGTGCCGCTCGACCGCTGCGCGCACCTGCGCGTCCATTGCCCGCATCGTGGAAGAACCCAGATAGGGCGCCGCCTGATAGAGCGGAAACACGCCCTTCTCGCCCGCCAAATGCGCCGAGCTCAGATATGCCGCGCGCGCGACACGCTTTAACCAGCGGGCCGTCAGACGCGCGGCTTCCTCGGATCCATAGCGCGCGCCCACCATCATAAGCGCATCGGCTAACCCGGTCACACCCAGCCCGATCCGCCGCTTGGCCTTCGCCTCCGCCGCCTGCTGTTCCAACGGAAAGCGCGAAACATCGACGACATTGTCCATCATCCGCACCGCGACGGCGACCAGATCGTCTAGAGCCACCTCGTCCAACGCCGCCGCGTCCTGGAACGGGTCAGTCACCAGCCGCGACAGGTTGACCGAACCCAACAGGCAGGCGCCATAGGGCGGCAGGGGCTGCTCGCCGCAGGGATTGGTGGCGCTGATCGTCTCGGCATAGTGCAGATTGTTGCGCTGATTGATCCGGTCGATGAAAATCACGCCCGGTTCAGCATAATCGAACGTCGCCCGCATGATCGCGTCCCACAACGACCGGGCGCGGATGGTCCGATACACCCGGCCTTCGAACACCAGATCCCAGCCGCTATCGGCCTTGACCGCTTCCATGAACGCATCGGTTACCAGCACCGATAGATTGAACATGCGCAGCCGCGCCGGATCGCTTTTGGCGCCGACGAAATCCTCGATATCCGGGTGGTCGCAGCGCATCGTCGCCATCATCGCGCCCCGCCGCGACCCGGCCGACATAATCGTGCGGCACATCGCGTCCCACACGTCCATGAAGCTCAGCGGCCCGGAAGCATCCGCCGCCACGCCCGCCACGGGCGCGCCCCTGGGCCGGATGGTGGTAAAATCATAGCCGATGCCGCCGCCCTGCTGCATGGTCAGCGCCGCTTCCTTCAGCGCCTCGAAAATTCCGCCCATGCTGTCTGGGATGGCGCCCATCACGAAACAGTTGAACAGCGTCACGCTGCGGTCGGTTCCGGCGCCGGCCAGAATCCGCCCCGCAGGCAGGAACCTAAAGTCCTCAAGCGCGGCATAGAACCGCGGCTCCCAGGCGTCGGGATCGTCTTCGACCGCCGCCAGCGCACGCGCCACACGGCGCCAACTGTCTTCGACGGTCTGGTCCAGCGGCGTCCCGTCTGCGGCCTTCAGCCGATACTTCATGTCCCAGATCTGTTCGGCGATCGGCGCGGAAAACGGCGACATGGGCGGGCTTCCTTTTTGCGCGGGGATCGGGTTGTTCACTATAGGTTCCGCCCGGGTCCCGGTCAACGCTCGGCGTGGAGCACCGCAGCGGTCCGGACGCGAACCGGTGCGGTGCGAAGCCACTCCGCGCCATTCGCCGCGCCCCCGGTCTGTCACCTAAAAAAGATGTTCTAGTTTTAAAAATTAATGTAATGCTTTCATTATGTCGATTCAAACCAGCAGACCCGCCCCCCGCTTCGCCACTGCACTGGCCGCGCTTACCCTGGTCGCAGCGGCCGCGCTGCCGCTTTCCGCCGGGCTGATTTGGCTGTTCTGGGATACGCTGGCCCCCCTCTCCGGGCATCCGCTGGCGCAGGCAGCGCTGGGCCCCAGCACGCGCTGGGCGGGGTTCGCGGTGTCGCTCGCCGCCGCGCTGATCCAGGCTTGGGGTCTGCTCGGCCTCCACCGCACCTTTCGCGAAGCCGCCGCCCGGCGGCCGCTGTCACCGCGCGCGGTCGCGGGCTTCCGCCGCTTCGCCTGGGTGAGCCTGGCCATGGTCGGCATCGGCATCCTGCAGCACAGCAGCATGAGCGTGCTGGTCTCCCTAGCCGATCCGACGACCCCCGACACGCTCGTAGTGCGCATCGGCACGCCGGAAATGCAGGCTGCGTTTCTCGCCCTGCTTCTGGTGTTCGCCGCGCAGGTTTTCGCCGAAGGCGCCCGCGCGGTCGAAGAAAACGCAGGCTTCGTCTGAAGCGCATGCGGATCGTGGTCCATCTCGATGTCATGCTCGCCCGGCGCAAGATGCGCCTGAAGGATCTGGCGGCCCGGGTCGGGTTGACCGAACAGGCGCTGTCGGCGATCAAAACCAATCGCGTGCGCGGGGTCCGGTTCGAGACACTGGTCAAGCTGTGCGACACGCTCGACTGCCAGCCCGGCGACCTGCTGGAGTTTGACCGCGCCGCGCACCCACATGGATGACCGCTGCAGGGCGCGCGCGGCTCAAGCCCGGGCGTTGCTACTGCGCCCGGCTGCACTGCTGCTGTGCCTGGTGTTGATGGGCTGCCACACCGTCAACTGGCGCGAAACAGGTCGGGCCTGGGCCGACAGTCTCTGCGCTCAGGATCCCTCCACCGGCTGCGCCCCCAGCGACCGTCCGCTCGACCGCTGAGCGGCTTGCATCCCGGCCCCCGCCCCCTACAATTTGGGGTACAGGGAATCGCGGGCCACCAGATGAGCGCAGACCTCCACCTTCTTAAGCTTTCCGTCGGATCCGAAGGGATCGACAGTCTGGCCGATTGGCAACAGACGGTTATCGAACGCAACCGCACCGCGGGTTTCGGGCCGATCGTCACACACACCACCCGGATGTGGCCCAAACGCGGCGCGGCACTGCTGGAGGGCGGGTCGATCTTCTGGGTGATCCGTGGCAACGTTCTGTGCCGCCAACGCATCCTGGGGCTGGAGGAACGCCAGGGCGTCGACGGCATCCGCCGCTGCGCCATCGTGCTGGAGCCGCAACTCCACCGCACCATGCCGCAACCCCGCCGTGCCTTCCAGGGCTGGCGCTATCTCAAGCCCGAGGATGCGCCCCGCGATCTCGGTCCCTATGCGCCCGGTGAGGACACTCTGCCCCCGGCGCTGGCAACAGAGCTTTCCGCATTGGGCGTCCTGTAGACGTCGCATTGAGGACGGGTGCGACGCCGCCCCGACAAAGACCCGCAACACCCCATCCCGCCCGGCCACCCGAACGGCTGGTCAAACGCCGAGCCGGCCGCGCAATCACGTAGGATGGGTTTCCAACCCATCCCGCAGGCAGCGGCCCCCTATGCTGCAATCCACGTCAACCCACCCAGCGCCGCCCGCCATAGCAGCGGCCATCTATCCCCACACGCCCCGGCGGCCCGCCGCTATGGGTTCCCCGGCCCGGCGCATCGCAACTACCCCCCCGATGATACGCCCCAAGCGGCCCGCGCGTCAGCGCGGGCTTGGCCCAACGGGAAGGATGCGATCCCCGATCGCGTCCTGACGGGCGGGAGCCCCGGTCAGGTCGCCGCGATCCGGTTTCCCTCGGCGTCAAAGAAATGCGCGTCGGCCATGTCGAAGCTCAGCCCCACCTCGGCGTCCTCGGCGATCGCTGCGCCTCCGGCGATGCGCACGGTCAGCGGCTCCAGCCCATCGATATCCACATAGATGAAGCTGTCCCCGCCCAAATGCTCCGCCACCCCGACCGTGCCGCGCATCAGCGCTGCCTCGGGCGCGACCACCTGGATATGTTCAGGTCGGATCCCCAGATGCGCCGGCACACCCGCCACCCCCGTCACTGGAAGCGCTGTGCCATCGGGCAGCTGCACACCGCCCTCCCCGGGTTGGCATGGTATTATGTTCATCTTCGGCGATCCGATAAAGGTCGCCACAAACAGGTTAGACGGCCGCCGATACAGATCCAGCGGCGCGCCCTGCTGCTGAATGATGCCAGCGTTGAAGACCACGATCCGGTCCGCCAGCGTCATCGCCTCGACCTGGTCATGGGTCACATAGACCATTGTCTTGGATAGCCTTTTGTGCAGTCGCGCGATCTCGATCCGCATCTGTACCCGCAGCGCGGCATCCAGGTTCGACAGCGGTTCGTCAAACAGAAACGCCGCCGGTTCGCGCACGATCGCCCGCCCGATCGCCACCCGCTGCCGCTGTCCGCCCGACATCTCTTTGGGCTTGCGGTCCAAAAGCGGGCCCAGTTGCAAGGTCTCTGCCGCGCGGTCCACCGCCTCGCGCGTCACCGCCTTGTCGGACCCGGCAATCTTCAGCCCAAAGCCCATGTTTTCGCGCACCGTCATATGCGGGTACAGCGCGTAGGACTGAAACACCATTGCCAGCCCCCGCTCCGCCGCGCCCAGCCCAGTGACGTCGCGCCCGTCGATCTGGATCGTGCCAGAGGTGGTTTCCTCCAGTCCGGAAATCAGCCGCAGCATCGTCGACTTGCCGCAGCCGGAGGGCCCGACGAAAACCACGAACTCGCCCTCGTCGATGGTCAGATCGACGCCTTTGATCACATGCACATCGCCAAAGAATTTATGCATGTCGGTCAGATGGATGGCGCCCATGCTGCCCCCCCCTATCCCTTCACCGAACCGGCGGTCAGCCCGGTCACCAGGAAGCGTTCGAAAAACAGGAAAATCGCCAGTACCGGAAGCGTCACGATCACCGCCCCGGCCATCAGATGTTGGCGTGGGATTTCGGACGAATTCAGCGACACCACCCCGCGCGACAGCGTGAAGATCTCTGGCGAATCCAAGAACATGAAGGCGAACAAGAACTCGTTCCAGGCGATCATGAACACATACAGCGCCACCGAGGCGATGGCCGGCAGGCTCAACGGCAGCGTGATCCGCCAGATCACCCCCAGCCGCGAACAGCCGTCCATCATGCCGGCCTCTTCCAACTCCGCCGGTAGCCCCCGGAAATAGCCCTGCAGCATGTAAAGCGCGACCGGGATCGTGGTGGCGGGATAGACGATCAACAGCCCGCCCAGACTGTCGCGCAGCCCCATCTGGCTGAACACCGCATAGAGCGGGATCACCAGCACGATCGCGGGCACCATATAGATCATCAGAATCGAGCGCGAAAACGCCGTCCGCCCCGGAAACCGCAAGCGCGAGATCGCATAGGCGCCGGGGATCGAGGCCGCCAGGGTCAGAAGCACGGTCATCACCGACACGAAAGACGACACCAGAATGAAACGGCCAAAATTGAAATTGACGAACAACTCGATGTAAGAGCTGAAAAGCGATGACAGGCCTTGGTTGAGGTTGATGGAATAATCCAGCGGGTTCTGCAGCAAATCCGCCTGCTTTTTAAAGCTGGTCATCAGCATCGCATAGAACGGCAGCAAAACGATGGTGCCGAAAAAAACGAAGCCTAAGCCTTTGAGCGCGCGGCCCAGAACCTCCTCGAAGCGATAGCGATTGAGGTCGCGCCAGTCGCGGCCATGAAACGCGGCCGCCACCGCGCCGACCGTCAGAAAGCCCAGCGCCAAAAGCACCATAACCGCGCCCAGGCTGCGATCGCCGAAGGCAAAACCCAACGGCGCGAAATAGGTCAGCAGGCACAGGACCAGCGCATAGACGGCTATCGCGACGGCAAAGCGCGGACGCGCAGGCATCCGCAGGCTCAGCCAGGCAAAGCTCGCCGCGATCCCCGCCAGCGCCGCCTGCCAACCGGTCAGCGTCGCGGCCACGCCGAAGACCAGCGTGATTGCCACGCCGAAAACCACCGCGATCACGAAACCCCAGACCGCGCCCAGGCCCAAAACCAGCCCCAGCCCCAGCCCGCGGCCCATCACATCCCCTCCTCTTTCGGAACGAAGCGGAAGTAGAGAGCGACGAAGATTGCCAGCAGGAAGAAGATCACGACTGCCACCGCCGCCCCCGCGCCCAGGTCGGACAGCGCAAAGGCCTGTTCATAGACATTGACGGTGAACGTCCGCGTACCAGAGGCGCCGCCGGTCAAAAGGAAGATGTCGTCGAACTTGTTGAACGTCCAAATGAAGCGCAGCAGGAACAGCGTCGACAAAATACCGACCAGTTGCGGCAGCGAGATATACCAGAATTTCTGGAACGGGGTCGCGCCGTCCATCTCCGCCGCCTCGTTCAGATCAGCGCTCAGCGATTGCATCCGCGCCAGAATGAACAGAAAGGCCAGCGGGAAATAGCGCCACGCCTCGAACGCGATCACGGTGGCCAGCGCCACGCCGCGCTGACCCAGGAAATTGATCGCCTCGTTCGTGACCCCGGTGCTGGTCAGGATCGCGTTGACCGTGCCAGAAAATGGGTCGAGCAGAAAAATCCACGTGAACGCCACCGCGATCACCGGCGACACGTAGGGAAACAGGAACAGCCCTCGCATGAACGCCCGGCCCGGAAAGGCTGTCATCATCAGTTGTGCCGCGAACAACCCCAGGACCAGTGCGCCCGCGGTGCCGCCCACGGTATAGACCATGGACACCCACAGCACCGTCCAGAATTCGGACGTGTCGAAGACGCGGCGGAAATTGTCGAGCGTGAATTCAAAGCTCGCCAGCACGTTGCGGCCCGCGCCCTCGGTGGCCACATCGCTGTCTCGCGGGCTGGGGCTGCCGGCATCCAGATAGGCCTGCCCGGCGGCAAAGGTCAGTTCCACATCCAGGCGTTCGCGCGGCGCCAGCGTGCCGATCTCGCAACGCAGTGCGGTGCCGTCGACACGGCAGCGGTCATCACCCGATTGCAGCACCAGACCCGGCGGCAGCGTATCGATCAGCGCCACGCCCTGCACCTCCGCTCCCGGGGGGTTTGGGCGCACGCGGTAGCTGACGGTCAGGATATCGCCCGGCGCGGCTATGTCGCCGCTGACCCGTTCCCGCACATTCGGCACAGCGGCGCGCAGATCGGCCAGTTCCACCGGCTTGACGCTGATCCAGAAATTCGCCGCCAGGGGGACCAGCACGACCAGCATCACCGCGGCGAAGGTGGGGAACAGCATGGCGAAGGCCAGCCGCATTTCGCGCCGCTGGATCGGGCCGATGCGTTTGCGCGCCGCGGCAAGATCGGCCGCATTCGCCTTTGCCATGTCCATCGCCTTCCCGCCGATTTTCCGCGCTCCCGGCGGAAATGGGCCAGGGTGCTCGGCTATTTTGTCGCATGAGCGTAACGCCATCGGCTGGCGTCTCGCAACCATGCAGGATGCGCGCGCGTGGTTGACAGACCCCCGGGCGGCCGCGAGACTCACGCCGCCCCAGCCTGGGGCCAGAAATAGAACGGGGCGCCAACGCCCGAAACCTGTGGGAGGTGAAATGTCCAAGCTTTTGTCCGGCGCCGCGATCGGTGCCTTGCTGGTATACGCAGCGCAGGCGGATACCGTGACTCTATGGACGCCAGAGGAACAGCCCGAACGGGTCGCGATCCAGGAAGAGATGGCCGCCAAGTTCACGGCCGCCACGGGCCATGAGGTGGAGATCGTGCCGGTGTCCGAAACCGATATGGGCACCCGCGTCACCGCGGCCTTTGCCGCCGGCAACCTGCCGGATGTGCTTTACCATTCGATCCAATACGTACAGCCCTGGGTCGAGGCCGGCATCCTGGACACCGGCGCCGCAACGGAGGTGGTCGAGGCGTTGGGCGCCGACACTTTCGCCGCGCGGCCGCTGGAAATTGCCGAAGTCGATGGCGAGTTCGCCAGCGTGCCGGTCGATGGCTGGACCCAGATGGTGGTCTATCGCCGCGATCTGTTCGAAGAGGCGGGGCTGGAGCCGCCCGCGACCTTTGAGGCGATGTCGGCGGCGCTGGAGGCGCTGCACAATCCGCCCGAGATGTACGGCTTCGTCAGCGCGACCAAAATCGACGAAACCTATATGATGCAGGTCTTGGAACACGTGTTGCTGGCCAATGGCTATTCGCCCGTGGGCGATGCCGATGACAGCAAGCTGCGCGAGGCGCTGGAGCTTTACAAAGCCACCGCCAAGGCATCACCGGCCGGGGAATTGTACTGGAAGCAGTCGCGCGAGCTTTATTTCGACGGCAAGGCGGCGATGATCATCTGGTCGCCCTTCATCATGGACGAATTGGCAGGTCTGCGCGACAGCGCCCCGCCGACGGTCAATGACGACCCGACCAGCCGCGAACTGGCCTCCAAGACCGGTTTCGTGACCAAGATCGCCGGGCCGCAGAACCCCGAAGGCGCGGGCTGGGCCGACATCCGCTATATGGGCATCACCAATGATGCCGACACGGACGCGGCCATCGAGTTCGTGACCTTCGCGATGAACGAGGGCTATTCGGACATCCTGCGCATTGCCCCCGAGGGCAAATTCCCGGTACGCCGCGGCACGGCCGACAACCCGACGCAATTCGTCGATGAATGGGCCTCGCTGGATGTGGGCGTCGACCGCAAGGCGCCCCTGGCCGAGATCTACCCGCAGGAGACGATCAACGAAATCGTCGCCGGGCTCGACCAAGGCGACCGCTGGGGCCTGCAGGAGGGCGAGTTGAACCGCGCCTCCAAGATCGTCTCAAGCCTGGTCTTCAACCGGATCGTGCGCGAGTACATCGATGACAACATCTCCGTCGACGACGCGATCGCACAGATCAAGGACGAAGTCGCACGGATCGAGTGATCGCTGGGATTAGACAGGGAAGAGGGCGGGCCGTAGGGTCCGCCTTTTTTTGTTGGGGCGATGTTGGATTTGGGGTGGCGTGGTCTCTTTGACGTCCGTTGATCGGCAGGCGTTGATGTATGTGCCGAGAACGTTCGTAATGAGCCGAAAGTGATGGATGCTGCGCCATGAAGCAGTGTCTGCTTTAGAACACCCCGCTTATTGGAGGACAGACTTCAACCCGAGAACGAGTTCGGTTACGGTCCATCCATGAAAGATCAAAATCGCAGCATCAACTTCCAAGAGCACATCTTGCCCGACGGCTCTATGTCTTCTGAGCTGAAGGAATTCCTTAAAAGCGCGGCTGCAGAAATGAAAAAGAACGCAGTGGAGCACAAACAGCCACCCTGGACATCTTTCCCAGAATACAGTAGATATTCAATGGGTTGGAGGATGGGCTCGGGGGAAGACTACTGGCACGCATTTCACTCTTGGATACGCTCCTTGGAAAGTCAGGATGCAGAGGCGTTCATCTCAAAATACCCAGAACCCGAAGACTGGAAAGGGTTCTACGACATCATTAGATTTGGCAGTTAGCACTGTATCGTCTCGACAGTGACACTTTGTAGTCCGCCAACTGAAATGCGATATGCTTAGTCTTAGGCGATGACGCGGCCATTCACACGGCTGCGGTGGACGTCAGCTCCGCAGCGCTCATCCGGCACTATTTCCGGGTTTTTACACACTTAGACAAATACTGTTGACCTGAACCCCTGAATCTCCTCCACGGAATGGTAGAGTCCTCACAACTGAGAGGACTGAGAATGAAGCCGAGATTCAGCGACGAGCAGATTATTCAGATCATCAAAGAGCAGGAGGCAGGCGAGCGTACGGCGGACGTC
>JBCDDF010000078.1:0-10276 GCA_039180525.1 Pseudomonadota bacterium
AGACAGGCGATGGCGGCATAGCCCGAGGCCACGCCCTTCGCCATGGTCACGAAATCGGGTTTGACGCCGTAGTTCTGATAGCCGAACCATGTGCCCGTGCGGCCCACGCCGCAGACGACCTCGTCGATATGCAGCAGGATCTCGTATTTGCGGCAGATCTCCTGCACGCGGTCCCAATAGCCCTCGGGCGGGGTGATCACGCCGCCGCCCGCGGTCACCGGCTCCAGGCACAGCGCGCCGACCGTATCCGGCCCCTCGCGCAGGATGACCTCTTCGATCGCGTCCGCGGCGCGGATGCCGTAATCGGCGGTCTCGCCCCATTGCGAGCGGTATTCCAGGCAATGCGGCACCTGGACGAAACCGGGCACATAGGGCCCGTATTGCACGTTCCGCTCGGGTTGCCCGCCGGCAGAGATCGTGGCGATGGACGACCCGTGATAATCGCGCTCGCGATACAGAATCTTGTGCTTGCGCCCGCCAAAGCGCTTGTGCGCGATCTGACGGACCATCTTGAACGCCTTCTCGTTCGCCTCGGTCCCCGAGTTGGTGTAATACACCCGGCTCATGCCCGGCATCTTGTCGATCAGCATCTGCGCGAATTGCGAACCTGGGATCGATCCGGCCGAACCGGCGAAGAAGTTCATGCGCACCAGCTGATCGCGCACCGCATCGGCGATGCGCGCGCGGCCATAGCCCACGTTCACGGTCCAGACCCCGCCGGAAACCGCATCCAGATGCGCCTTGCCGGCGGCATCCCAGACGTGGATGCCCTTGCCTTCAACGATGATGCGCGGGTCGGTCGACTCCAGCACCTTGTGCTGCATCAGGTGATGCCACAGATGCGCGCGGTCGGCCTCGATCACGGCAGACAGGTCGTTGGGCGAAAAGACGGTGTTCATGTGCGGCCTCCCCGGGTTCTCCCCGCATCGCGCGGGCGTTGCCGGATTATTGGCACAAGCGTGGGGGCAGAGCAAAATCCGTAAGCGACAACAAACATGTTGTTTTCGCAGAAAACCCGGGCAAAACTCCGCCCGGCGCGCGCAACCCGCGCGGTCGCAAGCCGGCGCAGTCAAAAGAACGGCACGGCACCAACAGAGGAGTAACCTATGATTCGCAAAACCGGGATGTTCGCGGCCGCCGCCGCTGCCGCGATCCTTAGCGCAGGATCCGCCGCGCAGGCCGCGGACGAGATCACCGTGGCCTACTTCCTGGAATGGCCGATGCCGTTCCAATACGCCAAGGTCAACGGCACCTATGAGGAAGAGATGGGTGTCGACATCAACTGGGTTTCCTTCGACACCGGTACGGCGATGTCGGCGGCCATGGCCTCGGGCGATGTGCAGATCGCGGTCAGCCAGGGCGTGCCGCCCTTCGTGGTGGCGACCTCCGCCGGGCAGGACCTCAAGATCGTCGATGTGGCGGTCAGCTATTCCGAAAACGACAATTGCGTCGTCGCCGACGCGTTGGAGATCGACCAGTCCAACGCCGCCGATCTGGCCGGCAAGAAGGTGGGCGTGCCCATCGGCACCGCCGCGCATTACGGTTTTCTTGAGCAGATGAACCATTTCGGCGTCGACGTCGCCTCGATGGAGATCGTGGACATGGCCCCGGCCGAGGGCGCGGCCGCGTTCGAACAGGGCAGCCTGGACATGGTCTGCGGCTGGGGCGGCGCGCTGCGCCGGATGAAGGAGAACGGCAACGTTCTTCTGACCGGTGCGGAAAAGGAAGAACTGGGCATCCTGGTCTTCGACGTGACCTCTGCGCCGGCCGACTTCGTGGCCGAAAACCCCGATCTGCTGGCGAGTTTCCTGAAAGTGACGGCGGATGCCAACGCGAAATGGAATGCCGGCGACAGCCGGGACGAGATGTTGCCGGTGATCGCCGGCGATGCGGGCATGGATGTCGAGGCCACCGCGGCGACCATCGACACCTTTGTCTTTCCGTCGCTGGACGAACAGTTGAGCAACAAGTGGCTGGGCGGCGGCGCGCAGGAGTTCATGCTTGGCGTGGCCGGAGTGTTCAAGGATGCGGGCTCCATCCCCTCGGCGTTGGAAACCTATTCCGACGCGGTGGATGCCAGCCCGCTGGAAACGGCCTCCGGTCTTTGATCGCCGATCGTATTTCCTGACCATGGGGCGGGGCCGCCGCAACGGCCCCGCCGCCAACCCGTCCTAGCCGCCATTCATCCAGCTGCGCAGGAGGTCCCATGTCCGGACTGATCATCGAGAATCTCTCGATGCGTTTCGATCTGCCCAACGGGTCCTTCGTGCAGGCGCTTCAGGATGTGTCGCTGACCCTTGCCAACGGTGAATTGCTGTCGGTCCTGGGCCCATCGGGCTGCGGCAAGACCACGCTGCTGAACATCGTCGCCGGCTTTCTGCGCCCGACCGAAGGGCGCATCGTGCTCAACGGCCATGACGTGCTGGGGCCGGATGCCGAACGCGGCATGGTGTTCCAACAGGGCGCGCTGTTCGAATGGATGAGCGTGCGCGACAATGTCGAATTCGGCCCGCGCATGAAGGGCGATCCCGTCAGCGCGCGGCGCGAGAAATCCGACCGGCTGTTGGAGCTCACCGGCCTGGCCGATTTCAAGGACAAGGCGATCTATGAGCTTTCCGGCGGCATGCAGCAGCGTGTGGCCCTGGCCCGCTGTCTGGCCAATGACCCGGACGTGATCTTGATGGACGAACCCCTGGGCGCGCTGGATGCGCTGACGCGGGAAAAGATGCAGGGCCTTGTGCTGCAGCTTTGGAAGGAAACCGGCAAGACCATCATCCTGATCACCCATTCGGTGGAAGAGGCGCTGCTGCTGGGCGAACGGCTGCTGGTCATGGCCCCGCGCCCCGGCCGCATCCACAAGGAATACCGTCTGCCCTTCGCCGAACGCGGGGTGAACGCCGATCTGCGCGACGTCAAGAAATCCGACGGGTTCGGCGACACGCGGGAGGAGATCCTGGCGATGATCTGGGAGATGGAGGAAGAGATCATGGGCCGGGCGGAGGGCGCGTAAGATGACCGGATTGATCCTGCTTTTGATCTATGCGGGCCTGTTCGCGGGCGCGGCGGTCGTGGTCACGCTGATCACAAGGGGCCGGCGGCGGCAGGACTTCACCTCGCTCAAGACCGTGACCTTCGGCGATGAAAGTGCCGTGCGGCCGAACCGCTGGGCCTCGGTCATTTCCGTGGCCGTGCTGTTTCTGATCTGGGGCGCGTTCACTGGCTCCGCCCTGTCGCCCCTGAATGTTCCGGGGCCGTTCCTGGGTCAGACCGAGTTCACCTATACCGCCACCACCCCCGATGGCGCGACCGATGACGCCACCGTGCGCGTGGTGGTGCATCCCCTGGGCGAGGATGTCGACGATCCGGAAATCGAGCCCGGCGACGGGTTCGCGCTGAACGATGCGGCCACCGTCGCCACCTATCGGTCCACGCTCATCCGGGTGGAACGCAACGATGGCGGCGGCGATGCCGACGGCTATGCCGTCACCGCGGTCAACGGCCAGCCGATCGCGCCCGGCGACGGCGTGTCGATCGATGGCGGGCGGGTCAATATGACCGAACGCGGCACGCTGAACTTCGTGCCCGCCCGCGGCATCCAGATGCAGCCGCTCTATCTGCCCTCGCCCGAGCGGGTGTGGCAGGCGCTGACGGAAACCGCGCGCGACGGCTATCGCAATTTCACCCTGCTGGAGCATCTGGGCTATTCGCTGTTCCGCGTGCTCGCCGGGTTCGTGCTCGGCGCCGCCGTGGGCATTCCGCTGGGCTATGCCATGGGCCTGAGCGACTGGTTCCGCGGCTGGTTCGACCCGATCGTGGAATTCATGCGCCCGGTGCCGCCGCTGGCGCTGATCCCGCTGGTGATCATCTGGTTCGGCATCGACGAAACCGGCAAGGTGGTGCTCTTGTTTCTCGCAGCGCTTTGGATCATGGCGATCGGTGCGCGTGCCGGCGTGTCGGGCGTCAACATCACCAAGGTGCATGCGGCCTATAGCCTGGGCGCCTCGAAATGGCAGATCCTGCGGCATGTGATCATCCCCAACTCGCTGCCCGAAATCTTTACCGCCGCCCGCGTCGCGATGGGCGTGTGCTGGGGCACCGTGGTGGCGGCGGAACTGGTCGCGGCCAATGTCGGGGCGGGCATGATGATCACCGCCGCGTCGAAGTTTCAGCAGACCTATATCGTGGTGATGGGGATCATCCTGATCGGCATCATCGGCTACGGCATCGACATTCTGATGCGAAAGCTGGAAAACCTGCTGGTGCCCTGGAAGGGCCGGTCCTGACCGCGCCCGGCACATATCTCAAACGCGCCGAACGCCCGGGTCAGGCCTTCGACCCGGACCTTCAGGCCCGCGTCCAGGATCTGTTGCGCCAGTTGGAAGCCGGCGGCGAGGCCACCGCTCGGGCCATGGCGCGGGAGTATGACCGCTGGGAAGGGGAGGTCGTCGTCACGCCCGACGCCCTGGCCGCCGCGGCGGCCGAGGTGCCCGAGGATGTGCGCCGCGACATCGCCTTCGCCCATGACCGCATCCGCCGCTTTGCCCAGGCGCAGCGCGCCACGCTGACCGAAACCGAAATCGAGTTGGAGCCGGGTTTTCATGCCGGTCAGCGGCTGATCCCGGTGTCTGCCGCCGGCTGCTACGTGCCCGGCGGGCGCTATGCCCATATCGCCAGCGCGCTGATGACCGTGACCACGGCCAAGGCCGCAGGCGTGGCGCATGTGACCGCCGTCTCGCCACCCAAGCCCGGGGTCGGGATCCCGCCGGCGATCCTCTATGCGCTGCATCTGGCAGGCGCGGACACGGTGCTGGCGCTGGGCGGCGTGCAGGGCGTGGCGGCGATGGCCTTCGGCATGTTCGAAACGCCGCCGGCCGATATTCTGGCCGGCCCCGGCAACCAATATGTGGCCGAGGCCAAGCGGCTGCTCTTCGGCCGTGTCGGCATCGACATGGTCGCCGGGCCCACCGATCTGCTGGTGGTGGCCGACGCGACCGCCGATCCCGAATTCGTGGCCGTCGATCTTGTCGGCCAGGCGGAACACGGCGCGAATTCCCCGGTCTGGCTGGTCACCGATGACCGCGCGCTGGCCGACCGGGTGCAGGCCCGGATGCCCGCATTGATCGCCGATCTGCCCGAACCCAACCGCGCCGCGGCCGAAGCCGCCTGGCGCGACCATGGCGAGGTGTTGCTGTGTGACGACCGGGAGGCGATGGCCGTGGCCGCGGACGTCTATGCGCCCGAACATCTGCACGTGCAGGCGGCGGATCTGGATTGGTGGCTCGGCCGGTTGCAATCCTACGGCTCGCTGTTTCTGGGCGCAGAGACCACGGTCGCGCTGGGCGACAAGGCGGCCGGCCCGAACCACGTGCTGCCCACCTCGGGCGCCGCGCGCTATACCGGCGGGCTGTCGGTGCACAAGTTCCTGAAAGTCGTGACCTGGCAGCGATCGGACCGCGCCGCCATGCGCGCCGCCGGCGAGGCCACCGCGCGGATCTCGCGCGCCGAAGGGATGGAGGCCCATGCCCGCAGCGCCGACATCCGCCTGCGGCGGTATTTCAACTGAAACCCAAAGACCTGCGGCCTTAGGCCCCGCTTCGCCCGCCCGCCCGCCCGGCTTGGCGCCAAGGCACCGCAGGCCCGCCGGCCGGCGATGGCCCGATCCCGCGCGGCGCCGGGGTAGGATGGGTTTGAAACCCATCCTACGGGTCCGCCCTCCGGCCCGGGCCAAGACGCCGCCCGCCGCCCGCCAGTCACCCCGCAGGACCGGCTGCCGCGTCGGTCCAGCTTCGGCGCGGCGATCCGTCCGGGCGCTTTCGTCTTGCCAAAACGATGCCGTCCCCCCACAGGATGCAAGAAACAGCCGGGAGGATGACCCATGCGCATGACCACAGAAGAGGCGTTCATCAAAACGCTGCAGATGCACGGCATCACAGATGCGTTCGGCATTATCGGATCGGCTTTCATGCCGATATCGGATCTTTTCCCGCAGGCCGGCATCACGTTCTGGGATTGCGCGCATGAAGGCTCGGGCGGGATGATGGCCGACGGCTATACCCGCGCCTCGGGCAAGATGTGCATGATGATCGCCCAGAACGGCCCCGGCATCACCAATTTCGTCACCGCCGTCAAAACCGCCTATTGGAACCATACGCCGCTGCTTTTGGTCACGCCGCAGGCGGCGAACAAGACCATCGGCCAGGGCGGTTTCCAGGAAGTCGAACAAATGGCGCTGTTCGAGGACATGGTCGCCTATCAGGAAGAGGTCCGCGACCCCGCGCGCGTGGCCGAGGTGCTGAACCGCGTGATCCTGCAGGCCCGCCGCGCCTCTGCCCCGGCACAGATCAACATGCCGCGCGATTTCTGGACCCAGGTCATCGATATCGATCTGCCCAAGATGGTTGAATTCGAACGCCCCTCCGGTGGGGCCGCGGCGGTGGAAGAGGCGGCGAAACTGCTGAGTTCCGCCCGCTTCCCGGTGATCCTGAACGGCGCTGGCGTGGTGCTGGCCGATGCGATCCCGGCGACCATGGCGCTGGCCGAGCGGCTGGATGCGCCGGTCTGCTGCGGCTACCAGCACAATGATGCCTTCCCCGGTTCGCACCCGCTTTTCGCCGGGCCCTTGGGCTATAACGGCTCGCGCGCGGGGATGGAGCTGATCTCCGAGGCCGATGTCGTGCTGGCGCTGGGCACGCGGCTGAACCCGTTTTCCACCCTGCCGGGCTATGGCCTGGACTACTGGCCGAAGGACGCCAAGATCATCCAGGTCGACATCAACCCCGATCGGATCGGCCTGACCAAACCGGTCAGCGTGGGCATCGTCGGCGATGCCAAACAGGTGGCCGAAGGGATCCTGGGCGCGCTCGGCGAGGATGCCGGCGACACCGACCGCCAGGCGCGGCGCGACGTGATCGCGCAACGCAAATCGCGCTGGGCGCAGATGCTGTCGTCGATGGACCATGAAGAGGACGATCCCGGCACCAGCTGGAACGAACGCGCCCGCACCGCAAAGCCGGACTGGATGAGCCCGCGCATGGCCTGGCGCGCGATCCAGGCCGCCCTGCCGGCGGAGGCGATCATCAGCAGCGATATCGGCAACAATTGCGCCATCGGCAACGCCTATCCGACCTTCGAGACCGGCCGGAAATACCTCGCCCCCGGCCTGTTCGGCCCCTGCGGCTATGGTCTGCCGGCGATCGTCGGCGCCAAGATCGCCTGCCCCGACACACCGGTGGTGGGTTTTGCCGGCGACGGGGCGTTCGGCATCGCGGTGACGGAGTTGACCGCCATCGGTCGTCCGGAATGGCCGGCCATCACCATGGTCGTGTTCCGCAATTACCAATGGGGCGCGGAAAAGCGGAACTCGACGCTGTGGTATGACGACAATTTCATCGGCACCGAACTCGACACCCAGGTCAGCTATGCCGGCATCGCCGAAGCCTGCGGGCTGAAGGGCGTGCAGGCGCAGACCATGGATGCGCTGACGGACGCGCTGAACCAGGCGCTGAAGGATCAGGCGGCGGGCAAGACCACGCTGATCGAGGCGCTGTTGAACCAGGAACTGGGCGAGCCCTTCCGCCGCGATGCGATGAAGAAACCCGTCGCGGTGGCCGGCATCCGGGCAGAGGATATGCGCGCGCAGGCGCCCGCCTAGGCGTTCGTTGTCCTTCCTCACCGTCAATGCGGGCTCGTCCTCGCTGAAACTGGCGCTGTGCGATGCCGGCGGCCGGGTGGAAACCCGCGGCGCCGTGACCGAGATCGGCGGCGGCGCCGCCCGGTTGGAGACCGCCGGTGGCGCCGAGCCCGTCGCGGCGCCCGACCACCGCGCCGCCTTTGCCGCCCTTCTGCCGGCTCTGGACCTGCCCACCGGGTTGACCGCCGCCGTCCACCGGGTGGTGCATGGCGGCCAGGCCCTGACCCGCCCGGTGCCGGTGACCGCGGCGGTACGCGACGGCATCGCCGCCTGCATCCCGCTGGCACCCCTGCACAACCCGGCCGCGCTCAGCGCCATCGACGCGCTGACCCCGCTGCGCCCGGATCTGACCCAGATCGCCTGCTTCGATACCGCCTTTCACGCCACCAATCCCGAATCGGCCTGGCGCTATGCCCTGCCCGCCGGGCCGGAAACCGCCGGCATCCGCCGCTATGGCTTTCACGGGCTGTCCTATGCCGGGCTGGTCGCGGGCTGGCCGGATCTGACCGCCACGCCGCTGCCGGGTCGGCTGCTGGCCTTTCACCTTGGCAACGGCGCCAGTGTCTGTGCCATCCGGGATGGCCGGTCGGTGGCCACCAGCATGGGCTATTCGCCGGTGTCGGGCCTGACCATGGGCAGTCGGGTGGGAGAGATCGACGCCAACGCGGTGCTGGACCTGGCCGACCGGCTTGGGATCGACGGCGCGCGGCGGCTGTTGAATGCGGAAAGCGGGCTGAAGGGGCTGGGCGGCGCGTCCGACATGCGGGCGCTGAGGGCCGCGGGCCAGACGGGCGCGGTGGACCATTTCTGTTATTGGGCGGCGCGGGCGGCGGGATCCCTGGCCGCGGCGATGGGGGGTTGTGACGGCGTGGTCTTCACCGGTGGCATCGGCGAAAACGACGCCGCGGCGCGGGCCGACATCGCGGCCCGGCTCGGTCATCTGGGCGTGGCGCTCGACCCGGCGGCCAATGCCGCGGGCGGCCCCGCCCTTGCCGCCGCCAACGCCACCGCCGTGCCGGCCTGGGTGCTGCCGGCCCAGGAAGAAACCCAACTGGTGCGCGAGGCCCGGGCGGCGCTCTCCGCCTGACGGCAACAGGTGAAATTTCTGTTGATTTTTTCACGCAGCTCGACGCACCATCCGCGCGACCCGAAACCGCGACCGCCATGGCCTATTCCCGACCCATCGACACACACCCGGCCCTTGGCCGCGATCTGCGCGCGCTGCGCAAGACCCGCGGGCTGACGCTGGGCGCGCTGGCGACGCGGATCGGCAAATCCATCGGTTGGCTCAGCGAGGTCGAACGCGATCTGAAAACACCGGCCATGGACGATCTGCAGGCCATCGCCGCGGCGCTGGACGTGCCGGTCTCGATCCTGTTCGGCGCCCCGGCCAGCGCCGCAGAGGCCGGGCATGTCGTCCGCGCCGGCGCCGGCCGCACGCTGGGCGACCGCGAGGCCGGGCTGACCGAAACCCTGCTGTCGCCCGATCTGACGGACGCGTTCGAGGTCATCCACTCCCGCTTCGCCCCCGGCACCGCCCGCACCGTGCCGGTCAGCCGCCCGACCCAGGAACTGGCGACGATCACCGCCGGGCGGCTGGATGTCTGGCTGGACGATGCCGGCTTCACGCTCGGCAAGGGCGATTCCTTACGCATCCGCGGCCAGTGCTACCGCTGGGCCAACCCCTATGACATTCCGGCCGAGGCGATCTGGGTGATCGCCCCGCCGGTCTACTGAGGACATTCCATGGCCGATCTTCCCTCCACCGCACGCGTGGTCATCATCGGCGGCGGCGCCGTGGGTGCCTCCACGCTCTATCATCTGGGCCTTGAGGGCTGGCGCGACTGCGTGCTTTTGGAAAAGAACGAACTGACGGCGGGCTCCACCTGGCACGCCGCAGGCAACTGCCCGCATTTCAGCGGCTCCTGGGCGGTGCTGACGATCCAACGCGAAAGCCTGTCGCTCTACCGGGATCTGGCCGAACGGGTGGACTACCCGATGAACTACCACGTCACCGGCGCGATCCGCCTGGCGCACGGGCTGGAGCGGATGCGCGAGTTCGAACACGTCGCCAGCATGGCCGCGCGCCAGGGTATTCAGATGGACATGTGCACGCCAGAAGAGCTGCGCGACCATTTCCCGTTCATGGAACTGCACGACCTGGCCGGCGGTCTGTGGGATCCGCTGGACGGCGACATCGACCCCGCCCAGTTGACCCAGGCCCTGGCCAAGGGCGCGCGCGACCAGGGCCAGCGCATCTTTCGCCACACCCCCGCCACGGGGGTGCGGCGCGATCGCGGCGAATGGGTAGTCGAGACCGACAAGGGAGAGATCCGCTGCAAAAAGGTGGTCAACGCCGCCGGCTACTACGCCGGCCGGGTGGCCGAATGGTTCCTGCCCCACGGCGGCCGCATGCCACCCATGGCGGTGATGAGCCATCAGTACTTCCTGACCGATGCGATCCCCGAAATCGCCGCCTGGTCTGCCGAACACGGCCGCAAGCTGCCGCTTCTGCGCGATGTCGACAGCTCTTACTATCTGCGCCAGGACACCCAAGGCCTGAACCTCGGCCCTTATGAGCGGAAC
>JBCDDF010000079.1:0-10181 GCA_039180525.1 Pseudomonadota bacterium
CATCTTCTTGGTATGCGGCAGCCGGTCCAGATCGCATGGCAGGCCCAGCCGGGCGCAGATCGCCTGAATATCCTCGCCCAGATGTTCATAGCGGATATAGGCGTTCGCCACCGGCCAGCCGGCGATGGTGTACATGCGCCGGTCCTGCGCGGCGAAATAGTTCTGATCCAGCCAGGTGTTGAACGCTTCGCGGTGTTCGGCAAAGGACAGCGCGGCCAGCGCATCGCGGTCGCGGTGATAGGTATAGCGGAACGCCGACAGCGTGCGCGTGAACGGGTTCCGCACGGTGGCGAACTTGAAATAGCTCAGGAACACCCGCGGGCCGGCCTTGCGCAGCACGCTCATCGCGCGCATGTGCTGCGGCCAGCTCGCCAGCCGCCGCTTCGCCTTGCCGCGCCGACTGCCGACGATGCCCGTGGGCCCGATGAACTCGTCACAGTATTCGGGTCGTGGCGGCGCGCTCTCCGGCAGGCAGAAGGGTTCGAAGAACATCTCCACACTGGTCGAGGCGGTCTTCTTGGTCTTGAAGAAGATGAATTTATGCGTGTGAGAGATCAGCACCATCGTCTCAGCCCCGCCCCGCGAGGCGCGGATCCTCGGCATAGCCGCCATGTTCGAAGGCCCAGGCCATGCGCCGCCGCACGATGTCGGTGCAGGCCGCGTCGAAATAGGCCGCTGGGTCCGGGCCCGCCGCCGGGGCCGCGCGTTTGGCCTGCGGCAGCGCGGCCGGGTTCAACGCCAGCCCCAGCGCCCGGCTCAGCGAGACCAGATCCGCGGTCAGATGCTCGAACCGGATCAGCCGGTCCACCACCCAGGCGCCGCCGATTTGCACGATCCGCGCGTCGTCGGGCCAGGTCTCTGCCGCCAGCCAGCGGCGGAATCGGGCGATGCAGCCCGGGCTCTGCCGCGGGTCGCCGGTCAGCCAGTGATAGAGCGACACCATCCGGTCGAACGGATTGCGGACCGCCGATATTTTGACGTAGCGGTCCCAGCGGCGCGCGCCGAGGTTTCGGCGGACCCGTTCGGCCGGCATGTGGTTGCGCCAGTCGCGCCGCCACACCGTCCGCTGTCCCGGCACGCCGCGCGCGCCGACGATCCCGTATCGCGACCGTTTGGCCGGTGCGATCTCGGCCACGTCCTGGCCGGGCGGCACACAGAAGGGTTCCAGCAGCATCTCGATCGAGGTGCCGGCGGTCTTTCGCGTCTTGAGAAACACGAACCCTTTCGTGTGGCTGACCAGCATGCGCCTCAGCCAATCGCTTTCAGCACCGCCTCGCCCAGGCCCGCGGGGCTGTCGGCGACGACGATGCCGGCGGCTTTCATCGCCTCGATCTTGTCTTCGGCGCCGCCCTTGCCGCCGGCGACGATGGCACCGGCATGGCCCATGCGGCGGCCCGGGGGCGCTGTGCGGCCGGCGATGAAACCGGCGATGGGCTTCGCCCGGCCCGCCTTGCGCTCGTCGGCGATGAATTGCGCCGCGTCTTCTTCGGCCGAGCCGCCGATCTCTCCGATCATGATGATGCTTTCGGTTTCCGGATCGCCCAGCAGCAACTCCAGCGCGTCGATATGTTCCATCCCCTTGATCGGGTCGCCGCCGATGCCGATGCAGGTGGACTGGCCCAGACCCGCGGCCGTGGTCTGGCCGACCGCCTCATAAGTCAGCGTGCCCGACCGGCTGACCACGCCGACCGAGCCGCGCTTGTGGATATGGCCCGGCATGATCCCGATCTTGCACGCATCCGGCGTGATGATGCCGGGGCAGTTGGGCCCGATCAGGGTGGAGGCCGAGCCCTCCAACGCGCGTTTCACCTTCATCATGTCCAGCACCGGGATCCCTTCGGTGATGCACACGATCAGCGGCATCTGCGCATCGATCGCCTCCAGGATCGCGTCTGCGGCAAAGGGCGGCGGCACATAGATCGCGGTGGCGGTGGCATCCGTGGCCGCGCGCGCCTGATGCACGGTGTCGAAGATCGGCAGGCCGATATGCGTGCTGCCGCCCTTGCCGGGCGTGACACCGCCGCACATCTTGGTGCCATAGGCCATCGCCTGTTCGGAGTGAAACGTGCCCTGAGAGCCGGTCAGCCCCTGGCAGATCACGCGGGTGTTTTCGTCAACGAGTACGGCCATTTGAGTTCCTTCGAGTTCCGCCGCTGCCGGCGATTATCCGCGCGCTCTTGCGGTCAGGCGATAGTCGGGGGCGGCGCCGGTCAGCACCGTCAGCGTGCCGCGATGGCGGGTACGGGCGGCGATGCGGCGTGGCGTTGAACCGCCCCAGGCCCGGGCCGCGCGCCCAGGCGTGGCATGGTGAGTCGGCGCGGAAATCGATGCGGCAGCGCGGCTCGCCATCTGGTTCGCGGATGACGGCGTCGATGGCCAGGGCTTCGCCCGTTCGACGCTTGAAACGTCCACTGGACGTTTCATCGGCTTCGCCGAACCGCGTCTCACCCACTCACAGCCTTCACGATTTTCTCGGCCGCATCGGCCAGGTCGTCCGCGGCGATCACGTCGACGTCGGAATTGTTCAGGATTTCCTTGCCCTTCTCCACATTCGTGCCCTCAAGCCGCACCACCAGGGGGACCTGCAGGCCGACCTCCTTGACCGCGGCCACGACGCCCTCGGCGATCACGTCGCAGCGCATGATGCCGCCGAAGATGTTGACCAGGATGCCTTTGACCTGCGGGTCGGAGGTGATGATCTTGAACGCCTCGGTTACCTTTTCGCGGGTCGCGCCGCCGCCCACATCCAGGAAATTCGCCGGCTCCGAGCCGTAGAGCTTGATGATGTCCATCGTCGCCATGGCCAGCCCGGCGCCGTTGACCATGCAGCCGATTTCGCCATCCAGCGCGATGTAGTTCAGATCGAATTTCGACGCCGCAAGCTCTTTGGGGTCCTCTTCGGTCTCGTCGCGCAGGGCCAGGATCGCCGGCTGGCGGTAGAGCGCGTTCGAATCGAAGCCCATCTTCGCGTCCAGGCATCTCAGATGCCCGTCTTTGGTCACGATCAGCGGGTTGATCTCCAGCATTTCCATGTCGCGTTCGACGAACATGGCGAACAGCGTGTTCACCAGCTTTACGCATTCCTTGACCTGGCCACCCGTCAGCCCCAGCGCAAACGCGACGCGACGGCCATGGAAGCCGGAGATGCCGCTGGCCGGATCCACCGAGAACGACAGGATCTTTTCCGGCGTCTTGGCCGCCACCTCTTCGATGTCCATGCCGCCTTCGGTCGAGCATACGAACGAAATCCGCGACGATCCGCGATCGACCAAGAGCGCCAGGTAAAGCTCGGTCGCGATGTCCGAGCCATCCTCGATATAAACCCGGTTGACCTGCTTGCCCGCGGGCCCGGTCTGGTGTGTCACCAGCGTGCGGCCTAGCATCTTTTGCGCCTGTTCGGCGGCATCTTCGACCGATTTGGTGATGCGCACGCCGCCCTGATCGCCGGCGGCGGATTCCTTGAACGACCCCTTGCCGCGGCCGCCGGCATGGATCTGCGCCTTGACCACCCAGATCGGGCCGTCCAACTCGCCGGCCATGGTCTTTGCCTCTTCGGCGCGGGTGACGGCGCGGCCGTCGCTGACCGGGGCGCCGTAGTCCTTCAACAGCTGCTTTGCCTGGTATTCGTGGATGTTCATGGACGACATGCCCCCGCTTTTGCTGGCCGTGAAGACTCGGAGTATTGGGTTTGCGTAGCGCGAGGCCGCGTCGGGGGCAAAGGAAACTTGGTCGATTTTCCGAAGCTTACCGGTTTCCGCCGAATTTGTGATCACACAAAAAAATTTTGTGGTCACATTTGCGGGGTTGGGTAAACGCTTTCTTCATCCTTGCCCCAGGGCGGGGTGAAATACGCGCCGAGCAGCGCATAGTCGGGCGCCAGATACGCCGCCAGCGCGCGCCGCGTGGCCGGGGCCAGATCCGCCCATGTCAGTTTGGGCCCGCCGGTCTGGTGGTGGCCGAACACCACCTCGCGCCCCAACCGGGCGGACAGCTCACGCGCCAGACGGGGCAATTCGTCGATCCGGTAGATCGCGTCGAAAAAGCTCAGATCCGTGCCCAGATAGCGGCGCTGCAGCATCAGATGGCGGCGCACGCGGTCATTGGTCAGCATATAGACGCGCAGGTTCTGGAAGAACGTGTCGGGGTCGGGTCGCGGTGTCCGGCGCAAGAGGCGCAGCGCGGCGACGGAGACGCCCGACCGGATGATGTCGCGTTCGTGCACGACCCGGTTGGCATAGCCCGACAGCGCGCGCGCCAGTGGGTCGCGCACCACCGCGAACCGCCAGCGCCCGGCGGTGCGTCGGCGCAGGCCGGGCGACATGCGCTTGTTGCCGATGTTCTCGAACCCGTCCGGGCACGCCGCCTCAAGGGCGAAGCGGATGGTTGAGTTGGCGACCTTGGGGATCGGAAAATAGGCGATCCCGAACGGATCCAGCAGGACCGCCAAGGCTCAGGCGAGGCTTTGGTCGATCCCCTGGCAGGCCTCTACCAGACCTTTGACCGCGTCGACCGATTTGTCGAACATCGCCTTTTCGTCCTTGTTCAGCTTGATCTCGACCACGCGCTCGATGCCGCCTGCGCCGATGATGGTGGGCACGCCAACATACATGTTCTTGACGCCATAGGCGCCCGACAGATGCGCGGCACAGGGCAACAGGCGTTTCTGGTCCTTCAGATAGGCCTCCGCCATCTCGATGGCCGAGGCGGCGGGGGCGTAGAACGCCGACCCGGTCTTCAAAAGCCCCACGATTTCCGCGCCGCCGTCGCGGGTGCGCTGGACGATGGCGTCCAGGTTTTCCTGGCTGGTCCAGCCCATCTCCACCAGATCGGGCAGCGGGATGCCGGCGACCGTGGAATAGCGCGTCAGCGGCACCATCGTATCGCCATGCCCGCCGAGCACGAAGGCGGTGACGTCCTTGACCGAAACCTTGAATTCATCGGCCAGGAAATGCCGAAACCGGGCGCTGTCGAGCACGCCCGCCATGCCGCAGACCTTTTCACGCGGCAGGCCGGAAAATTCGCGCAGCGCCCAGACCATCGCGTCGAGTGGGTTGGTGATGCAGATGACAAAGGCGTTCGGGGCGTGCTGGGCGATGCCCTCGCCTACGGATTTCATGACCTTTAGGTTGATGCCCAGCAAGTCGTCGCGGCTCATGCCCGGTTTGCGGGCCACCCCGGCGGTGACGATGCAGACATCCGCGCCGGCGATTTCGGCGTAGTCCTGCGTGCCGCCAAGGGCTGCGTCGAACTTGTCCACCGGGGCGCTTTCGGCGATGTCTAGCGCCTTGCCCTGGGGGATGCCCTCGGCGATGTCGAAGAGGACGACATCGCCCAATTCCTTCAGCGCGGCCAGATGAGCCAGCGTGCCGCCGATCTGCCCGGCGCCGATCAGGGCGATTTTCGCGCGTGCCATGGTGGGGGTCCTCCGATGGGGTGTGGTCGCTGGGGCCGTTGGGTAATTGCAAAGCCCCGGTGCCGCAAGGGTGCTGTCGCCTCGGTGCCCCCGGGCCGGAGGGGGCGCCACCGGCTCGTGGGGGCCTCCGGCGGGGATATTTGGGGATCAAAGAAGCGGGGAGGGGCGGCGGCCGGCAATCCTTCAGGTGAGGCGCGGGTGCGAGCGCTTTCTTGGATGTCGGCGGGCGGCCTGGGAAATCCCATCGTATCTGTTTCCTAAGAAATGCTAGGATGCGCCTTATTCCTCTTGGGCACCAAACGATGTCAAAGCCTGGACCCCGGCGCCCGGAGCGGCGCAATCGGACGATTGGAACGGTATCTTCCGGCTTTCGGCGGCGAAACGATCTGCGGATTCCGGAAAGCTGGGCCGACGGCGATGAGCGCCGGTTCTACGAGCGTGTTGACGGCGCGAATTGGAGTGCAGCCAAGGTCGGCGGCCGTGACATTGCGATTGCCTTTGCATCGCCGAACCCGGGCTTTAGCTATGGCTGCACACCTCAGGATGTTCTGAGGCTGTTGACGGCTGTCGCGCCGCTGGTCCCGAAGCTGCCGGATATCATCGCGTTTCGCCAGCCGACGCGAAAACAGCGTGTATTGAATCCGGTCTGGGGCCGGTTCCTCTATTCTGCCCGATTTGGTGCCCATTGCGGTACGGCAATCGGTTTGGAAGCACAGCAAACCGGGGCGTGTCTTCGCTGGCCCAAACGCCTCCGCCCTGAGGATCGCGCGGAATTGGACCGTCTGCGCGCGGATGGGCATCTCTTTCGAGAGACCAGGCGCTACTATGAGGCGGTGTTAGAACCGGGCGCGCTGCGAAACACGATCCTGTATCGAACGGTGCTGCACGAATTGGGACATCTTGCGCATTATCATGACGAAGTGCTGGATGCAGATAGTGCGACGAGCCCGGATCAAAGCTTTGCGGCGGAGCGCTACTTTCGGAAACCGGTCGCTGAGCGCGAGACATTTGCGCATCGCTTTGCGGAAGTGATTTCGGCACAACTTAGATCGGCAGGGGCGATACCGTTCGATCCGATGCCGCGCTAACAGGGCCAGTGCTGCTGAAAAGGTTAGGGTCAGGACCCGCTACGCCAGCGGCGCAGGATCAATGGGTCCTGACCCTAACAACCCGATCAAAAAAGGCGCCGCTCTTGCCGAGCGGCGCCCTGGGGCCAGCGTCTGTAGGGGGAGGATCAGACGGGGTGGCCCGATTTCGTCACGTCGCCGGGATTGCCCTGCCAGTTTTCGCCGGCAGCCATCAGACAGGCGCGGCCCGAGGGGGCGGTGATCAGGATGGTCCAGGTGCCGGTTTCGGTGGAGGCGAAGATCTCCACCACGCCATTGGAACTGGCGAGCCCCGCGCCGGTGCGCGTTTCGCCATACTTCGCCTGCAGGCGTTCGATAATCCGTTCGCGATCGCCGCAGGCGCGGCCTTGTGCGACGGCCTGCGCCGGGAGAGCGATCGCGGCCAGCGTGGCGAGGGCGATGAAAATTCTTTTCATGGTCGTACCTCTATTCGGCGGGCCCGTGTGTCGCGGAGACGGGGTCCTTCGGCCCGCGCTCTTTCGTTTCACGAGAGCGGCGCCCGCCGGTCACCGCCCAAAGCCCCGAGGGGCCGCCTTGGTCTTGTGTCAAACAGCATCCCGACAAAGTCGGAAAAATTGGTTAACGATGCGTGCGGTGCCCGGAAGCCGCGCCAGCGGCTTGCATCCGCCGCGCCGCGGGTCCACATGTTGCGCCGCAATAGGTCTTTGGTTTCGGGGCGAGAATCATGCATCCCTATCGATCGGCCCTCTACATGCCCGGGTCCAACCGGCGCGCGCTGGCAAAGGCGAAGTCCCTGGCCGCCGACGCGCTGATCCTGGATCTGGAGGATGCCGTCGCGCCCGATGCCAAAGAGGCCGCGCGCGATCTGGTCGCCGGCGCCATCGCCGAACGCGGGTTCGGCGCCCGCCGCGTGCTGATGCGCATCAACGCGCTCGATACGCCCTGGGGCGCCACCGATCTGGAGGCCGCGATCGCCGTCCGCCCGGACGGTCTGCTGCTGCCGAAAGTGGCCTCGGCGCGCGATGTCGGCGTGGTGGCCGACACGCTGGCGGCGGCCAATCCCGACCATCCAAGCGAGATCTGGGCCATGATCGAAACCCCCTTGGGCGTGCTGAACGCGGCGGAGATCTGCGCGGCGCCCGGCATGGGCGGGATCGTGATGGGGACCAACGACCTGCTGAAGGACACCGGCGCGCGGGCGCGGGCCGATCGTCTGGCACTGCTCGGCGCGCTGTCGCACAGCCTGCTGGCGGCGCGCGCGGCCGGGATCGTGGCGCTGGATGGGGTCTATAACGCCTTTCGCGACGCGGACGGCCTGCGCCTGGAATGCGAACAGGGCCGCGATCTGGGTTTCGACGGCAAGACGCTGATCCACCCGGCGCAACTGGAGATCGCGAACGCCGTCTTCGCGCCAACGCCTGCCGATATCGACCGCGCCCGGGCCGAGGTCGCCGCCTATGAGGCCGCGGTCGCCGCCGGTGCCGGAGTGGCGGTGCTGGACGGGCGGATCGTGGAGAACCTGCATGTGGAGGCCGCGCGCCAGACGCTTGCCAAGGCCGAGGCGATCGCCGCGATGGGCGCGGGCGACGCCGGGTGAACTGTGCCGGCGCCGGGGTTTTTGCGCGCGCCACTGGATCCCGACCCAAATCCGTTTCAAACTGCCCGGACCCGGTTCGGTCGGCTGTGAAGGGGGAGGGGCGCCATGACACTTCTGATCCTAGGGATTGCTCTTTGGTGGGGGGCACATCTGTTCAAACGGCTGGCGCCGGAGGCGCGCGCGGCGATGACCGCGCGGCTGGGTGATGGCTCCAAGGGCGTGTTTGCGCTGCTGATCCTGGCCGCGGTCGTGCTGATGGTGCTGGGCTACCGCGCCGCGGCCTTCACGCCGGTCTGGTATCCGCCGCCGGCGATGGTGCATGCCAACAATCTGCTGATGCTGGCGGCGGTGGCGCTGTTCGGCATGGGGTCGTCCAAGGGGCGGGCGCGGGCCTGGCTGCGGCACCCGATGCTGACCGGGTTCGCGGTCTGGTGCATCGCGCATCTGCTGGTCAACGGCGATCTGGCTTCGCTGATCCTGTGGGGGGCGCTGCTGGTGTGGGTGCCGGTGGAGATCGCCGTCATCAATCGGGCCGAGGGCGCCTGGATCCGGCCCGAGCCGGGACCGGCCGCGGGCGATCTGCGCTGGCTGGGGATCTCCGCTGGCGTCTTTGCGGTTATCGGCACCGCACATTGGCTGCTTGGCGTGTGGCCGTTTCCGGGGGCGGTCGCATGATCGCCTATCGCCTGCTGACCGGGGAGGACGACGCCGCCTTCTGCCACAAGGTCACGCAGGCATTGGCCGATGGCTGGCGGCTTTATGGCGACCCGGCCTATGCCTTTGACGCCGCCACCGGCAGCATGCGGTGCGCCCAGGCGGTCACCAAACACGGCGATGGCGAATACAGCGCCGACATGAAGCTGGGTGAGTTGTGAGCGACAAGACCGATCGCGGGTACTTTTTCGAGGATTACCGGCTGGGCCAGATCTTCGACCACGCCACGCCGCGCACGGTGACGGCGGGCGATGCGGCGCTCTATCAGGCGCTTTACCCCAACCGCTTTGCGCTCAGTTCCGCCGATACGTTCGCGCGCGCCTGCGGTCTGCCGCGCGCGCCGCTGGAGGATCTGGCCGCCTTCCACATCGTCTTCGGCAAGACCGTGCCCGATCTGTCGCTGAACGCGGTCGCCAATCTGGGCTATGCCGAAGGGCGCTTCCTGCGCCCGGTCTATCCCGGCGACACGCTCAGCGCCCGGTCCGAGGTCATCGGTCTGCGCCAGACCGGGTCGGGCAAGACCGGCATCGTCTGGGTGCGCACCACCGGGCTGGACCAGGGCGGCGAGACGGTGCTGAGCTATTGCCGTTGGGTGATGGTGCGCAAACGCGACCCGAACGCGCCCGCGCCCACGCCGGTCGTGCCCGAACTGGCGACCCATGTGGCGCCGGGCGATCTGGTGCTGCCCGCGGGTCTCGATTTCACCGCCTATGACACCACCGCCGCGGGGTCGCGCTGGCGCTGGGGCGATTACGATATCGGCGAGGTCATCGACCATGTCGACGGCGTCACCCTGGAAGAGGCCGAGCACATGCTGGCCACCCGGCTCTGGCAGAACACCGCCCGGGTGCATTTCGACACCCGCGCCCGCGCGGACGGCCGCCGGCTGATCTATGGCGGGCATATCATCAGCCTGGCCCGCGCGCTCAGCTTCAACGGCCTGGGCAACGCGCAACGCATCGCCGCCATCAACGCGGGCCGTCATGTCGCCCCCGCCTTCGCCGGCGACACGGTCACCGCCTGGTCGCAGGTGCTGGACAAAGCCCGGACACAGCGTGCCGATATCGGCACCCTGCGCCTGCGCCTCGCCGCCACCACAGAACCAGACCGCGCCGGTGCGCTGCGCGACGGCGACACCGACGCGCCGGGCCTGTTGCTCGATTTCGACTATTGGGCGCTGATCCCGACCTGAGCGGGGGCTGCAACTCAGATCACCCCCCACCGCCCCCCGACACACCACGCGCCCCGGACTTGATCCGGGGCCTCCCCGTCCCGCGCAGTGACCGGAGGCCTTATTGACCATTGGTGACCAACCGTCAATAAGGTCTCTCTGAAGTTCATCACTGAAATGCTCACCACTCTTCTGAAC
>JBCDDF010000080.1:0-9827 GCA_039180525.1 Pseudomonadota bacterium
ATGACCGGCAACTATAAATCCGATCAGGTCCATGTGCCGGCGCTGCTGGAGAGGTTGGGGAACTAACGTGGACGGCTCGATCTCTTTCGCGCCCCTGGTGCCCTGGCCGGTCCTGGCCGGCTTTGCCGTGGTCAGTATCGCGCTTTTGGTCTTTGCCGCCTGGCGCGGGCTTTTGGGCTGGTGGCTGCGCGGGATCGCGGCGCTGGTTCTGCTGACCGCGCTGGCCGATCCCAGCTGGCGGCAGGAAGACCGGACCTATCTCAGCGACATCGCCTTCGTGGTGAAGGATCGCACGGCCAGTCAGGGCATCGACATCCGCCCCGAACAGATCGCCGCGGCCGAGGCGGAGTTGGACGCGCGGCTGGCCGAACTGGCCGACGACCCCGGCGCGCCGCTGGAGGTGCGCGAGATCACCGTAACCGATGCCACCGGATCGGGTGCCGAACGCGGTACCCGGCTGATGACCGCGCTGGCGGAGGCCGCGGCCGAGGTCTCGGGCGACCGCATCGCCGGCGCGATCCTTCTGACCGACGGCCAGGTGCATGACACAGAGGTGCTGCAAAGCTTTCCAGCGCCGGTGCATGTTGTGCTGACCGGCCGCGCCGATGAGTGGGATCGGCGGTTGGTGGTGGAAACCGCTCCGGCCTTTGCCATCGTCGGCGAAGCGGTGGAGTTGCGCATCTCCGTCGAGACCTTGGGCCGCGCGCCCGCCGATCTGCCGCCGCGCACACCGGTTCTGGTCTCGCTGAACGGCGAGGATGCGCGGGTGTTCGAGATCGACACTGGCGTCCCGCAGGCCTTGCCGCTGGAGTTGGATCGCGGCGGCTTGAATGTGGTGCAGATCACCCTGCCCGAAGCCGATGGCGAATTGACCGACCGCAACAACACTGCCGTTCTGTCGATCAACGGCATCCGCGACCGGTTGCGCGTGTTGCTGGTGTCGGGCGAGCCCTATGCCGGTGAGCGGACCTGGCGCAACCTGCTGAAATCCGACGCGGCGGTGGATCTGGTGCACTTCACCATTCTGCGCCCGCCTGAAAAGCAGGACGGCGTGCCGGTGTTCGAATTGTCGCTGATCGCCTTTCCCACGCGCGAATTGTTCATGGAAAAGGTCAGCGAATTCGACCTGATCATCTTTGACCGGTACCGCCGGCGCGGCGTACTGCCATCGCTGTATATCGAAAACATCGCACAATATGTGCGCGATGGCGGCGCGGTGCTGATTGCCTCCGGCCCTGCCTTCGCCGGCGCTGAAAGTCTGTATCGGACACCGCTGCGCGATGTGCTGCCGGCCGCGCCGACCGCGCGCGTGATCGAAGAGGGCTTTGTGCCGCGCATCGCCGAGTTGGGCCAACGCCACCCGGTGACCAGCGGGCTGGAGGCGTTCGCCCCACGCCCGGCGGAAGACGGCGTGCCCGGCTGGGGCCGGTGGTTCCGGCTGGTCGACATGGAGCCCCTGTCCGGCAACACGGTGATGGAGGGCCCCGAGGGTCGCCCGCTTCTGGTGCTGGACCGGCCCGGTGAGGGGCGTATCGCGATGCTGGCCTCTGATCATGCGTGGCTTTGGTCGCGCGGCTATGAGGGGGGCGGGCCGCAGCAGGAATTGCTGCGCCGGCTGGCGCACTGGCTGATGCAAGAGCCCGAGTTGGAAGAAGAGGTGCTGGTCGCCGAACCCGCCGGCGAAGAGGTGATCGTCACCCGTCGAACCCTGGGCACCGAGGTCGGGTCGGTCACCGTGACCAGCCCCTCCGGCGAGGAACAGGTGCTGACGCTGACCGAGATCGGCCCCGGCACCTATGAGGGCCGGTTCGCCGCGGCGGAAAACGGCGTCTACCGGCTGGACGATGGCAGCATCGAGGCGGTGACCGCCGTGGGCCCCGCGGCCCCCAAGGAGTTCGAGAACCCGGTTTCCGATACCGCCCCGCTGGCTGCGCTGGTCGATGCCACCGGGGCCGGGGCGTTGCGGCTGGACGATCGCGGCACCCCGGATTTACGCCGCGTGCGCGAAAACCGCGTCGCCGCGGGCCGCGGATGGTTGGGCCTGGTACGGCGCGAAGCCTTTGACGTCGACGATATCCGGCTGAGCCCGCTGGCGCCCGGTTGGCTGTTCTTGCTGTTGGCCGCCGGATTGGCCTTCGCTGCCTGGCGCATCGAGGGTCGTTAACCAAAAGCGCTGTGTTTTCATGCGTTTGCACGTTTTTCGGCCGGTCGTGCCCTGTGCGAGACGCGCATTTTGACGGAATCTTGCCCCAGGAATCGGGCCTTATTGCCATCTACATCGAATATTGTAGCCATATTTTAACAATACGCCGTCTTGAGTTGACAGAGGCAGACAGCATAAGGTCGGTACAAGATGGTACGAATTCTTGTTTTGCTATGTGTGTTACTTGCAAGCCCGGCCTTGGCGCAGGAGGCGAGCGAGTTGCGCAAGCTGACCAATGCCGATGAGGCGCAGGCGTGGCAGGCGGTCGGACGCCTGGATTTGGACAATTCCGGCTTTTGCACTGGCGCGCTGATCAGCGATCGCCATGTTTTGACCGCCGCGCATTGCGTGTTCTCCCGCCGCACCGAGAAAATGTACGAACCGGGCCGGATCGTGTTTCACGCCGGCCTGCTCAATGGTCGTGCGACGGCCACGCGCCGCGCGCGCCGGTTCCTGGTGCATGAGGACTATGCCTTCAGCGGCGACGACCGCATGCGTCGCGTCGCCACCGATGTCGCGATCATCGAGCTTGACCGGCCCATCCGCGATGCCGCGGTCGTGCCGTTCGAGCGGTACGATGCGCCGCGCACCGGCGATCGGGTGATGGTCGTGTCCTATGCCGCGGGCCGCGAGGATGCACCGTCGCTGCAGGAAGCTTGCCACATGCTGGATATGCGCGGGGATGTGCTGATTTTTTCCTGCGACGTGACCTTTGGCGCCTCCGGCTCGCCGGTATTCATCAGCTCTCCCACCGGGCCAAAGATCGCCAGCGTCATGTCGGCGATGGCGCAGTGGAAGGATCAGGACGTGTCTTTGGCCGCCTCGCTGGGCTCGCCGCTCGACAGTCTGTTGCAGCAAATGGCCGTGTCGGACCCGGTGTTCCGCTCCCTGACGCTGACCAAAGGGTCCGAACGCATGTCGATCTCCGAACAACTGGGCCGCGGCGAATCGAAGCCGGCTTCGGCCCGGCGTTTGCCGCAGATCTCTCGCTGAACCTGGCTGCAGGGCGCGGCAGCGGGGCGATGACATCGCCGTCGGTGCATTGCGTGTCTTTGCCGTCGTTCGAACCTGCGGCGGGGCGGCTTCCCGAGCCGCCCGAGGGATCTTGAAAGCCGCAAAACCGCTTCCCACCTAACCGGTGCCGGGCGCCGAAGATCGGGCCCGGCACGTTGAATGGGGACCCGTCCAATGGTGGAGGGCCCGACAAACGTATCGCTTCTTATGGAGGATGCACCATGCGCACCTATGATTTCACCCCGCTTTACCGTTCCACTGTTGGTTTCGACCGTCTGGCGGCCGTGCTGGACAATGTGCTGACCAGCGATGTCGGAACGCAGAGCTACCCGCCCTACAATATCGAAAAGACCGGCGACGACGCCTATCGCATCACTTTGGCGATCGCCGGGTTCGGCGAGGCCGATCTGAACATCGAAGCCCGTGACGGGCAGCTGATCATCAGCGGCAAGAAAGCCGCCGAAGGCGAGGACCGCAACTACCTGCATCGCGGCATCGCCACCCGCGCGTTCGAGCGTCGCTTCCAGTTGGCCGACCATGTGCGCGCCACCGGTGCGGTGACCGAAAACGGCCTGCTGCATGTCGATCTGGTCCGCGAGGTTCCCGAGGAACTGAAGCCGCGGAAGATCGAAATCGCGGCCGCTCCGGCGCTGGAGGCGCAAGTCGACTAACCGGCCTGACGCCTTGAAAAGGCGCGCCGATGATATGAGGAAAGCCCGCCGGACCCGGCGGGCTTTTTTGCGTTTGGCCTGTGGTCCGATCAGTTCAGCGCATCGGCGATGCGGATCAGGTTGACCAGTTCCGAGCGATAGCCGAACGGGTCCTCACCGCGCGCGCCGGCGGCTTGCGCCCGCGCGGCAGCATAGTCCCACCCCGGCAGGGTCTCACCCCGCAAAAGCCGACCGAACCCGGCCACGGCCGCGGCGAATTGTGTCTCCGACGCCGCGATATCCGCGCGGTCGGGCAGGACCGGGGTTTCGATCAAGCGGCTGCGATCCTCGCCGGGCAGCTTGTAACGCAACTTCAGAAACGCGTATTCCGCGCCCGGATCGGCCGCCGGCGTCGCCGGGCCATAGCGCAGGTCGCTGACCCGCTCCGCCGCCGAGCCCTTGGGCGTGACCTCGTAGAGCGCGGTCACCTGGTGGCCGGCACCGATTTCGCCGGCATCGACGCTGTCGTCGTTGAAGTCCTCGCGGTTCAGCGCCCGCGTCTCGTACCCGATCAGCCGATATTCGGAGATCTGCGCGGGGTTGAACTCGATCTGGATCTTCACGTCCTCGGCAATCGCGAAAAGGCTGCCGGTGACATCCTCGACCAGCACTTTCTGCGCCTCCGCCAGCGTGTCGACATAGGCGGCCACGCCGTTGCCATTCTGGGCCAGGCTTTGCATCACCGCGTCGTTATAGTTGCCGCGCCCGAAGCCCAGCACCGACAGATAGGTGCCCTGGTCGCGGCGTTCCGCGATGAAGTCCTCCAACGCGCCGGGATCGCTTAGGCCGACGTTGAAATCGCCATCGGTCGCCAGGATGACCCGCGACACGTCGCCGGGTTCTGCCATCCGCTCGGCCACGGCATAGGCCTGCTCCAGCCCCGCCTGACCGGCCGTCGATCCGCCCGCCGCCAGCCGGTCGAGCGCACCCAGGATCGCCACGCGGTCGGTCGCGGGCGTCGGTTCCAGCGCCAGTCCGGCGCTGCCGGCATAGGTCACGATGGCGATGCTGTCGGCGGGCGTCAGCGTATCAAGCAACAGTTTGAACGACCGCACCAACAGCGGCAGCTTCGCCGCGTCGTTCATTGAGCCGGAGGTGTCGATCAGAAAGACCAGGTTCAGCGGTGGGCGGTCGGCGGGCGCGATGTCATAGCCCTGGATGCCGATATGCAGCAGTTGCGTGTCCGGGTTCCAGGGCGTTGGCGCCACCGAGACGGAGGTCGCAAAGGGCACCGCGCGATCGTCAGGCGCCGGATAGGCATAGTTGAAATAGTTCAGCATTTCCTCGACGCGCACGGCCCCCCGCGGCGGCAGATTGCCCGCGTTCAGCGAGGACCGCACCAGCGCATAGGACGCGGTGTCGACATCGATGGAAAAGGTGGAGACCGGATCCTCGGCGGTGATCTTCAGCGGGGCGGGTGTTGCGTCGGGGTAGCGCTCGGTACCGCTTTCGGCGATCACCGGGGCGGGCGCAATGAAGGGTTCGACCGGTGCGCGCTGGGCGGGCGAGGTTGTCTCGCTGTCGCCTGGTGACACGAAAAACGGTTCTTGAAAGACTGCAGGGGGCGTTGCCTTAGGTGCTGAACGTCCCCGCTCTTGCACCTGCGGTTGGCGCAGGTCTGCACGGCCCTGCAGCGCGCGCGGGTCGACGACAGAGGAGACGCCGTCCGCGAAATCGGCCTCTGCAGGCGCGCTTGGCGTACGCTGCTCGGCGACGCTGCCCAGGTTGCTGGCTTCGGGCTGCGCCAACGTTTCGTCCAGGCGTGCGTCATCGGCGCCCCCGGCCACCGGAATCAGCCCGGCGGTGGGGCCGGTCAAGTTTTGTGTCAGCACCACGGCCACCGCCAGGGTGGCCAGCGCGCTGGTGCCCATCAGGATACGCGGGCGGGTCCATCGGTCGATCATCGTCGTCACTCCATGCCAAAACCCGGCCCGCCTTTCGGGCCGGTTGGAGATAGGACGCGCATCGGCCGCCGATCCTTGGGACTGAGCCGAAAAACTTTCCAAACCGGCGCGCACCGCCGCCTGGCGCGCCGCATCCGAGGGCGGCGGCGTATGGCGCTGCATGGCGCGGGCCAGGCGATCCAACGGGTCGTCGGTCATATCCGTTCCTCCTCGGCCAGGGCGCGCAGGCGCTTGCGTACCTCGCTCAACCGCCAACTGACCGTGCCTTCCGAAATGCCAAGCGCGCGTGCCGCCTCGGCATGGTTCATGTCTTCGCCCAGCACCAGCGCCACCGTTTCGCGCAAGGCGGGGTCGAGGCTTCGCAATGCCGCGGTCAGCCAGGCCCGATCATCGGCCAGATCCGCCGCCGCGGCACCGCGCAGCGCCTGAATCTCCGCCCAGCCATCGGCGGCGCGGGCTTGGGTGGTCTGGCGGCGCAAGCGGTCGCGCGCGCCATTGACCACGACGCTGTGCAGCCAGGTGGTGAACCGCGCATCGCCGCGATAGGCGGCCAGTTTGCGCGGCAGCGCGGCGCAGATGTCCTGGGCCAGATCCTCAGCCTCCGCCCGCCGGCCAAGCACGCGATAGCCGATGCGATAGATGCGGTCGTAGTGCCGTTCGACCAGCGCGGCAAAGGCGGCCGCATCGCCGCCGCGCGCGCCGCACACCAGTTGGTCGTCGCTGGCCGTCATCCTCATGAACCGTAAGACGCGCCTGCGCGGCGGATCCTTGGCGCGGGCGGCGAAAAAGTGTCGCCCGGGCACGGGTGGCTCCGCGGGCCGCGCTGATGGGGCAGGGGGCGGCGGCGAGGTTTCATAGGATTGTCGCGCGGCGTCGGCTGTGCCATCGTGCCGGGACAGGGCCCGATGTCAACAGATTGCCACGGGACCGCCGGCAACGACCGGCATGCGGGAGGCCGAGATGACAGACGATATCGCATCGTCCAAAGACGGGCGGCGGGCGCTGCCCGCGGATCGGAACACTTTTCCCAAGCTTCTGGCGCACAACATCGCGCGCCATGGCGACAGGCCGGCCTATCGCGAAAAGGAATACGGCATCTGGCAAAGCTGGACCTGGGCCCAGGCCGGGGCCGACATCCATGCCTTTGCCAAGGGCTTGATCGGCCTGGGCCTGGCGCCCGGCGATTATGTCGCGATCATCGGCCGCAACCGTCCGGCATTTTACCAGGCGATGGTGGCGATCCAATGCGCGGGCGCGGTTCCCGTCCCGGTCTATCAGGACGCCGTCGCCGAAGAGATGGCCTATGTCCTGGACCATTGCGGCGCGCGGTTCGTGATCGCCGAGGATCAGGAACAGGTCGACAAGGTGCTGGAAATCCAGGACCGCCTGCCGGGTCTGGAACAGATCGTTTACCTGGATGCCCGGGGCCTGCGCAAATACGACCACACCCATCTGCACAAGCATGAGGAGGTGATGGCCGCCGGTCGCGCCTCTGACAATGATACGGATCTGGAGCGGCGCCAGGCCGCGCTCGGCCCCGACAGCACCTGCGTGATGCTCTACACCTCCGGCACCACCGGGCGGCCCAAGGGCGTGGTGCTGTCGAACGCCAATATCATCATGACCGCGCGCAACTCCGCGGAGTTCGATGCGCTGGGGCCGGGCGACAGTGTGCTGGCCTATCTGCCGATGGCCTGGGTCGGTGATTTCATCTTCTCCATGGGTCAGGCCTATTGGGCCGGGTTCTGCGTCGCCTGCCCCGAAAGCCATATGACCATGCAGCACGATCTGCGCGAGATCGGGCCGAGTTACTTCTTCGCGCCGCCCCGGTTTTTCGAAGGGCTGCTGACCAATGTTATGATCCGGATGGAGGACGCCGGGCGGGTCAAGAAGTGGCTGTTCGATCGGTTCATGAAACTGGCCAAGCGGGTTGGGCCGGCGATGCTGGATGGGCATCGTGTGGGCGCCGGCGACCGCCTGGCCTATCGACTGGGCGAGGCGCTGGTCTATGGCCCGCTGAAGAACACGCTGGGCCTGAGCCGGGTGCGTGTGGGCTACACCGCCGGGGAGGCGATCGGGCCCGAGATCTTCGAGTTCTATCGCGGCCTGGGCATCAACCTGAAACAGCTTTACGGCCAGACCGAAGCCTCCGTTTTCATAACCCAGCAGCACGATGGCGAGGTGCGGGCGGATACGGTGGGCACGCCTTCGCCCGGGGTGGAATTGCGCATCGACGACAGCGGCGAGGTGTTCTACCGCTCCCCCGGGGTGTTCGTGGAGTATTTCAAGAACCCCGATAGCACCGCGGGGACCAAGGACGATTCCGGCTGGGTCGCCACCGGCGATGCCGGGTTCATCGAGCCCGATACCGGGCATTTGCGCATCATCGACCGGGCCAAGGATGTGGGCAAGATGGCCGATGAGCGGATGTTCGCGCCCAAATACGTCGAGAACAAACTGAAATTCTATCCCAACATCCTGGAGGCGGTGGTGTTCGGCGCCGGCCGGCAGATGTGCTGCGCCTTTCTCAATATCGACCTGACCGCGGTCGGGAACTGGGCGGAGCGCAACAATATCGCCTATGCCAGTTATCAGGAACTGGCCGCGCATCCGCGCGTCTTCGAGATGTTCCAGGCCCATGTCGAAGAGGTCAACGCCAGCGTCGCCCAGGACGAGATGCTGGCCGGCTGTCAGATCCACCGGTTCGTGATCCTGCACAAGCAACTGGACGCCGACGATGGCGAGTTGACCCGCACGCAGAAGGTCCGTCGCCGTATCATCGAAGAGAAATACGCCGACATCATCGCGGCACTCTATGACGGCTCTCAGCAGGTCTCGACCGAGACCGAAGTGACGTATGAGGATGGCCGCAAGGGCACCATCAAGGCGACGCTGGAGATCCGGGACGCGAAAGTGGCGGGGGCGGAGAACAGGATGGCGGCGGAGTGAGGGATCAAGCGTTTCATCTGGCCGCACGAGGCCCAAAGGTCAAAGACCAGGGCGCTGGCCGGGCCGGGGGCGACAGCTGATGGACGGCCCCCCCCACACCACCCCCGACGGCCGCACCATCGGCGATGTCGTCATGGAGATGCGCAACATCACCCTGCGCTTCGGTGGGGTGACGGCGATCAAGGACATCTCTTTCGACATCCGCGAGGGAGAGATCCGGGCGATCATCGGGCCGAACGGGGCCGGCAAGTCCTCGATGCTGAACGTCATCAACGGCTTCTATCATCCGCAGGAGGGCGAGATCTGGTTTCGCGGCCAAAGGCGCAAGCCGATGAAGCCGCACGAGATCGCGCATCAGGGCATCGCGCGCACGTTCCAGAACATCGCGCTGTTCCGCGGCATGTCGGTGCTGGACAACATCATGACCGGCCGGTTCACCCGGATGCGTGCGCCCTGGTGGCAGCAGGCGGTCTGGGCCGGACCGGCGGAGCGGGAGGAGGTCGCCAACCGCGAGGTGGTCGAGCGCATCATCGATTTTCTTGAGATCCAGGCGATCCGCAAGACGCCGGTCTCCCGCCTGCCATACGGCTTGCAGAAACGGGTGGAATTGGGCCGTGCGCTGGCCGCCGAGCCCAAGCTCTTGTTGCTCGACGAGCCGATGGCGGGCATGAATGTCGAGGAGAAAGAGGACATGAGCCGCTTTATCCTGGATGTGAACGACGAGTTCGGCACCACGATCGCCCTGATCGAACATGACATGGGCGTGGTCATGGACATCTCTGACCGGGTGGTGGTGATGGATTACGGGGCAAAGATCGGGGATGGCGCACCGGAAGAGGTGCGCGCGAACCCGGCGGTGATCGACGCCTATCTTGGCGTTGCGCATGATTGAGGGGCACCGCAGGTGGCGGTGTGGATCTTTGTAAGCGGTGGGCGAATGAAACAGGTGATAGGGCTCAGCTTGGCCTTGCTGTTGGCCAGCACGGCGGCGGCGCAGTCGGTGACGGGCGGGACGATGGTGGATGCGGTGACGGAAAACTGTCTGCC
>JBCDDF010000081.1:0-9018 GCA_039180525.1 Pseudomonadota bacterium
GGGGCGCCTATTTTCATGTAAGTCTATCCCGGCGGCGGCCATTACTATCTGGCCGGGTTGGGCGCGATCTATGTTGCCATGGGGTTCGTAACGACGCTGCGGGGGTAGCGTTTTTGCGCTTGGGGGGGGCCAGCCCCCCGCACCCCCCGGGATATTTCTGGACCAAAGAAGCGTAAGGATCAGGGGGCGAGCCCCGTGCCCGGCGGACAGGGGTGGAGCGGGGGGCTGGCCCCCCGCTTGCGCATCACCGCTCCCCGCGCAGCGTCTTGACGAAGCCGATGGCGTCTTCGATCGCGCCGAACCGGGCCAGATTGTCATGGCCGCCGCCGGTATAGACTTCCATGAACTTCGGCGCCCGTGCGGCGGCGAACACCGCCCGGCCCTGGCGCAATGGCACCCGCTCGTCGATATTGCCGTGCAGGATCAAAACCGGCGCGCCGGCCGCCGGGATCCAGGACCGTATGTCGTATTCCTGCCCGGCATACAGCACACAGCCGGGCCAGATCGCGATCACCCCGGTCTTGACGGCACAGAAATCCGTGAAGGGCGCTTCGAGGATAAGCGCCAACTCCTCCTGTTCTGCCGCCAGCCGCGTCGCCAGCCCCGCCCCCAGCGAATACCCATAGATCACGCGGTCGGTGTCGGGGACGGTGCGCCCGTAAAGCCGGTCGAGCCCGGCGAAAAGCCGCAGCGCGTCGCGGTAGAGCGTCGCTTCAGAGGGTTTGCCGGGCTGCCCGCCGCCGCCGCGATAGGCCATCGCCGCAATCCCGAAGCCGGCCTCGGCCATGCGCCGCAACCGGGGCTCATCCACCGAAAGCGTGCCGGCCTCGCCCATGAAATACAGAACCACCGGCTGGCCAGCCTCCGGTTCGGTCAGCCACACGCTCAGCGGCGGGTCGTCGCCAAAGGCCGGGATCTGGCGCAACTCGGTGCGCGGCATGCCCGCCGGCCGGGCCGGGCTTTCGTCGAAGACATAGATGAAGTCGAGCCGCACGTAGTAGAACCACGCCCCGATCACCATCAACGACAGCACCACCACCGACAGAAACCGCAGCGCGATGATCATCCGGCGGGTATCGCCTTCTCGCGATCCTCCTCGATCCGATACCGGTCGATCACACCGGGAAGCCGCGCCGCCTGTTTACGCAGGCTTTCGGGGAAAAAGGTCCGGCCCAGCCGCTCGAACCCGGGCAGGTCCTTGAGAATGGCGGTCGTGTGCATGGTGCAGAACGCTTGCGGAGCGGGCCCCTGCGCCCGGGTTCGCTGCAGCGCCAGTTCGGCCACCTCGGCAGAGACGCGAAACTCCTGCACATGCACGAAGTAGGCGAAGCGTGCGTGATAACGTTCGAAATACTCCACCGCGCGGTCGGTGGCGCCGTAATGGACATCGCCACGTTCCACCATCGCGTCGTATTCGAACGTGCCGGCGGGGTCATAGATCACCCGCTCGGAGCCATTGACGATCAGCGCCGTATGCGCCGCGCGCCCGTTGTTGCGATTGACCATCGACACGATCGCGATCGAGGGCGGCGTGTCGGACACATGCCGCACCGCCTCGATCTCGTGCGCCTTGCCGCCCTTTTCCACCGCGCAGGCCGCCAACAGGGCCAATGCCGCGATGGCCAAGATCGCCCGCATCAGCGTCATGGCCCCCACCTTCTTTTCAGGAACTCAACGCCGCGCGCGTGCAGTCCCGTTCCGTTCGATCATAGGCCGAGCCAAATCGGTCGTTGAAGGCGATGATGGTCGGGTCGTCGAACTCCGCCCCTTGGGATAACACGCTCATAAGGTTCATCAATGCCTGGACGCCCCCCGACCCGAAAGCCGATTCGAACCGTGACAGGATGCACACGGCCCGGGTCCGCTGCGCCGCGCCCGACAACCCGGTCACATCTGAGTTGGGCAATTGCGCATGAAACCGCGCGGACAGGCGCACGAAGCGGTCCACAGTGCCGCTGTCGACTGCCCAGGCCGGCGTCGCCAGGCACAGACCGGCGCCAAGCACGGGGGCTATCAGACAATGGAAATGCTTAGAATTCAATGAGTTCACAGGTCGGCGCTGGCGTTGCGCGTCACGTATTGAAGATCGCCAGAAACACCAAGACACCGGCGCTGATGCCAAACAGCCAGATCCAGAACTTGATGAACCCCTCAAAGGTTCTTTCCTGTTCAGTGATGTCCATTTTTCCGTGCTCGTGGTCGTCCATGGACGCGTCGCTCCGCTTTTCTTTGTTGGGTTTGTCCATACGCGCAGCCTAGCAGAAAGTCACGTGCGAAGCGACGCCCGGTCGCCGCCCGGTCATGCCGCGCGCCACAGCCACGCGCCATCGTCGCGGCGGGTGCGGGTGGCGCGCCCGGTTTGGTGCAGATGGTTCAGATGACCCACCGCCTCGACCAGTGCCAGCCCATACTCGCCGGCGCCGATCTGACGCCGGTAAAGCGGCTGAAAACACGCCTCGGCGGTGCAGGGCACGGCCAGATGCGCGGCCAGCCGGGCCAGCGCGCCGTGGTGGTTGTCGATCAGTTGCCCCAACCGCGCGGGCAGGCCGGTGAAGGGCAGTTTATGACCCGGCAGCACCAGCCGGTCGGGCGTGGCATGATCCTGAAACCGGGTGCAGGCGGCCAGCCATTCGCCCACCGGGTCGGCCTCCGGTTCGGTGGGATAGACACCCAGATTGGGCGATATCCCGGGCAGGATCTGGTCGCCCGCCAGCAGAAACGCGCCATCGGTCGACCACAGAGTGGCATGTTCCGGCGCATGGCCATGGCCGACCCGCAGATCCCAGTCGCGCCCGCCCAAGGTCAGCCGGTCGCCGTCGCGCAGCCGGCGAAAGCCCAGAGGGATGGGCGCCACGACATCGGCGAAATTATAGGGCCGTTCCGCGGCGCGCGCGTCATAGATCGCCGGGCTGACCCCGGCGGCGCGATAGAAGGCCAGCGCCTCGGGCGTGGGCCGGTCCTGTTCGTCCAGCGTCAGCATGCGCGCCATCAGCCAGGCGGTGCGTGTGGCCCAGACCTCCGCCCCGCGGGCGTGGAACCATCCGGCCATGCCCACATGATCAGGGTGGTGATGGGTCAGCAGAACGCGCGCCACCGGCTTGCCGGCCAGCGGGCCGTCGAGGATCGACTGCCACAGCGCAACCGACCGTTTCGAATGGATCCCGGTATCGACCAGGGTCCAGCCGTCGCTATCCTCCAGCGCATAGACATTGACCGATTTCAGCGGCCCGGGCAGCGGCAGGCTGAGCCACAACAGACCCGGGGCCAGCGCGCGGGCCGTCCCCTCCGCCGGCGGGGCGCCGTGCGGAAATGCGATATCGACAGCTTGTCCGTCCATTCAGGAGGCCAGCGCCTCCGCATCCAGCGCGTAAAGATCCGCCGCCGGTTCCTGCGCCGACACGCACAGCCCCGGCACCGCGGGCAGCAATTGCCGGCTGGCAAAGCGCGCCAGCGCCAGCCGGTCCGCATCGCCTTCGGCCAACGCAGCCTTCAGCAGGTAGTGCCCGCCCAGGGTCAGCCCACAGGCGCGCAGGAACGGCGCCGCACCGGCGAACCGGTCGTTCATGTCGCCGGCGGCCAGCAGCGTCTCCAACGTCGCCTGCAGCGCGCCGAGCGCCGTGCTCAGCCCCTCGGCGATATCGGGGTGATCACCGGCAGCGGCGATGGTCGCTTCGATCTCGGCGAACAGCGCCCGCGCCGCGGCGCCGCCATCCATCAGCTTACGCCCGACCAGGTCCATCGCCTGGATGCCGTTGGTGCCCTCATAGATCGCCGTCACCCGCACATCGCGATAGAACTGGGCGGCGCCGGTTTCCTCGATGAAGCCCATGCCGCCATGCACCTGCACGCCCAATTCGGCGACCTCGCAGCCGGTGTCGGTGCCGAACGCCTTGGCGATGGGGGTCAGAAATGCGCCGCGATCGGCCCAGGCGGCGCGGTCGGCCTCGGCCGCGGCCCGCGCCATGTCCAGGCTGAAGGCGCAGTCGAGGCAGATCGCGCGGACCATCGCGGTCAGCGTCTTCATCGTCATCAGCATCCGGCGCACATCGGCATGATCGGCGATCGTGCCGGTGCCGCCCTCGACCGGCACGCGGCCCTGCTTGCGCTCCAACGCATAGGCCAGCGCCTTTTGATACGCCGCCTCGGCCTGGCTCAAACCTTGGACGCCCACGCCCAGCCTGGCATTGTTCATCATCGTGAACATCGCCGCCATGCCGCCCTGGGGTGGGCCGACCAGCCAGCCGGTGGCGCCGTCATACTCCATCACCGCCGTGGGCGAGCCGTGCAGGCCCATCTTGTGTTCCAGCGAGATCACCTTGAGCGTGTTGGCCACACCCGGCTTGCCATCATCGGTGGGCAGATACTTCGGCACCAGGAACAGGCTGATCCCTTTCGTGCCCGACCCGGCATCCGGCAGGCGGGCCAGCACCAGATGGCAGACATTGTCCGCCATGTCGTGATCGCCCCAGGAGATATAGATCTTTTGCCCCGACACCGCATAGGTGCCATCGCCGTTGGCCACCGCCTTGGAGCGCAGCGCGCCGACATCCGAGCCAGCCTGCGGCTCGGTCAGGTTCATCGTGCCGGTCCACTCGCCGGAATTGAGCTTGGGCAGGAACAGGGTTTTCAGCGCATCGGCCGCGTGGTGTTCCAACGCCTCGATCTGGCCCTGGCTCATCAGCGGATTGAGCGACAGGCTCAGGCAGGCGCTGGCCATCATCTCGTTCACGCATGTCGCCAGCGTCTGCGGCAGGCCCATGCCGCCATGTTCGGGATCGCCGGTGATGCCGACCCAGCCGCCCTCGGCGATGGCGCGATAGGCGTCCGCGTAGCCGGGGCTGGTGCGCACGACGCCGTTTTCCAGCCGCGCGGGGTGTTCGTCGCCGGCCCGGTTGATCGGCGCCAGCACATCCTGGGACAGCTTCGCGGCTTCGGCCAGGATCGCCTCGGACATCTCCGCCGTGGCCTCGGCAAAGCGGTCGGTCTCGGCCAGGCGATCGGCGCCCAGCACGGTCGACAGGTAGAACTGCATCTCTCGGACGGGCGCGTGATAGGTCATGGTCCGGTCTCCCTCGGCCGCTTGTCTCGCGCGGCATTTCATCCCATAGGCGTGGGCATGAAGGTAAAACCCGGGGGGGTCCCGGGCAAGGCATACGCGACGTCATGAGCCCGGATGCGGATCAGAATACCGTTAGATTGACCGATGGCACCCGCGGCATTCGCGCCGCGGCGGGGGTGCTGCGGGCCGGCGGGCTGGTCGCATTCCCGACCGAGACGGTCTATGGCCTGGGTGCCGACGCGCGCCAGGGCCGTGCCGTGGCCGGTGTGTTCGCGGCCAAGGGGCGGCCGCGGTTCAACCCGCTGATCGTGCATGTCGCCGATATCGCCGCCGCGCGGGCCCTGGCGACGTTCGATGGCCGGGCCGAAGCCTTGGCGGCCGCGTTCTGGCCCGGGCCGTTGACCCTGGTTCTGCCGCGCAGCGGTGGCGCGACCGCCGATCTGGTGACCGGCGGGCTGCCGACGCTGGCGCTGCGGGTGCCGGCGCATCCCACCGCGCAGGCGTTGCTGAGCGCGTTCGGCGGGCCGGTGGCGGCGCCCTCGGCCAACCCTTCTGGACTGGTGTCGCCGACGACCGCCGACCATGTCCTGGCCGGGCTCGACGGGCGGATCGCGGCGGTGCTGGATGGCGGGGCCTGTCCGGTGGGGGTCGAATCCACGATCGTGGGGCTTGTGGACACGACACCCCGCCTGCTGCGCCCGGGCGGGGTGCCGGCCGAGGCGCTGGCAGCGGCGCTGGGCGCGGAACTGGGTCCACCGCCGGACGGCATCACCGCGCCGGGGCAGATGGCCAGCCACTACGCGCCCGCGGCCCGGCTGGTTCTGGACGCGGCGCGGGAGGCGGCGCCGGCGGATGCGGTCTGGCTGGGCTTCGGCCCGCTCGATGGGCGACGCGGTCTGAGCCTGTCGGAGACCGGCGATCTGCGGGAGGCGGCGGCGCACCTGTTCGCGCATCTGCGCACGCTGGACACCCTCGCCCCGGTCGTGTTCGTAGACCCGGTGCCGGGCCATGGGCTTGGTGCTGCGATAAACGACCGTCTGGCCCGGGCGGCTGCGCCGCGCTGAGGCTCCGATGCCTCCGGCGGGGATATTTTTGGAACAAAGAAGCGAGGAGATCGCCTGAGCCGCCGCCGGGCCGGGCGCGCGCGGGGCGCCGGTTCAGGTTCAGGTGCCGGCGGCAGCGGGGGCCGGGGCCAGGGGAAATCCGGCCTCGGCCATCAGCGCGTCGGATGCGGTTTCCACACTGTTTTCCAGCCGGGCCATGAATTCGGCCTGCGGCAGGCCGGCGGGGATGGTCGGCAGATACTCGACCACCGCCAATCCCGGTATGCGGCGCAGGCTCTTGCGGCCCCATAATACCCCGGCATTGGTGGCCGCCGGCACGCAGTCGACGCCCAGGCGGTCATAGAGGATGCCCGCGCCCACCTTGTAGGGGGCGCGGATGCCGGGTGCGAGCCGGGTGCCTTGGGGATAGATGATCAGTTGCCCCGGATCTGGCCGCACCTGCTGTTCCGCGCCCCGGACCATCTGCCGGACCGCGGCGCCACGGCGACCGCGATGGACGGGTGTCGATCCCATGCGCAGCCCGTAGATGCCGATCACGGGCATCCACAGCATCTCGCGTTTCATGATGAAGCGCGGCCGCGGCAGGTGCCGGCTGTGGATCAGGATGTCGAGGAAGGATTGGTGTTTGGACGCGACCAGCACCTCGCCCTGGGGAATTGGGCCCCGCACCTCCACCCGGATCCCGCAAAGCACGCGCAGCAGCCACAAAACCATGCCGCAATAGGTGCGCACGATCGCATAGGTCCAATCGCGCGACAGCGCCGCCAGCGGGGCGCAGAGGATCCCCATCACCGCCATCAGCGTGTAGATCAGAGCATCGTAGAGAAGAGAGCGAAGCAGTTGCACGGCAGCGACCTTATCGTATCCGGTGGAGCACGCGAAAGGCCGCGCGGCGTGTGGCCGCGAAGCCGATCGCGGCCAGGGGGAGCGGCGTCGCCGCCAGGAGCGCCCAGCCGCCCGGTCCCGCCGGACGCAAGGCTGGGCTCAGCGCGCCATCGCCGGGCAACATGGCCAGAACCGCCAGACCAAGCCCCGTCCCCAGCGCCGCGCCGAGCGCCGTGCGCAGGGTGAAACGGCGCACGAAGGCGCGGGCGATATAGGCGTCGCGCGCGCCCAGAAGCCGCAGGGTTTCCAGCACCTGCGCGTGCATGGCCAACGCGCCGCGGGCCGCGAGCGCCACCAGCGCGCCGGTGGTCAGGAGAGTGACCGTCAGCAGGCCGAGCGCCAGGCCACGCAGCCGCCCCGCGGCCAGGGCCATGCGGTCGCGCCAGCGGGTATGGGTGACGTAGCGTGCGGCCGGGATCTCTCCGGCCAGCCGGGCGATCAGCGCGGCGCGGTCGAGGGCCGATGTCTCCTCGATTGCAATCAGCCGCGGCAGATCGAGCGTCGCCAGAAGCTCTGGCGCGTCGAGCCAGGGCGCGACCAGAGCGGCGACCTCCTCTGGTTGCAGTGGCCGGTGCGCGGCGATGCCGGGGGTCTGATCCAGGATCGCCGCGGCGCGGCCGGGCGCCTGCGGATCGCCGGCGGCCAATTCCAGGGTGGCCGCCCCGCTCAGCGCCCCGGTCCAAGAGGCGGCCAGCCTGTCCGCGCCCCGCTCCAGCGCCAGCGCCAGGGTCGCCATCAGCGCCAGCGCCGCCGCCGCGAACAGGGTCAGATGCCCCGTCGCACCGCTGGGCGGCACCGCGGCATCCGCCGCCGGGTCGCCCGCGATCAGCCGCCATAGCCCGGCGCGCGTCACGCCCGCGCCTCCGCCCGTTCCAGTCGGCCCGCCTTCAGCCGCAGGATCACCGGCGCCGTTTCGGCCTTTACGCTGCGCACCAGATCCATGTCGTGGGTGGCGATCAGGATCGTGCGGCCCAGACGGTTCAACTCCACCAGCAGCGCGACGATGCGCGCGCTCATATCGGCATCGATATTGCCGGTGGGCTCGTCGGCGACGATCAATTCCGGCGACAGCATCACCGCGCGCGCCAGGGCCGCACGTTGCCGCTCGCCGCCCGACAGTTCCGGTGGGCGCGCCCCGGCGCGATGGGTCAGCCCGACCCAGGCCAGCAGATCGTCGATATCGGCCTCCTGATCCGGCCCGTGGCGGCCGGCGATCTGCAGCGGCAGGGCGATATTGCGGCGCAGGTCCAGGTGGTCCAGAAACCGACCCTCCTGATGCACCACGCCGATGCGCTGGCGCAGCCCGGCGATCGCGTCCCGGTCCAGCGTCTGCGCGGCCTGACCCCACAGGGTCAGCCGCCCGGCACGCGGCAGCGCCTCCATCAGACACAGCCGCAGAAACGTGGTCTTGCCGGCGCCTGACGGCCCGGTGAGCAGGTAAAGCCGCCCCGGCGCCAGATCGACCGACACGTCGCTTAGGATCGGCGCGCCGCTGCCATAGCCGAACTTCACGCCTTCAAAGCCGATCACGCCCAGTCCCCTTACCCTCCCGTTTCCCTTAGCGGCGGCGGGGCAGCCCGGCAACAGGGTGCGGTGCGCGCGCAACTGTGTGCCCCCGCGCGGCACCGCTGCCCTTGCAACGGCCCGGGGGCTGAGACAGTCTGCGCCTAAGCGGCGAAAGCGCCGTCCTAGGAACTCAACCGGTGGTGGTCATGCGCCTGATTTGCCCGAACTGCGGCTCGCAATACGAAGTCGATGTAACCCTGTTTCCGGACGAGGGGCGAGAGGTCCAGTGTTCCAATTGCGAAACCGTTTGGGTCCAACAGCCGGTCGCCGAGGAACCGCCGCTGCGATTGGATGCCGGTGCCGCCGCGGAAGATGACGACGCGGGACCCGCGCGGCCATCGGAACGGCTGGACGAGGAAGAGCGCGCGGCCTTGGCGCGGGCGGTGCGCGACGAGTTGGCCGTGCGGGACGGCGCCGAAGACGGCGCGCCGGACGACAAGGAAA
>JBCDDF010000082.1:0-8468 GCA_039180525.1 Pseudomonadota bacterium
TGCAAACTCAACGGCATCGAGCCTCACAGCTATTTGTCAGATGTCCTGACTGCCATCGCTGACGGACATAAACAGACCGATATCAGACAGCTGCTACCGTGGAACTATGCCAAACCCGTGTGATCGGCGCACCGCTTACATTGATGGGGGTGTTCGAGTGTTTTCGACCCGATCCGGCTCCGGTCGCAAACCGTCGCGCCGAGGCTGCCCCAAATGCGGCGCCCGGTGGGCCCGGACAGGATCGCCCCGGCGATCCTCCTGGCCCTTTGGCCAGGCCGCGGGGTTCCCCCGCGGGTCCGGGCATTTTGGCTGGCGTCGCAGCCTTGTGTCGAACCGGTTTAGTTCGGCAGGTGTTGCATCAAAAACTCGAGTGCCAGGCCAAGCCCATCGGGCGCAATCCCATGGCCTATCCCCCGCGAAACGTTCGTGGTGACGGCGAACCCGGCGGACTTTAGTGCGCCCTCGGCCTCTCCCGAACTGGCGGGCGGCACGACCTCGTCCTGGTCGCCATGGATCAGCAGGACCGGCGGGCGGCTGCGCACCTCTGCCGCCAAGCGTTCCGGCGCCAGCAGCCGGCCCGAAAAGCCCACCACCCCCGCCAAGGATGCAGCCCGGCGCGGTGCGACGTGCAGGCTCATCATCGTACCCTGGGAGAAGCCCACCAGGGCAGTGCGCTCCGGGCCGATCGGGCCATCGGCGATCAACGCATCGAGCCACCCGTCGAGCGCCGCCACCGACGCCGCGAGCGCGGTCGCCGACTGTACCGCGCTGGAGCCATCCATGTGCGGTATCGGGAACCACTGATACCCCGCCGGGTTCACCGCGCAGCGTTCCGGCGCATTCGGTGCGAAGAACCGCGCATGCGGCAGATGCGGACCCAACGCATCGGCCAGCCCGATCAGATCGGCGCCATCGGCGCCGTAGCCATGCAGAAACACCACCTGCGCGGTGGCATCGCCGCCACCATGTGCCGGACGGTTCGGGCCTGTGAGTGTCATGCGCTGCGCACCCCTTCGCGGGACTTGATCACCGCGTAGTATTGCCACAGCAGCGTCGCCGCAACCGTGCGCCAGGGCGACCAGGCCTCTGCTTGCGCCCGCAGCGCCTTTTCCGCCGGGCGCGTGTCCAGGTCATAGGCCACGCGCACGGCCTCCTGCAGCGCCAGATCGCCGGCGGCGAAAACATCGCGGCGGCCCAGCGCGAACATCGCATAGATCTCCGCCGTCCAGCGCCCGATCCCCAGAACCGTGACCAGTGCCGCTATAACGCCTTCATTAGAAAGATCGTGCAAGTCGTTGAAATCAATCCCGCTTTGCGCCAAGGCCAGCGCGTATCGGGTTTTCTGTCGAGACAGGCCGCATCCCTTCAGGTCGGCCTCCGTACAGACCGCGACGGCGTCTTGTCCGGTCAGCCCGGCGGCATCGAGCCGGGCCCAGACCGCATCGGCGGACGCCACGGAGACCTGCTGGCCGACGATGGTGGACAGGAGCGCCGAAAACCCGTCGGCGCGCTGGCGGATACGCACCGGGCCTGTCGCCCGCGCGGCGCGCGCCAGACCGGCATCGCGGCCGGCGAGCCAAGCCACGCCTTCGGCGATATCCGCGTCCGTTTGCAACTCCCGCATCTGCATCGTCCCTCCCCGCCGGTGCTGGACTCTAAGTGGCACGGCTGGCAAAGCAATGGCATGAGCGACAGCGACCGCACAGCCAGACGCAACGTCATCGTCCTGGTCGCTGCGCAAGCGTTCCTGGGCGCGCAGATGCCGATCAGTTTCGTGCTGGGCGGGCTGTCGGGGCAGGTTCTGAGCCCCGAGAAATGCCTGGCCACCCTGCCGATATCGCTGATCGTGCTGACGACGATGGTCACAGCCCCCTGGCTTTCGGGCTTCATGCAGCGCCACGGCCGCCGGGCCGGGTTTTTCCTGGGCGCCGCAGCCGGCGCCGCCGGGGGCGCGTTGAGCGCGGCGGGGCTTTACAGCGGGTCTTTCATCCTGTTTCTGACCGGATCGATCGGCACGGGCATCTATATGTCTGCGCAGGGTTTTTACCGCTTTGCCGCCGTGGATGCCGCCAGCCCCGCGTTTCGGCCCAAGGCGATATCCTGGGTCATGGCCGGCGGGCTGTTTTCCGCCATCATCGGGCCGGAACTGGTCAAGGGCACCACCGGGCTGACAGACCCGATCCCCTTCGCCGGCGGCTATCTGGCGATCATTGGGCTGAACGTGATCGGCGCACTTGTCTTCATAGCGCTGAAAGACACCAAGCCCGAGCACTCACCCGGCGCGGCCCCGGGCCGCAGCCGGTCGGAATTACTGCGCGACCCGACCATCCGGGTGGCGATGATCTGTGCGATGGTATCCTATGCCCTGATGAACCTGGTGATGACCTCCACCCCCCTGGCGGTTGTGGGATGTGGCTTCACCACCGACGACGCGGCCGAGATCGTGATGGCGCATGTGCTGGCGATGTTCGGGCCGTCCTTCTTCACCGGTCACCTGATCGCGCGGTTCGGCGCACAGCGGATCATCGGTGCGGGTCTGGCGATGCTGGCCGCCGCAGGGGCCTTCGCCGTCGCCGGCGTGGAGTTGTGGAACTTCTACGTCACGCTGATCCTGTTGGGCGTGGGCTGGAATTTCGGCTTCATCGGCGCCACCGCGATGTTGTCGGGCGCGCACACGGCGGAGGAGCGCGGGCGGGTGCAGGGGATGAACGACTTCGCGGTTTTCGGCATGGTCAGCGTCGCCTCGCTGTCGTCGGGGCTGCTGATGAACTGCACCGGCGGCGACCCGCAGGCGGGCTGGATCGCGGTGAATGCCGCGATGCTGCCCTTCCTGGTGCTGGCCGGTGCGACGTTGATCTGGTTCGCGCTGCGCCCGCGGGCGCAGGCGGCCTGACGACGTGTTCGGCGGGCGCAAATTGGTCGACGCGGCCACTGCCGATTGGGTCATGCACCGGTTTGAATGGCTGCTGGGCACCTTCGGGCCGCATACCTTTTTCGACGATACCAATCTGATCCTACCCTCGGGCCGGTTCTTTCAAACCCATGGGCTGGGCGACAAGGGCAGAGTCGGGCGGCTGTTCGACGAGGTGCGCGCGCATATGGGCATCGCGCACTGGCCCGTGCGGCTGGTGCCCCGCGGCGCGGTGCCGATGGGGCGCGACCCGGCGGCCTATCTGCGAACCGCGGTGGCCGGGTCGTTCTACGACCCACCCGATGCCGGACCGGCGATCATCACCTATAACCCGCGGCTGACCGCGAACCGCACCGCGCTGATCGGCACATTCGCGCATGAATTGGCGCATTACATCCTGGCCCCCCATGCCGCGCAGGCACCGGGCGGCGAGCCGGAGCATGAACTGCTGACCGATCTGGCGGTGGTGTTCTTCGGCTTTGGCGTGATCGATCTGCAGGGCGCGCATGAGATCGGCTGGCGCGGCTATCTGGACAGCGGCGCGCGGCTTTACGCTTTGGCCACGTTCTTGCGGCTGAAGGGCATCGACCCATCGGCGACCCACCCGCATTTGGACCGGTCGCTCCAGCGGCGGCTCCTCAAGGCGCTGATACAGCGTGACGATCGGGGGGACGAAATCGCGTTTCTAAAAGCGTTCCACGCCGACCAGGTGGCGGCGGTCCGGCCCGGCTAGGCTGCCGGCATCGTGGCACGCCAGCCAAGCATCCGCCGGATCGCCCAGATATAGAGCCGGTTGGGCAACAAACCGACCGCCCGAAGGATCAGCGCGAAACGCCGAGGGAAGACGATTTCGAAGCCGGGCCGTCCCAGCCCGTCCACGATCCGTGCGGCCGCGGTCTCCGGCGACATCAAAAAGGGCATCTCGAACGAGTTGACCGATGTCGCCTCGGTCTCCACGAAACCGGGATTGATAACCGACAGGCGCACGCCCAGATCCACCAGATCCATAGCCAGCGCCTCGCACAACGCGATCAGCCCGGCTTTGGTCGCGGAATAGGCTGCGGCATCGGGCAAGCCGCGATATCCGGCGACCGAGGCGGTCACCGCCACATGCCCGGACCCGCGCGCGATCATGTGCGGCAGTATTGGATCCAGCGCGTTGGTGACACCGCCCAAATTCACGTCGAACATCTTTTGCGCCGTCGACGCAGAAAAGTTCGTGGCGTTCATCGGCGTGTAGATGCCGGCGTTCAGGATGGCCAACGCCAACGGGCCGTCCTTGGTGATGGTTTCCACACATTTCGCCATGCGGCCTTTGTCGGTGACGTCACCCGGCAGGGGCACGATACGGCCCAAGGCGTCCGCCGTCTCTTCCGCCAAGATCTTTAGATCATCTTTGGAGCGCGCGGTGGCGTAGACAGTCCAGCCCTCGCGGGCCAGTTGCAATGCCACCGCACGCCCGATGCCGCCGGATGCTCCGGTTATCCAGGCGGCGCCATCTTTGGGGCGAACGACTTGGTCGAACACGCTCACCCGCCGGTCCAAAGCCCGGCCAAGCTGCGACCGTAATCGGCCAGTACGAAACGAGCCTGTTCGCCACGGGCTTCGAATTCGTTGCCAACCCACTCGCCGCCCTGATCGTAGAACAGATCCAGCCGACCGATATCGCCGCGGATCCGCCAGCGCGTCGCCGACAGCGTGTCGCCACCGGGACCGGGCACCTGATAACTGCCGGCCTTGGCCGCAGTCACGTTGAAGGGCAATCCGTTTTGAGTCGAAATCCAGACCGGGCGCGACAGAAACGCCTGGCTCCAGTAGGTGGTGGTTGCCGGGCGGCCGGGCACTTGGCCCTGGAACGCGCTGCCATCGACGGACACGCCGTCGCCCTGCGCGATCGCGGTCACCCGTTCGGCTTTGCCATTGTCATTGCCGGACGCATCGAGCCGCAGCAGCATACCGTCGCCCCAGGTTTCGCGGCTGGACAGGTCGTAACGATAGGCCGGCAGACCCATGATCCGCACGCTGATGTCGATATCCACGGCGACATTGATCTGACCGCCGGCCCGGGTCACCAGCAGCGACTGCTCCCCGATCTTGGACTTGCCTCGATAGAGGTGAAAGATCCGCGGCGTTGCCGCAAATGCCGGCATTGGGGCCAATGCGGCCAATCCGGCGGCCATGAAAGCGCGTCGTTGAATGTGCATGTCTACCTCGTGAAAAGGTTCAATGCCCGGCTGACGGGTCCAGTGAAACGCAGATGCCCGGTCATGACGATCAGGCAGTAACATACCTCGTCGCCGACAATTTTCGGGTGGTGATCGTCGTTGTGATCGTTCAGCGCCACGTCGCCGCGGCGATAGACGGTGCCGCCGTCTTCCATCGCGCCGCTGAGAACCAGCGTCGCCTCTTCACCCTCGTGCGTGTGATCGAACACGCCCACGCCCGGGCGAATGCGCATCAGGCTGACATGTTCGCCCTCATACCCGTCGAGCGTACATTCGTGCAGGCCAGGCATGCGAAACTTCCAGGGCAGGTCATCTATGGCCGCGCCCACCGCATGACGGATAGGCAGCGGCAGCGGCGTGTGCGGGACGGCGACCGGCTCCGCCACCGCGGGGCCGTCTGCGTCCAAAGCCGTCATGCACGCCTCCAACGATGGCGCCGCCACCAACGGGTCCTTCTGTTCACCCATGAAAAGCGCACCCGAAACCGCCTCGTACTCCGCGACCGCGCGACGACATTCCGGGCAGTACGTCAGATGCGACGCAATCAGCAGAGTCATGCCTTCGCTGGTCGCACCAGCCGCATAGGCTGCCAGTTGCTCCCGCATTGGGTGTGCCTGTATAACGATCTGATCCGCCACGCTTTTATCCTGCAAACAGTCTTTTCCTCAGACAGGGGCCTTGTTTGCCCTTGTCGTTTATGCACCTGTTACGGCACCCAAGCCGGTTTGGATCACCCCACCCTTGCGGCACGGCAAAGGTTTCAGTCGCGACAGCATTGTCCGACCGCCGGGCGGCGTTTTCAAGCGAAAGACGACCTGTGATGGAACAGCCCGTTTTTGTCTACGGACCCTTGCGGGATGGCGAAATGCGCCTGCTGGTTCTGGGCCCGGGCGGCGCTCGCCACGCCACACCGGCGCGCCTGCCCGGCCAGGTCGCAGTCGCCGCCGGCCCGCTGGCCGCGCTGCGCGCGGCGGACGGGTGTGCCGAGGGGCTGGTGTTGACCGTCGCAGCCGCGGCGCGCGCGCGCCTGGATGGCTTTGCGGCGCAACTCGGCTACCGCGCTATCCAGACCAAGGTGGAGACCGACCAAGGGCCCGCGGCGGTCACGCTCTATCGCGCCGCCGAAGACCCGCCGGCGGACGCCGCACCCTGGGATCTGCAAATCTGGGCCGCACGGGACAAGCCCCTGGTGTTGCAGATGGCGCGAGAGGTATCCGCGTATCCAGACGCGGGGGCGGCGCCGCTGGGCCTTTTGCGCCGCGCGGTGGCGCGACTGCGTGCGGCGGAAGGGGCCCCGGCGGCACTGCGCAGCGATTTCGGGGACGGGGTGCTGACCGACCATAGGGTCACCCGCACCCACGCCGGCTTTTTCGCCGGCGAGGTGCATCGCTTTCGCCACCGCCGCTTCGGCGGCGATCTCAGCCCGGAAGTGAACCGAGAGGTGTTCGTCACCGGCGATGCCGTCTCGGTCCTGCCATGGGATCCCCGCCGCGACTCGGTGCTTTTGATCGAACAAATCCGCAGCGGTTTGATCGCACGCGGAGATCCCAACCCGATGAACCTGGAGGTCATTGCCGGGATCTGCGACCGCAACGAAGACCCCACGGCGACGGCCCGGCGCGAGGCGCGCGAGGAGGCCGGGCTGGATCTGGGCCGGATTGTGGAGGTCGGCCGCTACTACACCTCGCCCGGCGCGCTGACCGAGTTCGTGATCGGCTTTCTGGCGGAGGCGGATCTGGGCGATGTCACCACCGGGATCTTCGGCCTGGATACCGAACACGAAGACATCCGCCGCTTGGTCGTTCCGCGGCGCGAGGCGATGGCGGCGCTGGCGCGGGGCGAGGCGCGCAACGCACCGCTGATCCTGTCGCTGTTGGAACTCGAACGCCGCGCGGACGGCTTGGCCGCCGAATGGGCGCGGGTCGGGTAACGCGGTTGCCGCCCCCCTGCCCTGCGGTCTAGGGTCGGCGCGGGCCGGCTCAGGCCGCAGACCGGGGGGAGCTTTCCGACATGACCATCCGCAAAGATCTGGCCGACGCCGTCGGCAACACGCCCCTGATCCGGCTGAACAAAGTGTCCGAGGCCACGGGCTGTGAGATCCTGGGCAAGGCGGAGTTCCTGAACCCCGGCCAGTCGGTAAAGGACCGCGCCGCGCTGAGCATCATACGGCAGGCGGTCGCCAGCGGCACGTTGCGCCCGGGCGGCACCATCGTGGAAGGCACGGCCGGCAATACCGGCATCGGGCTGGCGCTGGTCGGCGCCTCGATGGGCTACAGGACCGTCATCGTCATCCCCGAAACCCAGAGCGAAGAAAAAAAGGAGATGATCCGTATTGCCGGCGCCGATCTGGTCCAGGTGCCTGCGGTGCCCTACCGCAACCCCAACAACTATGTGCGCTATTCCGAACGCCTGGCCGCAGCGCTGAACGATGCCGATCCGGCGGGGGCGATCTGGGCCAACCAGTTCGACAACACCGCCAACCGGCAGGCGCATATCGACACCACCGCGCCCGAGATCTGGGATCAGACCGGCGGCGGCGTCGACGGGTTCATCTGCGCCTGCGGCTCCGGCGGCACGCTGGCCGGCGTGGCCGACGGTCTGCGCGCCCGCAGGCCGGGGGTGAAGATCGGCCTGGCCGACCCGGACGGTTCCGCTCTGTTCCACTACTACGCGCACGGGTCGCTAAAGGCCGAAGGCGGATCGCTGACCGAAGGGATCGGCCAGGGCCGGATCACCGCGAACCTCGAAGGTCTGTCGGTCGATTACGCATATAACATCCCCGACACCGAGGCACTGCCGCTGGTCTATGACCTTTTGGCGGAGGAGGGTCTGTGCATGGGCGGCTCCACTGGTATCAACATCGCAGGTGCGGTGCGCATGGCGCGCGACATGGGGCCGGGCCACACCATCGTGACGATCCTGTGCGACTATGGCACGCGCTATTCCGGCAAGATCTTCAACGCCGATTTCCTGCGCAGCAAGAATCTGCCGCTGCCTGCGTTTCTGGATCGCGGGTCACGCGACATCCCCGCGGTCTTTGAACCGGACCCGGCGTGAGCCGACTTGCACGACGCCGGCAGTTCTTGCTATGCCGCTTGCCACGGAGAGGTGGCCGAGTGGTCGAAGGCGCACGCCTGGAAAGTGTGTAGGCGGGCAACCGTCTCGCGGGTTCGAATCCCGCTCTCTCCGCCACCTTGGTACAGAAGTGCGAACGCCGTTCGCCGCCGGTGTCTGACGCCAGCACCCACCGGACAGAATTAGGTGTTTGAGCAACGGAGGATTTCTGGTTCATCGAAGCCATTATGGAGCGAAGATGAACGAGAAGTCCGGAA
>JBCDDF010000083.1:0-8184 GCA_039180525.1 Pseudomonadota bacterium
ATCCAGCCCGACGCCATGCGAATCCGCCTGGAGGAGATCACCTGGGGCGGCGTGCGCAAGGACGGCATCCCCTCGCTCGACAACCCCAACCTGATTTCGGCGCTGGAGGCGGACTACCTGCAACCCGACGATCTGGTCTTCGGCGTGTCGATCAACGGCGATGCGCGGGCCTATCCGCTGCGTATCATGGGCTGGCACGAGATGTTCAACGAGGTCATCGGCGGCGTGCCGGTGGCGCTGGCCTATTGCACGCTGTGCGGCTCCGGCATTCTGTTCGAGACGCAACTGGAAGGCCGCGCCAAGCCTCTGGTTTTCGGCTCGTCGGGGTTCCTGTACCGGTCCAACAAGCTGATGTTCGACCGCGAGACGCATTCGCTGTGGAATCAGTTCACCGGCCAGCCGGTGGTTGGTGCATTGGCGGACAGCGGCATCGCGTTGAAACAGCGCCCCGTGGTCATCACCACCTGGGACGCGTGGGAAGCCGCCAACCCCAAGACCCAGGTGCTGTCGCTGCGCACCGGGCACCGGCGCGATTACGGCTCCGGCGTGGTCTATCGCGACTATTTCGGCTCTCCGGATCTGATGTTTCCCGCGCAGGTCGATCAGACCCGGCATCGGCAGAAGGACTACATCTTCGGCATTCGCACCTTCGGCGCCGCCAAGGCCTGGCCGCTGGAGGTGTTCGCGGGCGGGCGGGTGATCAACGACGCCATCGGCGACACCAAGCTGGTGCTGATCGGCGATGCCGCCAGCCGCAGCGTGCGCGCCTATGAACGCGGGGCGTTGCGCCTGTCGCGCAAAGACGGTGCGTTGCAGTCGCAAGACGGCACCACCTGGACCGAAACCGAAGAGGCGCTGACCGCCCCCGACGGCCGCCGCCTGGCCCGTGTCGCCGGGCATATCGCCTATTGGTTCGCCTGGGATGGCTATCTGGGCGCCCGGTCGGAACTTTATCAGGGCTAGCGCGGCCGCGCCTTCGCCGAGACGCGCCCGGGACCCGATCCGGGGCCTCTGGGCCATGGGGGGGCATGGCGGCCATCGTGCGGCGCGGCGGAGGCCCCGGGTCAAGCCCGGGGCGCGTGGTACAGAACGTGCGAACCGGCTTCGGGGCATTGTTTCGCCTGCGGCGTCGGCTATCTGGCAGAGGCGGATCGCGTCAGGGTCAGGAGAAGTCGATGCAGAACTGGGCGTTCATGCTGGGGTTCGTGCTGGGCCTTGCGACGGCCCTCGGGCCGGCGCGTGCGGCCGATGTTCCATGTGGGGCAGAGGCAGCCTGTACGCTGCCCGGCGGCAGCTATCACCTGATGGGGCCGGCCGATTGGGACGGGGTAACGCCCCTGCCGGCGATGATCTTCTATCACGGCTTCCGGTCTTCGGGCTTGTCGGCGCTGCGCTCTGCGGGGCTGAGGGCCGATTTCGCGGATCAGGGCTATCTGGTGATTGCGCCCAACGGCGCCAGGATGCGCGGGTCGGAGGCGCGTGCCTGGCCGGCGCGGGACGAGGTCGACCCGGTGCGCGACGATGTCGCGTTTTCCTTGGCGGTGCTGGACGATGTCGCGGCGCGGCTGCCGATCGACGCGGCCCGGGTCTATGTCTCGGGCTTCTCTGCCGGCGGGTCGATGGCCTGGCGCATGGCCTGCCTGGCCGGGGACCGTTTCGCCGGCGCGGCCTCGGTCGCCGGTGCGCTGCGCCGCCCGCCCGAGATACCCGACACTTGCCCCACCGGACCGATCCGCCTGATCCAGATCCACGGCTTCGCCGATGCCCAGGTTCCGTTCGAAGGCCGCGCCATCCGCGACTGGCACCAGGGCGATCTGTTCGCCGGCCTGGCGCTTGTGCGCCGCACCAACGGCTGCCGGTCGAACCCCGACAGCATCGTAGTAGAGGATCCGTTCTGGTGCCGCACCTGGGCGGACAGCTGCGACAGCGGCGCCATCGCCCTCTGCCTCCACCCCGGCGGCCATGGGCTGCCGCGCGGCTGGACGGCGCGGGCACGGGCGTTTTTGGAGGACGGGGTGGGGGAGTGAGGGGTGGGCGGGCGAATGAAGCGGACTTTCGCGGCGGTTGCACCGGTGTCCGCTACCGCGAACGCGAAATGGTTTGCCAGGTTGTCATTTGTGGAACATAGTGTGAACAAATTGGCGTGACGAAAGGTCAGACCATGCAAGACATTTCGCTCTTTCTCCCAGGCACTCTTTTGGCCTACTCGGCCTTTCTGCTCGCCATCGCCAGTCCGGGACCGAACATCCTTGCGGCTATCGGGACGTCGATGGGCGTCAGTCGAGCTTCCGGGATGGCGCTGGCCATGGGGGTCGCGACCGGCTCGTTTACCTGGGCGCTTCTCACTGTCTTCGGCCTATCGGCAATCCTTGCGACATATGCCTCGGCACTGCTGCTTATCAAAATTTTTGGCGGGCTCTATCTGCTTTGGCTGGCCTACAAGTCCTTCAAGTCGGCAGCCTCAAGCCATGACATAGAAGCAAAGGAATTGGCTGGCGGACGCCGCACGCCATTTGGCTATTTCCAGCGCGGCTACATCATCCAAATGACGAACCCAAAGGCCGCACTTGCCTGGATTGCGATCATCTCACTTGGTCTTCAAAAAGGCGCACCGCTTTGGGTCGGTGCCGTGATCGTTCTGGGCACTTTCGCGCTCTCGATCATCATTCACCTCCTCTACGCGGTCGCATTCTCAACCCCCGTGATGGTACGCGTCTACGGCAAGGCCCGACGTGTCATTCAAAGTATCCTCGGCACATTTTTTGCGCTCGCTGGTTTGCGGCTTCTAATGAGCAGGAACTGATCCAATGACGCACTATCCCGGGGCCGCTGCGGCCAACTTGAATGATGGGTTCGTCGTGGCGATCAACATCGTCGCGAAAGAGGGTGAGGCAGATGCCGTCGCAGACATCTTGGAACGACTGATCGAACCGACGATGGCCGAGCCAGGCGTAAAATTCTTCATGCCCTACCGGTCGCCTTCGGATCAAAACGATTTCTTCGTGTACGAACTCTACAAAGATGCCGCTGGATGGGATGCGCATAACGAGTCCGCTCATTTCCAAAGCGCGGTAGAAGAGTTGCTACCGAAGGTCGAGCGGCGGGAACGGGTCCCGTTCGTCCCTTATGTCGATTGAGCCGTTCTTTCAGAGCGGACATTCGCCACGACGCCGCATTTCAACAGTCTGAACGCAAGGCGGACAAACAGAGCTACCGCGGGTTTCCGGCAATTGCAGCGTCCGACACACCCAAAAACCCAACGCCCACTCAGCCCGAACCCCAGGCGCCGCGCATTGCTGGCGTATCGCCCGTCCATCGCGCGCGGTCGCCCCGCATGACCCCGGCGGCACCAGCGCCACCCCGCCGTAGGATGGGTATCCTACCCATCCCCCCAACGCCCACAAAAAAGGGGCCCGAAGGCCCCTTTCGTCCTCAACCAGCCGCCTCAGCAGCTGTAATACATCGCGAATTCCACCGGGTGGGGGGTGTGCTCGAAATTATACACCTCTTCCCACTTCAACTCGGCATAACCCTCGATCTGGTCCTTGGTGAACACATCGCCCGCCAGCAGGAAGTCGTGATCGGCCTCCAGCGCCTCCAGCGCCTCGCGCAGCGAGCCGCAGACGGTGGGGATGCCGGCCAGTTCCTCGGGCGGCAGATCATAGAGATCCTTGTCCGCCGCATCGCCCGGGTGGATCTTGTTCTTGATCCCGTCAAGTCCGGCCATCAGCAGCGCCGCAAAGCACAGGTACGGGTTGGCGGACGGATCGGGGAAGCGCGTCTCCACCCGCTTCGCCTTGGGGCTTTCGGTCCACGGGATCCGGCAGGAGGCGGAGCGGTTGCGCGCCGAATAAGCCAGCAGCACCGGCGCCTCGAAGCCCGGGATCAGACGCTTGTAGGAATTCGTCGCCGGGTTGGTGAACGCGTTCAGCGTCTTGGCATGTTTCAATACGCCGCCGATGTAGTACAGCGCCTCGTCGGACAGATCGGCGTACTTGTCGCCCGCAAACAGCGGCTTGCCGTCCTTCCAGATCGACTGGTTCACATGCATGCCGGTGCCGTTGTCGCCGGCGATCGGCTTGGGCATGAAGGTCGCCGATTTGCCATAGGCGTTGGCGACCTGGTGAATGACGTATTTGTACTTCTGCAGGTTGTCGGCCTGGGTCACCAACGTGTCGAAGACCAGACCCAGTTCGTGCTGACAGGACGCCACCTCGTGATGGTGTTTGTCCACCGTCATGCCGATGCGCTTCATGGTCGACAGCATTTCCGACCGCAGGTCCTGGCCATGGTCGACCGGGGGCACCGGAAAATACCCGCCCTTGATGCCGGGGCGGTGGCCCAGATTGCCCATCTCGTAATCGGTATCGGTGTTCCAAGACGCATCATGCGCATCCACCGCATAGCCGACCTTGTGCATCTCCACCGAATAGCGGACATCGTCGAACACGAAGAATTCGGCTTCCGGGCCCCAGTACGACGTATCGCCAACGCCCGAAGACTTCAGATACGCCTCCGCCTTGACCGCCGTGCCGCGGGGGTCGCGCTCATAGGGCTCGTTGGTGTCCGGCTCCAGCACGTTGCAGTGCAGGCACAGCGTCTTTTCAGCATAGAACGGATCCATATAGGCCGAGTCCGGATCGGGCATCAGCTTCATGTCCGACTTGTCGATCGACTTCCAGCCGGCGATCGAAGAGCCGTCGAACATCCAGCCCTCGGTCAGAAAATCTTCGTCCACCACATCGACGATGGCGGTGACGTGCTGCAGCTTGCCGCGCGGGTCGGTGAAGCGCAGGTCGACATACTCGACCTCTTCATCCTTGATCGTCGACAAGACGGACGACGTGTCACTCATGGTTCTTTTCCCTCACATTTTGGATGAGTTTGGGGTTACAGCGCGTCCGCGCCTTCCTCCCCGGTACGGATACGGATCGCCTGCGCGATGTCCGATACAAAGATCTTGCCATCGCCGATCTTGCCGGTCTTGGCGGCGCTGGTGATCGCCTCGACCGCGGCGTCCAGCATGTCGTCGGCGATGACGACCTCGATCTTCACCTTGGGCAGGAAATCGACGACGTACTCGGCGCCGCGATACAACTCGGTATGGCCCTTCTGGCGGCCGAAGCCCTTGGCCTCGATCACGCTCAGGCCCTGGACGCCGATCTCTTGCAGCGCCTCTTTGACCTCGTCGAGTTTGAACGGCTTGATGACCGCTTCGATCTTTTTCATCTGCAGGCTTCCTCCCCCGGTCGCCGGTCTCCGATCGCGTCGGGGCGGACAAATCACCTGGGCAGGCGGAGTTCAAACCGCTAGCCTGACTGCCGCCCGGGCGGGGTCTGCGAAAGCGTTGTGACTGCCTGAATTTTGTGCAGACTGCCCAATTGCTGAGCGGAGAGCGAACGCCCATGCCCGACTTGCTGACCGCCGCCCAGATGCGCGCGATCGAGCGTGCCGCCATCGACAGCGGGCAGGTGACGGGGCTGGAGTTGATGGAGCGTGCCGGCCGCGGCTCGGTCGCCGCGATCCTTCGCCGCTGGCCCGAATTCGCGAAAGCGCCGCACCGCGCCGCGGTTCTCTGCGGCCCGGGCAACAATGGCGGCGACGGGTTTGTGGTGGCGCGTCTGCTGAAGGAACGCGGCTGGGATGTGGAGGTCTTTCTCTACGGGCAGGCGCATAAACTGCCGCCGGATGCCGCCGAAAACCACCGGCGATGGACGCAGATCGGTGCAACGTCGCGCTTCGAAGACCTGGTCGCGCCGGCGGCCAGCGCCGCCGCCGACCTTGTCGTCGATGCGGTGTTCGGAACGGGTCTTGCCAGACCGGTCGCGGATGCGATTGGCGATGCCCTTAACCGCGCCGGGGCAGGGGCAGGGACGGGCGCGCGGTCACCGGCGGCGGTCAAGGTCGCCATCGATGTGCCAAGCGGTCTTTGCGCCGACAGCGGTCGCGCATTGGGGGCGGTCATGGCGTCGGATCTCACCGTCAGTTTCCATTCCGAGAAAGTGGGCCATCGCCTGTCGATTGGGCCGGGCAAATGCGGCGCCGTCTGCACGGTCGACATCGGGCTCGGTCATGCTAAGGCCGCATCCACCGACCTGTGCCGCTTGGCGGTGGCCGGCCGTGATCCGACCACCGGCCGACATGCGGTGACGGGCGGGAAGCCCGTCGGCGATCTGCACAAATACGACCACGGTCACGCGCTGATCTTGTCCGGGGGGCCCGGAAGGGGCGGCGCCGCGCGGCTGGCGGCGCGCGGGGCGTTGCGCATCGGGTCGGGGCTGGTCACCGTCGGCTGCCCGCCGGCGGCGCTGCAAGAGAACGCGGCGCGGCTCGATGCGGTCATGCTGCGGCCCCTGGCGGATGCCCGGGCGCTGACCGGGGCGCTGGCCGACCCACGCATCAACGCGCTCTGCCTGGGCCCTGGGCTCGGCGTCTCCGACCGCACCCGGGCCCTGGTTCTGGCCGCCCTCGCGCCCCGCGTCCCGGGCTTGACCCAGGACCCCGACCCTTCGGACACGACGCCGGGAGGCCCCGGCGCGGGGGCCGGGGCGCGTAGCGCTACGGTGCTCGATGCTGACGCGCTGACGGCGTTCGCCGAGGACCCGCAAACGCTATTCGACGCGCTCCACCCGGACTGCGTGCTCACCCCCCATGCCGGAGAGTTTCGCCGCCTGTTCCCCGACCTCCACGATCGGCTGACCGCGCCGCCCAGCACGGGCCCCGCTTACAGCAAGCTCGACGCCACACGCGACGCCGCCGCGCGGGCCGGCTGCACGGTGCTTTTCAAGGGCGCCGATACGGTGATCGCGGACCCGGCGGGGCGGGCGGTGATCAACTCCGCCCATTACGACCGGGCGGCGCCCTGGCTCGCCACCGCGGGGTCGGGCGATGTGCTGGCCGGGTTCGTCACGGGGCTGCTGGCGCGCGGCTTCACGCCGGTAGCGGCGGCAGAAACCGCCGCCTGGCTGCATGTGGAATGCGCGCGGCATTTCGGCCCCGGCCTGATCGCCGAGGATCTGCCGGAGCAGTTGCCGGCCGTCTTCCGCGCGCTCGATCCTTAGTGCGCGGGGCGGCGCTTACCTCCATTCCGGCGGAATCGGATCCGGTGACAGAAGTGCCGACAATTCCGCCCGCACATCGGCCGGTAGACCCTGCATCGCGGTTCGGTCCTGAAAATTGCCGTATAGCTGCCCGTTCCGGAAGAACGACCAATCGGCGATTTGGTTGGCGCCGAAGGACACCTCGTCGCCATATTGCAACAGCCCAAGATCGACCGGCGTATTCGCCAATGCACCGACATAGCGGTTGGCTGTTGCGCGACGCACCGGTTGGATCCAGATCACCTCGATCGTGTCGCTGGCCGTGGGCAGCGCGACCTTTACCGCGGGGTTGGCGTACCGGACCGGATCGCCGGCGATCGCTTCGTCCAGAAACCGGGGCAGGGTGCGCGCGACCTCCCTCTGCATCGCCTGGACATCCGGCGCGCTTGGGTCGATCGAATAAAGCGCGGTGTCCTGCGGCGGCGCGCAGGCGGCGGTCAGAAGCACAAGACAAAGTATGACTTTGGAAGACATCCGGGGCAGGAGAGACACGCACAGATCCTTTTGCCACGCCCCCGGCACGCATCAAACCAGTCTGCGGGCGCAACACAAGCCGCCGCCGCACCCTAGTCGGTCGCCTGTGACGTATCTGCCCCGCGCCGTCGAGATGCCCGCCATTGGCCCCTTGGCAAAAGGAAGATGTCCGGCATCACCCCGCGCTTTCTCTGCCGTACTCTTTGAGGTCGAGGACTCTCGCCAAGCCGCTGTTGTTGCGAAACAATACCCGGCAAATCCTCCTGCATCGCGGCCGGCATGCCCGGGCGCGCCGGAATTCGGCGGCGCCCCGCCACAGCCGCGATTTTTCCCTCGCACCGCCCCGCCCGCTCTGTTAGACCCGCGCCGACCTGAGCGGCGGCTGCCCTCAGGGCGGATGTGGTGGAATTGGTAGACACGCCAGATTTAGGTTCTGGTGCCGCGAGGCGTGGGGGTTCGAGTCCCTTCATCCGCACCACTTCTTTGATAAGTGGCTCCAAACCTCTCTAAGGCCTTGAATGGTAGGGAGGTTTTGGCGGTTCTAGGTCCCTGGTTTCGGACGTATTCGATGCGGTCTGCGAAGGCCAGTTTGAGGACCGTCCGGCGCAGG
>JBCDDF010000084.1:0-8102 GCA_039180525.1 Pseudomonadota bacterium
AACGCCCCCATTCGGCCCTCGGGAACGTTCCGCCAGTCGAATTCGCAGTAAAGATGAGGATGGAAAATCGGGCCACATAGGCCCATCAATGTAACCGAAGGACTCCACGATCCGCTGGAGGGAACTTGGGGCTCAGGTCACTGTCCGACTGGTGCTTCCGTATTCTTCCCAAAGCCCAATCGTTCAACCCGAAGCCGTGCAACCCAGTACCAAGCGCCCGGGCCCTCTCCGCCGAGAGCCGCCGCCTATCCCTCAAATCACCCGATAGACCTGCCGCGACCCCGCATCGCGGATGAAATCCACCCGCGCGCCGTTCCAGTGATAATCCAGGTGCCGCGCCTGCACCGGGTCGTGGGCAAGGTCAGGATAGAACAGCCCCACGCACTCCGTCGGCCCGCGGACGCTGGGATAGACCACGCCGTCGGACCCGGCCGCGCGCAGTGCTGCGCCCAGCCGTTGCGGCGCGGTGTAGTCGTCGGGGTCCAGCATCTGGGGCGGGCGCGCGGGGCGAAGGTCGTGCAGATCCGCCGCCACATGGATCGACAGCTCGCGGAACTGAGACGTCCACCCCGGCGCCTGGTCGGTGTGCGCCATGAAGGCCGCGTGATGATGCGCGGTCTCTTTCACCGCGGTCTCGAAATCCTCGGCAATGTAAAGCACCCCGAAGGTCCCGGCGGAAAACCGGCTGGGCCGGTCGCGGCTTGCATGGGTGAAGGGCGCCATCAGAAAACTCGCGCCCGGGCCGCCGACGCGACGGTCGGGCGGCACCAGATCCAGATTGCCGACGCTTTCGGCCAGGCGCGGATTGGTCTTCTGTTCAGCAGCGATCAGAAGCGGCCAGTCCTCGGGCGCGGCGATGTCCTCGAACAGATCGATCGGCGGGTGGACGCTGCGGATGATGCGGGTGCCGGGGCGCCAGCGGATCGCGCTGACGGGAAGGTCGGCTACCACCCGCCGCGCTCGGCATCCAGATAACGGCGCACGCGCATCAGGTCGGTCAACTCGCCGCCCAGCATAATGTCCAACGCGGACCCCCCGCCAAAAGCCGCGTTCGGTGCCTTGATCCAGGCATAGCCGCGGGCGGGGTCGGTGAAAATGATGCGCAGCGCCTTGTGAATGCCCATCAGGTTCGACAGCCGCGCGGTCAGGTCGCGCCCGATCCGCCCCGGCGGCGCCGTCTTCCAGCGGCGATAGGTGCGCAGGGGCTGATCGAGCAGCGCCGCGGCTTGCGCATCCGTCAGCCCCCAGCGGGCGAACAGATTGACCGCCGCGCGCAACAGCGCGGCGGCCTCCTCTTCAGAGACCGGATCGGGGGCGAGCGCGTCCTCGCGGCGTGTGAGAGCTTGAAGTGCCATGATCTTTCCCTATGGCATGATATAGTCAAAAGAATGCCATTTGGCAAGTCACGCCACCTGTCGACACAGGCAAGACGCGCGCACCGGCTGGTCCGCCCGCGCCTGGGCTTGGTCGAGTTGCAGCTTGATGTGCCGGGCCTCCACCGTGTCCCCCCGGCGGCTGAGGCATTCGTAAAGCCCATGCAACGCCCAGACGTTGCCCGGGTGCTGACAGGCGCGCGCCAGCGTCGGATCGAGCCCCAGATCGGCGCGATAGACCGCCTCCGCCTCGGCCACTTCGCCCTGTTCCAACAGCAGTGCACCCAGCGCGTGGCGAGCGGGCTGCATCCAGCCCCAAGGCTCGTCATAGGGCAGACCGTCATCCAAAGCGACCGCCCGGCGCAGGTGGTCGAAGGCGGTGTCGTAATTGGCGCGGCGGTACTCCAATTCGCCGGCCAGCATGGCCGCGGCGATCTCCAGCAGATCGCGTACCCGGTTGTTGTGCACCCGCCGCGCCTTGGGCACCTGGGCCTGAGCCTCAAGAAATGCCGCCTGCGCGATCTCCGCCTGCGCGACCTCGCCCCGCGCGGAATGGGCCACACCTTTGGCGTAGAGCGTCATCGCGGTGGTCACCGCATAAAGCTCCGGGTCGGCAGGCAGATCCTGGGCGATGATCTGTTCCCAGCGGCCGAAGCGCACCAGCACATGCTGCTTCATCGCCACATAACCCTCGAAGAAGTCGGCGAAGGGCGGGCTGTCGATGCGCAGGAAATCCTCCGGTATCGCGGCGATCAGCGCCTCCGCCGCGGCCATCGCTGGCCGGAACTGACCCAGAAACATCGCGCCATAGATGGCGAAATGGTAGTTGTGGATGCGATATCCTGTGTAGAGGTTCGTCGTGCCGACCTCGGCAGCAAACATCTCGTCCCGGATGCTGGCGGCCTGGTTATAGCTCACCACGTCGCGGTAGTTGCCGCACAGCACGTCGATATGCGTCGGCATGTGGATCAGATGGCCGGCATCGGGCACCAGATCGCGCAACCGGTCGCCCTGGCGCAGCGCGCGCTCGGGAAAGGGCGACATTTCCATCAAGTGAACATAAAGGTGCAAAAGCCCCGGATGATCCCACGCCACGGGGGTTTCGAACGCCTGTTCAAGCACTGCCTGCGCCTCCGCGGTGCCAGCGCCCTCGGCCGGTCCGCCGGCGGCCAGATCCCACATCTTCCAAGGCGTCCGGTTCATGATCGATTCAGCGAAGATCGCGGTAATGTCCAAGTCCGTCGGAAACGCCGCCAGAACCGCGCGCATGGCGTCGCAATAGGCGTCGTTCCAAGGGTCCTGATCCTTGATCGGTGTGCGTTGCGGATAGCGCGCGGGCAAGGCGCGGATCAACGCCGCCTCTGCCGGGGTGGCCGTATCGACAAGGGCCAGCGCGGCCTCGGTCGCGTCATAGGCGCGGGCCAGCCCCTCCGCCTTCATCCGCGCATCGAACAGATGCCAGGGCAGGTTGTAGTTCGGCCCACTGGCATAGGCGACGCCCCAGTGCGCCATGGCGCAAGCCGGGTCGGCCTCCGCCGCGCGCTGGAAACAGCGCACCGCCTCTTCGTGGCAATAGCCATAGGTCCAGACCAAGCCGCGATCGAACCAGGTCTGCGCCGCCGCATTGCCGGTGATACCGCGGGTGTACCGCCCCAGATCGAATGTATACCCCGCCATGACACCCCCCGAACAACGCGCTAAGTCTGTAGCTGATCCCAACGCCCGGAGGAGCCCATGTCAAACCCTGTCGCCGCCATTCTAGGGGCCGGCCCCGGCAACGGCCTGGCCTTTGCACGCAAATTCGCCGCCGAGGGCTATGCCTGCGCGCTGTGCGCCCGCGACGGCGACCGTGTCGCCGCATCGGCGCAGGACATCCCCGGCGCCAGGGGCTACGCCTATGACGTGACCCAGACCACGGACGCTACCCGCGTTTTCGCGGCGATCGAGGCCGATCTGGGCCCGGTCGACACCGTGATCTACAACGCCGGATCGGGGACTTGGGGCAATATCGACAAGGTCACGCCAGAGGATCTGCTGCGTAACATGGACATCAACGCCGCCGGCCTGATGCGTGCGGCACAGGCGGTGCTGCCGCAATTCCGTAAACAGGGCCGGGGCAACCTCATCGTGATCGGCGCCGGCGCGGCCACCCGTGGCCGCCCCGGCACCATTGCCTTCGCCGCGGGCAAGGCGGCGCAGCGATCGGTGGCGCAATCGCTGGGCCGTCAGTTGGGGGCCGAAAGCATCCATGTGGCTTATGTCATCATCGACGGCGTCATCGCCTCTGACCGCACCCGCGGGCAAATGGCCGACAAGGCCGAGGACGACTTCCTTCAGCCCGAGGCCATCGCCGACACGGTCTGGGCGCTGACCCGGCAGGACAAAAGCGCCTGGTCGTTTGAGATCGACATCCGCCCCTTCGCCGAGGCCTGGTAGCCGCTACATCCCCCGCAACGGGCTTGCCGTTCGCAGCGGCGCGGTGCGGCGCAACGGCGTCTGCCGTCGCAAGGCAACGGGTTTGGCATGCCGCGGCGCCGCCATTCCCAAAACGCGATCGCCGGCGGCGGTGATCTCCGCAGACAGGATCATATCCAGCATACGGCGGCGCTCCGCCTTACGTTCGGTGGGATCGTCGGTTTTGTATACGAACATGCTTGTTCCCTTGATCTGTTGTGGTTCGGCGCTGTCGCCTTCATGTCTTAGTACGCCCTGACTTTGAGTCCGGTTTGTGGCCAGACCGGGCCGAATTGGGACCCGACTAACCAAGTGTTAACACCCGCCCCTTGCGCGGCGGACAGTTGGCGCGTAGCACCGGCCGCGGCGCAACCGGGGCGGGCGACATGCAGGCGATCTTTCTCGATCTCGACGGCACGCTGATCGACCCGAAGGTCGGCATCACCGCGTCGATCCAGTACGCGCTGCGCGAATTGAACGCCGAGGTGCCCGATGCCGATGACCTGACTTGGTGCATCGGTCCGCCGCTTTGGGGCTCTTTCGAGGTGCTGCTGGGCCCGGGCGCCGACCTCGACGAGGCGGTGGCGCTCTACCGCGAACGTTTCTCGACCGAAGGGCTGTTCGAGGCGGAAATCTACGACGGCGTCGGCGAGATGCTGAGCGGCCTGCGCGAAACCGGCGCCGGGCTCTGGCTGGCGACGTCCAAACCGCATGCCTTTGCCAACCGCATCGTGGAGCATTTCGGCCTCGCCGCCTGGCTCGACGGCGTATTCGGCACGGAAATGGACGGCCGGAATGCCAACAAAACCGCGCTTCTGGCTCACGCACTCGACCAGACAGGCGCGGCGGCGGAAGACAGCCTGATGCTGGGCGACCGCCGTTTCGATATCGAGGGCGCGCGGATGAACGGCATCCCCGCCATGGGTGCGCTCTGGGGCTATGCCGACCCCGAAGAACTCCACCAAGCCGAACCCGACGCGCTGGCCGCACACCCGGCCGAGGTGCCGGCGCTGTTGGATGACCTCACCGGGTGAACCACCGGCTTCTTTGTTCCAGAAAACACTCCCGCCGGAGGCCAACGCCCGCCGGCGCACCGAACGCCTCCTTAAGGCCATGCCACTCGACACCGTCGGCCACGGGCATCGCGGCGCTCAGATGCCCCAGAAATGATCCGGGGCATCCGTTCCCAAGCCGCCCGCAAGTGGCCCGACGACGCGCCGCCCGTGCTACTTGCGCGAGATCCGGCCGGAAATATACGGCGTGTAAGGGCCGTTCGCAGCAAGGAACTGCGCTGTGACATCGGCCAGATCGGGGCCGAAATCATAAGCGTTGGCGGCCTCCTCGAACATCTCATAGCCGTCGCCGCCACCGCGCACGTAATTGTTCGACACCACGCCATAGGTCGCAGCCGGATCCAGCGGTTCCAACCCGCCGTCGACCTCGACCATCACTTCGACGATGCGGCTGCCGGGCTCGGCCGCGGCATCCCAGGTGAACTGCATACCGGCGACCTGCGGGAAACGCCCGGCGCCGTCCTCGACCTGACTGACGCCGTTCTCAAGCGCGGCCAAAAGCTGCTCGCCGGTCACCTCGAAGGTCGACAGCGTGTTCTGGAACGGCAACACCGTAAGCACTTCGCCCATGGTCACCTCGCCCGCGTCGATGGAGGCGCGCAGGCCCCCGCCGTTCTGAATGGCGATCCGGATCCCCTGGTCTTTCACGCGATCCAGCATCGCATCGGTGACCAGGTTGCCCATCTCGCATTCTTCGACCCGGCAGACCGACCGGTCGCCTTCGATCGGCGCCGCGGCCTCGGCAACGACCCGATTGCGGATCTCTTCCAGCGGCGCAGCCAGTTCGGTCAGCCGCGCAACCGTGTCCGGATCTTCGGCGACGCTGGCATCCAAAAGCATCGGCGCACCCTCTGCCGAGGTGACGACACCCGCATCATCGAAGGTGACGTTCAACACGCCCAGATACTTGCCATGCGCATAAGCCTGCACGATCGCGGTGGTCCCGACCATGGTGGGGTAGGCGCTGGCGGCGCTGTCATCGGTGTTGGAGAACAGCGTATGCGAATGCCCGCCGATGATCACGTCGATATCGGGCACGGCGGCCGCAAGCTCCAGATCGATACGATAGCCCGAGTGGCTGAGCACGATGATCTTGTCGATGCCGCCGGCCTTTAGCCGCTCCACTTCCTTGCGGGCACCCTCGATCGCGCTGCTGAACGTGATGTTCTCACCGGGGCTCGACAGATCCGCGTTGTCCGCCGGCGTCAGGCCGATCAGGCCGACCGCCTCGCCCGACGGGAACACGTGCAGCCAGAACGGCTGCACCTTGCGGTCCAGGGCCGGTTCGTTGCTGACATCGGCATTCGACAGCAGTACCGGGAAGTTCACCGAACCGACGAAGTCGCCCAACACCTCGGGTCCATGGTTGAACTCGTGGTTGCCGACGACCATCGCCTCATACCCAAGCTGGTTCATGAACTCCGCCGTGGCCTCACCTTTGTAATAAGTGTGGATCAACGTGCCCTGGAACATGTCGCCGCCATCGAGGAGGATCGGGTTGACCGCCCCCTCGCGCGCCGCCGGTATCGCGGTCGCCAGCCGGGCGATGCCGCCGAAACACTCGCCCGCGGCGTTGTCTTCCGCCGAACAGGTGCTGTCGAACCGGTTGATCGGTTCGAACCTGGCGTGAAAGTCGTTTGTGTGCAGAATCGTCATGCTGAATTCCGCCGCCGCTGGAACGGCGGCAAAGATAAACCCTGCCCCTGCAAGAAGGGTGGTGCGCGCTTTCATGGTGGTGACTCCCCGTTTTTCTTGGACCGCTATGCCGTCACTAAGGCGAAAGGAACCATGTTGAGACGCATGACACAAGCATCGCGGCGGCGGCGGTCACCTGGGTCCGACCGACTGTGCATCGCCTTGCTGCCGGTTTTTCTATTTGCGGCCTGCGCCACCGATGCGCTGCGATCGACGCCCACGCGCGATGTCGGCATTGGCGATGATTTCCAGCGGCTGACGGTCAAATGGCGCCGGGCCGACGCCTTCACCAGTTTCCTGTACCGCAGCGCAGAGCGCAACGGGATGCTGGAGGTCTGCGGCGCCATCGTCACCGACGGGCCCAATCTTTTCCGCAAGTTCGAAACCGGTCTGCTGCAGACCACTTTCATGGAGGCGGGCGACACGTTGGTCGCCAACGATCTGCGGTTTTTCAACCGCCTGCTGCCGGACGAGACGCCGCAGCGGGCGGCTTGTGCCGCCATTGGTACCGCCTGGCGGCCGGAATGGGCGGCGAACCCGCCGCGCGTGGTCGTCCGCCGGCAGCAATTCGACGATCCCTAGACCGTTTCGATCTGATCCGTTTTTGCTCTAGCCGCAGATCGCGCAGCCCTTGCGGCGGTTTACCGCCACTTTGCGGGTTTCGCCCCACAGGTTGTCATAGATCAGCAGCTCGCCGGCCAGCGTTTTTCCGGCGCCGGTGATGTGCTTGATCGCCTCCCCTGCCATCATCGCCCCGACGACCCCGGCCAGCGCGCCCATCACCCCGGCTTCGGCGCAACTCGGCACCTGACCGCGGGCCGGCGGTTCGGGAAAGATGCAGGCATAGCAGGGGGTGCCGCTGGCGGGGTCGAACAGGCTCAACTGCCCCTCCCACTGCGCGATGGCGCCCGAGACCAGCGGGATACCCGCCGAGACACAGGCCGCGTTCACCGCCTGGCGCGTGTCGAAACCGTCGCTTCCGTCCAGCACCAGGGTGCTGTCCGACAGCAGCGCCCCGGCGTTGTCCACGGTCAGCCGAGCGCGACGTTGATCCAGGGCCGTATGCGGGTTCAGCGCGGCCAGCGCGTCACCGGCGCAATCGGTCTTGGGCCGGCCAACATCGCCTGTGCGATACAGCACCTGGCGTTGCAGATTCGACAACCCGACCACATCGTCATCGACGATCCGCAACCGCCCGACACCGGCGGCAACCAGGTACAGAAGCGCCGGGCTGCCCAGCCCGCCGGCGCCGACCACCGTCACCAGAGCCTGGTTCAACTTGCGCTGACCCGGCCCGCCGACCTCGCGCAGCACCAGATGCCGGGCATAACGGTCAAGCTCGTCTGACGACAGGCTCACCCCAGGTCCTTCTTCATATAGATCAGGCTCGGCCCGGCCGGATAATCGACTTCGGCAAAACGGGTATAGCCCAGCTTTTCGTAAAAGCCCTGGGCCTGCCAACTATAGGTGTCCAGCAGCGCGCGCTTGGCCCCGCGATCGCGCGCGG
>JBCDDF010000085.1:0-7661 GCA_039180525.1 Pseudomonadota bacterium
GCGACCTTCGCCTTAAATGCAGGGCTGTGGTTCCGTCTCGGTCGTCTCGTCATCTTCGCTCCTTCGTCCCAGCAACGCTGCCGGATTGGGAGCAGAAAATCCACTTAACTCACCTGTTCAGATTTGCCGAGCCACCTCTTTCAAACGCCTCCGCAACCGAAGCATGGGGCCTGCCAGCCACAATACAGGCCGCCAAGTCCGCGCCAGCCTCCGGATCAGCGGCGGTGAGATAGGCCGCCAGTTCGTCTGGGCGGGTCGTGTTGACGTCGGCCAGCTTGTCCGTGTCCTGCAGCGACAATCTAAACACATGCCGGCCCAGGGTCAGGGAGACCGGGGTGCCGTCCAGGCTCGGCAGGTCGGGGTTCGGTTCGTCCAGCAGCGCCTCGGCGGCTCAGACCCGGGCGCGAGCCTTAGCGGCGGAGTTGGCCGTCGCATCTCGGATCACCCCTCACCCCCCACCACCAACCCCTCGAACCAGTCCAACGCCAGATCCGCCCAACCGGCGGGCACCGCGTGCCCGCCCGGGTGCAGCACAAACTCCAGGGCCGAGCCCGGCGTGCAGTCCTGCCAGCCGCGGCGCCACCAGTTTTCATCCGTCTCGAACGTGTCGGCGCGCATGCCGGTGCAGCCGTTGACGGCGCGCAGGATCTCCAGCCCGTGGAACACGTCGCCCTGATAGATCCGGCCGCCACCCAGCGGGCGCCCCTCCAGCGGCACCACGCGGTCGCGCCAGCCATGGGTGTGGAACATCGCGACCGGGCCGGCGCAGTCCTCCACCACCGGGTGCGGTCGCCAGAACGGGCCGCCCACCGGGGCATAGGCGGCGGCCAGATCGGGCTCGGCGCAGGCCAGATACCAGACCAGCGAGCCGCCGATGGAAAACCCGCTCAGCACCACCCGGTCGCGGTCGATCCCGAACCGGGCGCTGGCATCCGCCAGCATCGCCCGAGTGAACGCCGCCTCGTTGCGCTGGCGCGGGCGGTCGGGGTGGAACGACCAGCCGGGGCCGAAGCGCGAATTGGGCCGGGGCAGCCCGTCGGGGGCGATCACGGCCCAGCCGCGCGCGGTGAACCGGTCGACCATGCCGGTATTGCCGAGCGTGCGCGCGCCCGTCCCGCCGGCGCCGTGATAGAACACCAGCGCCGGCCAGCCGCCCGGCGGTGCCGCGCCCTCCGGCATGGCCAGGCGGTAGCTGCCCAGCGGGATTTCGCACGCAGCCCCCGTGCGGCCGCAAAACCCCTGCGCCGCCGCCGGCAAGGCCACCACCACCGCAAACAGAACCGCCATCACCGCGCGCATCGCATCGCTCCGTAAACCCGTCCCCGGATGTCTCGACCATCGCCCGCGGCAATTGAAGTCAAAAAACCGGCATCGCGGCTTTCCGCAGCGAGACCCTTTCCGCCCGCGCGGCCGCCCATTAGGCTGCGCCGAAACCGCGAAGGGGCGCCCCATGAGCTACGACACCATTACCTATGACGTCACCCAGGACGTCGCCACGCTGACGTTGAACCGCCCCGATGTGATGAACGGGCTGAACGCGCAGATGCGGCTGGATCTGCTGCATGCCGTCCGCCGGGCGCCGGATGAGGCACGGGTGATCGTGCTGACCGGGGCCGGGCGCGGCTTCTGCTCGGGCCAGGATCTGGGCGACCGCGTGCGCGCCTCCGACATCGACCTGGAACGCACGCTGCGCGAGGAATACGAGCCGCTGCTCAAGGCGATCTATGACTGCCCCGTGCCCACCATCGCGGCCGTCAACGGCCCGGCGGCGGGGGCGGGGGCGAACCTCGCGCTGGCGGCGGATGTGGTGATCGCGGCGCGCTCGGCCTATTTCATCCAGGCCTTCGCGCGGATCGGGCTGATCCCGGATGCCGGCGGCACCTATTGGCTGCCGCGCCAGATGGGATTCGCCAAGGCGATGGGGGCGGCGCTGTTCGCCGACAAGATCTCCGCCGACCAGGCCGCCGATTGGGGCATGATCTGGGAGGCCGTCGCCGACGACACCTTCGGCGACACGGTCAAGGCCCGCGCGCTGCATCTGGCCCAGGGCCCGACCCGCACCTATGGCCTGATCAAACAGGCGCTGCGCCAGACCTATGACAACGGGCTGGAGACGCAATTGGGCGTGGAGGCCGAATTGCAGGGCCAGGCCGGCAAGACCCGCGATTTCCTGGAAGGGGTCATGGCCTTCATGGAAAAACGCCCCGCCAAATACGAGGGCCGCTAGATCGCGCGCCCGCAGTCCTCGGAACGCGCCCCGGACCCGATCCGGGGCCTGTGGCCGGTACGCGGCACCGGGGGCCCCGGGTCAGGCCCGGGGCGCCGACCGCCAAGACGCCGGGGCCGCGCGCCCCTGCGCGCCGCGGCGCAGGAGTTTTGGTGGTTCGGGCTGAACCAGGCCCGCGCCTGCCTCTTCGGCGGGCTGATGCTGGCGCTGATCCTGGGCACCAAGTACCTCTACCCGGCGGAGGCCGCGCTGGCGCGCTACGATTTCCTGTTCCTCGCCGCGCTCCTGATCCAGATCGTCCTGCTCGCCACCGGGTTGGAGACGCTGGAGGAAGCCCGCGTCATCCTGGTCTTTCACCTCGTCGGCACGGCGATGGAGCTGTTCAAGACGGCGGTCGGCAGTTGGATCTATCCCGAACCGGCGCTGTTCCAGCTGGGCGGGGTGCCGCTGTTCTCGGGCTTCATGTATGCCGCCGTGGGCAGCTATCTGGCGCGGGTCTGGCGGATCTTTGACTTCCGCTTCACCCGCTATCCGCCGTTCTGGGCCACGGTGGCGCTGTCGGTCGCGGCCTATGTCAACTTCTTCACCCACCACTATGTCTGGGACATGCGCTGGGTCCTGATCGCCGCCACACTCGCGCTTTACGGGCGCACCTCGGTCCATTACCGGCCCCGGGCGATGCGGCTGCGCATGCCGCTGGTACTCGGCTTCGCGCTGGTGGCGCTGTTCATCTGGCTGGCCGAGAACATCGGCACCTTCGCCGGCGCCTGGATCTATCCCGACCAGGCCGAAGGGTGGAAGATCGTCGGCGCCTCCAAACTCGCGTCGTGGTACCTTCTGATGATCCTCAGCTTCGTTCTGGTCACCTGGGTGCAGCGCCCCTTGCCCGAGCGGCGCGCCTTGGCCGCCTGATGCCGCCCTTCGCCGCCGCGCCGACCACCGCGCCCCTGGCGGTGGACGACACCGCCGGGGCCGAGGCCGCCGCGCGGTTTGCCGACGCCCCCGCGGCCTTCCGCGCGCTGGTCGCGGGGGCCGCGGGCGCCGCGCCCTATCTCGCCCGCCTGATCGCGGCGGAACATGACTGGCTGGCCCAAGCCGATGCCCTCTCGGCAGAGGCGCTGCGCGACACCGCCCTGGCGCGGATCGGGGCCACCGAAGACCTGTCCGCCGATCTGCGCCGCGCCAAACGCCGCATCGCGCTGCTGACCGCGCTGGCCGATCTGGGCGGGGTCTGGGATCTGGAAGCGGTCACCGGCGCGCTGTCGGATCTGGCCGAACGCGCGCTGGAGGCCGCGGTGGTCGCGCTTGTGGCCCAGGCCCGCGCGGCGGGGCGGCTGCCGGACGGGCCGGATGGGTCGGGCGGGCTTTTCGTGCTCGCGCTGGGCAAGCTGGGCGCGCGCGAGTTGAACTATTCCTCCGATATCGACCTGATCCTGCTGTTCGACGAAAGCCGCTACCCCGGCGACGACTACCCCCGCATCCGCAAGGGCTTTATCTGGGTCGCCCAGGCGCTGGTGAAGCTGCTGTCGGAAACCCGCGCCGATGGCTATGTCTTCCGCACCGATCTGCGGCTGCGCCCCGACCCTTCGGTCACGCCCGTCTGCATCGGCATGGCCGCGGCGGAACGCTATTACGAGGCGCAGGGCCGCACCTGGGAGCGCGCAGCCTTTATCCGCGCCCGCGCGGTAGCCGGCGACCACGCCGCCGGGGCGCGGTTTCTGGAGGCGCTGCAACCCTTCATCTGGCGCCGGCACATGGACTTCGCCGCGATCCAGGATGCCCACGACATGCGCTTGCGTATCCGCGACCACAAAGGGCTGGGCGGGCCCTTCGCGCTGCCCGGCCACGACGTGAAGCTGGGCCGCGGCGGCATCCGCGAGATCGAGTTCTTCATCCAGACCAAACAGCTGATCTGCGGCGGCCGGGCGCCCGATCTGCGGGTCGCGCGCACCCGGCCGGCGCTGGCCGCCCTGACGGCGGCGGGCTGGGTGCCGCCGGCACCTGCCACACGGCTCGACGCGGCCTATGTGGCGCATCGGACCCTGGAACACCGGTTGCAGATGATCGAGGACGCGCACACCCATATCTATCCCGCCGCCGCGGATGCGCGGGCCCGGGTCGCGGCCCTGGCCGGCCAGGCCGACCTTCCCGCGTTCGAGGCGGCGGAGGCCGCGCGCTTTCACGCCGTCCACGCGGATGTGGAGGCGTTCTTCCGCCCCGACGCGCAAGGCTCCGCCGCCGACCCCGCCGCCGACCCCGCCCCAGCGCCCGATCCCTGGGCCGGCTTTCCCGATCCCGCCCGCGCCGCCGATATCGCCACCGCCTGGCCCGATCTGCCGGCGCTGCGCAGCGCCCGGGCGCGCGATCTGTTCGCCCGGCTGGCGCCGCAGATGGCGACGCGCCTGGCGGCGGGCGCCGACCCCGACCGCGCGCTCGATGCGTTCGACCGTTTTCTGCGCGGCCTGCCCGCGGGGGTGCAGGCGTTCGCGCTGTTCGACGCCAACCCCAACATCTTGGATCTGCTGGCCGATATCTGCGCCACCGCGCCCCGGCTCGCGGGCTATCTGGGCCGGCATCCGCGCGTCTTCGACGCCGTGCTCAGCCCCGGTTTCTTCGACCCGCTGCCCGCGGCCTCCGATCTGACGGCGGCGCTGGCGGGGCAACTGGCGCGGGCGGCGGGCGACTATGAGACCGTACTCGACACCGCCCGCATCTGGGCCCGCGAACAGGCGTTTCGCGTCGGCGTCCAGATCCTGCGCCGCATCGCCGACACGGGCGAGGGCGCGGCCGGGTTCACCGCCGTGGCCGAGGCGGTCGTGGCAGCCCTTCTGCCCCACGTCGTCGCCGAACACGCCCGCCGTTTCGGCCCGCCGCCGGGCAATGGGCTGGCGATCCTGGGCATGGGCAAGTTGGGTTCGCGAGAGATGACGGCGACCTCGGATCTGGATCTGATCGTGATCTACGACCCGGCGGGGCAGGGCGCGTCGGAGGGGGCGAAACCGCTGGCCGCGCCGGCCTACTACGCGCGCCTGACCCAGGCACTGATCGCCGCACTGACCGCGCCCACCGCCGAGGGGGCGCTCTACCGTGTCGATATGCGCCTGCGCCCCTCGGGCCGGCAGGGGCCGGTGGCGGTGGGGCTGACGGGCTTCGCCGACTATCAGACGATCCGGGCCTGGACCTGGGAACACCTGGCCCTGACCCGCGCCCGCGTGATCGCCGCCGCCGGGCCGAATGGCGCCGCGGTGGCCGCGGGCGCGCAGGCGGCGGTCGCCCAGGCGCTGGCCGTACCGCGCGATCCCGCGCAGGTGGTCGGCGATGTCCGCGACATGCGCGCCCGGCTTTTGGCCGAAAAGCCCGGCGGGCCGGCCTGGGCGCTGCGCGACGGGCCTGGCGGCATGCTGGATATCGAACTGGCGCTGCAGACCGGGCGCCTGCTGCACGCCGGGGGCCGCGCGCGCGCGCCGCGACGCATGCTGCCGGACCTGACCCGCGCGGGCTGGCTGTCATCGGCAGAGGCCGGCGACCTCGACACGACGCTCGGCTGCTTGCAAACCGTGCAGCAGATCACCCGCTTGGCGCTCGACGGCGACGCGACCGACCCGGGCCAGGGCGGGCCCGGGCTGGCCGCGCTGACCGCCGCCGCGCTGGATCTGCCCGATCTCGAAACCGTGGCCCGCACGCTCGACACCGGCAAGACCCGGGCCGCCCGGATCGTCGCCGCCATCCTCGACCGGACGGCCCCGTGAGCCTGCCCCCCATGAGCCTGCCCCCCATGACCCTGCCGATCGTCTATCACCCCGACTACATGGCGCCGCTGAAACCCGGCCACCGCTTTCCAATGTCCAAATACGGCTATCTGCGCGCCGCACTGGTCGCGCGCGGACTGATGGCAGAGACCGGCGGCTATATCGCGCCCGCGCCCGCGGGCTTCGCGCAGATCGCCGCCGTCCACGCGCCCGATTACGTCGACCGGGTCTTCACTCAGACGCTCAGACCCGAAGAGACCCGCGTCATCGGCCTGCCCGCGACCCCGGCCATGACCCGCCGCGTCCGGCTGTCGGCGGCGGGCACCACGCTGGCCGCGCGGCTGGCGCTGGAACACGGGCTCGCCTGCAATGCCGCCGGCGGCTCGCACCATGCCGGGCCCGCTTGCGGGGCGGGCTACTGTGTCTTCAACGACGTCGCCGTCGCCGCCCGCACGCTGCTGGACGAGGGCCAGGTGACGCGCATCGCCATCGTCGATCTGGATGTGCATCAGGGCGACGGCACCGCGCGCATCTTCGCCGACGAACCGGCGGTCTTTACCGTGTCGGTCCATGGGCAAAAGAACTACCCGGTGCGCAAGGCCGCGTCTTCGCTGGATCTGGGCCTGGCCGATGGGGTGGGCGACGCGGCCTATCTGCAGGCGGTCGACGCGGCGCTTAATGCCGCCATCGGCTTTGCCCCGCAGATCGCGTTCTACAATGCCGGCGTCGACCCGCATCAGGCGGACCGCCTGGGCCGGCTGGCGCTCAGCGATGCCGGCCTGCGTGCCCGCGATGCACGTGTGATCGCCCGGCTGCGCGGCGCCGACATCCCCCTGGTCGGCGTGCTGGGCGGCGGCTATGACGCGGATATCGAGGCATTGGCCGCGCGCCACGCCATCCTGTTCGAAGAGGCCGCGCGCGCGGCATAAGCCAAGGGCCAGGGGCCATGAAGAAAAGCGACATCGCCGCCGACCCGCGCGGGCTGCTTTACGAGGCCTACCGGATGACCGGCATCGGCGCCGCAGACTGCCGCACGATCTTTCTGGACTGGATGCTGGGCCTGCCGGCAGAGGCCGACCAGGCGGCGGCGCTGCAATCCGCGCTCGACCACTACACCCACGCGCATCCCGACCACCCGATGACCGCCGTCCTGCGCGAAAACCACACGCCTAAGGGCCTCGGCCGCCGCCGCGGCGGCCGCTCGGGGCGCAACTGATGCCCCTTGCGCAACGCGCCCCGGGCTTGACCCGGGGCCTCCCGTCCGGTGCGCTCGGCAGAGGCCCCGGGTCAAGCGCGGGGCGCGTTGTGGATAAGGCTTGAGTTGCTCAAAACCTAAGAGCGTCGACCCCCACCCGCATCACCTCTTTACGCTGATACTTGGACTGCTCATTCTTTTGTTCACCAAAACCGCCTAGCTGCTCGTCTATAGCCAAAGACAGATGCTGGCGCCCTTAATCCTATGGGTCGTAAACACGGAAATTCTGATCTGCATGCCGACACGACAGCGGAGCACCTGAAATGAAACGCCTTCTCAGCGTTGCGATGACCGCTTTCCTGGCCCTAGAGCCAGCTTTGGGGGACGTCCCGCCCGAAAACACATCGCTGATCGAGCTTCGGTCGCGCGTATTTGATGTACGCACAAACGCAAGCGAAATCCGTCGCGATGATCACTTCATTCCACTTAC
>JBCDDF010000086.1:0-7468 GCA_039180525.1 Pseudomonadota bacterium
CAGGATCGAGATCATGTTCGGCAGGCTGAAGGACTGGCGACGCGTGGCAACCCGCTACGACCGCTGCCCGAAGGTCTTCCTCTCAGCCATCGCCCTCGCGGAAACCGTCATCTATTGGCTATGAGCCCCGAGCCTAGGGCCTCTCTTTTTCGATGCGATCTGATGCGATCCGCGGCACCACTCGAACATCTCGCGCGGAAACGCGCGACACCCGCAGCCAGCAAGCGCCGCGCCGACAGCGCGCCGGCCATGCCCGGCCCGCACCAGTTCCTCAACGCGCCGCCGCTTGACCCCCGGCGCCGCGGCCGCCAGAACGCGCGTAGGGGGTGCCGCATATGTCCAGAGCCTTGCTCGTCATCGACGTTCAGAACGATTTCTGCCCCGGCGGCGCGCTCGCGGTGGCCGATGGCGACGCCGTGGTGCCCGCCATCAACGCGATGATGGCCGATTTCGACACCATTCTCTACACCCAGGACTGGCACCCGGCCGATCATGCCTCGTTTGCGGCCAACCACCCCGGCGCGGAGCCCTTCTCCGTCACCGAAATGGTCTATGGCCCACAGGTCCTGTGGCCAAGCCACTGCGTCCAGGGCACGCGGGGCGCCGCCTTCCACCCCGACTTGAAGCTCAAGGGCGATCTGATCGTGCGCAAGGGCTTCCGCGCCGCCATAGACAGTTATTCCGCCTTCTTTGAAAACGACCGCGAAACCCCCACCGGGTTGGCGGGATATCTCCGCGACCGCGGGATCGACACGCTTACGCTTGCCGGGCTCGCGACCGACTATTGTGTCGCCTATTCCGCCATCGATGCCGCGCGGCTGGGATTCGCCGCCACCGTCGCCACCCATGCCTGCCGCGCCATCGACCTCGACGGCTCCTTGGCCAGCGCTACCGCCGACATGAACGCCGCCGGCGTCACCCTGGCATGATCGACCTCGCCAAACGGGTCCACGACCACACCTGGAAGATCGACCCGATCGTGCGGTCGCTTTTGGATACCGATTTCTACAAGCTTCTGATGGCGCAGATCGTGCACAAGCGACACCGCGACATCCGGGTGACCTTTTCGCTGATCAACCGCAGCAAGCACGTCCCGTTGGCCAGCCTGATCGACGAAGGCGCGCTGCGCGAACAACTCGACCATATCCGCACATTGCGGCTTTCCCGGGGGGAGGTCACCTGGCTGCGCGGCAACACCTTTTACGGCAAACAGCGCATGTTCACCCCCGATTTCCTGGACTGGTTCGAAAACCTCACCCTGCCGCCCTATCACCTGGAGCGCGTGGAGGATCAGTACGAACTCACCTTTGAAGGCCCCTGGGCCGAGGTCATGCTGTGGGAGGTGCCGGCGCTCGCGGTGCTCATGGAGTTGCGCTCCCGCGCCGTCCTACGCCACATGGGCAAGCTGGATCTGCAGGTGCTCTACGCCCGCGCCATGACCCGGGTGTGGGAAAAGATCCAGGCGCTCGGCACGCTGCCGGGTCTGAGCATCTCCGATTTCGGCACCCGCCGGCGGCACGGCTTCCTCTGGCAGGACTGGTGCGTCCAGGCAATGATCGAGGGGCTGGGCGATCGTTTTACTGGCACCTCGAACTGCCTGATCGCGCTCCGGCGCGAGGTGGAGGCGATCGGCACCAACGCGCACGAACTGCCCATGGTCTATGCCGCGCTGGCGCAATCGGATGCCGATCTGGCCGCCAGCCCCTATCAGGTGCTGGAAAACTGGCAGAAGGACTATGACGGCAACCTGCTGATCATCCTGCCGGACACCTATGGTACGAAATCCTTCCTGGACCGGGCCCCGGCCTGGATGACTTATTGGACCGGTATCCGCATCGACAGCGGCGACCCGGCCACCGGCGCGCGCACCGCGATCAACTGGTGGGAAAAGAACGGCCAGGACCCGCGCGAGAAACTGGTGATCTTTTCCGACGGGCTGGACGTGGCCCAGATCACCGCTCTCTATCACCAGTTCCAGGGAGAGGTGAAACTGGGCTTTGGCTGGGGCACACTGCTGACCAACGACTTCCGCGGCCTTGGCCCGGCCGATGGGCTGGCACCGTTCTCTCTGGTGTGCAAGGCGGTGGCGGCCAATGGTCAACCCACGGTGAAGTTGTCGGACAACGTCGCCAAGGCGATGGGCCCGTCGGAGGAGGTCGCGCGCTACAAACGCGTCTTCGCCATGACCGGCCAGACCCAGGACCCGGCGGTGGTCTGATCAAGACACCCATTGCCCATAGCCGCCCCATGTCCGCCCGATGACCGCGCCCTCCGACAACGTCAAAGGCGCGCTCTACATGACGCTCGCCATGGCCGGCTTCGCCATCAACGATGCGGCGATCAAGGTCGTGCTCGCCGATATGCCGCTCTACCCAGCAATCCTTATGCGCGGCGGGCTGATGGCGCTGGTGCTGGTCGCCGCCTGCTGGGCCACCGGCGGTTTTGCCTGGCGCCCGGGCCCGCGCGACCGCCGCCTGGTCGCCTGGCGCACCGTGGCAGAGGTCGCGACCACGCTGCTTTTTCTTACTGCGCTTGCGCAACTGCCGCTGGCCAATGCCAATGCGATCCTGCAGGCCTCGCCGCTGGCCGTGACGCTGGCGGCGGCGCTGTTTCTGGGCGAAAGCGTCGGCTGGCGCCGCGCCCTGGCACTGGGCGTGGGCTTTCTCGGCGTGATGATCATCGTGCGCCCGGGCCTGGCAGGTTTCAATCCCTATGCCATGCTCGCGCTCGCCGCGGTCGCCACCATCACGCTGCGCGATATCGTGACCCGGCAGTTTTCGCGCGCTGTCCCCACCCTGCCGGTCGCGTTGGTCACAACCCTGGCCACGCTGGGCGTCGGCGCCATCGGCAGCGCAGCCCACCCGTGGCCCGCTTTTACGCCCGCGCATCTGGCTTGGCTGTCGCTGTCCGCCGCCGCGCTCACCCTGGCTTATACCTGCTCCGTCCTGACCATGCGCTGGGGCGAGATCAGCTTCATCGCCCCGTTCCGCTACACGATCCTGCTTTGGGCAATCCTGCTGGGCATCCTGATCTTCGGCGACCTCCCCGATGCGCTGACCCTGCTCGGCGCCGCCCTGGTCGTCGGGTCTGGCCTCTTCACCTTCTGGCGCGAAAGACGCTTGAGCCGCGTCCCTTAAACCCAAAAGCCGCGGCCCACCCAGGCCGGCGCGGCCCCCCCCCAAGCACCCGCCCCGCCGCACCGGAGGGCGGCATGTCGCGCCTCGCCCCCAAAGCTTCTTCGATCCCCAAATATCCCCGCCGGAGGCACAAAATCTCAAGCCACCCCACCGCGATCATCCGTAGGATGGGGATCTTCCCCATCCTGCAACCTCTCCCCCAGTCCTTGCCAAACCGGATCCACCGGTCCAAGCAGACGCATGACCCGCACCGCCTTGGGCGCCCGCGCCTGGATGCTTTTCGACTGGGCGAACCAGCCTTTCTACACGCTGGTGCTGACCTTCATCTTCGCGCCCTATTTCGCCGCCCAGGTCGTCGGCGATCCGGCACAGGGGCAAATCCTGTGGGCAAATCTGCAACTGGCTGGCGCGTTGAGCGTGGCGGCACTTGCCCCCATCCTCGGCGCCATCGCCGACCGCGCGGGCCCGCGCAAACCCTGGATCGCGGCCTTCTCCGCGCTCTTCGTCGCCGGCTGCCTTGGCCTGTGGACCGCCACGCCCGGCGCCCCGCTTTGGCCGGTCTGCGCCGCGTTTCTGCTGGCCTTTGTCGCCTCCGAGGCGTCGCTGATCTTCATCAACGCCATGCTCCCCGACCTTGGCCCCCGGCGCGAGATCGGGCGCATCTCCGGCGCGGGCTGGGCCATGGGCTATGCCGGCGGGGTCGCCGCGCTGATCCTGGTGCTGGTGCTGCTCGCGCCGGCGGGCGACGGCACCCGAACCCTCGCCGGCCTAACCCCTCTGCTCGACCCTGAAACCGGTGCCCCGCAACGCGCCACCGGCCCGCTGACCGCGGCGTGGTTCGCGCTCTTCGCCGCACCCTTCTTCCTGCTCACCCCCGATGCCCCGCGCCGCGCCGGCCTTGCCCGCGCCGCCCGCGAAGGGTTGGCCTCGCTGCGCGCCACCATTGCCGGCCTGCCGCGCGAAACCCCGCTGCTGCGCTTTCTGATCGCGGCCATGCTCTACCGCGACGGGCTGGCGGGGCTTTTTGCCTTCGGCGGCATCTATGCCGCCGGCACGCTGGGCTGGGGCCTGACGCAACTGGGCCTGTTTGGCATCCTCGCCGCCGCCACCGGGGCGGTCGGTGCCTATGCCGGTGGCTTCGCCGATCGCGCCTTCGGGCCGAAGCCTGTGATCATGACCGCCATCGTCGTGCTGATCCTGGTCTGCACCGCCGCGCTGACCACCGCCCCCACCCGTGCGCTGGGCCTCCCCGTGCCCGCCGGCAGCCCGCTGCCCGATGCCATCTTCTTCGCCTGCGGCGCCGCGCTCGGCGCCGGCGCCGGCGCGCTGCAGGCGGCCTCCCGCACGCTGCTCGTGCACCTGGCAGAGACCCGCGTGCCGATGACCGAGGCGTTCGGGCTCTACGCGCTGGCCGGCAAGGCCACCGCCTTTCTCGCCCCCGCCGCCATCGCCGCGACCACCGCCGCCACCGGCAGCCAGGCGCTGGGGGTCAGCCCGGTGATTGCCCTCTTCGCAGCCGGGCTTGCCTTGCTATACTGGGTCGAAATCCCGCAAGAGGCCCGAGCATGATCCGCCCCATGATCGCCGCGCTGACCGCGCTGGCGCTGACCGCACCGCCCGCCGCCGCCGAACCCGCCAAACGGCTGTTCGGCGCCAAATCCACGCCCTCCGCGCAAAGCCCCGCGCCTCTCGGCACCTATAACAAGGGGTGCCTCGCGGGGGCGGAACAGCTGCCAGAGACCGGCCCGACCTGGCAGGCCATGCGCCTCAGCCGCAACCGCAACTGGGGCCACCCGGACGCGATCCGCTACATTGAACGGCTGTCCGCGACCGCCCGCGGCCTGGGCTGGGGCGGGCTTTACATCGGCGATATCTCGCAGCCGCGGGGCGGACCGATGCTGACCGGGCATGCCAGCCACCAGATGGGGCTCGACATCGACATCTGGATGCGGCCTGCGCTGCGTCTGAACCTGGGCCGGGCGGAACGGGAGACGATCTCCTCGATCTCGGTGCGCACCGCCGATCAGCGCAACGTCAACGGCAACTGGACCCGCACCCATCACCGCCTGCTACGCGCGGCGGCCAGCGACCCCGCGGTCGCGCGCATCTTCGTCACCGCGCCGGTGAAACTGCGCATGTGCGCAGACGAAACCGGCGACCGTGCCTATCTGCGTAAGATCCGGCCCTGGTGGGGCCACCATTACCATTTCCACGTCCGGCTCAACTGCCCCGCCGGCACGGCCGGCTGCATCGCCCAAGATCCGCCGCCGCCCGGCGATGGCTGCGCCGAAGCCACCTGGTGGGTGACCGAGGCGCTGGAGCCGGCGGAACCCGACCCCGACGCGCCGCCGCCCGAACCGAAACGCGAACTGACCCTCGCCGATCTGCCCCAGCAATGTACCGCCGTCTTGCGTTAGTCGCGCTGCTCGCGGCGCTTTGCGCGGGCCCGGTCGGCGCGCAGACGCTGGAACAGACCGGCCGCGTGACCTGGGCCGCGGTCGGCGCCTATTTCGGCGGGTTCTCCGGCCTCAGCCTGTCTGCTGACGGCACCCGCTTCATCACCGTCTCCGACCGCGGCGGCTTCGCCACCGGGCGGCTGATCCGCGATGGCGCGCGCCTGGTTGCGATAGAGCGCACCGCCGAGGGGCCCTTGCGCGACCCGACCGGCCAGCCGGTCGGCGGTTTCAATATCGACGCCGAGGGCACCACCCGTGGCCCCGACGGCACGTTCTACATAAGTTTCGAGGCCAATCACCGGGTCTGGGCCTATACGGATCTGGGCAAGCCGGCGCGCGCCCTGCCGGTGCCACCGGTGTTCGACCGGCTGCAGAACAATTCCGCGCTGGAGGCGCTGTTCACCGGCCCGGATGGCGCAATCTACGCCATCCCCGAACGCTCCGGTCGGCTGTCCCGGCCATTCCCGGTGTATCGCTTCGGCGGTGGCGGCTGGACCCAGGCCTTCACCGTGCCGCGCCGCCCGCCGCATCTGGTGACCGGCGCGGATATCGGCCCGGACGGGCGGCTTTACCTGCTTGAACGCCACTTTCGCGGGCTCTTCGGCTTTTCCACCCGGATCCGCAGCTTTGCGGTCAGCCCTACGGGCCTTTCCGACGAACGCACCCTGCTCGAGTCGCGCTCAGGCACCTATGACAACCTGGAAGGCATCGCCGCCTGGACCGATGCCGCCGGCGCGCTGCGGCTGACACTGATCTCGGATGACAACCGCAACCTGCTGCAACGCACCGAATTCGTGGAGTTTCGCCTGATCCCGCGCCCGGCGCTTCGGCCGCGGATTCGGCCGCGCGACAGATCACCTGTGTAAACTCTTTCCAACACCGTCGTTGTCGTGTTTACTTTACACGTCATGGCCACCGCATCGGATCTGCGACTCACGCGCACCGTTCCTCACCCCAAGGTGGTGTTGGAGCTGTTGAAGCCCGTGACTTGGTTTCCACCGATGTGGGCCTATCTCTGCGGTGTCGTGTCTTCCGGCGTGCCCATATCCGAACGCTGGGGGCTGTTCGCATTGGGCGTGGTGCTGGCCGGGCCAGTCGTCTGCGGCATGAGCCAGGCCGCGAACGACTGGTGCGACCGGCATGTGGACGCCATCAACGAACCCGACCGACCGATCCCGTCGGGCCGGATGCCGGGACGCTGGGGGTTGTGGATTGCGCTGGGTATGAGCGCGATTGCGTTGCTGCTTGCCCTTCCCCTGGGGCCCTGGGGCTGGGGCGCGACCGCCGTGGCGGTGGTTTGCGCCTGGGCTTATTCGGCAGAGCCGATCCGCGCCAAGCGCTCGGGCTGGTGGGGGCCGGGCTTGGTGGGGCTCTGTTACGAGGGGCTGCCCTGGTTCACCGGGGCCGCGGTGATGACCGCCGTAGCACCCCGGGCGGAGGTCGTTGTCATCGCCGCGCTCTATGCGCTGGGCGCGCATGGCATCATGACGCTCAACGACTTCAAGGCGCTGGAGGGCGACCGCCGCACCGGCCTGCGCTCGCTGCCGGTGACGCTTGGGCCCGCACGGGCGGCGCGGCTGGCGTGCTGGGTCATGGCGGTGCCGCAACTCGCGGTGATCGCGCTGCTGGCCGTCTGGGGCGCACCCTTGCAGGCGGGCATCGTCGCCGGCCTTCTGGCCTTGCAGGGGCTGGCCATGCGCAGGCTTCTGGCTGACCCGAAAGCGCACGCGCCCTGGTACAACGCGACCGGCGTCATGCTTTACGTGCTCGGCATGCTGGCCGCCGCCACAGCCCTGGGACAGATGCCATGAACGCCGCGGCGACCATAGAGGCACAACAGCCGGCCGCATCCCCCGCCCGGCGGCGGGGGCGGGG
>JBCDDF010000087.1:0-7348 GCA_039180525.1 Pseudomonadota bacterium
CAATATGTGGACCAATTCACCCGACGAGACATAAGCGTCCGCCAAACGGTCCCAGCCCAGCGCGATCCCCTGCCCACTGGCGGCCGATCGCAAAACCATCTCATAGGTATTGAATTCTATCCCGGGGCTGACCGGCATGTCTTGTTGGCCCAGTGCCTCGAACCAACTCTTCCACTCCAACCAAGGCGTATCCGGCCCCGCGCCGGTCAAGTGCAGGAGCGCGCCACAGGTCGCGAGGTCGGCCACGGTGTCCATAGCGCCCAGCCGGGAAAGAAGTGCCGGGCTGCCGACCGCGACGACCTGCTCGGCAAACAGCATACGTGCATCTTCGTCCACCTGTTCGGGGCGCCCCATGAAGATGGTGATGGCTCTGTCGATCTCGGCATCCTGAGGGCGTTGCGATGCCAGGATGCTGATGTCTATCTGCCCGATATCCTCTCTGAGGCGCGGCAATCGCGGCAACAGCCAATATGACGCAAAGGCGAAATCGACCGAGATCAGAACACTCGCCGCCGCGGATGTCTGCTTCTGGCGTTCCAGGGCGGCGGCAAGCAGATCGAACGCGTCCGCTGTCGCGTCAAGCAATTGCCGGCCCCGCACCGTCGGCGCGACGCCCGTCGAGGTTCGCACCAGAAGTTGCGCGGCGACCGAAGTCTCCAGGTTGCGCATTCTCTTGCTGAGGCTCGGCTGAGAGATGCCCAGCCGTTGCGCGGCCCGCGTCAGACTTCCGGCACGGCAGACCATCACAAAGGCGCCGAGATCGGCGGAGCTTCGAATAATACCCCTATAGCCTTTGTCTATGGCGTCCATTCCATACTGTTACTTCAAAGGCCGCAGACAGCAAATATGCTTCGCCTAAATTCGCAACGGCGCCGGCGGGTCTCGGGCCCGTCATCAAGAACAATTCCAGCCCGCGCCGGATGGGGGGGCCGCAATGACAGCGCCGCTGACATGTCTGCCGCTCAAGACCACGGCTCCGGGCTTTTGTTCCCGGTGCGCCGCCGACGTCAACGTGATCCCGAAGCGCACCGTTGGCGGCCCGGTCATTTGCGCGGTGGCCTTTCCCGAACCGGCCGCCGCAACGCCTGTGGCATGATCGTTCTCCGCCAGGCTCCGGCCTTGCCACGCCGCGCCTGGGGTATTCCTTTCGAACATATGAGAGACACGTGAACATTCTCATCCTGATGGTGGATCAACTGAACGGGACCCTGTTTCCGGACGGTCCCGCCGACTGGCTTCATGCGCCCAACCTCAAGGCGCTGGCAAAGCGCTCCACCCGATATCGAAACTGCTACACGGCGTCTCCGCTTTGCGCGCGGGGTCGGGCCGGTTTCATGTCGGGACAACTCCCGTCGGTCACCGGTGTCTATGACAATGCGGCGGAGTTTCCGTCAGACCTGCCGACCTATGCCCATCATCTGCGGTGCGCGGGCTACCAGACCTGCCTTTCGGGCAAGATGCACTTCGTCGGCCCGGACCAGATGCATGGGCTGGAACAGCGCCTGACGACAGACATCTACCCCGCCGATTTCGGCTGGACACCGGATTACCGGAAGCCCGGCGAACGCATCGACTGGTGATATCACAACATGGGCAGCGTCACCGGCGCCGGCGTGGCTGAAATCTCCAACCAGATGGAATACGATGACGAGGTCGCCTTTCAGGCGTGTCAAAAGCTCTATGATCTTTCGCGCGCGCACGACCCGCGTCCCTGGTGCCTGACCGTTAGCTTCACCCATCCCCACGATCCGTATGTCGCGCGTCGCAGATACTGGGATCTCTATCGGGATTGCGACCATCTGATGCCAGCGGTGCCCGCGATGGACTACGACGACCACGACCCGCATGCGCAGCGCATTTTCGACGCCAACGATTGGCGGAACTTCGACATCACCAAAGACGACATCCGCCGCGCCCGCCGCGCCTATTTCGCCAATATCAGCTATCTGGACGACAAAATCGGCGACATTCTGGACACGCTCGACCGGACCCGTCAGGACGCCGCGATCCTGTTCGTCTCCGATCACGGTGACATGCTGGGGGAGCGTGGGCTCTGGTTCAAGATGTGCTTTTTCGAGGGCGCCGCCCGCGTGCCGCTGATGATCTGCGCGCCCGGTTTTGCGCCCGGCCTCGTGGCCACCCCGGTCTCGACCATCGATGTCTGTCCGACACTTGCCGATATGGCCGGTCTCGACATCTCCGAAATCGCGCCGTGGACCGAAGGCACCAGCCTTCTGGGGGGTGTCGGACAGCGCGGACCGGTCGCCATGGAGTATGCGGCCGAAGGGTCGTACGCACCGCTCGTGGCCCTTCGGGACGACCGCTACAAATACACGCGGTGCCTGCTCGACCCAGAGCAGCTCTTCGACCTCGACTCCGATCCTCACGAGTTGAACAATCTCGCCGCCGATCCCGCCCATGCCGCGGCGCTTGCGGACCTTCGCGCGATTGCGGATGCCAGATGGGATCTTGACCGGTTCGATGCGGATGTCCGCCAAAGCCAGGCCCGCCGCCGGGTGGTCTATGAAGCCCTTCGCCGGGGGGCCTATTATCCATGGGACTACCAGCCCCTGAAGAAAGCCTCCGAACGGTTCATGCGCAATCACATGGACCTCAACCTGGTCGAAAAAAGCCAGCGCTTCCCGCGCGGAGAATGACCATGACCCACACCGTCCCACCCGATGCCGGCCATGTCGTTGACGGCGCCCGTCCGACAGACACCTCAGGCGCGCCAATCCCGGTGATCCCCCGCGGCAAAGATACGTCCAGCGGCCTTTCCCCCGGTGTCTTTTCACGCGACCTCGCCCGTGGCCATCGGGTCAGCGCGGCCTGCGCCGGACGCCAACACCGCAAGGCTGCGCCCGACCATCATAGCCGGCTGAAACCCCCACATGCCCGGATGGCGGATGCAGGGGCATCCCACTGATGCAGGCGGAATACGTCATCGTCGGCGCCGGCAGCGCCGGATGCGCGATCGCCTATCGCCTGGCCGAGGCGGGCAAACGCGTTCTCGTCATCGAACATGGCGGAAGTGACCGGGGGCCGTTCATCAACATGCCGGGCGCGCTCAGCTTTCCCATGAACATGCCGCGCTATGATTGGGGTTTTCAGACCGAAGCAGAGCCGCATCTGGGGGGGCGCCGCCTTGCCACCCCGCGTGGCAAGGTGATCGGCGGATCCTCCTCGATCAATGGCATGATCTATGTGCGCGGCCATGCGCTCGACTTCGATACCTGGGCCGAAATGGGGGCCGACGGCTGGAGCTATGCCGACGTCTTTCCTTACTTCAATCGGCAGGAAGACTGGCACGATGGCGGCCATGGCGGCGATCCGTGGTGGCGGGGGAAGGGTGGCCCCGTCCATGTAACACGCGGCACCCGCGAAAACCCCCTGACACGCGCCTTCGTCGAAGCCGGCCGACAGGCAGGCTATCCGGTCACGCCGGATTACAACGGTCACCAGCAGGAAGGCTTCGGTCCCTTCGACATGACCGTCTGGAAGGGGGAACGCTGGTCGGCGGCCAAGGCCTATTTGAAACCGGCGCTCAGAAAGGCGAACTGCCGGCTTGTTCGCGCGTTCGCCCGGCGCATCGTGATCGAACAAGGCCGCGCGACCGGCGTCGAGGTTTCGCACCGCGACCGAATAGAGGTCATCCGTGCCGAGGCAGAGGTCATCGTGGCCGCCTCCGCCGTCAACACGCCGAAGCTTCTGATGCTTTCCGGCATCGGTCCCGGCCGGCATCTTGCCGAACATGGGATCGACATCGTCGCGGACCGTCCGGGTGTCGGGCAGAACCTGCAGGACCACCTTGAACTCTATATCCAGGCGGCCTCGAAACAGCCGGTCAGCCTCTACAAGTACTGGAGCATCCTCGGCAAAGCTTACGTGTGCGCACGCTGGATGCTGAACCGCTCCGGTCCCGGTGCCTCCAACCAGTTCGAAAGCGCCGGCTTCATTCGTTCGGCGGCGGCCGTCGAGTACCCCGATATCCAGTACCACTTCCTGCCGATGGCCATTCGCTATGACGGTCGGACGCCCGCGGATGGTCATGGATTTCAGATCCATACCGGCCCGATGCGCAGCCCGTCCCGGGGCGCGATCACGCTGCGGTCCTCCGATCCGGCAGAGCCCCCGCGCATCCTGTTCAACTACATGAGCCACCAGAAGGACTGGCAGGATTTCCGCACCGCGATCCGGCTGACCCGCGAGATCCTCGCCCAGAAGGCCTTCGAGCCGTTCTATAAGCACGAGATCCAGCCGGGCGACGCGCTCCAATCCGACGACGAGCTTGATGGTTTCATCCGCCAAAACGTCGAAAGCGCCTATCATCCCTGCGGCACAGCGAAAATGGGCCGCTGGGACGACCGAATGGCGGTCGTCGATCCCGAAACGCGTGTCATAGGGATCGATCGGCTCCGCGTCGCTGACAGTTCGATCTTTCCCAGAATTACAAATGGGAACCTGAATGCGCCATCCATCATGGTCGGCGAGAAAGCGGCAGATCACATTCTTGATCGAACCCCGCGCGCGGCGGCGAACGCGGCGCCGTGGATCCATCCCGACTGGAAACACAAGCAAAGGTGACACGGTGGGTGTCGCGTTCATCGCGCCGCCCGCCGGTCATCGACGCGGGGCTTGCCGCGGGACATGCGGACAAAGGGCGCATGACGCGCCATCGACCCGCGATCGACGCGCCGTCTACACCGCGCTCGGCCGGAATTGACCGCTCATGTCACCGCGCGCCTGTCGCAGCGCTGCATCGGCCCGATGCCCCGAACTCTGCCGGGTCCGAACCTGGATGGGTGCGGCGATACGCGTCGCAACCCGTGCCCCTGCAATACGCGGGCACCACAGGCGCGATGGACCACGGGTTTTGCCCCCCCGCCTCCGGCCCGCGGCGCCGGCTTGGAAACACGGCGGTCGCGGACGCCCTGAAAGACCCCGACCGGCAAATCGATCAAGATCCGAACAGCCCGGCGCCCGGGATTGCGGACGGCCCAAGCCCCATTGACCCCCCAGCCCCGCCCCGCCATATCCGGCCCATGACCCAGCTTTCGCGCATCCGCAACTTCTCCATCGTCGCCCATATCGACCACGGCAAATCGACGCTGGCCGACCGGCTGATCCAGTCCACCGGCACCGTCGCCGACCGTGACATGAAAGAACAGTTGCTCGACGCCATGGATATCGAACGCGAGCGCGGCATCACCATCAAGGCCAACACCGTGCGCATCGACTACCGCGCCCAGGACGGCCAGGACTATGTGCTGAACCTGATCGACACGCCCGGCCATGTCGATTTCGCCTACGAGGTCTCCCGCTCGATGCGCGCGGTCGAGGGCTCGCTTCTGGTCGTCGACGCCTCCCAAGGGGTGGAGGCGCAGACGCTGGCCAATGTCTATCAAGCCATCGACGCCGATCACGAAATCGTCCCCGTGCTCAACAAGATCGACCTGCCTGCGGCGGAACCGGACCGTGTGCGCACCCAGATCGAAGACGTCATCGGCCTCGACGCCTCGGACGCCCTCGAAATCTCCGCTAAGACCGGCCTGGGCATCGGCGACGTGCTGGAGGCCATCGTCACCCGCCTGCCCGCGCCCCAGGGCGACCCGGACGCGCCGCTGCAGGCGATGCTGGTCGACAGCTGGTACGATGCCTATCTGGGCGTCGTCGTCCTGGTGCGGATCATCGACGGCCGCCTGAAAAAGGGCGACCGGATCAAGATGATGAACACCGGCGCCACCTATCCGGTCGACCGGCTGGGCGTCTTTCGCCCCGCCATGCAGACCGCCGACAGCCTCGGCCCGGGAGAAATCGGCTTCCTGACCGCCTCGATCAAACAGGTGCGCGACACCCGCGTCGGCGACACGATCACGCATGAAAAGGGCGGCACCGCCACGCCGCTGCCCGGCTTCCAGCCCTCCGTCCCCGTGGTCTTCTGCGGCCTCTTCCCCGTCGACGCCGCCGATTTCGAGGATCTGCGCGACGCCATCGAGAAACTGCAACTCAACGACGCCAGCTTTTCCGCCGAGATGGAGACATCGGCCGCGCTGGGCTTCGGCTTCCGCTGCGGCTTTCTCGGCCTTCTGCACCTAGAGGTCATCCGCGACCGGCTGGAACGCGAATACGATATCGACCTGATCACCACGGCACCCAGCGTGATCTACCACATCCACCTGACCGACGACACGATGCAGGAGCTGCACAACCCCGCCGACATGCCCGACGCGGTCAAGATCGCCCATATCGAGGAACCGCGGATCAAGGCCACCATCCTGGTTCCCGACGAATACCTGGGCGACGTGCTGAAGCTCTGCCAGGACCGCCGCGGCATCCAGGCCGATCTGACCTATGCCGGCACGCGGGCGATGGTGGTCTATGACCTGCCGCTGAACGAGGTCGTCTTCGATTTCTACGACCGGCTGAAATCGGTCACCAAGGGCTATGCCAGCTTCGACTACCAGATGATCGGCTACAGCCAGGACAATCTGGTGAAAATGCAGATCCTGGTGAATGACGAACCGGTCGACGCGCTGTCGGTCATGGTCCACCGCGACCGGGCCGAGGCCCGCGGCCGCGCCATGGTCGAAAAGCTCAAGGGCCTGATCCCGCAGCACATGTTCAAGATCCCGATCCAGGCCGCGGTGGGCGGGCGCATCATCGCCCGCGAAACCATCTCCGCCCTGCGCAAGGACGTGACCGCGAAATGCTATGGCGGCGACGTGACCCGGAAGAAGAAACTGCTGGAGAAACAGAAGGCCGGAAAGAAACGGATGCGCCAGTTCGGGAAAGTGGATATTCCGCAGGAAGCTTTTATCAGCGCGTTGAAGATGGATTCATGACAGCGCCCCGGGCTTTGCGGTATATCTGATGCCGACCGTCTTCCGCGAGGCGGGGTTCCGTTTCTTCTTCTATTCCAACGAAGGCGACCCGCGCGAACCGGTGCATATCCATGTGGTCAGGGGCGGCGGCGAAGCCAAGCTCTGGATCACGCCAGAGGTCTCGGTCGCCGCAAGCATCGGCTTCGACGCGCGAACCCTGCGGCGGCTGACAGAGATGGCGCGCACCAGACGCGCAGAGATTGAAAGGGCCTGGCATGAGCATTTCGGCTGAAAGCGTCCGCTTCGACGAAGACATGATGTGGGTCGCGCTGTCCGACGGCCGCACCATCGGCGCCCCGCTGGCCTGGTTCCCACGCCTGCTGGCAGCCGACGCAACCGCCCGCGCCGCCGTAGAGATCTCCCCCCGCGGCCTACACTGGCCGGCGCTGGATGAGGATATTTCGGTCGCGGGCCTGCTCGCTGGACGCGGGGATCGGGCGGGGGCTGGTCCTATGGCGGCGGAGTGA
>JBCDDF010000088.1:0-6786 GCA_039180525.1 Pseudomonadota bacterium
CTCCTCAATCAACTTCTGAAACCGCGTCCGAAGCGCATCCGGCAAAGGTGCTGACATGATCCATCCTCCCAAATAGGATGAATCACAGATCAGCGTTCAAGGGAATCCCTTCCGATTCAGGTTTTTGATCGGGTGCTTTAGCCGGGCCGCACCGGATCATTCGGTGCAATCGGGAGGGAGCACTCAGCCGCTGCCCTATTCACCGCCCGTCGACATGCTGAGCTATTGTGGCTGCGCCGCGTCCAGGCATGCGCGTAGTTCGGCGAACGCCTCTTCGATACCAAGACGCCGATCGGAGCCGAAGAAGCGGTCCAGCATTGGCCAGACCTTGATCGCCAGATCGATATCGGCATCCGCGCCCGGCTTGTAGAGGCCCGACTGGATCATCGGCGCGGCGGCCTCATAGGTGCCCAGAACCCGCCGTGCGGCGGTGATCAGCGTGTTTTCGGAAGCCGTGGCCGCGGCAGGCAAGCTGCGGGAGACGCTGCGGCGCACGTCGATGGCCGGAAACCGGCCGCGCTCCGCGATTTCGCGGTCCAGCACCACATGCCCGTCCAAAACGCCGCGCGCGATATCGGCCACGGGTTCTTCCATGTCCGAGCCCGCGACCAGCACGCTGAACACCGCGGTGATGTCGCCCTGGGCGCCCGTACCGGGCCCGGCGCGTTCCGCCAGCCCGGCGATCAGACCGCCGGTGGAGGGCGGGTAACCGCGCAGCGAGGCCGGTTCGCCCGCGGTCAGCGCAATCTCTCGATGGGCGTCGGCAAAACGGGTCAGACTGTCGACCAACAGCAGCACGTGTTCGCCCTGGTCGCGGAAATGCTCGGCCAACGCCATCGCCGCCCATGCCGCGCGGCGCTTTACCAGTGCCGATTCGTCGGATGTCGCGGCGACGATCACCGACTTCGCCAAACCCTCCGGCCCCAGCACATCCTCGACGAACGCGCGCAGTTCGCGCCCGCGCTCGCCGATGAGGGCATAAATCACCCGATCGGCCGCCGCGCCGCGGGCAATCTGCGCCAGAAGCGAGGATTTGCCCACGCCCGACCCCGCAAAAATCCCGATCCGCTGCCCGCGCACCAGCGGCAACATGGTGTCGAGCGCTGCGACACCGGTGCCCAGCCGTGCCCCCAGCCGCCGCCGGGCGGCCGCGGCCGGCGGCGCCGCCCGCAACGCACAGGTGCTGTCGCCCGATCGAAGCGGCCGGCCATCCAAGGGCTGGCCGAAGGCATCTATGATGCGGCCCTGCCAGGCGTTGGCCGGCCGCAGCCCGATCGATGGATCCAAGCGTACCGGAGCGCGCGCGCGCAGCCCGGTGCAATCGCCATAGGTCATGGCACGCGCGACGTGACGATCCAGGGCCACGATCTCTCCGCGCATCGCGGGATCATCGCCGATGCGCACCAGGTCGCCCACGCGCACGCCCGGGCCCAGGCCCACAATATCCACCGAGCCGGCCCGCACCGCCGCCAGCGTGCCGCACCGCTTGCGCACGGGCACCTCTGCAACCATCGCCGCCATATCTTCGAATATGCTCACCGACACCTCCTGCGTCGCGGGCCCTGGGATTTGAACGCTTTATCAACCCTCACCTCTTAAGGACCTCTTGAGAGCCGGAGGGAGAAGCCCGACATGGACCTGAATCTCAACATCCTGACGCTGGCGCGTGGCCTGTCCGGTCACGCGGCGGAACGGCAGGCCGTCATTGCGCAGAACGTCGCGAATGCCGACACGCCGGACTACAAGGCAAAGGATATTGCCCCCTTTTCAGAGGTTTATGCTGGCGGGACGGACGCGCCCATGGCCATGCTTGCGACCCGGCCGGGCCATCTGGGTGCCGGTGCCGACACGCCCAATTTCGCGGTGGTGGAGACTTCGGCCTTCGCCAGCGAATCGCCCAACGGCAACACCGTTTCGATTGAAGATCAGATGATGCGCGCCGCGGATGTGAAGCGGTCGCATGATCTGGCCTTGGGCGTCTATGCCAAATCGATGGACATCCTTCGCATGGCGCTGGGCCGCCGCTAATCCGACAAGAGGGTTCAGATGAGTGATTTGATGAAAACGATGGCGGCCTCGGCCAGCGGGATGGAGGCGCAATCGGCACGGCTTCGGGTCGTGTCCGAAAACATCGCCAATGCCGATACGCCGGGCTACCGCCGTAAGCTTATGCCGTTCGAGGCGTTCGCCGCCGCCCCACAGGTCGAAGGCGTGCGCGCCGGCCGGGTGCAACTGGACCGAACGGAACTGACGCAGGTCTATGACCCCGCGCATCCGATGGCCGGGGCAGATGGCATGTATGACGGATCCAACGTCAATCTGATGATCGAAATGGCCGACGCGCGCGAAGCGCAGCGTAGCTATGAAGCCAATTTGCGTCTGTTCGACCAGGCCCGCCAGATGACCAGTGCCGTACTCGAACTGCTACGCCGCTAAAGCCAGGAGGGCTCTATGAGTATGATCGACATGAACGCCGATGCCGTAGCGCAGCTTTATGCCAGCGCAAAGCCGGCAACACGCCCGGCCCCGGCCGAGGGCGCAGATGGCAATGGCGGGGTCAGTTTCGCCGAAATGGCCGGGGACTTCCTGCGCGCCATGAAATCGGCGGAGGATACTGCGGCGGCCGGGTTGACCGGCAATGCCGATCCCCAGGCCGTGGTCGAGGCGCTCGCTGCGACCGAGGTCGCGGTACAAGCCGCCGTGGTTGTGCGCGACCGGGTGGTCGAGGCGTATCAGGAAATTCTGCGGATGCCGGTCTGAGCCATGGGCGAGGGCGAGCTGATGGACATTTTTCGACAGGCATTGTGGATCACGTTCATCATGTCGGCGCCCATTCTCACCGTGGCTCTGATCGCGGGCCTTGTGATCGGTTTGATCCAGGCGCTGACGTCGATCCAGGAGATGACGCTGACTTTTGTGCCGAAGCTTGGTGCGATCCTGTTGGCGTTCTGGCTTACGATGGCGTTTTCGGCCCAGATGCTTTTGAACTTCTACGCCGATGCGCTGATCCCACGGATCGCGCAGACGCAAAACTGACCCCAGCGCAGCACTTTCTTAACCGCGACCGCGGATAGATGCGCCGCAAGACGGCTTGCAGAATGCGAGGAGACCAGGATGGACACCGCCGGCTACGTGGCCCTGTCGCGCCAAAAGGGGCTCGCCGAAGAATTGCAGACCGTGGCAAACAACATCGCCAACATGGCGACGGTCGGCTTTAAACGCGAGGGCGTCGTCTTTGCTGAAATGGTGGAGGCATTGGACGCCCAGGGCGGTTCGGTCGCAATGACAGAGGCGCACGCCCGCGTGACATCCCACATGCAGGGCGCACTGGAGGCGACCGGCGGTAGTTTCGACCTCGCCATCGAGGGTGAGGGTTTTTTCCAGGTGGAAACGCCGGCAGGCGAACGGCTGACGCGGGCCGGGTCCTACAGCCCCGACGCCAATGGCGAGCTGGTCAGCCCGCAGGGCTTCCGTCTGCTCGATGCCGGTGGCGCGCCGATCTTCGTACCGCCAGATGCGACCGATGTGCGCATCGCCGGCGATGGCACGGTGACCGCCGGTGGCGTGCCGGTCACGCAGATCGGTCTGGTCACGGTGGAAAACAGAGCTGATCTGACCCGCGAAGACGGTGTGCTGTTCCGTGCCGACACGCCGCTACAGGCGGCCGAGGGCCGCGTCCTGCAAGGATTTCTGGAAGGTGCGAATGTCAGCCCGGTCGCCGAGATCGCACGCATGATCTCTGTGCAGCGTGCCTATGAGGCCGGCCAGTCGCTGATGGAACGCGAAGACGACCGTGCCCGTCAGGTCATCCGCACGCTTGGCGCGCGTAGCTGAATTTGAAAGGAGCCCCCGATGAGAGCTTTGGATATCGCCGCGACCGGCATGGACGCACAGCAGACGCGGGTGGAGGTGATTTCCCAGAACCTCGCGAATATGAGCACCACCGCCTATAACGCGCGCCGTGCCGATTTCGCCGACCTGCACTACCAACAGCTTGTCCAGCCGGGCACGGTGAATGCCGCCGACGGCACGACGCTTCCCACCGGCGTGCAACTGGGCCTGGGCGTGCGGGTCAGCGCGGTGTCGATGGAGATCATGCAGGGATCGCTCCAGGCCACCGGCGGTGAGCTTGACATCGCCATCGAAGGCGAAGGCTATCTTGAGATCACGCTGCCTTCGGGCCTGTCCGCCTATACCCGCGACGGCGCGCTGAAACGGAACGCGGACGGGGTTATTGTAACCTCCGACGGCTATGAGATCGCCGGTGGCATCACCATCCCCGAGGACACGCGCAGCCTGACGATCAACGCCGATGGCGAAGTCTATGCCAGCTTCGACGACCAGGTCGCCCCCCAGCTATTGGGCGCCTTCACGCTGTCCAATTTCGTCAACCAAAAGGGGTTGGAGGCGATCGGCGGCAATCTCTACCTGGAGACACCCGCCTCCGGTCAGCCGACGCTCGGCGCCCCTGGCGAAGAGGGCCGCGGGACGCTGCGGCAAGGCTATCTGGAATCCTCCTCCGTGGATGCTGTGCGCGAGATCAGCGACCTGATCGCCGCTCAGCGCGGCTATGAACTGAATGCCAAGGTCATCACCGCGGCGGATCAGATGCTGGCCGCGACCACGCAGATCCGATGACGCGCGCGCTCCTCATCGCGGCCTTTCTGGCCGCCGCGCTGATTTCCCCCGGGCAATCGCAGACACTGGTCGCCGCGCGCACGATCCCCGCGCGCACGGTGCTGTCGGCGGCCGATGTCACGGTGACCGATGCGCAGACGGTCGGCGCGCATCACAACGTGCAGGATGTGGTGGGGCTGGAGGCACGGGTCACGCTTTATGCCGGTCGCCCGGTCGGTCTCGCCGATCTTGGGCCGGCGGCATTGATCGACCGCAACGATATCGTGACACTGGTCTTCCGCCGTGGCGCGCTGAAGATCGAAACCAATGGCCGCGCCCTGGATCGCGCCGCAAGCGGCGCGGGCGTCAGGGTCATGAACCTGGCGTCGCGCACCGTCGTGATCGGCCGGGTTGCGGGGCCCGGGCTTGTGGAGGTGGGACCATGAGGATCCGCGTGCTGAATCTGATGGTGTTGATGCTGGCAGCGGGCTGTGCGCGGCTGGAGGATGTCGGTCAACAGCCGAATTTCTCGCCCGTCGGCGGTATGTTGCAGCCCGCCACGAATGGCGTCACGGCCGAACGCGCGGCCCTTGCCGCGCGCCCGGCACCCGCGGTGGTGGAGGGTCAGGCGCGGGCCTCGCTTTGGCGGTCGGGCCCGGCATCGCTATTCGGCGACCGCCGCGCCCGGGGGCGTGGCGACATTCTGACGGTGATGATCGAAATCGATGATGGGGCGCAGATCTCCAATTCCAGCTCGCGCGCGCGCAGCGGGGCGGAGGAACTGACGGTGCCCGATCTGGTGGGCATCCCCCAGGTCGTGAACCGGATCCTGCCCGACGGGGCGAGCACGACCCCGCTGGCCTCACTGAGTTCCTCCGGCTCGTCGAGTGGCGAGGGCGCGGTAACACGCACCGAACAGATCGAGCTGGAAGTCGCGGCGACGGTGACCGATGTGCTGCCCAATGGTCATCTGGTCATCCAAGGCAGCCAGGAGGTTCGGGTGAATTTCGAACTCCGTGATCTGCAGGTCGCGGGGATCGTGCGGCCAGAGGATATCTCGCGCGCCAACACGATCTCGCTCGACAAGATAGCCGGCGCGCGTGTGGCGTATGGCGGCCGAGGTCAGATTTCCGATGTGCAGCAACCACGGCTCGGCCAACAGGTGGCCGATATCGTGCTGCCGTTCTGAGAGCCGGTCATGGGTAAGCTCATTCCCCTTCTGCTTTTGCTCATCGGCCTTGGCGGCGGCGTCGGTGCCGGATTGGCCCTGAAGCCCGCTCCCGAGGCTTGTGCCGAGGATGCCGAGGATTGTGAGAAAGCGGACAAGGCGGGCGACGAAAAAGCTTCGGGCGACAAGAAAAAGGATGGCGGTTACGGCGGCGCGGAATACGCCGAGTTGAACCGGCAGTTCGTCGTGCCGATCGTGGAAGCCGGGGCCGTGCGCGCATTGGTCGTCGCCTCGTTGGCGTTGGAGGTCGGCGCAGGTCAAAGCAGCCTGGTGTTCGACAGTGAACCCAAGCTACGCGACGCATTGCTGCAGGTGCTGTTCGTACACGCCCATGCCGGCGGGTTCGACGGCGCGTTCACATCCAAGCTGGCCATGGAAGATCTGAGGACGTTGCTCAACGAAGCAGCGGCGCCAATCCTGGGCGAGGCGTTCCATGCGGTTCTGGTGACGGAGATCGTGCGCCAGGATCTCTGAGCGCGGCGGCTGCCGCGCATCGGTCGGCGCGTCTCCGTCGCCCCGCGTCAATCGCCCTGCGTCATCGCCCCGGGGGCGGGACGGGAGGCGATACCTCTTCCGTTTCCTGGTGGCGGCGCTCTGCGATCTGTCGTGCGGCGCGTTCCATGCGATCGGTCGTCTTTTCGATGGCTTGCTGCTGCCCATGGGCCTTGCGCAACGCGGTCTCTGCAGTCTGCGCCTCGGCGTCCAAGGCGTCAAGGCGCGCCCGGCCGCGATCCCGCTCGACATCGGCCCAGCGCACTTGCTGCGCCGCGATCAGGGCGCCACCATCGGAACCCAGCACTTGAGAAATCGCCGTCGCCGCATCGGTTTGGGCCTGACGCTGCCGCGCCAGTGCCGCACCTTTCTGGGCAGAGATGGCGGCCACCGCGGCCTCGGCCGCGGCCTTGCGCATCTGCGCCAGCCGAACCAGGCGTTTCATCTGC
>JBCDDF010000089.1:0-6392 GCA_039180525.1 Pseudomonadota bacterium
CACCGACGCTGACGCCGATTGCGGTCAGAAACGGCAGCAGCGCATTGGGCAACGCATGGCGCAGCAGGATGCGCCGCTCCGACGCGCCGCGGGACCGGGCGATCTGGGCATACCCGCTGGCCATCCCCTCCAGCAGCCCGGCACGCAGAAGTTGCGTCCAGCTTGCGGCGCGGTCCAACCCGATGATGAAGGCCGGTATGACCGCCGCGGACCAGGAGGGGTCGGCCAGAACGCGGCCCATTTGAAAGCCCACCACCACGAAGGTCAGCGCCAGCAGCGCGAACACGAACGTGGGCAGCGCCGCACCGATCTGTGTGTAAAGCCGGATCAACCGGTCCGGCCAACGATCCTGGTTCGCGGCCGCGATCAGCGCGAAGAGCAGTGAAAAGACGATGGAAAACGCCAGCGCAAGTCCCAGCAACATCAGCGTCGCGGGGAGGCGGTCCATGATCTCCTCGGTGACCGGAGCTTGGCTGGTGAAGCTTTGGCCCAGATCGCCCTGAAACAGGCGGCCGAGCCAATTGAAGAACTGAAGGAAAAGCGGGTCGTTCAAGCCCAACTCCGCCCGGGTCGCCGCGATCTCGGCCGGTGTCAGATCCTGCATCCCACGCGCCAGCAACACACGCTCGGCCACATCGCCGGGCGCAAGCGGCAGCAGCGCCCAGACGATGACGCTGGCCGCCAGGGCCGTAAGCACCGCCTGACCGATCCGCGTCAGCGCGGCGGCGACAAGACCGCCGCGCCGAAAGCGCTTGCGCCGAGCCGTCACGGGTTCGGCGCCGTATCCCATTTGATGTGGTTCCACGCCACCGCCGGCACGTAATCGGACCAGGCATCGCTGACCAGCGCACGCTCGATCAAGATCGTGGCGTTGAAGACGTAGGGATCTTCCTCGACCAGGATCGTCTGGATTTCGCGCAGCATGGCATAGCGCTGTTCCTCATCGACCGTGACGTCGAGTGTCGCGATCAACTCCTCAACCCGGTCATTGCAATAACCGCCGAAGTTCCGATCGCCATCGCAGGCCACATATCGGTTGAGAAACCCGCTGACCGAACCCACCGTGGCGGTGCCGACGGCGACCATGGCCAGATCCCAGGCGACCAGATCGTTCATTGCCGCCTCGTTCACGCTGTCGACCGACACGATCTCGGAGCCGATGCCGATCGCGCGGAGATAGGATTGCATCGCGTTCGACAGCGGCACCAGATCGGGCTGCTGCGGATAGATCATCAGGATAACCGACAGCGTCTCTCCATCGCGGGTGCGGGTGTCGCCGTCGCGCAGCCATCCGGCTTCATCGAGCAGCGCATTGGCCGCATCCGGATCGAAACGGTAATTCTCGACCGCCCATGGAAAGCGGGGGTTGTAGAGGCCGGTCGCCGGGATCTTCGCGCCATGGAAGACGTCATTGGCAAGCTCTTCATAGTTGACCGCCAGCATGACGGCCCGGCGCACGGCGATCTCCTCGAACACGCCGTCGGTCACATCCATCACCGACAGAAAGCCCCCGGTGGACGGCGCCCCGAGCGCCAGATTGACGTTGGGCGTGGCGGCAAAGACGGGTGCCGCCGAAATCGGCGGATAAAGCGCGATATCCACCTCGCCGTTTTCCACCGCCAGGATGCGCGCGTTGGCATCCGAGACGAAGCGGAGCTCGACCCCCGCCATCGCCGGCATGCCCTGCCAATAGCCCTCGTGACGTTCGGCAATCATGCGCTGGTCGTCGAGATCCACCACCATGTAGGGGCCGGTGTGGATGCCCGCGCCCTCCAGCGCCTCGTAATCCTCGCCGGCGGCCAGCACCGGCTCAACGTCGATGATCATCAGGCGGCTTTCATGCGCCAGGATGCTGGGCAGTTCGGGAACCGGCATCCCCGTGTTGACGGTGATTTCGCGGTCGCCTGTCTGGGTAAAGGTGGCCTCCTCCGGCAGGACGGCCTGCGTGCCGGTATTGCGTGCACGGTGATAGGCGATGGCCTCCAACACCGCGGGCACATCCATCGCCCGACCGTTCTGGAAGCTGACGCCATCGCGGATCGTGATCACCCAGGTGGTGTCGTCGGTCCGCTCCAGGCTTTCGGCGAGCCAGGGCGTGATGGTGCCGTCGGGTTGGAACTTCATCAGAAGTTCGCCCTGCCCGAATTCCTGCATCCAGAACCCCTGGCTCACCGGATCCATGGACCGGATCTGAAAGCTGGTCACCATATTGATGACGTCGTCCGCCGCCGCCGCGGGCAGCGCAACCGCGGCAATAGCGCCGCCGATCAGGATGGATTTAAGTGTCATGTGGTCATTCTCTCCAGGTTAGAAACGGCGTGTGCGCGGGCGGCCCGCGCGGTGTGGAATCGGAGATCTTCGGCAGTTCCCCCGTCGACCAGCACGTCCTGCACGAAGCGGCGCGTCGCGCTCTGATCAGGCAGGCGGTACCAGTGGCCATGGGGGTAGAGCGCGAGTACTGGACCGCGGTTGCAGGGATACATGCACGCCGTCCGCGTGGTCAGGCAGCGGTCGAACACGCCGGCGGCCTTCAGCGCGTCCTTGAGCATCTGCGCAAAACAGGCGGCGCCATGGACCGCACAGCGCGGGCCGGTACACACCACGAGGTGGAATTCGAAGTCCGGCGGCGCGTTCCAGCCCGGCTTGCCAAGCCGTGGCGGAACACAAGTGATCGGCTGGGGCGCTTGCGAATGCGCCAGCGCGCGCGCTGCGAAGTCCGCCAAAGCTTCCGCGTCGCCTGCCGTGTCGGGGCCCAGCACCAGCCGCGTATCGGCGTTTTGCCCGCGCAGGCGCCAATCGGCCATCACGCCGGGCAGCCAGGCCATCAGGCTTTCAGGAAAGGGGATGCCAAGCGGTTGGACGCGGATATCCCGATGGCCATCGGTCCGCAGCGCGTCCAGCGCATCGATCAGACTTGGCCCGGTCTCCTCCAGCCGGATCAGCCGAACCGGGCCCTTGGTCGCCCGCCGCGCGGCGGTCTCCAGCCGGCCCAACGCACGCCTGCTCAGCGAATAGGCGGAGACGACGAACAAGACGGCCTGATCCGCCTCAGTCGGGGATGGGTGTGCTAAACCGGCGGGTCTAGATGCCATTCCAGCCTCCGCAGCAGCCTGCGGGGCATAGGATGTCCGGATCTACAATCGGCCAGGGCCGCCTGTTCCATCTCGGCTCTCCTTCCGGGACACCCCGCCCGGGTCGAGTTGCGTTGCGGCGTCGTCGGACGCCCGAGATGGCAGGTCTCCTGACTTGCGGGTCGTGGCTTCCCCTGACCTTCCCAGGCCGCCCATGTGGCGCCCAGTGGTCATCGCCGAGGTTGCTAACCGCTTACAGTTGCGGGGGCAGTCACGGATTTGGCGCCTGATGGCTACACCGCACCGTGTTCCCTTTTCATCCCGGCATTGGCTTAGCCCACCGGGAACCATCGGGTTTACGATCTTCCAAGCAGTCGCAGCCGTCAAGGGCCGGTGAGCATCGCAGGCGAAGGCAGCACCCATTAGGGCGTCCGTCGGCCCGTCAATTGGGCAACTGATGCGGCGGACCCGAGAACCAGAGACAAGCCCGCGCGGGCTTTCGGCCGCTGCGGTCGCGACGGTGGGCCGAGGTCCGTGGATTTGTCGCCGCTTTTTTGGTGGCGCCGATTGCCCCCCGGGGCGCGGCGGTCGGTGCGATGCCGATCCCTTAGCCGCCGATGCGGTTGATCCGGGGCTGCCGGGCGCGCGGGTCAGGAGGACCGGGGGCCAGACCGGTCTCAGATCGTATCCGGGTCGATGGGGACGAGCGCGCCACGCTGCCGGACGACCGCTTGCGCCAGGGCGCAGCCAGCCGCGACGGCCTGTGCGATAGGGGCGCCAACGGCCAGCCGGGTCAGCAGCCCCGCGTTGAAGCTGTCACCCGCCGCCGTGGTGTCCACCGGATCCTGGACTGCGGCCACGGCCACCTCACCGCGCTCGGATCCGTGAACGTACAAGACCGGCCCCGGGCCGTTTTTCACCGCCACCGTCGTGGCGCCCGCCGCCAGGTAGCGCCTGGCTGTGGCATCCGGTGTGGCGTCCGCGAACCAGGTCGCCTCGTCCTCGAAGGAGGGTAGGGCGATGTCGCAGGTGGCGGCGGCGTCCGTGATCGCGCGCGTCATCTCGGCCTCTGGCGCCCAAAGCGCCGGCCGCAGGTTCGGGTCGAAGGCGACCGTCCGACCCTCCGCCCGGGCGGTGCGCAGACCGTCCAACAGAGCGGCGCGCCCCACCGGCGACAGGATCGCCATTGTAATCCCGGAAAAGTAGATCAGGTCCGCCCGGGCGATGGCGGCGCGCAGCGCGGTGGGGTCGTCGGCCAGCGCGCGCGCCGCGGACTGACCCCGCCAATAGGAAAAGCTCCGCTCCCCCTTCGCGAGCGAAATGAGATAGAGACCGACGGTCCGGCCCGGTACGATGCGCACATGGCGCCCATCCACTCCGCTATCGGCCATGAACGCCGCCATCCGCCGCGACAGCGGATCGTCTCCCAACGCGGTGAAGTACGCGACATCCAGATCGGGCGCGCAGCGCGCCATGTACCAAGCGGTGTTGAAGGTGTCGCCGGCGAAGCCCAGGCGGAACTCTCCATCGGACTTCGTGGGGGCCATCTCGGCCATGCATTCGCCGATGGCGAGAACGCGCATGATATCGATCCCCCTCCCGGCCCGCTGTTCAGGAGAACAGCATGCCGCCGTTGATGTCGATATTCGCCCCGGTCAGGAACGCGCTGTCGTCACAAGCCAGGAACAGCACCAGGTTTGCGGTGTCGTCGACATGGCCCTGGCGCTTGAGCGGGGCGTTCGCCTCAAAGCCACGGCGCCCGGCATCGGGTGTGTGGATATTGTGAAAATCGGTATCGATCATTCCGGGGCAAAGCGCGTTGACCCGAATGTCGGGCCCAAGCTCCTTGGCCAGGCCGCGCGTCATCGTCATCACCGCGCCCTTGGCCGTGGCATAGGCCACGGCGCCGGGGCCACCACCATCACGCCCCGCCTGGGAGGCGATGTTGACGATGGCGCCGGTCTTCATGTGGGCGAGACAGGCTTTCGTCATCAGAAAGGTCGACGTGACATTGAGGGTCATCACCGCCTCCCAATGGGCAAGCTCCATCTCGGCGATGGTCTTGCGCGCGATCAGCCCGCCGGCATTGTTCACCAACACGTCGACGCCGCCGAAAGCGTCCATCGCCGCACCGACCAGCGCGTCAACGCCGTCTTGCCGGTTCAGGTCGGCCTGCACCGCGATGGCCCGGCCGCCCGAACTTTCGATCTGCGCCACGACCGCGTCTGCGCCCGCTGAGCTTTCGAAATAGCTGATGGCAACATTCGCCCCCTCGGAGGCCAGCTTGCGGGCCACCGCGGCACCGATGTCGCGCCCACCGCCGGTGACGATGGCGGTCTTGGCCTCAAGCTTCATTGCGTCTCTCCCTGCTGTCCCGCCCAAAGCCCGCGCCTAGCGGCCCAGCTTTTGGAAATAGTCGAAGATCTCGGGCACGTTGCCGCCGCCCATCCCGGCCCGGGCGGCGGCCTGGAGGTTCGCGGAGGTGCCTTCCGCGATACCGGACCGGGTGCCCATATCCTCGACCATCTGAACGAAGTAGCCCAGATCCTTCGTCGCGTTGTCGATGGAGAAGCCCAAATCGCTGATCCCGTCGACGGCATACTTCTTGCAGAAGCCCATGAACGGAGAGTTCGAAGGCCCCGCCGACATGATCTCGAAAAGCTGCTGGACGTCGATCCCGGCGCGGTCTGCGACGGCAAAGGCCTGGCTCATGGCGCAGACGGTGGTCATGCCCATGAAGTTGTTAATCAGCTTGGCGGTGTGACCGGCCCCCAGGTCGCCGAGGTGGAAGACGTTCTCGCCCTGCGCCTCCAGCAACGGGCGTACCTTTTCAAACGTGGCCGCATCGCCGGCGGCCATGATGTTGAGCAGCCCGTCCTTGGCATGGGCCGGGGTGCGGCCCAGCGGCGCGTCGATCATGCCGATCCCCCTGGCTGCCAGATCGGCGCCGATCCTGCGGGTCGAGGCCGGGATGGACGTGCCGAAATCGATCAGCACGTCGCCCTCGGACAGGCCCGCCATCAGCCCGTCCTCGCCGTAGACCAGGCCTTCGACCACATCCGACGTCGTCACGCACAGCATCACGATGTCGCTCGCATCGGCCAATTCCCGCGGGGTCGCGGCTTCGCGGGCGCCACCCCGTGCCAGAACGGCGGACACCGCGTCGGGCTTCCGCCCCACCACGACCAAATCGTACCCTTTGGTCTGAAGATTCTCGACCATGTTGCCGCCCATAAGGCCAAGGCCGATGAAGCCGATTACGGGTTTGGTCATGTCCGGGCGCTCCGCTGCGTCGTGCGTGTGGGTCATCGGATCAGAGGA
>JBCDDF010000090.1:0-6062 GCA_039180525.1 Pseudomonadota bacterium
ACGCCCCCATTCGGCCCTCGGGAACGTTCCGCCAGTCGAATTCGCAGTAAAGATGAGGATGGAAAATCGGGCCACATAGGCCCATCAATGTAACCGAAGGACTCCACGATCCGCTGGAGGGAACTTGGGGCTCAGGTCAATCGGTTTCGATTTCGTCGGCGATGCCTCCGGCGATACGGCGCGGATCGACGTCGACTTCCTGCTTGGCGGCGCCGTGGTGGAGACCGCACGGATCCGCGTCGCGGAGGGCGAGGACCGCGCCGTCGCACTGTCGGCCGAGGCCGAATTCGACGGGCTGCGGCTGAGCGACGCCGAAGGCGACGTGACATTTGCGCTGTCGGGCGACGTTTTCGTCATCTGAGCGCGCACACGCATCGGGGCGGGGCCGTCACCCCGCCGTCACCCCCCGCTACCCCGGCCGGGCCGGGCACCGGGCCGGGTTAGGTCAGGTCGCCGGGCCCTCGGCGGCCTGGAAGAACAGCGTCTGACCCTGGTCGTTGGACAGAAGCAGGCTGTTGTCGGCAACCTCGGCGAAATCCATTGCCCGCAGCGCCTGGAAGAACGCGGCTTCGTCCCGGGCCAGCGGACAGCCGCGTTGGGTGGCGGTCAGATCCGCGATCTCGAACCAGGGCAGGGGGGCGGTCTGGCGGGCGGAGAAGCTGTTGCAGGGCGCGGTGCCGCTGACGCTGCCCCCCGAGCCGAAACGCAGCGAGGCGGAAAACCCGGCCGGCGCACCGTTCAGGTCCTTCAGCGTCCACAGCGTGTCCGATGGCGCCGCCTGGCCCACGGTATCGGGCAGCGCGCTGCATCCTGCGGCCAGACCCATGGCCAGCAGAAGGGCGGCTTTGGCGGCGAGACGTCGTCGGGGCGGCTGCGGCGGCATGGGCGTTCCGTTGCGAAGGTCGTTCAAGGGCATTCAAGGGCAAAGCTAGCGGGTCGGCGCGTGCGATCAACCGTCCGATCGACTGCCTGCGTGCGCCCGGGTCGCCGCGGTCATGCCGCTGGCGCCGCGGCAGGCAGGGGCGTGTCCGCACGGGCGAAGTCCTCCACCGGGAAGACGACCTCGTAGACAAAGTGCGTATCGCCTTCATCGACGGTTTGCGTGCCCTCCAACTGGGCCACGAAGGCCTCGATCAGGCGCGAGCCCAGGCCGGTGCTCGACACGCCCTCTTCCGGCGCAGAAACCGGGATGCCGACGGTGTTGACCAGCCGCAGGCGCAGCTTGTCGCCGGCCTCGCGGCGCAACGTGACGTTGATGCTGGCGGCGCCGCCCTCGGGCCGGCCGAGATATTTCACCGCGTTCGTCATCGCCTCTGTGAACAGCATCGAAAATGGCACCGCCTGGTCGGGGTAGAGCGTGACGCTTTCGATGTCGGTTTCGATACGCACCGCGGGCTGGGCTGGATCGGGGCTGAGCAGGGGCGCCAGATCGGCCACCAGATCCTCGACCAGCGGGCGGGTGTCCACCGTGGTCATGTCGGGCGTGGTGTGCAGCGAACGGTGGATCGCCGACAGCCCGCGCACCCGGCGCAGCAACTGGCTCAGCATCAGCCGCGCCTCTGGCGTGCGGGCGTTGCGGGTCTGCATGTTCATGATCGAGGCGATCAGTTGAAGGTTGTTTTTCACCCGGTGATGGACCTCGCGCAGCAGCACGGTCTTGTGCTTCAGATCCTCTGCCATGGTCTTTTCCGCCTCGGTCAGCCGATCGACCATGACATTGAAGGCGGCCTCCACCTCGGCCAGTTCGATCGGCGGCCTGTCGAGGCTCAGCCGCACGTCCTTGCGCTGGCCCAGGGTAAAGCGCCGCATGGCGCGGCGCAGCGCCCGGATGTGGCGCAGCACCTGGCTGTGCAGGCCCAGATAGGCGACGATGGTCGCGGTCAGCCAGATCGCCAGCGGAAAGGTCAGCGCCGGGACGATGTGCCAGCCGTACTGGAACTGCCACCCGGCCGACACCGGCCAACTGCCCACCAGGACCAGCTTGTCGCCGATGATGGCGCGCACCGCAAAAAGCCGGCGATCCCCGGCGGCATTGCGGGCGACGAAACTGCTGCCCTCGCGCGCCGTCAGCTCGGCGATAGGCATGTCGGCGGGCAACGCGGCGGGGGCGGTTTCCAGCGACAGCGTGCTGGCCAGAACCTCGCCCTGCAGGTTCAGCGTCGCCAGTTCGAACGGCGTGTCGTCGCCGTCCCGGCTGACGCCGACGATGTCATGCGTGACCGAAACCGACACCAGCCCGAGCACCGCGTCGTCCGTGCGCAATGGCGTGCTGACGATGATCACCGATTTGCCGGTGGCATCGCCCTGCTGGTTGACGTCGAATTGCGGCACGCCGGAACGGATCAGATCGTCGAACCCGTCATAGCCGGAATAATCCACCACCGCGCCGTTGGAGGTGCAGCGCATCAGCCCACCGGCGGGGATATAGCCGGCGAAGGCATAGGTCGGGTTGGAGTCGATGAAGCTGCGCATCAGCGCGGCGCAGCGGGTGTCATCGGCCGGGTCGACGGTAAGCGCAGAGGCCAGTCCCCGCGCCGCGCCCAGGGTTTCCTGGATCACGGCGAGTTGGGAGCCCGCCTCTTGCAGAATGCGGTTGGACAGATCGCGGCGGGACAGTTCCTCCGCCTCGCGGATCACCTGATGGGTCTGATAGAGCGCGACCAGCCCCAACGGCAGCAGCGCAAGCGTGACGACCCCCAGGATCCGGACGCGGAGCCCGTCGAACACCCGCGCCGCGCGCCGCGTCATGCCGCCGGCTGTTTGGCGACGATGCCCGCGGTGACGGTGTCGGTGATCTCCAACGCGTCGTCGTCGGTGATATGCATGAGCGCCGCCAACCGCGTCCGACCGCGATTGACCCGGCTTTTGATCGTGCCCACCGCCACGCCACAGGTCTCTGCCGCATCTTCGTAGGAGAACCCGTTCGCCCCGACCAGAACCAACGCCTCGCGTTGTTCGTCGGTCAGTTGGGCGAAGGCGGTCTGGAAGTCGTGCATCTGCAGCCGTCCGTCATGGTCGGGCTTTTGCGCCACGGCGGCGGCGATCTCTCCATCGCTGTCCTCGACCTCTCGCTTGCGCTTGCGATGCAGCGAATAGAACGTGTTGCGCAGGATGGTGAACAGCCAGGCACGCATGTTGGTGCCGGCCTGAAACTTATCGATACTCGCCCAGGCCTTCAGCAGCGTGTCCTGCACCAAATCGTCGGCCTGCGCGGTGTTGCGGGTCAGGCTGACGGCAAAGGCGCGCAAGGCGCCCAGATGCTGGACCAGTTCGTCGCGGGGATCACTCATCGGCGTCTCCGGCCGTTGGTTTGCCCGCCGCCGGACCCTGCGACCGCAATTGTTCCAACAACGTGGTCAGCCGGTCGGGGATCGGCTGGTTTTCCAGATCGGAAAAGGCCCGCCGCAGATTGTCGTCGATTTCCTGGTCGACTTTGCGGTCGCGGCGGCCTTGTGTCATATCATTCGCCATCTCTTGCCCTGAAAATACGCGCTCACTCGGGAACCAAACACAAGGCGTGGGGTTTGAGTTCCGTTGTACGGAAAAAAACGACGCTGCAAACGAAAAAGGGGTGTTGCAACCATGACATCGGACATGCAGGGGGTCGCGGCGGAGATCGGGGGCAATCTGCCCTATCTGCGCCGTTATGCGCGCGCGCTGACCGGCAGCCAGACCAGCGGCGATGGCTATGCCGCGGCGACGCTGGAGAGCATTCTATCCGATCCCGGCGCTTACAACGCCGATCTGCCGGCCAAAGAGGCGCTGTTTGCGGTGTTTCATGCGATTTGGGCCTCGACCGGGCAGCCGGTGGCGGCGGAGGCGGCGGATACCGGCCTGGCGGCCAAGGCGCGGCGGTATCTGGAACGGCTGACCCCGAACACGCGCGAGGCGTTGCTGCTGCGCACGATCGAGGAGTTCAGCTTTGAGGCGGTGGGCCGGATTATGCAGATCGACACCGCAGAGGCGCGGGATCTGGTCGACATCGCCTATCGCGAGATGGCCGCGGCGGTCGCCGGTACGGTGATGATCATCGAGGACGAGTCGATCATCGCCATGGATTTGGAGGGCATTGTCGCCTCCATGGGTCACCGGGTCAGCGGCGTTGCGCGCACCGAAGAGGGCGCGATGCGGCTGGCGGAGCGCAGCCGCGCCGATCTGATCCTGTCCGACATCCAACTTGCCGACAATTCCAGCGGCATCGATGCGGTCAACCGCATCGTCGCGGCCCATGGCGACGTGCCGGTGATCTTCATCACCGCCTTCCCCGAACGGCTGCTGAGCGGCGAGGGGTCGGAGCCCGCGTTTCTGATTTCCAAGCCCTACAGCGAGGATCAGGTGCGCTCGGCGGTCAGCCAAGCGATGTTCTTTTCCTCGACGGAGACGTTGCGGGCATAAGCGACCGTTGAGCATAGAAAAGGCGCCCGCCGGATATGCTGTGCGGGCGCCTGGGCCAACGTGCCGTTACTGGCGCCGGCGATCTGTCGACCGTCGCCAGCGCCTGCCCGGGGGGGGGGGGCTGGAGCCACGGCCGGCCAGTCGGCGATCGCCGACCGACCGGGCCGTCGGTTGGACCGTTCAGGCGCCGCGACGGAAGACGCGTGAGACAAGCGCGACGACGAACAGAACAAGAAATAGGAAGAACAGGATCTGCGCAATGCCCGCAGATGCAGACGCGATTCCGCCAAATCCGACAAAGCCGGAAATAATCGCGACGACGAAAAATACCAAGGCCCAGTAAAGCATGGGTGCTCCTTTCAATAGCTATTTGCTTCTGAAAATCTAACGTGCCGGGACGGCGGGAGTTCCAATAAATTTTCGTAATTGGGCGCGCGGGCATGGCGCGGTGTATTGTGTAGTGTATCGGGTAGTGTTCTGTGCGCCGGGTCTGGAGGGCGGTGAGGGCGCGCCCCGGGGTACGCGATCAGGCGCCGGCGAACCGCGCTGCCACGATCAATGCGCCGAACCCCAAAAGCGCCGCGGCGATCCCATGCGCGGTGCCGTATTGCAGCCGGTCCAGCCGGTTGCCGCCGCGGTTGCCGGCGCGAAGCCAACCCAAGAGAAACCCGGCGAAAAAGGCGAGAACAGGGATCAAGGGGGCCTCCGGTCACTAGCGCCGCAGACCTAGCCGACGGCGCGGCTGCGGTCCAGGGGCGGCGCGGGTTTTGCGGTGTATCCAGAAATCAGCGCCTTGACCGCGGGCGTCGCAGCGCGCCGCGGGCGCAGTCGAGGACCTTGCGGTGCGGCCGATCCCCCGCGCCGGTGCGCCAGTCAGACTGCCGGGCGCGGACTGTAGCGGGCCAGATAGATTGCACTTTCGGTCGATGCTGACGTGCTGATGTCGTGGATGCGGTGCTTACAGGTCGTCACTGAAACTGACTTTTCCGTCACATGAGTTTGTCCTTGGATGCTTCCCAAAATGCAAAGAGCGGTCAGTCGTGTGGGATGCGACAAGGGTCGGCAGTGAGCCCAAAGTGACTGATGCTGCAACGCGTGCAAATGACTGCTTCTGAGCTAGCGTCCAGAGAATGGTCAGAGGTTACTCTTCTCTGCGTGGCATTACAGTTGGAAGCGGGTTCGTTCGCTTTCCCTTATGCCGAGCCCGACGATATTGGCTTTGATACGCCCGTCTTTGCTTGGTTACTTCGTAGAGAACGATGCCTGAACTTGTGCCAAGGTTCAGGCTTTCGATCATGCCAAACATTGGTACTGCAACGCATGCTTCACTGCGGCTGACCGCCGCTTCACTGATCCCGCGTTTCTCGTTTCCGAACCAAACTGCAAGTTTCGTATGTTTGGTGAAGTCACCTTCATGAAGGTAAACATTAGACCTTCCTTTGACATGCGGAGATGTAACCACGGACACGAAGCCCTTGCGTTCAAGATGGTTCATGCACTCGTCGGTACTGTCAAAACGCTTTACAAAAGAGGTGGCTCGGCAAATCTGAACAGGTGAGTTAAGTGGATTTTCTGCTCCCAATCCGGCAGCGTTGCTGGGACGAAGGAGCGAAGATGACGAGACGACCGAGACGGAACCACAGCCCTGCATTTAAGGCGAAGGTCGC
>JBCDDF010000091.1:0-6003 GCA_039180525.1 Pseudomonadota bacterium
GTACCCCCCCACCCTCCCCGACGCCCCCCCCCCCGGTCCGCCTAAACCCCCCCGCCCCCGCACGGGGCGGCGCGCCGGGCCGCGGCCCGGCGGTTCCGGCCAGGGCCGGAACGGGGGCGGTCCCCGTTGCGCACCGCCGGCAGCCACGGGCGATGGTTCGGCTCCTGCCTTGAGGCGCCCTTGGATTTGCTCCGCCGCCTGACACATGCTCCTTATCGACCCCCGCTGCCCGGCGCCGACTTGCGCCGGCCGCGCTTTCCGGGCACCAAAGCGCGGATCTGACCCGGACCCGCCCGATGCTCGATGCCGCGCTTTTCAAGGATACCGCCTGCGACCTTGGCGAGGGCCCGCTTTGGGACGGGGAGGCCCTTTGGTTCTTCGACATCCTGGCGCCGGCGCTGAACCGGATCGGCGCGGATGGCGGCGCGGTGGAAAGCTGGGATCCCGGCGCCATGGCCTCGGCCGCGGCGCGGCTGGCCGATGGCCGGCTGCTGGTGGCGACCGAACGCGACCTGACGGTTTTCGACCGCGCGGCCGGGTCCTGGACGCCGCTTTGCCCGCTGGAGGCGGACACGCCCGACACCCGCAGCAATGACGGCCGGGCCGATCGCCAGGGCGGGTTCTGGATCGGCACGATGGGCAAGACCGCCGCGCCGGGGGCCGGGGCGCTTTACCGGTATTATCGCGGCACGCTGCGGAAACTGCTGGGCGGCATGAGCATTCCGAACGCGATATGTTTCGCACCCGACGGGCGGCGCGCGTATTTCGCCGACAGCGCGGCGGGCCGCATCCTCGCCTGGACGCTGGATGCCGAGGGCTGGCCGATCGGCGCGCCGAGGCCGTTCTTCGAGATGACCGCGCCCGGCGAGGCGCCCGATGGCGCGGTGGTCGATGCCGACGGTGCGGTGTGGGTCGCGATCTGGGGCGGCGCGCGGGTGCAGCAGATCCTGCCCGATGGCCGCGCGGGCCAGGCGGTGTCATTGCCGGTGCCGCAACCGACCTGCCCCGCTTTGACAGAGGACGGGCGGCTGTTCGTCACCACCGCCCGGCAGGGGTTGGACGGCGCGGCCCTGGCCGCGGCGCCGCTGTCCGGCGCGCTGTTTGCCGCGGATCTGCCGATACGCGGTCTGCCCGAGCCGCTGGTGCATGTGCCATGACGGAGGCGGCGGGACTGCGCGCACTGTTCGACGCCGCGGTGGCGGCCGCCCTGCCCGCCCGGATCGTGCCGGCGCATCTGCCCAAGGGCGCGGCACCTCTGGTCGTGGTGGGCGCCGGCAAGGCCTCGGCCGCGATGGCGGCGGCGGTGGAGGCCGCTTATCCCGGGCCGCTGTCGGGGCTGGTGGTCACCCGCACCGGCCATGGCGTGCCCTGCCGGCATATCGAGATCGTGGAGGCCGCGCACCCGGTGCCAGACGCTGCCGGAGCGGCGGCGGCGGCGCGGATGCTGGATCTGGTCGCAGGGTTGGACGCGCAGGCGCATGTGCTGGCGCTGATCTCCGGCGGCGGGTCGGCGCTGTTGTCGCTGCCGCCCGAAGCTGTCTCGCAGGCCGATCTGGCGGACCTGAACCGGGCCATGCTGTCCTCTGGCGCGCCGATCAATGCGATGAATTGCCTGCGGCGGCATGTGTCGCGCACCGCCGGCGGCCGGCTGGCGGCGGCGGCGCATCCGGCGCGGCTAACGGCGCTGGCAATCTCGGACGTGCCGGGGGATGCGCCGCTCGACATCGCCTCCGGCCCGACGGTGGGCGATCCGACGACTTTGGCGGAGGCGCGGGGCGTGGCGGGGCAGTACGCGATCGCGCTGCCGGGCAGTATCGCGGCGGCGCTGGCGGATGCGGCCAATGAAAGCATCAAGCCCGGCGATCCGCGGCTCGCAGGGGCGGAGACGCGGGTCATCGCGCGCCCGCAAGCGTCGCTGGAGGCGGCGGCGGCGCAGGCGCGGGACCTGGGCTGGGTGCCGGAACTGCAGGGCGATGCGATCGAGGGCGAGGCGCGCGATCTGGGCGCGGCGTTCGCCCGCGACGCGCTGGCGCGGCAGGCCGACCTGGCGCCGGGTGCGGCGCCTCTGGTTTTGATCTCTGGCGGGGAGACCACGGTCACCCTGCCCCGCGACGGCCGCGATCTGGGCGCCGGCGGGCGCAATGTGGATTTCCTGCTGGGGCTGGCGGATGCGCTGGACGGCGCACCCGGGATCTGGGCGCTGGCCGCCGATACCGACGGCGTCGACGGCGCGGCGGAGGTCGCGGGCGGCCTGGTGGCGCCCAACACGGCCGCGCGCGCGGGCGACCGGCTGGCGGCGGCGTTGCGCTGCTATGACGGACATGGATTTTTCGCGGGCTTGGGCGATCAGGTGATCACCGGGCCGACGCTGACGAATGTGAACGACTTTCGCGCGATCCTGATACGTCCGACGGGCTAGATCAAAACCGTTTCAGACTAACTCGGTCTGAAAAAATATTTTGTTCCAGATTCAATGGCTTGAGCAAAATCCTAGGATCAGATTTTTTCATCTGATCCGTTTTGCTCTAGTTGAATTCCTCTTCGCCGGGCAGGCTGAAGATCTGGCCGGGATAGATCAGGTCGGGGTCGCGGATGGCCTCGCGGTTGGCGGCGAAGATCTGGGTGTAGAGCAGCCCCTCGCCATAGCGGTCCTGGGCCAGTACCCAGAGCGAGTTGCCCGGCTGCACCGTGACCTGAGAGGCGTTGCGGCGCTGTTCCAGCGTGGGAAAGACGCGCTGGAACGGGCTTTCGGCGCGGCTGGCGACGCTGCCATCGGCGCGCAATGCGTCGACCCGCAGGGTATAGACCCCCTCTTCGATGCCGGGCAGCGTCACCGCCCAGGTGCCGGCGGCACCGCTGCGCGCGACGCCCACGGGCGCGCCGTCGACATAGATACGGATCGCGCCCTCGCCCGGGGCGCGGCCGGCCAGGCGCACAGCACCCTCGATGTCGTAGCTGATGGTGTCGAGCGTCACCCCGTCCACCTTGCCCAGTTCCGAGGGCTGGACGACGCGGGCGACATCGGCACCGGTTTCGACGATCACCGGGGCCGCGGGGCTGTCGTCTTCGGCCGCGGGGCTTGGCAGCACCAGCACCTCTTCGGTGCTTTCGGCGGCCTCCTGGCCCGATCTGGCGACCAGCGACAGGATCTGGCCCTCGTCCCGCGCGGGCGTGTCGATGAAGGCGACGAACTCGCCCTTTTCGTTGGCCTCTGCCGTGGCCACCACGGCGCCGCCGGCGATCACCTCCACCGTTGCGCCGGGCTGGGCGCGCCCGGCGACCACGCCGCTGCCGGTGTCGTCGATACGGATCAGATCGAACTCGGGCACGTTGGGCGGGGTCGGCGGCGTGTCGCGCAGCCGGTCGGGGCCGGGCCCGGTCAGCGAAGGCGCGGCGACGGGGCGGTTGTCGGAGGGCGTGTTGAGCGTGATCGCCTGGGTCTGCGCGGCATTCCCCTGCATCGCATCGGTGCCGGTCGTGTCCATGCCCGCGGGCGGCGTGTTTCCGCCGCCGGCGGCGGCGGCGTCCTGGCCGGCGGGATCCGCCGCCGCGGCATCTTGGCCGGCGGGATCCGCCGGCGGGGCGGCGTCGCCGACGACATCCAGCGCCGGGCCGGGCGCGGTCAAAACCGCCTGGCGGTAGATCAGCAGCCCGATGGCGCAGAGAAAGATCGCCAGCACGACAAAGACGAAGCGGCGTTGCGCGCCGGCAGAAAAACCCGCGCCCGAACCGGGGCTTGGGCCTTGCCCTGGGCCGGTCGGGTCAGCCATTGTCGCCACGCGCCGTTGGGGTCATCTTCGCCTCCGCTGAGCTGGCGCGCGCGCGCCGGCCCTATTGCAGTGCAAGATGCGCGAAACATTGCGTTTTTTCAACCCGGGAGCGGTCACACCCATGTCACAGATCAGCGCACGGTCGGTTTGTGTGTTCTGCGGCGCCCGGCCCGGCGCGCGGGCGGAGTTCGCAACCCATGCGGAGAGCCTGGGCCGGGGGCTGGCGGCGGCCGGGCACCGGCTGGTCTATGGCGCCGGCGATGTCGGGCTGATGGGCGTGGTGGCGCGCGCGGCGCAGACCGCCGGCGGCGCGACGTTCGGCGTGATCCCGCAGCATCTGGTGCGGGCCGAGGTCGGCAAGACCGATCTGACGACATTCGTGGTCACCGAGACCATGCACGAACGCAAGAAGGTGATGTTCGTGAACGCCGACGCGATCGTCGCGCTGCCCGGCGGGGCGGGGACGTTGGACGAGTTGTTCGAGGTGCTGACCTGGCGGCAATTGGGCCTGCACGACAAGCCGATGATCCTGCTGAACACTGGCGGCTACTGGGACCCGCTGCTACGGCTTTTGGATCACGTGGTCGGCGAAGGCTTCGCCGACCGCGGTTTTCTGGAGAGTTTCGTGGTCGCCGCGACGCCGGAGGATGTGCTGGCGACGCTCGACGGGCGGTAAGGTCCCGGCGCGGGGGCCGGGACCGGGTGCGCCTTAGGCGAGCCGCGCGGCGACGTTTTCCCAGTTGACCAGGTTGTCGAGGAAGTTCTGCAGATAGGCCGGGCGCTTGTTGCGGAAATCGATGTAGTAGGAGTGTTCCCATACATCGCAGCCCAAGAGCGCGGTCTGTCCATGGCACAGCGGATTGACGCCGTTCTCGGATTTGGTGACCTTCAGCGTGCCGTCGGTATCGGCCACCAGCCAGCACCAGCCCGACCCGAATTGGCCGACACCCGCGGCGGTGAACTGCTGTTTGAACCCATCGACGCTGGTAAAGGCATCCTTGATGCGCGATTCCAGTTCGGACGGCATCGACCGGCCGTTCGGCCCCATCATCTCCCAGAACTGGCAGTGGTTCCAGTGCTGCGAGGCGTTGTTGAAGATGCCGCTCTGCGTGACGGCGCCGGGCTGGTAGGTGCCTTTGACGATGTCTTCGATCGACTTGCCTTCCCACTCGGTCCCCGAGATCAGCTTGTTGCCGTTGTCGACATAGGCCTGGTGATGCAGGTCATGGTGGTACTCCATGGTTTCCTGCGACATGCCGGCGCCGGCCAGCGCATCGTGGGAATAGGGGAGATCGGGCAATTCGAACGCCATGACAGACTTCCTTTTCTTTGAAGCTCTTCGATTACGGTGACGGGGTCCCAATGCGGACATATAGCCCCGTGCGGCGGGAGGAAAGGCCGGTCGTCGGGACCGGGGCCTAAACCGGCATCGCGGCCAGGGCGACGCGGCGGCCCTCGCCCAGCAGCACGTTATAGGTGCGGCAGGCCGGCGGGGTCGCCATTTGTTCGACGCCGATGCCCGCGGATTCCAGCCCCGCGCGCACATCCGGGGCCAGCGCGGCGATCTCTGCGCCGGTGCCGATCAGCAGCACGTCGATATCGGCGGCGCGGGCGGTAAAGGGGGCGATGTCGGGCAGCCCGGCCCAGGCGGCGGGGCCGTCGACGAACAGCGCCAGCGGGCCATCATGGCGGGTGTCGCCCAAGCGGAAGAACCCCGGCCCATAGCCATCGACCGGCCGGCCGGCCGGGTAGTCGACGGGCGAAACCTCGATCACGTGTCGCCGCCGGCGAAGCTGGTGCCGGCCTTGGGGTCCTCGCGGTCCCAATCGCGTTTGACGTTCAGCCACAGCAGGATCGCCGAGGCGATGAAGATCGAGGAATAGGTGCCCACGATCACGCCCCAGATCATCGCGAAGACGAACCCGCGGATCACGTCGCCGCCCAGCACGAACAGCGACAGAAGCGCAAGAAGCGTGGTGACGGAGGTCATGAAGGTCCGGCTGAGGGTTTCGTTGATCGACTGGTTCAGCACGTCCTTGAGCGGCGCTTTCTTGTACCGGCGCAGGTTTTCGCGTACCCGGTCGAAGACCACGACGGTGTCGTTCAGCGAATAACCGACGATGGTCAGAAGGGCCGCGATAATGGCCAGGTCGAACCGGATCTGAAGTTCCGAAAAGATGCCGATCGTCAACACCACGTCATGCACCAGCGCCGCCACCGCGCCCAGCGCGAA
>JBCDDF010000092.1:0-5313 GCA_039180525.1 Pseudomonadota bacterium
CGAAAGATCAGCCGCGCCAGCGGCACGGTCGGGTCGAGCGTCGCTCGGAACCCCGCGATATCGCCGGCGCCAAGCTGGCCGATGGCGTGGCCCACCGCCGGCGCGAGCGGGTCGAAAATGCCCAGAAGCGCGTGGCTGAAGCCCTGATCGTCACCGGCGATCAGTTCCGGATAGTTGAAATCGTCGCCGGTATACAGTCTTACGCCCGCGGGCAGGCGGCGGCGCATGGCGATTTCCTTGTCTTTGTCCAGAAGCGAGATCTTGATGCCGTCGATTTTGGCGGCATGGGTTTCGATGATCGTCAGCACGGTATCCATCGCGCGGTCGACATCGTCGCTGCCCCAATAGCCCGCCAGGGCCGGGTCAAACATCTCGCCCAGCCAATGCAGGATCACCGGCGCGTCGCAGGCGTCGAGGATCTGACCATAGAGCCGCTGGTAATCCTCCGGCCCGCGCGCCACCCGGGCCAGCGCGCGGCTGGCCATCAGGATCAACCGCCCGCCGACCGCCTGGATCGCCGCGATCTGGGTTTCATAGGCGGCGCGCACGTCCTCCAGCGTCTGCGCCGCCGCAGGGTCAAGGTGATCGGTGCCGCAGCCGTTGAAGACCAGCGCGTCGGGCAATTCCGCGCGCGTGCGCCGGATCAACTCCAGCGCCGCCGGCCAGTCGAGCCCCATGCCGCGCTGCGCCGTGTCCATCGCCTCGGCGATGCCCAGGCCCAGGTCGGCCAGGTGGCGGCGAAAGGCCAGCGTCGCGGCCCAATCGAGCGGCATTTCGCAGGCCGGGTCCTGTGCGCGCAGCGGGTCGGCGACGACATGCGCGGCCGACAGCACCACCCGCGCGGGGCTGCCGGTCAGCGGGGCGGCCTGGATCGGTGTGCCGCGCAGCGTGTAGTCGCGCAGCGCGCCGGTGGCGTCGGGCAGGGCGACTTTCGGCGCCATCTCAGAACCTGGGCACCAGCATGCCGGCATCGGCAGAGATCACCTGACCGGTGGTGTAGGGCAGCTTACCCGCGGCGAGCGTGGCGATGATGGCGCCGACCTCCGCCGCCGTACCGAGCCGCGGCAGCAGCGTCAGCCCGTCTTTGGCGCGGGCGTCATAGGCGTCGATCACCGGCTGGGTCATCGCGGTGTCGATCACGCCCGGCTGCACGTCATAGACGGCGATCTCCGCCGTGCCCAGCCGCGCCGCCCAGGTTTTCGACACCATCGCGGCAGCGGCCTTTGAGGCGCAATATTCGGCGCGCGGCACCGCCACCGCAACGGCGTTCGACGACGTCACGTTGACGATGGACCGGAACGTGCCCGGCGCGGGGTCCTGCGCCAGCAGCCGTTTGGCGGCGGCCTGGGTCAGAAAGAACATCGCCTTGGCGTTGACGGCCAGGCACCTGTCCCAGCTGTCTTCGGAGACCTCCAGCGGGTCGCCGCGGGACAGCACCCCGACGCCGGCATTGTTGACCAGCGTGGTCAGCGGCCCCAGTGCGGTCTCCACCCGGTCGAGTGCTGCGTCATGCGCGCCCAGATCGGTCACATCGAAGGGCAGCGCGATCGCGTTGCCGCCGCATTCCGCGACCGCCGCGCGCAGTTCCGCGCCGTCCTGCGGCCCGTTCAGCGCCACGGCGAAGCCGGCCTCCGCCAGCGCCCGCGCCGCCGCCAGCCCGATGCCGCGGCCCGCCCCGGTGACCAGCGCCACGCCAGCGGTCATGGCCCGCGGCCCCGGGGGCGCGGGTCGCGCAAGCCGTACCCCGATCGCGTTATCGTTTTTGTAACCATTCGGTTACCTTGAGCAACCGCGGCTGCCCGGTCAAGGGGCCGTTCACTCCAGCTCGATCGTGCCCGGCGGTTTGGAGGTGATGTCGTAGCTCACGCGATTGATGCCCGGCACTTCGTTGATCATCCGCGTGGCGGTTTCCCCCAGGAAATCATGGGTGAAAGGGTAGTAATCCGCGGTCATCCCGTCGACGCTGGTCACCGCGCGCAGAAGGCAGGCGTAGTCATAGCTGCGGCCGTCGCCCATGACACCCACCGTGCGCACCGGCAGAAGCGCCGCGAAAGCCTGCCAAATCGCGTCATAGAGCCCGTGCTTGCGGATCTGGTCGATATAGACCGCGTCCGCGCGGCGCAGGATTTCCAGCTTTTCGGCAGTGACCTCTCCGGGGCAGCGGATCGCCAGGCCCGGCCCGGGGAAGGGGTGGCGGCCGACGAAGCTGTCGGGCAGGCCCAGTTCGCGGCCCAGCGCGCGGACCTCGTCCTTGAACAACTCCCGCAAGGGTTCGACCAGCGCCATGTTCATGCGCTCTGGCAGGCCGCCGACATTGTGGTGCGATTTGATCGTGGCCGACGGCCCGCCCGAGGCGCTGACGCTTTCGATCACGTCCGGGTAGAGCGTGCCCTGGGCCAGGAACCGCGCGCCGCCGGCGGCTTTGGCGTGTTCCTCGAAGACGTCGATGAAAAGCTTGCCGATGGTCTTGCGCTTGGTCTCTGGGTCGGTGACGTCGGCCAGGGCGGCCAGGAACCGGTCGCCCTCTTCGGCGTGGACCAGGGGGATGTTGTAGTGGTCGCGGAACATGCCCACGACCTCTGCCCCTTCGTTCAGCCGCAACAGCCCATGGTCGACGAAGACGCAGGTCAACTGATCGCCGATCGCCTCGTGCAGCAACAGCGCGGTGACGGAGCTGTCGACCCCGCCCGACAGGCCGCAGATGACCCGCCCGTCGCCCACCTGGTCGCGAATCGCCGCCACCGCCTCCGCCCGATAGGCGGCCATGGTCCAATCGCCGGTGAACCCGGCGGCGCGGGCGAAATTGGCATAGAGTGCGGCGCCGTTCGGGGTGTGGTGGACTTCCGGATGGAACTGCACGCCGTAGAAGTTCCGCGCCGGATCGCCGATCACGGCATAGGGCGCATGGGGTGAGGTGCCGTAGACCGCAAAGCCCGGCGGCAGTGCTGCCACCCGGTCGCCATGCGACATCCAGACCTGCTCCGGCCCGTCGACGAACCAGCCCTCAAGCAGCGGCAGATCGTCCTGCGCCGTCACGAAGGCGCGGCCGAATTCGCGCGCATGGCCGGCCTCGACCCGGCCGCCGAGTTGTTCGACCATCACCTGCTGACCATAGCAGACGCCCAGCACCGGCACGCCGGCCTGGAACACCGCCGCGGCCGCGCGCGGGCTGTCCGCGTCCAGCACGCTGGCCGGCCCGCCCGACAGCACGATCGCCTTGGGCGCAAAATCCCGCAGCCAGGCATCGGTGACGCTGTGATAGGGGTGAATTTCGCAATAGACCCGCGCCTCGCGCAGGCGGCGGGCGATCAGCTGCGTCACCTGGCTGCCGAAATCGACGATCAGCAGTTTGTCATGCGCGGCGTCTTGCATGGCCGCGCTTTAGGCCCGTGCCGGGGCGAGCGCAAGAGCGGTTCCGGGGCGCGCGCATGTCGCGAACCGCGCCGCCGGGTTCGATTTTCGCCCCTTCGTTGCCAGCGCAGCCGGTAAAATCGCGGCAATGGCAGAGGATGGGCGCATGGATCAGGCAGACAGCACGCGCCGGCGGGCGCGGGGCGGCGGCGCGGCGCGGCGGGCGGCGCGCAGCGGCATCAAACTGAAGCCGGTGCCGCCGATCACCCGCCGCGTGCCGCTTTACGCGCCGCTGAGCGCGGAGGCGCTGGAGATCATCGAGGCGAATGCCGAGACCGTGCTGGAGGAAATCGGCGTCGCCTTCGTGGACAATCCCGCGGCGCTGGACCGCTGGCGCGCGGCCGGCGCCGATGTGCAGGGCGAACGGGTGCATATTCCGCGCGGCCTGGCCCGCAAGCTCTGCGCCACGGCGCCGGCTCGGTTCACCCAATCCGCCCGCAACCCCGACCGGGATGTCGAGATCGGCGGCGAAGGGCTGGTCCTGGCACCGGTCTATGGCCCGCCTTTCGTGCGCGACCAAAGCGGCGGCCGCCGCTATGCGGTGCTGGAGGATTTCCGCAATTTCGTGCGTCTGGGCTATATGGCCGAGGCGCTGCACCATTCCGGCGGCACGGTGTGCGAGCCGACGGATGTGGCGGTCAACAAACGCCATCTGGACATGCTGCTGGCGCATATGACGCTGAGCGACAAACCTTTCATGGGATCGGTCACCGAACCGTCGCGGGCGGTGGACAGCGTGGAGATGTGTCGGATCCTGTTCGGCGATCTGGACGACCGCACGGTGATGACCTCGCTGATCAACATCAACTCGCCGCTGACCTTCGATTCGGTGATGATGGGCGCGTTGGAGGTCTATGCGGCCGCGAATCAGGCCTGCATCGTTTCTCCGTTCATTGTCGGCGGGGCGATGTCGCCGGTCTCCACCACCGGCACGCTGACCCAGGTGCTGGCCGAGGCGATGGCCGGCTGCGCCTATGCCCAACTGGTCCGTCCCGGCGCGCCGGTGATCTTCGGCGCCTTCGTCGCCTCCATCGACATGAACTCGGGTGCGCCGATCTTTGGCACGCCGGAGGCGTCGATGGTCTTGTACGGCGCCGGCCAACTGGCCCGGCGGCTGGGCCTGCCGTTCCGGTCGGGCGGGGGATTGTGCGGGTCCAAACTGCCCGACGCGCAGGCCGCTTACGAGACCGCGAACACGCTGAACGCGGCGATGCTGGGCGGTGTGAACTTCATGCTGCACGCGTGCGGCTGGCTGGAGGGCGGGCTGGTCGCGTCGTTCGAGAAATTCGTCATGGACGCCGATCAGTTGGGCATGCTGCACCGGTTCGGCGCCGGGATCGACCTGTCGGAGAACGGCCAGGCGATGGACGCGCTGCGCGAGGTCGGGCCGGGGGGGCATTTTCTGGGCTGCGCGCACACCCAGGCCAATTACGAGAGCGCGTTCTGGCGGTCGGGGCTGCTGGACTACAAACCGTTCGAGACCTGGTCGGAGGAGGGGGGGCGCGATACCGCCTCGCTGGCCGCGATGCGGGTGGCGGATTTGCTGGCGGCCTATGAGCCGCCGCCTATGGATGGCGCAACGGTAGAGGCGCTGCAGGATTTCGTCGACCGCAAGCGCGCCGAGCATCCCGACGCACTGGCATAGGGTCAGGACCCATTGATTTCCGCGTATGGGCGTGATTCACGGCTCGAAAACGAGCGGTGAACATGTCTGATCATTTCTGGCTGACGGATGCGCAGATGGCGCGGCTTGAGCCCTTTTTTCCGAAGTCCCACGGCAAGCCTCGCGTTGATGACCGACGTGTATTGAGCGGGATTATCTTCATTAACCGCAATGGCTTACGTTGGCGCGATGCCCCTGCAGCATATGGGCCGCACAAGACGCTGTATAACCGTTGGAAG
>JBCDDF010000093.1:0-4503 GCA_039180525.1 Pseudomonadota bacterium
GACACGCTGAACCTCAGCACCGCCGACCGCTGCCTCAACGTCATGCCGCTGTTCCACATCCACGGGTTGATCGCGGCGGTCCTTTCGTCGCTGGCGGCGGGGGCGACGATCACCTGCACGCCGGGGTTCGATGCGCTGAAGTTCTTGGGCTGGCTGCGCGACATCCGCCCGACCTGGTATACCGCCGTGCCGACCATGCATCAGGCGATCCTCGCCCGGGCCGCGCGCAACGCGGACGCCGTGGCCGCCGCGGATCTGCGCTTTATCCGCTCCTCTTCCGCCGCGCTGCCGACCCCGGTGCTGACCGCGCTCGAACAAACCTTCGACTGCCCGGTCATCGAAGCCTATGGCATGACAGAGGCGGCGCATCAGATGGCGTCCAACCAGCTGCCGCCGGGGTTGCGCAAACCCGGCACGGTCGGCGCCGCGGCGGGGCCGGAGATCGGGATCATGGCCGAGGATGGCGGGCTTTTGCCCCAGGGTGATCTGGGCGAGGTGGTCATCCGCGGCGCCAACGTGACCCCCGGCTATCGCAACAACCCAAAGGCCAATGCCGAGAATTTCACCGATGGGTGGTTCCGCACCGGCGATCAGGGCCGGCTGGATGCGGATGGCTTTCTGACCATCACCGGGCGCCTGAAGGAGATCATCAACCGCGGCGGCGAGAAGATCAGTCCGCGCGAGGTCGACGATGTGCTGATGGAACACCCCGCCGTGGCCCAGGCGGTCACCTTCTCTGTGCCGCATGAAAAGCTGGGCGAGGACGTCGCCGCCGCGATCGTGTTGGCCGAGGGTGCGGCAGCCGAACCGGCAGAGTTGCGCGCCTTTGCCGCCCAGACGCTGGCGGGCTTCAAGGTGCCGCGTAAGGTCTTGATCCTGGATGAAATCCCGAAGGGACCCACGGGAAAGCTGCAACGCATCGGGCTGGCCGAAAAACTGGGGCTTGGCCCATGAAGCTGGCTGTCTTCGGCGCCGGCGCGATCGGCGGGCTGTTGGCGGCGCGCCTGGCGCAGACCGACCATCGGGTCAGCGTGATCGCCCGGGGGCCGCATCTGGCGGCGATCCGGGCCGAAGGGCTGAAGTTGATTTCCGATGGGGGTGCGCTCACCGCGCAGGTGGCGGCCAGCGACGACGCCGGCGATTTCGGCCCGCAGGATTACGTCTTCATCACCCTAAAGGCGCATTCCGTCCCCGGCGTCGCGGCAGCACTTGCCCCGCTGATCGGCCCGGACACGGTGATCGTGACCGGCATGAACGGGGTGCCGTTCTGGTATTTCCACGGGCTCGGCCCCGACTGGGCCGACGCCCATGTCGAGGCGGTGGACCCCGGGCGCGCGGTCAGCGCAGCGCTGCCACTGACCCAGGTGCTGGGCATGGTGGTCTATCCGGCGGCGGAGGTCGCGGCGCCGGGTGTCATCCGCCATATCTCCGGCGACCGCTTCCCCTTGGGCGAACCCGATGGCAGCAAGTCGGACCGCGCTCAGGCGCTGTCGGAGATCCTGCGCACGGCCGGATTTCGCGCCCCGGTCCGGCCGCGGCTGCGAGACGAGATCTGGATCAAGCTTTGGGGCAACGTCGCGTTCAATCCGCTCAGCGCGCTGACCGGGCAGACATTGGACGTGCTGGCCACCCGGCCGGACTTGCGCGACGTCGCCCGTGCCATGATGGTCGAGGCGCAGAGGGTGGGCGAGGCACTCGGCGCGCGTTTTTCCATCGACGTCGACAAGCGCATCGCCGGCGCGGCGGCGGTGGGCGCGCACAAAACCTCGATGCTGCAGGATCTGGAACTCGGCCGGCCGTTGGAGATTGACGCCCTGGTCACCGCGGTCACCGAACTGGGCCGCCGCGTCGATGTGCCGACGCCCACCATCGACATGATCCTCGCGCTGGTTCGCGCACGCGCCCGCACCGCCGGCTGCAACCCCGCATAACACGTCCCCCCGGGCCCCGACCCGGGACCTCGACCTCTCCGGTGCGGCGCAGAGGCCCCGGCGCGGGGGCCGGGGCAGGTGGCGCCTAGCCCATGAGCGCCGCGGCCATCGCCTGGCCGCTGTCAAACGCGGCCTCGACCCGGGCGCCGAGGCACCAGTCGCCGCCGACGAGAACCCGCCCATGGGCAAGTGGCAGGAACGGCTGGCCCAGCGCCGTCTCCGTCATGGAATAGCGCCAGCGATGCGCCTGAAGCGCCGCGATCTGGCCCGGATCGCCCATCGCCACGCGCCACGCGGCCGCCATGTCATCGGCCACCGCTTCGCCATCGCGTTCCAGGTTCGCGCGGCTCCAATCGGGCCGTGCGTGCAGCACCCAGCATTCGGGTTGCGCCGGTCGGCCCGGCTTTGCCGTGTTGCGCGCGGCCCAGGCCAAGACGTCGTTTTCAAGTCGCGCCGACCGCCATTCGGGCCGGGGTGCCGCGAGTTGGATCAACGCGGCCCAGCAGGGCGCGATTCGAACCCGGCTCAGTGCATCGATCCCCTCGAAGTCGCGCAACAGCACCTGTGCCTGCGGCGCCGGTATGGCGCAAACGATCTGCCGCGCGGTCAAGGCCCCGGCGGCGGTTTCCAGCGCCAGGACGCCGCCGGCATCGCGCAGCCCAGTTACGGTCACGCCGCAGCGTACCTCCAGCCCCTGCGCCAGGGGCCGCACGAGCCCGCTCATACCCGGGACGCCGACCCAAACCGGCCGGTCACGTTCCAGCTGCCAGACCTGCACATGGCCGCTGGCCCGTGCGTGGTCCAGATAAGCCGCGAATGCTTGCCCTTTCGCGGTGGCGTATTGGGCCCCGTGGTCGAACCGGGCGCGATCGCCGCGGCGGGTGGCCAGCCGCCCGCCCAGGCCGCGGCCCTTGTCCAACACCAACACCGACCGGCCGGCTGCCGCGCAGGCGGCGGCGCAGGCCAGGCCGGCCATACCGGCGCCGATCACAACGATGTCGTGCGTTTCGCTCACGGGCATTGCCTCCGACCGCAGCACATAGTGCAAAAGCGGATCGGATTAAAACCGTCTCCTTGCGTGAAACCCGCGCCCGCGATCGAATTCGTCCCCCCCCCGGCCCGAGCCCGGCGGGTACGGATTTACCCCGGCCGCGGACGGCTTGGACCGCCGATGCCCTTGTGCCCGCCCGCCGCTGCGCCTAAGCCCAAAGTCCATGGCTCTGCACTTGCACGACCTGCGCGCCCTTGCGGCGGCGTCCTTCGACACCGTCATCGACGTGCGCGCGCCCGGCGAGTTCGCCCAGGATCACGTGCCCGGCGCGATCAATCTGCCGGTTCTGTCCGACGCCGAACGGGCGGAAGTGGGCACGATCTATACCCAGGTCGACCGGTTCGAGGCACGCAAACGCGGCGCCGCCCTGGTGGCACGCAACGCGGCCGCGCATCTGGACGGTCCGTTGCGCGACAAGCCCGGCGGTTGGCAGCCCCTGGTCTATTGCTGGCGCGGCGGCCAGCGGTCGGGTTCTTTCGCCTCGATCCTGGCGCAGATCGGCTGGCGGGTGGAGGTGCTGGCCGGCGGTTACAAAAGCTATCGCCGCTGCGTCGTTGGGATGCTGCATGACGGTGCGCTGCCGTTTTCCTGCGTGCTGGTCGACGGGTTCACAGGCACCGCAAAGACCGATATCCTGGCGCGCCTGCACGCGCGGGGCCATCAGGTGCTGGATCTGGAGGCGCTGGCGGCGCATCGCGGGTCCATCTTCGGCGCGACGGTGGCCCGGCAGCCTAGCCAAAAGGGTTTCGAGAGCCGCATCGCCATGGCGTTGAGCGGCATGGACCCGCATCGCCCGCTGATCCTGGAGGCTGAGTCGAGCAAGATCGGCGCGCGCTTGATCCCCCCCGCGCTTTGGGCCGCGATGCGCGCTGCGCCGCGGGTGGAGATCACGGCAAGCCCCGAGGCGCGGGTCGAATATCTTCTGCGCACGTACGGTGATGTCGCCGCGGATCCCATGCGGCTGGACGCGCTGCTGGCCGGCCTGGTGCCGCTGCATGGCCACGAACGGGTCGCGGATTGGCAGATCAAGGCGCGGGCCGGCGCGTTACGGGCGTTGGTCGCCGCGTTGATCGCCACGCATTATGACCCGCGCTATGCCAGAAGTCGCCGGGGCCGGGACGCCGCGCGTCAGGTCGTGCGGGCGGCGGATCTGTCGCCGGCTGGCATCGCCGCGGCGGCGGTGGAGGTGGAGCATGCGCTGGCGCGTCTGCGCCCGGCGGTCGCCGTGGGATAGGCGCGCGCGGATAGGGTGGAGCCGGTCAACTCCGGTATCTGCTCGACTGGCATCTGGTGGCGCGCGGATGCCCGTTTCGGTGGCGGGTGTCCCTGACCGGGCTTTGGCCCCTGAGCCGCCGGAAGAATGTCGCGGCCTGCCCGGGCGCGGGCCCGGGCCGGCGGGGGGGGGGGGGGGGGAGACTAGAGGCGGACCAACCCAAACACAGAGAAGGCGAACGAGAAGGAAAGAAAAAAAATAAAAATAAGGAAAAATTATAAATAAAAAAAAAATAATATAAATAAAAA
>JBCDDF010000094.1:0-4307 GCA_039180525.1 Pseudomonadota bacterium
GACGGGGCTCACTCTTTGTTCCAAAAATACTCCCGGGGGGTCCGGGGGGCTGGCCCCCCGGCTTGGCCCGGGCGCCACCGCGACCGGGCGCCGCTTGCAACCGCTCTGCGCGCGGGCGATGTTTGCATACCACGCGACCCTGGAGCTCCGCCGATGACGTTCAAGCTGACCGAATACAACCCCTACGACTTCGCCAATCGCCGCCATATCGGCCCGACGCCGGAGGAGATGGCGGATATGCTGGCGCTGCTGGGCGCCGACAGCCTGGACGCGCTGGTCGACCAGGCGGTTCCGGCAGGCATCCGACAGGCGGAACCGCTGGATTTCGGCGCCGCGCTCAGCGAACGCGACATGCTGCACCGGATGCGCGGCGTGGCAAAGCGCAACCGGGTCGTCCAGTCGCTGATCGGCCAGGGCTATTACGGCACCACCACGCCGCCGGTGATCCTGCGCAACATCCTGGAAAACCCCGCCTGGTACACCGCCTACACGCCCTATCAGCCAGAGATCTCCCAGGGCCGGCTGGAGGCGCTGCTGAATTTCCAGACCATGATCTCCGATCTGACCGGGCTGGATATTGCCAATGCCTCGCTGCTCGACGAAGCCACCGCGGCGGCAGAGGCGATGACCATGGCCCAGCGGTCCGCCAAATCCAAGGCCACGGGCTTTTTCGTCGACCGCCACTGCCACCCGCAGACCATCGCGGTGATCGAAACCCGCGCCGCGCCGCTGGGCATCGACATCACGCTTGGCGACCCGTTCACGGATCTCGACCCGCAGGCGGTGTTCGGTGCGATCTTCCAGTACCCCGGCACTTTCGGCCATGTGCACGATTTCAGCGCCCCCATCGCCGCGCTCCACGAAGCCAGGGCGCTGGCCGTCCTCGCCGCCGATCCGCTGGCGCTGTGCCTGCTGAAAAGCCCCGGAGAGATGGGGGCCGACATCGCCGTGGGCTCGACCCAGCGCTTCGGCGTGCCGATGGGCTATGGCGGCCCGCATGCGGCCTATATGGCCTGCAAGGATGCCTACAAACGCGCCATGCCCGGCCGGCTGATCGGCGTGTCGGTCGATGCCCGCGGCAACAAGGCGTACCGGCTGAGCCTGCAGACGCGCGAACAGCACATCCGCCGCGAAAAGGCGACCTCCAACGTCTGCACCGCGCAGGCGCTCTTGGCGGTCATGGCGTCGATGTACGGCGTCTTCTACGGCCCAGACGGGCTGAAGGCGATCGCGCAAAGCGTGCACCGCAAAACCGTGCGGCTTGCCACCGGGCTCGAATCCCTGGGGTTCGAGGTTCGCCCGGCGGCGTTTTTCGACACGATCACGGTGGAGGTCGGCGCGCTGCAGGGCGTGATCCTCGGCGCGGCGGTGGCCAATGGCGTGAACCTGCGCCCGGTCGGTGCCACGCGGATCGGAATTTCCTGCGACGAGAAAACCTATCCCGAAACGGTGGAGGCGGTCTGGCGCGCCTTTGGCGGGACCATGACCTATCGCGACCAGGACCGGCCCTATCGGCTGCCCGAAGGGGCGGAGCGTCGGACCGCGTACATGCAGCACCCGATCTTTCACATGAACCGGGCCGAGGCGGAGATGACGCGCTACATGCGCCGCCTGGCCGACCGCGATCTGGCGCTGGACCGGGCGATGATCCCGCTGGGATCGTGCACCATGAAGCTGAACGCGACGGTAGAGATGTTGCCCGTCACCTGGCCCGAGTTTTCCGACATCCACCCCTTCGCCCCGGCCGATCAGGCGGCGGGCTATACCACGCTGATCGAGGATCTCAGCGCCAAGCTCTGCGCCATCACCGGCTATGACGCGCTGTCCATGCAGCCCAATTCCGGGGCGCAGGGCGAATATGCCGGGCTGCTGACGATCCGCGCCTATCACATCGCGCAGGGGCAGGCGCAGCGCCGCGTCTGCCTGATCCCCGAAAGCGCGCACGGCACCAATCCGGCCTCTGCCCATATGGTCGGCTGGGACGTGGTGGTGGTCAAATCGGCGGCCAATGGCGATGTTGACCTGGACGATTTCCGCGCCAAGGCCACGGCGGCGGGCGACCGGCTGGCGGGGTGCATGATCACCTATCCCTCCACCCACGGCGTGTTCGAGGACACCGTGCGAGAGGTCTGCGCCATCACCCACGACGCCGGCGGGCAGGTCTATATCGACGGGGCCAACATGAACGCCATGGTCGGCATCGCCAAACCCGGCGATGTGGGCGGCGATGTCAGCCACCTGAACCTGCACAAGACCTTCTGCATCCCCCATGGCGGCGGCGGGCCGGGCATGGGCCCGATCGGGGTCAAGGCGCATCTGGCAGCGCATCTGCCGGGCCACCCGGAAACCGATGGCCGGCCCGGCGCGGTGGCGGCGGCGCCCTACGGCTCGCCCTCGATCCTGCCGATTTCCTGGGCCTATATCCTGCTGATGGGCGGGGCCGGGCTGACCCAGGCGACCAAGGTCGCGATCCTGAACGCCAACTACATCGCCAAGCGGCTGGAGGGGGCTTACCGCGTGCTCTACACCTCCGAAACGGGCCGCGTGGCGCATGAATGCATCCTGGACACGCGCGATCTGGCCGACCGCGCCGGCGTGACGGTCGAGGATATCGCCAAGCGGCTGATCGATTGCGGCTTTCACGCCCCGACCATGAGCTGGCCCGTCGCCGGCACGCTGATGGTGGAGCCGACCGAAAGCGAACCCAAGGCAGAGCTTGACCGGTTCATCGACGCAATGCGCGCGATCCGGGCCGAGGCCGATGCCGTCGCCGCCGGAGAGATGGACGCCGAAAACAACCCGCTGAAGAACGCGCCGCACACGGTGGAGGATCTGGTCGGCGCGTGGGAGCGTCCCTACAGCCGCGAACAGGCCTGCTTTCCCCCCGGCGCGTTCCGGGTGGACAAATACTGGGCGCCGGTCAACCGGGTCGACAACGCCTATGGCGACCGGCACCTGGTCTGCACCTGCCCGCCGGTCGACAGCTACATGGAGGCAGCCGAATAGCGATGGAGCCGTTCGGCCCCGCCACCTTCGGCACGCTGAACGCGCAGGATTACGACGCGCTGCACGATCCCGGCACGACCGAGGCCACGGTCGCCGCGATCGCCGCGCTGGCCGGCGCGGGCCGGATCCTGGAACTGGCCATCGGCACCGGCAGGGTCGCGCTGCCGCTTGCCGCGCTTGGGCACGCCGTGGCCGGGATCGAGGGCTCGGCCGAGATGGTGGCGAAGCTGCGCGAAAAGCCCGGCGGGGCCGCGATCGACGTGCGCATCGGTGATTTCGCCGATGTGGATATCGACGGGGTCTTCGACCATGTCTTCCTGGTCTACAACACGCTCTTCAACCTACAGACCCAGGCCGATCAGGTACGGTGCTTCGCCAATGTCGCGGCGCGGCTTGCGCCCGGCGGCAGCTTTCTGATCGAAACCTTCGTGCCGGACCTGAGCGGCTTTCACGATGGTCAGCGGGTGCGCGCGCTGCGTGTCGCGCAAGACAGCACCTGGCTGGAGGCCGCGCATCACGACCCGGTGGCGCAGATCTTCGACTTTCAGCGCCTGCGCTTTACCGCGGCCGGGCTGCGGATGGTGCCGCTGCGCATGCGCTATGCCTGGCCGGCAGAGATCGACCTGATGGCGCAGATGGCCGGGCTGCAGCTGGCCCATCGCTGGGGCGGCTGGGACAAGCGCCCGTTCGATGCGCACAGCCGGATGCATGTCTCGGTCTATCGAAACGGGCCGGTGGCGTAGGCCGGCCATGCCGCGGCCCGGCCAGCCCCCCGGCATGCCGCACAGCGCCGCGACACCGCCACCCGGCGGCACCGTACGCGCCGTGCGCCCCCTCTGCGCACCATGCGTGCGCGCCGTGTGCGCGCCGTGTGCGCGGCGAATGGCGGATGCGCCCCCGGGCCCGCGGCTCGGGCCCGCGGCTCGGGCCCGAGCCGGCCGTGGGTTCGCCTGGCGGTCAGTTCGCAGGTCGGCAGGTTCTTGTTCCGGTATGGTGCCCCCGGCGACCGGCCATGCCGCCGCGCCGGGGGGCGAAAGGCCCGGCGCCCTACTCCGCCGCCACGGCGGCGTTGGTCAGATTGTCCAGCGCGCCACGCACGCGGCCCAACTCTTCGGCACCCTCCGGCAGCCCGTGCTCTTCGGAAAACGCCGACGGGTCGCGATAGGTCAGCGACACCGATCCGTCCTCACCCTGCCAGATGACCACGCGCTGCGGCAGGTCCAGCCCGGCCGATTGCGCCATCTGCATCACCGGGCTGCCCAGCTTGGGGTTGCCGAACATCACCATCGTGGTCGGGCGCA
>JBCDDF010000095.1:0-4044 GCA_039180525.1 Pseudomonadota bacterium
CTTCAGCCACGCGCTTCTGGGCATTTTCGACCCGCTCGCGCCGGCGGTGGGCCACGCCATCGGCCAGCTTGGCGCCGGCGATATCGCGGGGTTCCGAGCGACGCTCGACCCGACCGTGCCGCTGGCGCGGCTGATCTTTCGCGCGCCGACGCGGCACTACAAAACCGGGGTGGTGTTTCTGGCGTGGCTCAACGGATTTCAGGACCATTTCGTCATGCTGGGCGGCGCGCAGGCGCTGCGCCCCCTGCCCTATTTCGTGGACTGCTTCGAACTGGCCGACCGGAACGGGCTGCTCAGCGACCCGGATCTGGCGGTGTCGCGGATGCGGACGCTGCTGCGGCTCCATGGGTTTTGATGCGGCATTCGATGCGGGATTTCTCCTACGATCACAGCGCGTTGGCGCTGAACACCGCGACACTGGGCCACAACCTGGACGGCCATGGCGCCGGTTGGCCGGTGGAGCGGGTGATAGATGCCTGTGCCGCGCGCGGTCTGGCCGGGCTTGTGTTCTGGCGGCGGGAGATCGGCACCCGCGCGGTCGAGATCGGCGACCGGGTGCGGGCTGCGGGCATGCGGGTCGTGGGGCTGTGCCGGACGCCCTATCTGGTCGGGCCCGAGGCACCCGCGAACGCGCTGGACGAAGCCCGCGCCGCCATCGACATGGCCGCGGATCTGGGCGCGCCGGTCTTGACCATCGTCTCCGGCGGTACCGCGCCGGGCACCAAGGGCGTGCGGGAGAGCCAAAAAATCCTGGCCGACCGCGTCGCCGCCCTGGCCCCCCATGCCCGGGCCGGCGGCGTGCGCCTGGCGCTGGAGCCGCTCAACCCGATGTTCGGCGGCAACCGCACGTGCCTGATGACGCTGCGCGACGCGCTCCGGGTCTGCGATCTGGTCGATGCGCCGGATGTCGGCGTGGCGGTCGATGTCTATCACGTCTGGTGGGACAGCGACCTGGCGGCAAGCTGCGCCGCCGCCGGCGACCGGATCCTCGGCTATCACCTGTGCGACTGGCTGGCGGACACGCGCGACATGCTGCTGGATCGCGGCATGATGGGCGACGGTGTGGCGGACTTGAGGTTCATCCGCCAGGCCGTTGAAAACGCTGGGTATCGCGGCGCCTGCGAAGTGGAGATCTTCTCCACCCAGCACTGGTGGAAGGAAGATCCCGCCACGGTGCTGGACACAATGATCGACCGCTTTCGCCGGTTTTGCTGATGCCGTCGCGGCAGAGACCCAAGTTTCGGGATGCCGAGCCAATGCAAACCCGCTAGACCGAATACATCTCACGCTGACACAGTCTGAAAGGCGATTTCGGTCCAGCTTAGATATCTTGAGCAAAATCCTGGGTTCGATTGTTTCAATCAAAACCGTTTTTGCTCTAGGCAGGGTTGACGCGAAGGGCATCGACTTTGCGCGGCAGAACGGGGAGGCGCAAGTGAAGGCGGAATTCGACTATACCGGGTGCAACGTGTTCGTCGTGGGCGGCACCAGCGGCATCAATCTGGGCATCGCCCAGGCCTTTGCCGACGCCGGCGCGCGCATGGGCGTGGCCTCGCGCAGCCAGGACAAGGTGGATGCCGCGGTGGCGGCGCTGTCGAACGATGCCGGCCCGGCGCTGGGATATGCGTTCGACGTGCGCGACGCGGCCGCGGTGCAGACGGCGCTGGACGGCTTTGCCGAAGCCGTCGGGCCGATCGACGTGCTGGTGTCGGGGGCCGCCGGCAACTTTCCGGCGCTGGCGCGCGATCTCAGCCCCAACGGGTTCAAGGCGGTGGTCGATATCGACCTGCTGGGCACGTTTCATGTGATGAAGGCCGCCTATCCGCATATGCGCCGGCCCGGTGGCAGCCTGATCAATATCTCCGCCCCGCAGGCAGAGGTGCCGATGGCGTTCCAGGTCCATGTCTGCGCCGCCAAGGCCGGGGTCGACATGGTCACCCGCTGCCTGGCCATCGAATGGGGGCCGGAGGGGCTGCGCGTGAACGGCGTGATCCCCGGCCCGATCGACGGGACGGAAGGCATGGCGCGGCTCGCGCCGACCGAAAAGGCACGCGAGAAGGTGGCGAAAAGCGTGCCCCTGCAACGCTTTGGCACGCCCGATGACGTGGCCCGCGCCTGCCTGTTCCTAGGCTCGGATGCGGCCGGTTATGTCAGCGGCGTGGTCATGGGCGCCGATGGCGGCTGGTCCGCCGCCGGCGCCTCGCTAGGGTCGCTGACGGGCTAGGCGAATCAAATCTGGACCGAAATCCTTTTTCAGACTGGGTCAGTCTGAAACGTTTTCGGTCTGGGCACCCAGCCGGTCCAAGAACGCTTCGGCGTTTTTCAGATGGGTGTCGCGCTTGTCGGCATCCATCCGCTCCGCCGTGCGGCACATCATGGCCCAGCGCGGGTTCGACCCCAGCGCCTCGCGGTGTTTCCAGATGAACCGCCAGTACAGCCCATCCCAAATGTCCGCCCAATCGCCGGTCTGCCAATTGCTCATCTTTCGGATATAGTTGGAGCCGGAGAAATACGGCTTGGTGGTGATCAGCCCGCCATCGGCGTTCTGGCTCATGGCATAGGCGTTGGGGACCATCACCCAGTCATAGCTGTCGACGAACATCTCCATGAACCAGCGATAGACGTCGTCGGGGTCGATCTCGCACAGAAACATGAACCCGCCCAGAACCATCAGGCGCTCGATATGGTGGCAATACCCGGTGTCGAGCACGCGGGCCAACACGTCGTCCAGCGGCTCGATCCCGGTGCTGGCGTCATAGAACGCGGCCGGCAGCGGCCTGTTGTGCTGCCAGTGGTTCGCCGTCCGCATCCGCACGCCCAGATCCTCATAGGTCGCGCGCATGAACTCGCGCCAGCCGATCAACTGCCGCACGAACCCTTCCAGCGCGTTCAGCGGCACCTCATGGGCATCGGCGTGCGCCAGGGCCGCGTCCAGCACCTGGCGCGGGGTGAGCATGCCGATATTCAGTGCCGGGGTCAGCACGCCGTGCCAGAGCCAGGGAGCGCCCTTCACGATGGCGTCCTCATAGTCACCGAACAGCGCGAAACGGCTTTCCAGAAAGTCGTCCAGCCAGGCGGCGGCGGCGGCATGGCTGGTCGGGAACCACAACGCATCCAGACTGCCGGGCGCGTCCGGAAAATCGCGCATCACACTCTCCACCGCCTCCCGGTCGATGCTGTCGCGGTCCAGGCTTGGGATCTGCGGCAGCGCATCCAGCTTGGACTTCGGCACTTTCTTGCGGTTGTCTTCGTCGAAACTCCACTGCCCGCCGCTTGGGTCATCGCCCTCCATCAGCACGTCCAACCGGCGGCGCTGATCCTTGTAGAACTCCGCCATGAACCAGCGCCGACGCCCCTGCCCCCAGCTTTCGTTGTCGTCGCGCGTGTTCAGAAAGCCGGGGTTCGGCAGCAGGCGCAACGCCAGCCCATGGGCATCCGCCGCCTTTCTCAGCCGCTTCTCGGCAATGAAATCGACCGGATCGACGGCGATGATGCGGTCAACTCCGTCCTCCGCCAGCTTGCCCAGCGCGGTGTGCACCAGCCCCGCATCCGCGGCGTAGTCCACGTAATCCACCTGCGCCAGCCGCTGCTGCAGGGACGCGCGGAACCGCGCCATGGTCGCACGGTGCAGCCACAGCTTTTGTTTGTGAAACCGTGCCGGATAATCGGGATCGCCGAAGTAGAGCGGGTCCTCGATCAGCACCGCGCGGTCGGGCGTGTCCTCCAGGCAGGGATGGTCTTCGAAAAGCTGGTTGGGAAAGATCAGCGCGGCGGTGGGCACATCGGCACCTGTTTCTTGGAACGATGACCGGTACATAGCGCGCGGGCCGCCGTGGCGCCGTGTCAGGGCGTCGCGGGGGTGGTGGACAAGCGCGCGGGTCACCCCGTATGCATTCGTATGCCGTCAGGAGGTTGCCATGCCAAGGCGCGTCATCATCGTTGGATCCGGCAACGCCGCGCTCTGCGCCGGCATCGCCGCCTGCGAAGCCGGGGCCGAGGTTCTGATGCTGGAGAAAGCCGGTCCCGATCTGGCCGGCGGCAACA
>JBCDDF010000096.1:0-3597 GCA_039180525.1 Pseudomonadota bacterium
GCCGGCGCCAGCGCGGCCGCGGCGCGAAACGCGGCCTCCGTCGCCGGGCGCGTGGTGACCGCGATCCGCCCGTCCGCCTGAGCCGCGCGGGCGATCACCTGGGGCCCCGGCAAATCGGCAACGACGCGCGACCAGCCGTCGAAAAGACGCCCCGCCCGCAGATCCGGTTGCCGGATATCGGGCAGATGCGCGCGCACGTCCAGCACCAGTTTCGGCGGGGCATGGATGACGAATATCCGCCGCGGCGCATCGGCTGGCGCCTCCACCTGTACGCGCAGCCCGCCCGCCCCGGTCTGGGACACCGAAATCGGCTGCCCCGCGGCGGCGGCGGCGCAACAGATCAGCGACAGACCGGCGGCAATCTGCCGCCAGAGAAGGGTAAAAACCATGCTCACTCGCCTCATTCGCCGCGGTTACGGCAGTTTTTTCCGAAGCTTAGCACAGGAATTTAATCTTCAAAAACCCATTGTGCTTGGCCCGTGCGATGCGTATTGTGAAAGGGTTCGCGGATTGAGCCGCGGCAATGGATTCAAAGCGCCCAGCGGGACGATTTCAGGAATTTTTCTTCAGGGGATTTTCCGGAACCCGGGCGCAGACGAACGGCGCTTGCGCCACCCTATCCCGGTGGAACACCGGACGATCGAACGCGCCGCTTATCCCTTTGGCGCATGAGGAAGAACCGCGATGCCACGCGCTGAAATGAGTTGCAATGCGGCCCAGGGCTTACCGCTCCGGCGCCCGGCTCATCGGCGACATGGCCTTGCCACACATGGCGAACGACGAACCCCGACGCCGCATGCGCGGGCGCTTCGGCGTTCCAGAAAGACACAATGGCTAAGAAAATGCTTATCGATGCCACCCACGCGGAGGAAACCCGCGTCGTGGTGGTCGAAGGAAACAAGGTCGAGGAGTTCGATTTCGAGTCGCTGAACAAGCGGCAACTGGCAGGAAACATCTATCTGGCGAAAGTGACGCGGGTCGAACCGTCGCTGCAGGCGGCGTTCGTCGACTATGGCGGCAACCGCCACGGGTTCCTGGCCTTTTCCGAAATCCACCCCGACTACTATCAGATCCCCGTCGCCGACAGAGAGGCGCTGCTGGCCGAAGAGGCCGCGCTGGAACAAGCGGCCGGCGACGAAGAGGATGAAAAGCCGAAATCCCGCGGGCGGGGGCGCAGCCGGTCGCGCAGCCGCAGCAAATCGAGCGCGGCCAGTGAGGGCGCGGCGACGACCGAAGATGCGGTGATCGTCGAAGAGGCCGCGGATAGCGGCTCCACCCTGGTCGAGGACCTGCCCGAGACGGCAGCGCCCGAAACGGCCGGTACGGGCACACCGGAGGACGCCCGGGGCGAAACCGCAGACGAAGCGAAGGACAGCGCCGCGGCGCCGGACACTGCCGAGGACACAACCGACCCGGCCGAGCCGGAACCCGACGCGACCGCGGAGGCGGACGCCAGCGCCGACGACGATGACCAGACGGACGATCCGGCCGAAGGCAAGACCGACAAGCCGGACAGCCGCGACGACTATGACACGGTCGGCGCCAACGAGGCGCGCGAGGAAATCGCCCCGCGCAGAACGCGCCAGCGCCGCTATAAGATCCAAGAGGTCATCAAGGTCCGCCAGATCCTTCTGGTTCAAGTCGTCAAGGAAGAACGCGGCAACAAGGGTGCCGCCTTGACCACGTATCTGAGCCTGGCCGGGCGCTATTGCGTGCTGATGCCCAACACCGCCCGCGGCGGCGGCATCAGCCGCAAGATCACCAATGCGACCGACCGCAAGAAGCTGAAGGCCATCGCCGGTGAGATCGAGGTGCCGAAGGGCGCCGGGCTGATCGTGCGCACCGCAGGGGCCAAACGCACCAAGACCGAGATCAAGCGCGATTACGAATACCTGCTGCGCCAGTGGGAACAGATCCGCGACCTGACGCTGAAATCGATCGCGCCGGCGCATATCTATGAGGAAGGCAGTCTCATCAAACGCTCGATCCGCGACCTTTACAGTCGCGATATCGACGAGGTCTTCGTCGAAGGCGAACGCGGCTATCGCGAAGCCAAGGACTACATGAAGATGCTGATGCCGAGCCATGCTCGGAACGTCAAACAATACGCCGAGGCGCTGCCGCTTTTCTCCCGCTACCAGGTGGAAAACTACCTGGCCGCGATGTTCAACCCGACGGTGCAGCTCAGATCCGGCGGCTACATCGTCATCGACGTGACCGAGGCGCTTGTGGCGGTCGATGTCAATTCGGGCCGCGCGACCAAGGAAAGCTCGATCGAGGAAACCGCGCTCAAGACCAACCTGGAGGCGGCTGAAGAGGTCGCGCGCCAGGCGCGGCTGCGTGATCTGGCCGGGCTGATCGTGATCGATTTCATCGACATGGACGAGCGCAAGAACAACGCCGCGGTGGAAAAGCGTCTGAAGGACCGGCTGAAATCGGACCGCGCGCGTATCCAGATCGGCCGGATCTCGGGCTTTGGTCTGCTGGAGATGAGCCGACAGCGCCTTCGCCCGGGCATGCTGGAGGCGACCACCGCGCCCTGTGCCCATTGCCACGGCACCGGGCGGGTGCGGTCCAATGACAGCATGGCGCTGGCGATTATGCGCGACCTGGAGGAAGAGGGCGTCCGGCAGCGCTCGAAAGAGGTGCTGGTCACCGCCCCGGTCGACATCGCCAACTATATCCTCAACGTAAAGCGCGAACACGTCGCGATGATCGAAACCCGGTTCGGCCTGTCCGTCCGGGTCGAAGGCGACGCCTCGGTCATCAGCCCCGATTTCAAGCTGGAGCGGTTCAACACCGCAACCCGGCAGATCCCGGAAGCGACAGCGATCGATGCGATCCAGGCCTTGCCGGAGCCGGTGGCGGAGAACGCCGCCGAGGTTGAAGCGGTCGACGCGTTGGCAGAGGATGACGGCGACGCGCCGAAGAAAAAGCGCCGCCGCCGGCGCCGCCGGGGCGGCAAGGGCCGCGACGATCAAGCGGGCGAGGTGGCCGACACCGCAGACGCCGCATCCGACGACACCGCCACCCCGACCGAACCGCAGGAAAGCGGCGAAGCCGACCAGCCCAAGGCCAAGAGCCGCAGCCGGTCCCGGTCGCGCAGCCGCACCAAAAAGGCGGACGCACAACCGGATGCGGAGGCACCCGCGGAGGCTCAGGCGGACCCCGGGACCGACGACGCGGCCGATAGCCAGACGCAGACACCGGACGCCGCGGTGCCCGCCGCGGCGGAAGCAGAAGCAGCCGGCGAAGGCGACACGGCGGCAGAAACGGCCGCGCCCACGGGGACAAACGGCAAACGCCCCCGCGCGCGCGCCCGTGCCTCCGCCGAACAGACGATCGCCGGGGTCGAGGCGGCATCGGACGACGGAGAGACCGCTTTGGCGGAGTCACCCGAGGAGGCCAAGGCCGACACCCCGCGCCGCCGCGGCTGGTGGTCACGCGCGACAGGACGCGGCTGACCCAACCCCTCGGACCGTGTCTTTTCGATGCGGTCCGCCCGCCCCCCGCCAGCGGCGGGCCCGGGCCGCGCCCCGGGCCGGGCCGCACAATATCGGGCGGGCCGGGGGGCAAAGCCCGAGCGGGGGACCCCCC
>JBCDDF010000097.1:0-3532 GCA_039180525.1 Pseudomonadota bacterium
GATCAGCGGTATCGCGATCCCCGCCGCCGCCGCGCGGTCGCGCAGACGCAGGAAATGCTCGTGATCGAAGAAAAACTGGGTGATCGCGCGTTTCGCACCGGCGTCGGCCTTGCGGCGCAGATTGTCCAGATCATCGGCGGGCGAGACCGCCTCGGGGTGCGTCTCGGGATAGGCGGCAACGGTCACGTCGAACCCTTCCGCCGCCAACGCCGCCACAAGTTCCGCCGCGCGGGCAAAGCCCTGCGGATGCGGCTCGAACCGGTCGCTGCCTTTGGGCGGGTCGCCGCGCAGCGCCACGATGCGGGTGACGCCCAGTGCGCGATAGCTGCGCGCGACGGCCAGCGTCTCCTCCCGGCTGGCGCCCACGCAGGTCAGATGACCCGCCACCGGCAGCCGTGCCCGGTCGAGAATCGTCTGGATAGCGGCCATCGTGCGTGCCCGCGTCGTGCCGCCCGCACCATAAGTGACCGACACGAACCGCGGCCCCAGGGGCGCCAGACGCTCGACCGATCGCCAAAGCTGTAGCGTGGCCTCGGTGGATTGCGGCGGGAAAAACTCGAAGGAGACCGTTGCAGGGCAGTCGCCCCGGTCTTGCGGTTCGGGCATGGACGCGATCTTTCGGAAAATGTGCTGCTAGTATACGGAACAAATCCGACGCTTTGAACCCCCAAACCGACACTTGCGCCCGCGCACCAATTCTGTAGGTCACGACACGAGGGGGAGATCGGATGCCGGACGTGACGATTGTCTATTGGCGCGACATACCCGCGCAGGTCATCGTGGGCCGCGGCCGCAAAGGCGCCAAGGCGCCGCTGGCAGAGCGGTTCGAACAGGCGATCGACCGCTGCGCGATGAAAGTGGGCGCGCGCGACACCGATGCCTATCTTGCGGAATGGCGCAAAGCGCCGCCGCGAACGGTCGATGGCGACGCGCAGGATGTCGCATCCGCCGAAGCGGCACGGCTGGAAAGCGCCTACGACGACGATAGACTACGCGCGCTGATCGCAAATGACGGCTGGGCGCGGCAAGACGAGGCGTGAGGGGACCGCAATGGCTCAGATCCTTCCTTTCGGCAGACGGGCGCACCCGGTGACGGGGTCGGACGCGTTGCGCGCGTTCCTGGGCGGCTTCTCGATTGAGGTGATGCCGCGGACGGCGGAAAAGATCCCCGATTTCCGCACCATCCTGCCCGCTGGCACGCGCGTCTATATCGCCCATATCGAAGGCGTGCCGATCGAGGACATGACCCGCACCGCCGCGCGGCTGCTGGCGGAGGGGTTCCCGGTGATGCCGCATATTCCGGCGCGTCTGGTCCCAAACCGGGCCACGCTTGAGGATTGGTTGCGCCGCTATCGCGATCTGGGCGTCGAACAGGCGCTGATCCTTGCCGGCGGCGCGCGGCAGCCGGCGGGCGACTACACCTCTTCGATGGAGATGCTGGAAACCGGGCTGTTCGATACTTTCGGCTTTACCCGCCTGCATGTCGCCGGACATCCAGAGGGCAACAAGGATATCGACCCCGACGGGTCCGACCGCAATGTCATCCAGGCCCTGCGCTGGAAGACCGCCTTCACCGAGCGCACCGACGCCGCCATGGCGATCACCACACAGTTCGCTTTCGAGCCCGCGCCGATCATCGCCTGGGCCGACCGGCTGCAAGCCGAGAGCATCCATCTGCCCATCCATATCGGCATCGCCGGGCCGGCCAAGCTGCAGACGCTGATCAAGTTCGCGATGGCCTGCGGCGTTGGGCCGTCGCTGCGCGTGCTGACCCGCCGCGCCGCCGATCTGACCCAGATGGTGCGCCCGTTCACGCCCGATGCGGTGCTGACAGCCCTGGCCGAACACAAAGCGGCCCATCCCGGCTTCAACATCGTCGCCCCGCATATCTTTCCGCTGGGCGGGATCGGGCCGGCAGCCGATTACCTGAACGACCGGTTGGGCACGCGTAGTGCCGCCGCCGCACGCGCCTGAGGCCCATGACCCGCACCACAGTCGAATCAAAGACTAAAACCGCCGTGATCGGTTTTGACCAACCGTTTTGCGTCATCGGCGAACGGATCAATCCCACCGGGCGCAAGAAGCTCGCCGCCGAACTGGAGGCTGGCGATTTCAGCACCGTCGAACGCGACGCGCTGGAACAGGTCGCGTGCGGGGCGACGATGCTGGATGTGAACGCGGGCGTGGTCTATAACTCCAACCCCGATCCGAACCAGACCGAACCGCCGCTGATGCGGCAGATGATCGAGCTTGTTCAGGGCCTTGTCGACGTTCCTTTGTGTATCGATTCAAGTGTTCCCGGTGCGCTGGAGGCGGGGCTGGAGGCCTGCGCCGGCCGGCCGCTTCTGAACTCCGTCACCGGCGAGGAAGAGCGGCTGGAGGCGATCCTGCCGCTGGTCAGGAAATACGACGTGCCGGTGGTGGCGATCTCCAATGACGACACCGGGATTTCCGAGGATCCGGAGGTGCGGTTCGCGGTGGCGAAGAAGATCGTGGAGCGCGCCGCCGATCACGGGATCCCGGCGCATGATATCGTGGTCGACCCGCTGGTGATGCCGATCGGCGCCATGGCAACCGCGGGGCAGCAGGTGTTCGCGCTGGTGCGCAAGCTGCGGTTGGAATTGGGCGTGAACACGACCTGCGGTGCATCGAACATCTCTTTCGGTCTGCCCAACCGCCACGGGATCAACGCGGCATTCCTGCCCATGGCGATCGCCAGCGGCATGACCTCTGCCATCATGAACCCCGTCCGCCCGCAGGAGATGGAGGCGATCCGCGCCGCCAACCTGTTGATGAACGCCGACCCGCACGGCGCGGCCTGGATCCGCCACAATAAACCCGCCGCGCCCGAGGGCGCGCCCCCCGCCGGCGCGCGTGGCGGCCGTGAACGCCGCCGCCGCCGCGGGTAGATCAAGCCCGTTTCGGAACCCGTCACGGAAACGGTTCGGGGCCCCTGTTCGGCCCCCGCACCAGCGCCCGCGAACGGATCCCGTCAACCGGTTCGATTGCCGGCCGATCGCGGGCCGAGTGCCGTCGTCACCGTCGAGCGGCCATCGCCGCCAACAGTTGGGCGGTCGCTTCATCCACCTGCGCCGCCAGCGCCCTGGCCGCCGCCGGCTTACCGCCCCGGCGCGCGGTCTCGGCAGCGGCGGTGAGGTAGGGATAACCGTTGCGCGTATCCAGCAGTGCTGCATGCCCGCGGCCGCGTTCGACCGCATAGATCAGCACCGCGTCCATGTGCTGTCGCTGCGCCGCGCGCAGCAACCGGTCCATCGGCGCCCGTCCCCGCGGCTCAAGCGCCACGACCAGGGGCGAAAGCTGCGCGAATGCCGCCGCCGCGCCATAACGGTCGGCCAGCGCCTGCCAATGTGCCATCTCAGCACCGGGCACTGGCACCGGATGGTCGCATGTCGGGCAGGCCAGCCGCGCCAGACCGATCCGTGCGGGCAGCGTCAAGATCGGGTCCGCCGCGGCCACCGCCGCCGCCGGCACCGCCGCATCGGGGGCGATGCGGGCCAGGAACGTCTCTCGC
>JBCDDF010000098.1:0-2539 GCA_039180525.1 Pseudomonadota bacterium
CGCGCGCCCGCTGCGGGCGGCGCCGCGGCCGGCGGCCCCGCCCGGCGCGGCGGGTACGCTGATCGCGGCCCTTCCGGCGGGAAAGTCGCAAGAACACACGGTCGCCAAGGTGGCCGCGGCGGTCGAACTCGCGCTGGCCAGCCAGCCGCCGGTGCCGGCGGCCGCCAACCCGGCGCCCGGCGCCCTGATCCCGCTCGCCGCGCGCCCGACGCCGCGGCCGGGGCTGTTCGCGCAGGATCGGGCCACGCAAGCAAAGCTGAGCCCCGGCAGCACCGTTCCGGTTCCGACCATCCCGGTCGCACCGGCCGCGTTGCCCGTCGACAACCGCGGCGCATGGGTGGTGCAACTGGGCGGCACCCATAACCGCAGCAACGGCGAACGATTGCTGCTTCAGGCCGCACTTCAGGAGATGGAAGCGCTGGAAGGCAGCAAACGCGAAATGCTGCCCACCGGATCCCCAGGCTGGTATCGCGCGCGCTTCGTCGGGCTCAGCAAATCCGCGGCCCAGGCCGCCTGCGCCCGCCTCGCCGCCCGTCAGACCCCTTGCGAGGTGATCTCGGGCGGCTGATAGGGTTCGACTGGGCGACCCGACAGCGCAGACCTCGCCGCCGCAGGTTCGACGCCGGTTCGACGCAGGCCGCGGCAGAATGTCCGCGTCCGCATGGCCGCGATGCCGCGGTGAAACGGATTCGCGATGCCGCGGTGAAACGGATCCGCGATGCCGCGGTCGTCGCCGATATCCTGCCCCATCCGCCCTGGTCGTTTCGAGACCGGGCAGGTGTCTCCGCGCCCCGCCGAAGCCGCCAGACAGGGCACGCGGTTGGCCAGGGATGCAGAAAGGTCGGGCCCCGCGCGGCGGGACGATGCACCGGCCCGCTTACGTTTGCCTCCCCACCGAAAGGCCCGACGGGCCAGGACTGTACCCTGACCAGTTCGGCATCGGCATCGGGTTGGCCCTGTCCAGCTGCCGTTTGCTCGGCCTCTGGGGGCGATGGCGGGCCGGTCTGACACGGATGGATGCTTGGGCGGATGTCGAACCGCTGCGGTCCCACGCCCGCCCGCCGCCGTGCCGTTTTGCGCCGCGCCGCAGCGGATGTCTCCGCCCCGTCGATCCGCGCGGCGGGGCCTTCGGCGCCGCGGCCTGGGGCGGTCGCCGGTCCCGGGCCTGGGGCGGCTTTTCAACTGGACCGAAGCGGGCGACGCGGTGCGATGCAGGCTTTCGTTGTCCGCCCGACGCGACGGCGCGATCCCTCCGGAACCCCAGGATTGCCGCGTCCGGCGGGGCACGGGGCGGCCGGGCGTCGGCTGTTGGCGCGCGCCCGGCGATATCGGCCCGGGCAGCCGCGAAAGCCGCGCGAGCGCCAAATCGGCGACGTCTCCGGGTCTTGGTGCGGCGCGAAGCGGGGCCGCGTCCCATGCGTGGTGGGGCGCCGAGGCCGGGGCAACCCGTGCCCGCCGGATTTGATGGGCCGCCGTCGGAACGCAAAAGGTCCCGGGGCTATTTGCCCAAGGCATGCTGCGGACACCGCCAGGGTGCCGGGACACGGGCGCGATCCCGCGCGAAAGGCACCCGCAAAGTCAGACACCGGGCGCCGGTGCGCTGCGGACGAGAGGGACCCGATCCTACGCGCCGGACCCGACCCAACCGTCGTCGAGAACACGGGTGGCGCGGTCGGTCACTCCGCCGGCGGCGCGTCGGTCTGCGCGTCCGGCATGAAATCGGCGATCATCTGGCGCACCGCAGGTTCATATTGCGCATAAAGCGCCTCCGCCTGACCGCGACCGTTGTCGACCGCGCCGCGATACTGTTCCAGATACGGCGCAGCCGGCGGATAGGCTTCGATGACCTGGTCGCCGAACAGATACACCGCCGCCCCGGCGGCCGACGCGACGAGTGCGGTCAGAAAGCCCGCGCGCCCCGCGCGGCGGCGGCGCACCGGGGCTTCTTCTTTTTCCAACTCCGCCAGTGCTGCGGCCAGGCCATCGCGCGGACGCTCCTCTGCGCCATCATCGTCTTCTTCCATGGAAAAGCCCCAGCGGCGGCGTTTGCCCTCCTCCTGGGGTTGCTCCAGATCCACGCCGGCGCTGGCTGCGGCAGCGGCCAGATTGCGCTTTTGCGACCGCGGGCCATCGCCCTTTTCGAAGTTGCCGCCTTCCGCTGCGATCTGCTCGCGCAGGGCGGACACGATTTCCTTGTCGTCCGGCGCGCCGTCTTCGGCGCCGTCCCGCACGGCCAACTCGTCGCGCACCGCCCGCGCCAAGGCCGCGCGCTCTTCCTCGTCCAGCCGTTCCGATGGCCGCGCGGGTTCCGCGTCGTCGTCTTCCGCAGCGGCACCGGCATCCAATCGCAGCGGCGGTTCCTCGGCGACCGGCTGCTGGACCCAAACGGTTTCGCAATTGGAACACTGGACCTCTCGCCCCTCGTCCGGAAACAGGGTTGCATCGACTTCGTATTGCGAGCCGCAGTTCGGGCAAATCAGGCGCATGACCACCACCGGTTGAGTTCCTAGGACGGCGCTTTCGCCGCTTAGGCGCAGAC
>JBCDDF010000099.1:0-1797 GCA_039180525.1 Pseudomonadota bacterium
ACCAACTCGGCAAAAAGCGGAGTCGTCGTATCGATCCCGTCGATGATCAGTTCCCCAAGCGACCGCTTCAGGCGCGCCAGGGCTTCGGGCCGGTCGCGGCCGTGGACGATCAGTTTGCCGATCAGCGAGTCGTAGTAAGGTGGGATGCGATAGCCGTCATAAAGTGCGGAATCCATGCGCACGCCCAGCCCGCCCGGCGCATGGTACTGGGTGATCGTGCCCGGCGACGGCGAAAAGCTGGGCAGCTTCTCCGCATTCAGGCGGACCTCGATGGCGTGGCCGTTTATCTCCAGCGCGTCCTGCTCGAACGTCATCGGCAGGCCCGCGGCCACGCGGATCTGTTCCCGCACCAGGTCGACGCCGAAGATCGCTTCGGTCACCGGGTGTTCGACCTGCAGGCGTGTGTTCATCTCGATGAAGTAGAATTCGCCGTTTTCATAAAGAAACTCGATCGTTCCGGCGCCGGCATAATTGATCTTGGCGACGGCTTCGGCACAAGTCTGGCCGATTTCGGCCCGCTGCTCCGGTGTGATCGACGGCCCGGGGGCTTCTTCGAAAACCTTCTGGTGGCGCCGTTGCAGCGAACAGTCCCGCTCGCCCAGATGGACGGCTCGCCCCTTGCCGTCGCCGAAGACCTGAACTTCGATATGCCGGGGGGCGCCCAGATATTTCTCCAGATAGACCTCGTCATTGCCGAAGGCCGACCTGGCCTCGGCGCGCGCCGTGCGGAACGCTGTCTCCAAGCCGTCCGCCGTCTTGGCCAATTTCATGCCGCGCCCGCCGCCGCCAGCCGTGGCCTTGATGATAACCGGGTAGCCGATCTGTTCGGCGACGCGGCGCGCGTCCTCCAGCGTCGGCACACCACCGTTTGATCCCGGCACGCACGGCACGCCCAGGGCCTTCATGGTGTCCTTCGCCGTAATTTTGTCGCCCATTATGCGGATATGTTCCGCGGTGGGGCCGATGAAGGTGATGTTGTGGTCTTCCAAGACCTGCACGAAGGCTGCGTTCTCCGACAGGAAACCGTAGCCCGGATGGATCGCCTCGGCCCCTGAAATCTCGCAGGCCGAGATGATGGCCGGGATGGATAGGTAACTCTGGGCGCCCGGCGCGGGACCGATACAGATGGATTCGTCGGCCATCCGCACATGCATGGCGTCGGCGTCGGCGGTGGAATGGACGGCGACTGTAGCGACGCCCATTTCACGGGCGGCGCGGACGACGCGCAGCGCGATCTCCCCGCGGTTCGCAATCAGGATTTTGTTGAACATGGTGGCCCCCTCAGCCGAGGATGACCAGCGGCGCGCCGTATTCCACCGGGGCCCCGTCCTCCACCAGGATGCGTTTCACCGTTCCGGCGCGCGGGCTCGGGATTTGGTTCATCGTCTTCATGGCTTCGACGATCAGCAGTGTCTGCCCCTCCGCGACCGTGTCTCCGACGCTGATGAAAGCGGCGGCGCCGGGTTCGGGCGCCAGATAAGCGGTGCCGACCATGGGGGAGGTGACAGCGCCCGGGTCCTGAGCCGGGTCTTCCGTAGCCTTGGGTTCGGCCGGTGTGGCCGCTGGGCTGGCCGCCGCAGGCGCGGGCGCCTGTAAAGCGACCGGGGCGGCGGCGGGCACGGCAACAACACCGGTCTGCCGGACGACGCGGACATCGAGACTGTCATCGTCACCATATTCGCGGCGAACTTCGAGCTCGCTTAGATCGTTTTCCCGCAAGAGTTCCGCCAGCGCCTTGATGAACGCCACGTCGCTGTCATGTTTGCCGGTCATTTGATCCCCCGCTGCCTCGTCCGT
>JBCDDF010000100.1:0-1592 GCA_039180525.1 Pseudomonadota bacterium
CGCCACGATCACCGCGATGATCCGCCGGGCCGCCAGCCGTTCGCCCAGAAAAAGCGCCGCTCCTAACGTTACATAAACCGGATTGAGGTAATTCATCGCCGTCACCTCGGCGATCGGGATCTGCGTCATGGCATAAAACCACAAGATCACGGCCAGTGTATGGGCGAGCCCGCGGACCGAATAAAGCGCCAGATCCTCGCGCGTCAGCCGCACTGCCAACAGCGTCCGGGCGACGGGTACCAAAAACACGAGACCCAGCAGATACCGCAGAAACGCCGCCTGCGCCGCCGGCAGATCCTGTGCGCCATGCTTCACCACAGCCGTCACCGCGATGAAGCACAGCCCCGTCGCGACCATCCAGAGGATACCTTGCACGGGGCGAGACGGAGCGGTCATGGCCCCTCCTGCGCCGGCGGCGCGCCGTGTGCAAGTCAGCCCAGCACCAGCCCCAGCGCGATGGCCCACATGACCAGGGCGACGATCACGTCCAGAACCCGCCACGCCGCCGGTTTCGCGAAGAACGGTCGCAGCAAACCGGCCCCGTAACCGAGGATCACGAAGAACAGGATCGAGGCCGAAATCGCCCCGACGGCATAGACCCAAGGCTGCGGCTTGGTCGCCCCGATCCCGCCGAGCAGGATCACCGTGTCGAGATACACATGCGGGTTCAGCCAGGTCAGCGCCAGGCACGTCGTCACGGCGGCCCGCAAACCGCCCGCCGCCTGCCCGGCCTCCAAGCTGGCCCCACCTTGCCAGGCCGCCCAGAGCGCCCGCGCGCCATAGACGAAAAGAAACGCCGCCCCGCCCCAGCGGAACGCCACGAGAAGCGACGGCCGCGCCTCGACCAACGCCCCCAGACCGGCGACCCCGCCGGAAATCAACAGCACTTCGGACAGCGAACAGATCGCCACCACCGCGAACACATGCTCCCCCCGCAAACCCTGGCGCAGCACGAAGGCATTCTGCGCCCCGATGGCCAGGATCAGGGACAGGGAGAGGCCAAAGCCGGAGAGGAAGGAGGTCATGCCGCAGGGGATGGACCAGCGTTCGAGTTCAGCGCAACTTAGGAATTTTACTCTCAGATAAGGACGACGCATGTTCGCCCCTGCCCTGCTCGACACCCTGACGGCCGTACTGGAAACCGGCAGCTTCGATCACGCCGCCGCCCGGCTGAACGTCACGCCCCCGGCCATCAGCCAACGCATGCGTGCGTTGACGGAGGCCGCCGGCGGGCCCGTCCTCGCCCGGGTCAGACCGGCCGAACCCACGGCCCTGGGCCGGCGCCTGCTGCGCCATGCCCGCGATATCGCGGCGCTCCAAGCCGACCTGGCCGCCGATCTCGGCCAAGGCGCCGGGCCCCGCCCCGTCACGCTCGCCATCAATGCCGACAGCCTGGAGACGTGGGCCGTCCCCCCGCTGGCCGCCGCCCAGAACTTCCGCGTCGACATCGTCATCCTGGACCAGGACCACACCGCCGACCTGCTGCGCCGGGGCGAGGTCAGCGCCGCCATCACGGCTGACGGACCCGCCGCGCCCGGCTGCACCAGCTACCCGCTCGGCGCGCTCCGCTATATCGCGACGTGCACGCCCGC
>JBCDDF010000101.1:0-1544 GCA_039180525.1 Pseudomonadota bacterium
CCTTCGGGTACCAGCCCGTTGGCCGCGCCAACCGCATAGGCGCGGTCGATCCAGTCCTGCGCCGTCGTCAGCCCGAAGTCAGGTCCACGAAACAGCATCGGATGACCGATCAGAGCATTTCCAAAGCCGCCGAACGCGCTATCCTCGGCCAGCGGCACCCTGCCGTCCGCGCCCTCGCCGACCGTACGGGTCTCACGCACGGGGCTGCCGATCTCCTCGGCCACCGCATTGCCGATGGTCGCGCCGATGACGCTCGGGATGCTGGCGGTCAGATTGTCGCCGAAGCTACTGCCGTTGAGCGCGCTGCGCGTCGCCGCGCCCGCTATCGCGCCTGCTGCGCCCGAGGCCAGGCCCCGGCCGATGCGCTCGGCCGTACCCTCGACCGGGCCGATGCTCTGGTTCACCTGGCTCGATATGCCGCCGATGATCCCGGCCGTCGCCACGCTGGTGAACGAGAACTTGTCCTGCAGGCCGGTTACCGTGGAGACACCCTGGGTAAGGACGTTGGACAGCGTATTGCGCGCCGCGCCCGCCAGGAAGCCGGTGCCGCCGATCTTCGCGCCCACCCCGCCCGATATGCCGCCCGAGATCGCATCGATCGCCAGGCTCTTGAAGCTGAACTTGTCCTGCTGACCGGTCGCGATGGCGAACCCCTGGCTCGCAACCGAACCCGCCGCGCCCGCCGCCACACCGGCACCGACCGAACCGATAAAGCTTGCGGACGGCCCGGCCAGCGCCCCCTGCGTCACCACCGTCACCGCCACCGCGACAGCCACGGTGAGGATCTGTCCGACGACCCCGCAACCATCGTCCCGCTGGACGGGGAACGGCGTGTCGGGGCGGACGTCGCCGAGGGCCTGGTTCTGGTCGTAGACCTGGAAGGTGGAGGCGTTGTTGTGGACGTTGGTGACGATGTTGGGGATCGTCAGCGTGCGGCCGGCGGTCAGCGCGCTGTTCGCGTCCATGCCCTGCAGGCCGTTCGCTTGCGCGATCTTGTACCAGAGCGCCGCATCGCCCCACAGGCCGGCCGCGATGATGGCGAGCGTGTCGCCCGCCTGCACCACATGGCGCGTCGCCGCATTGCCCGGGCTCGATCCGTTCACCGGCGCGTAATTCTGGTCGAAGTCCGCCGTCCAGCCCGGCGCCGCGGGCGCCGAACCATGGCCTGCTATCTCGTCATGATAATGGCCGGCCGGCGTGTCCAGCGTCCCCATCGCCGCCACCCGCTTGCCGCCAAAATAGTAATAATATTGGCTGGTGTTCGCCGGCAGCGTCGTCCCCACGCTCTGCGTCCGCGTCAGCACCTGGCCGGATTGATCGTGGATGTAGAAGATGTCGCGCGGCGCCCCGTCATTGATATCGGCCCGCTGTATCCGGCCATGGCCGTCGCGATAGAAGTCGGTGATGTGCGGGCCCGTCGCGTCACCGATATCCGCATCGAACGTCGTGCGATATTCGCTCGGACCCTCCCCCCAGACATACAGGTGCATCGTGCGCGCCGTCACCCCGCCCGACAGCGCGTCCGAGCGCACCAGCGCCCCATC